>JAXHVH010000046.1:0-16453 GCA_034189085.1 Bacillota bacterium | reverse complement strand
TTTCATTCATTCTCTCCTTCTCTTTTAAGGAAAACTTCCCAGACTTAATTCTACTAAAAATACTTCCCAAACTAAATGCTACACCGTGGTCCACTGTAGAACTTACTTTGGGAATTAACATAATATTTCTGAATACTTCAAGAAGAATAAATAAAATCGGGGCCAACACTTGAAATATAACTTTTTGCTTTACGAAATCATAAAATCTAACAACAGGCCTGCAAGATAAGGCCTGGCTGAAGGAAGCCAGCAAACCGGGCTGGAAAATGTTATTGCAAGACCTGCGCCCCCAGCATGTTAATTAATTGACAAATTCCTCGTTTTCCCAGGTGCCTTCAATCACTGTCCCGTCCGCCCAGATCATTGTTCCACGGCCGTGGAAATAACCGCCTTTAAATTGACCCTGGTATAACAGTGGTTTCATTTTTATCAGCATGAAGAAAACTCCCCGTTTCTCTGCAGGTTGAATTTCCACCGCTAATACTCAATCAAACAGATAAAACGGTGCAGATATTTATGTATTTATCTTTACAGCAGTCGTAAGAAATCCTTTATTTCGATTATTTAAAAACCAGTGATAATCCGAAAACAGAAAAGACCGTAGCTCGAAATGGCAATTGCTCTGTTCGGCATGGGCTCCATCAGAAAGGGCCAGGCCTTGCAATTATATCAGCCATCCGACCTGAGCTTATATTTCAAGACCTGACCCCATTATTATTTTATTTTTTCAGCGAGTCTGCTGCATAGCCAAGATTCAATTCATTTAGTTTCTCTACTGTGGGCATTCCTTCCGGTGTCCAGCCGCGGGCTTCGTAATATTCGTCAAGCATTTCTTCCTGTTCTTCTTTCTTAATATACTGGCCCTCGGAGTTGCCGCCCTTGAGCGGTTCGGTAAGCAATCTCTCGGGGAAGTGATCGTCATCCCTGGTGAAGCCTTCTCGAACATTGAAAGCCCGGGCCAGGTTGTTGACCCTCTCACCAACGGTATAAACATCTTCCTCGCTTATCTCCAGGCCGGTTAAAGCCGTCATCACCGCCGCGGTATTTCTCAGGGCAGTATGGGCAAAAGCCATATCTAGCATGAAAGCACATATGGTGGGACAATCACAGGTGCCGGCCCTCATGTCCTGGTTCCACTTGGTCAGTTTGCCTTTACCCCTGGAAGCAAATCGATCCACCTCTTCGGGAACGGGAATCCCGAATATTTCCTGGAAAGCATAACCCCTGTTGTGATCGGCTCCGGTGTAGGAGGTAGCATAGTTTAAACCGTGGGCCTTGGCTCCCCGCACATCGTAAGCGGGCATTTCCAGTCCCTTGATATGCATGGCATATTTATCTGTCTCCTTGCCGATCTTCTCTGCCGCAATTTTGGTCCCGTCAGCCAGGACGGCACCCAGACCACGCTTATAGGCCATGTCAAGCAGTAAAGAGAACAAAGCTTTGTCATTGCCGAAATTCAGCTTAAGACCACCCGTATCTTTGTCCGTGAGGATACCTTTCTCATAAAGTTCCATGGCAAATCCGACCGCTACACCTGCCGAAATAGTATCCAGGCCCAGCTCGTCACAGAGGCGGTCGGCCGCAATCACTGCATCAAGATTATCTATCCCGACGGTCCCTCCCAGGGAATAGAGCGTTTCAAATTCCGGCCCTTCCGAGAATATCCCCGCATATTCCCCATCGCGCGCCAGTTTAAGCTGGCTGCAGCCAACGGGGCAGCTGTAGCAGCGGGTCCGCCCGATTTTCTGTTCCTGGTTGGCGTCCATGCCGATTTTTCTTACCGGATCCCATACCCCGGTAGAGGTCCAGTTCTTGGTTGAAAAGATGCCCAGCTCGCTGGTAGTATCGAGGGCCATGACACTGCCATGGACGGAGAACATGGGGTAAGCGACCGGACTGTCCTTGAGATCCTTCCTCATCGCCGAAATCGCTTCCTTGTAAGCATCTTTATCGGCAATAGGGACTTCCTGTGTACCACGCACTGCAATAGCCTTAAGATTTTTTGAGCCCATTACGGCGCCGACTCCCTTGCGCCCGAAAGCACGGCGTTCATTGATAATACAGGCCAGTTTGGACAGGTTTTCGCCGGCCGGCCCGATACAGGCTACCCGGATGTTCTGGTCGCGCAAATCATCCTTGATCATCTGCTGGCAGTCAAATGTCCGGGTACCCCAGTAGGTTTTTGCCGAACGGAATTTAACATCGCCATCTTTGATCCACAGCATAAGCGGTTCTGAAGCCTTCCCTTCGACTATAAGGGCATCATACCCGGCGAATTTCAATTCAGCAGGGAAATCCCCGCCGGAAAGGGCCATCCCCACCGCCCCGGTGAGAGGCGATTTGGTTGTCACAGAAATTCTGCCCGAACAGGGCGTATTTGTTCCCGTGAATGGGCCGGGGGCAAAAATTAATTTGTTGTCCGGCCCCAGGGGATCGGCTCCCGCCGGCACCTCGTCAAATAAATATTTGATACCAAATCCGGCTCCCCCGATATATTCGCGGGCCAACTGTTCATCGGTTTTTTCTTCCACAAAACTCTTCTCTGTAAGATTAATTCGTAAGATCTTGCCGGTATATCCACCTTTTAGCATTAACAAACATCCTCTCCTGTTAAGATTTGGTTGCTGCAATCAGCCGTGCTCCTCAATACTTTTCTTTTTATTTTATATTGCCAGACTCGATCAGACAAGCTAAACAGCAACCCGAGCAGCAGGCAGGTTTGTTAAATAAAAGGAGAGCATACTGCGTATTATGTGCTCCCCTTAACGGCTTAATGAGAACAGGCCTTGAATTAAAAAAACCTGAGCAAAATTCGGGTTAATAAATGCTTCGACCCGGTTAGCATTGTTATTCAGGATAAACCAAAATAGGACAGCCGCTAATAAGCCAACTAAAACAATTCCGATTTCGTGAACCCCCTTCGTTTTATTAGGATTTGACATTAAGTTGATTATTTTATTCAATGACGGTTCAACATTCCGCACGCAAAGTGTTTTTTGACAAAGGGGGAAAACCAACTGGTATTCGGAAGAAAAAATAAATTGGAGGATAACTTCCCCGCGCTTTTATCCTTTGCGTAAGGGTTGTAATTTGGTATAATGCACTCAAATAAAAGGAAAAAGGCAGCTCCGAATATGACGTAATGGAGGTGGTATCGTAAGTCAAAGATTCTTTTTCCAACCTGCGCGCACTTTGCAGTCGGAAAAACTCTTTATTGGCATTTTCGTCAATTGAATAAAAAAGCTCACTACTGCGCCGGGAAGAAATATCAGCCCAAATGGTTGAATGTGGACCCCGGCCCATTTCGGGAAACGGCTTAAAGGGTTGCTGATCCTCTAATAAGTAGTAGGCCAAAGAAAGAATCTTGCGGTAAGTTTACGGAAAACATTGCTTTAGATCGGCGGTAACTGTGATGCTGAAATTTTCTAACCGAAAATGTTTTTACACAAGACCAGGGACTTGCTCATTCCTTATAGATACTGATCATTAAATGGAGGATCTTCATATGCAGTACTTTCTTCTAATAATCGTGGGAATTGCCGCGGGCATTACCACTGGACTTATAGGTGCCAGCGGAGTAATGATAATAGTTCCGGGGCTCATAATGCTTGGATATTCAGCTTTTAACGCTATAGGCGCCAGTCTGTTTGCCGACGCTATAGCTTCTCTGGTTGTCGCATGGACATATTATCAAAACAAAAACCTTAATTTGAAGCAGGGCTGGTGGATTGCCTTAGGCTCGGTGTTGGGAGCCCAGCTTGGTAGCTTCATATCACCGCATATACCCGAAGTGGGTCTTGGAAATTCATTCGGCATCTTTTTGATCGCTACTGCCATCATATTCTGGATGCGCGGTAGAAGAAATGTAAAACCATCTGATGAAGAAAAAAACGCCACCACGAAAAAGCAAAGTGCCATAATCAAAATATTGAGAAGTAATGTCGTGTTTTCAGGATTTTTGCTTGGCATATTCGTAGGTATAATAAGCGGACTTCTCGGTGCGGGTGGCGGTGTGATGATACTGCTGATTCTTGTATTTGTGATGGGTTACACAATGCATGAGGGTGTGGGGACATCGACGCTTATCATGGCCTTTACGGCAGCATCAGGGGCGATAGGCCATGCTATAACGGGTCATCTACCAATTGAAGCAGCTTTATACAGTGCCATGGGCACGGTAGTGGGCGGCAGATTTGCAGCAAAGTTTGCCAACAAGGTAAATGAGACCGTCCTCAGCAAAGTTGTAGGAGGAGTTTTTTGCCTACTGGGCATAATAATGCTTATTTAGACTTCATATCCGAAGGGAAACCCCGCAAACTTTTGTCTCCGCGCTCTATCTACAGCGCTTTTCTGTGTTGACCTTCAGCTTCTTTCCCAGGTATTCGGTTATGCTCTGCATAACTCTTTCCCCCAATATAATGCCCAGCCGGACGCGCTAATGGCTAGAAGCACGCGCTTGTGCGCGTGCTTCTCAGGGCGATATATATTAACCGTTAAAAAACTTACAGAATCAAAGCTGCGATTACCAGATCAAATTTCCATACTCCGGCACCTGATGGGCAAAAAAGCACAAAAATAAAACAAGCACGAAAACGCCTGCCTTATTTATTGTCTAAACCAGTTGTCCCGGATGAGCTGAACATATCCGACAATCCTTTCTCACGGGCAATTGCCTGTTCTTGATCAAATAATCGTTAATTAATCGCTTAAAATCTATCTTGGAGAACGCAATTATATCCTTACTATTAATGCCTTTACAGTTTACTTTAGGGACAATCCGGCGGCGGTAGCGATACCGCCGCCGGATTTTTCAACAAATAGATTACATTTAATACAATAAATACTTAGTGTTAATCCAATGTGCTGGTCCGACTGAAACTCGCGAGATAATTACCAGACATATCGGTAATCCCAGCTGCTGAATTATAATAAACATCTGTATTTTCCGTAAATCCTGATCCTGTTAAATTAATCTTATCTTCGTTGCCAAGACCACCATGCTCTGCCTTTGTTAATGTACCTCCTGAAACAGAAAAACCATTAACTCCACTACCAGACATAGTGGTTCCATCTATATTCTCTTTTAATGTTATTTCAATAGTAGTAGAATTTATATAATCAACACTTTCTACAATTGGTACAATACGGTCAACTATAGTAGTCGCAGCAATATTTACCGGAAAACCGTAGGCATCCTTGGTATAAGTTGCCTCTCCAGCAACACCCGGTGATGATACTGTTCTAACCTGAGTGACATCATCATCATCATCTTTTGCATCATATCCAATGGCTTCTGCTCCAGCCAATGTAAGGGTTAGAACAGATTTTCCGCTAGAGTTATCAATAGTAATATTTGAAGGATTAACCCAATCAACAGGATCATTATCTATCCTCACTTCAAAATCAACGATTGAGGCACTGTTTACAATACCACTCAGATATACTTTAATAACTGTCGGTGTAGTTGCAATAACCGGGTTCGTAATTCCAGGATCAAGACCCAAAACGAACGGAACACCGCTCAATGTGGTCGCAATACCTAAGGAATTTCCAGCTAAGTCTCTTAAAGAGCCTACACGCAAATCACCCGTTACATTATTCGCAAACTCAAGATATACGGATTTTCCATCAGAAGCGGGAATTACCTCTGTGGGATTTGCATTAGAATAAATTACATTTTCATACATAGACTTTGTAGCCAAATCGATTTGATTCATTGCTTCATTAAAGAAAATCCGAACTTTACTGATGGGATTAAGTTTGTAGAATTTATTTTCCGGATTCCCCGACAAGTTGACGACTTTAGGTGTAATTGTATCAGGTACATTAATAGTGTATGATTGAGTATCCATCGGATTTTCAGCAGGTGAAGTGTCTTTAATATTAGAAATAGTAAGGGTGTGTTGGCCCTGCATCTGAGAAGCTGTTGTCAGACGATACTTATTCCCACCAAGATCTGCAACACTGCTAATCGATACAGTTGTACTATCTTTCTTAAGTGAGTAATTGGACGGGGTTGTTGCACCTTGCACAGCTTCACTATACTGAACATCAATTTGAGTATTTGAATTAACACTCACTGTCGCAGTTGGTGCAGTAGTATCGAAGGTTGTAGTAACTGCCAAACTGAAGGGCAATATTATATTACTCCAGGTATCCTTGACTTTGTTAGCATCGATCGTCCCATCAACATACTTCATCCATAGAGTAGTTTCGCCAACCGGAAGAGTCTTACCGGTAAAGTCAATGACAAAGGTCCTTGCATCTCCTGAAGGATTGGTCACCGAAGTTCCTGTCACCTGGTAATAGGTACTTGTTTCAACAGTATGCCTGAATAAAACACTGGTGTTATTAACCAAAGTGGTTGGGTTAATTGCTCTTGAGAATTCAATGGTAACGGAATTTACAGTAGCCGATTTCACACTCACCGTCGGCGCAGTGGTTATCGGGGAATGGGTAAATGTCTTAGAAGTCGGCGCTACAGAAAATCCGGAATAATCTTTCAGGCTGGTTCCACTAGAAATACCCAATGTGTAAGAACCTGCCGACAGATCCGAATAACTATTGATTCTCAGTTCACGTCGAGCATCATTATAAGCTCCGCCAACTAGGTTAAGAGCAATTGCTCCTCCGTTTAAGGTAATATTAGTTGGAATTACCGAGTTATCCAAAGGTTCAGAGAATGTTAAGACAATTGTCCTCGGGCTTTCCGTATGCACCGATTCCAGCGTAGGAACACTTGTATCAACAAAAACAAGGTCATTTACAGTGTAATCTGCAGTAATGCCAACCTCTTTTTTAACGATAACACGGTTTGTTGTTGATCCGTTAACAAAATAATAACCATCTGCCATTGTTAACAGGACAGTTTTGCCATCATCCATGATTTCCACTGCTGAGCCAGTTCCTGTTAATCGATCTGTAGACGGCGATGCCTGCAGTCCAACATGGAAGTTGTCTGATGTCATATTTGACCGTTCATCAGGCTTCAGCATGCGGTTAAACTCAACTTCTACCTGTTTCGGGTTCACTGCAGTTACACTGGAAACCTCCAGAGCTGCATGCGGGAACTCGTCAACCAATCCCAGGGCATACTGCATAATCAGGGTTACGTCCTGCACGTTGATATTTCCGTCACCGTTCACATCGGCGACTGTTTCCTGGGCTTCGGTCAGCTCCTCCAACCCGAGCACATGCTGCTGAATGAGCACGACATCGAGAACATTAATATTCCCGTCATCATTGACATCACCGTAGGTGGCAGCTGCAGCAGCCGAGGCGAAAATGAACAGGAATAGAAAGATGGAGAGCAAAACCAGCGAAACCTTTGCCCCTGCTCTCTTTCTAGAAGATTTCAGCATTTTGTTAACCTCACTTTCAATAGATAAGTACTTACCTTTAAGTTAAATGTCAATTCTTGTTCATACACGAAATAAGACAATCTTTGTTTCTCCCTGGTTCATACTACTTTTTATCCTTATCCCGGGATCCGGTTTTTTCTTAACCGCTTA
Organism: Bacillota bacterium; assembly: GCA_034189085.1. Classification (GTDB taxonomy): domain Bacteria; phylum Bacillota; class Dethiobacteria; order DTU022; family DTU022; genus M55B129. Next base: position 8,942 of record JAXHVH010000046.1, on the reverse strand, counting down.
TAGACCGCAAAGCCTGCCGGCAGCAATATGGCCAGTGCGACAATAACGATCACCGCTGTATAGTTCTGAGCCTCTTCTTCGGCTTTTTCAACTTCTTCAGGATCAATTTCTTCGGATCCTTCGTCTTCCAGTTCTTCTTCCGCAGACGGAGACTGGTTCTCTTCTACGGTTTGCTCATCTTCGGTTACCGTCTTTTCTTTGTTCTCTTTCCTCTCATTTTCAGTTTCATCTGTTCCTTCCGGCTTCACCTCCACGTCACCGCTGGATACCCCGCCCGGGGTAGTCCTGACGGTTACCGCTCCTTCGGGGGCGATTACTACATCCCTGAAGGCGATCTCAGTCTGTCCGGCCTTGAGCACACTAAACGTAACAGTGCATAAAATCCCTGCATCGGCCGCGTCCCCGGCAGCAGTAACCCACATAAACATCAGCTTGCCGGGTTCATAATCCAGGTTGGCCATGTGCAGGCTGCCGGTAGCATTTTTGACCAGGTCCCCGGCTTCCAGAGAAACCGGATCCAGAACAGCCGGATCGTAGGTCAGGATAAACTGCCCGCCTTCAGTTCCCGACGCATTCTCGATCCTCACTGGTAAGGTCACCTGTTCTCCCGGTTCAGACTCTTTTTCGTCGACACTTAAGTTCAGGTCGGCCGCAACAGCAGATCCCGGATACATAAACAGGACCAGATAGCAAAAAACAATAACCAGAACTGTCGGTACTATACGTGGTGTAGACAATGCTTTTATCATTAACCCAAACCTTATTTAAGAGTAATCAGATCCTGTTGTCAGTTAAAACCCTTGTTGCGGCGGCGACGGTAATCACCGCCGCAACTTTCTTCTAATCGTCAGGTTTACTTGAACAGTTATTTTTGTTTAACGAACCGTGGCCAAGCGCTTGCGCCGGGCCATAACGAATGCCCCGGCAATGAGCGCCAGCAGGCCGATGGGCAGCCAGTAGTTCACTCCACCGGTAGGCGGTGTGGGCTGAAGCCCTTCCAGTTCCTTGATCCGGTTTTCCGCTGCGTTCAGGGTAGCCAGGTACTCGAAGTCATCATCGACTGCATCATGGTCATCCTTGGCCGCGTTAACCAGGGCACGGGCAGATACCACATCGGGCTTATCGTCCAGTGTGAGGCTGTCTACTGATGGCAAGGCCAGGATGGCATTGTCAGCTATTCTAATCGCTTCGAGCTTTTCGATTTTCACTTCGGCGCACTCGAGTTTATCAAGATCGGCGAAATCTTCATCTTCAGCATCATACTCATCCATGGCTTCCTCAACGAGGGCCCGGGCTGCTTCCACATCATCCCGGTCAGCCAGGGTAATGTCGTCGCAGTCAGGAAGGTCGGCGATGGCTTCATCAGCAGCATCAATCGCTTCTTGCTTCAATTCATCGAAGTCAATAACCGTTATCTGACCGGCAGTGTGGGTAGAAGCTACATCCGTGTCAGCCGGAGCAATAACAACATCGCTGAAGGTCAGGTCGGTTTCGCCGTCCTCGAGCAGTTCAAAAGTAATGGTTCCGACCACTCCGGAGTCATCCTCCGCACCGGCAGCGATTACCCAGAGGACCCTCAGTTTACCGTCTTCCAGTTCCAGGTTGTAGTCAAAAGAGTTGCCGGAGATATCGGGGACAAAGGCTCCCCGGGCCGCGGAAACGGGCTCGATTACATCGGAATCGAAGGAAAGGTCAAACTGGCCGCCTTCAATACCCTCGGCATCTTCAATACTGATCGTTACGGTTACCTCTTCCCCTGCCACGTCCGATTCGGAGCTGGCGCTAAGCTTTACTCCGTCAGCAGCAAAGGCAGCCTGGGAAAAGATCAGCAAAAAGGAAACAATCAAAACAAAAGTCATTAACACTTTATTGTTTTTTATACTCATTTTATTTCGCACCCCTTTATTTTCATAATAAATACTTACTCTCGAGGTTGCTTTCTACCCTCCTTTTACAGTTACTGTTACTTATTCCATTTTTTCTTTCTTACTTTCTCTGCGGTAATTACATTCAGCAATTTTCTTTCTCCCTTAAGCAAACGGTTCTCTTTAATAATGGGCTCTGCTCTGCCTGTAAAGGAACAGGCCTACTCCACAAATCAGCAGTGCCGCCACTGTAAATGTGTCAGCCGGCCCGCCGGTTGGCGGTGTGGGTTGACGATCATCGGGAGGTTGGGGCGGCGGAGTCGGTTCAGGTTCTTTTTCCCCAATTTTTTCTTCCGCATCTTCCAATGCATCAAGACGCCAGCAAATATCGAAGCGGGTAGCACCATGTTCCTGCATGGCGATATTGACCAATCGGCGGGCTTCTTCTATAAGCGGGCGGTGCTCTTCAGTTATTTCTTCCAGTGGTGGTATGACATCAATAGCATCCTGGGCCGCTTTGACGGCGAGGAGCTTGAAGACTATGTTTTCGGCCGAGAGTAGTTTGGCCAGATCGGGGAAATCAGCATCAACGGCACCGTACTCTTCTTTGGCCTTTTCAACCAGGGCGCGCGCTTCGGCGACCTGCTGAACGGCTTTCTGATCCAGAGCAACGATGTGGTCAACACGGGGAATTAGAAATATCGCATCATTTGCAGCACTAATAGCTGCCCTTTTTTCGGCAGCCGTAAAAATCTGTTCCATCTCTGCTTCTTCTTCAGTAGCATAGGCGGGCGTTGCGATAAAAACTGTCAACGTTACGCCAAGCATTAAAACGACTAAGAGAAGCAGGCCGTACCTGACTTGCTTATCCATAATCATTCTCTCCCTTTAAAAAAACTCATACGCTCTCTCTATCTTCAGTCAATTTATATTCTGTCGTCTACGAGCGCATGCAAAACCCGATAACCTGTAGCGGCTCCTTTCCTCACCTCCATATAGGGAACAACACCTATCCCTTCTTTTACCAGGCGCTGTCATACTAAAAACGGGCACTTTCCCTTTTCAAGGACACTATCCCTTGTAAATATTCTATATTTATGTAAAAGATCCTTCTTTTGCGTGTAAAAATTTTTCTAATATGGTTTTCACTTGAGAATAGTGTATACCCTTCTTTCCCGTAAATCAAGCTTTTTTTCATTAAACTTGAAAATATTCTGCTAATTTGCTGTTATAATTTACAGATTCTTCCTTGTAAAATCGACTTCCCCCACGGGTCAACCCATTTTTTTACTGATAATACTGGAAATAGGACTGCAGGCCACGGAAAAGCGCTTTAGCTGCCCTTTTCTGGTATGCCGGGTCGGTCAGCTGTTTTTCTTCTTCGACATTACTCATAAAGGCCATTTCCACCAGGGCCGAGGGCATTTCAGTCTTGGTCAGGACAAAGAAACTGCTGGCCTTAACACCGCGGTCGCGCAGGCCCAGCGAAGCAAGCAATTCACGCTGCAGCTGGTAGGCAAGGTACCGGCCGGCGGCACTGTTTTTCTTTTCGTCGCAGAAGTGAGTTTCGGTACCATTTGATTCCTCGCTGGTAAAAGCATTGGCATGGATGCTGATATAAATATCGGCTTTGGCCTCGTTAGCCGTATCCACCCGCTGCTGGTTACTCAACGAGTAATCTCCGCTGCGGGTCATGATTACTTTAGCCCCGGCTTCCTGAAGCATGGCTGCCAGGTGCTGGGCTACAGCTATGTTGATATCCTTTTCCCGCACGCCGCTTACTCCGACTGCCCCGAAGTCAGAGCCGCCATGGCCGGGATCAATGGCAACCAGTTTATCGGCAAGGTTGTCGCCAGTGGGTGAAAGTTCCCTGACATAACCGCCGTGAGTCCATCCGTTTTTCCCTTCCGGTGTAATGACCTTTAACCATTCATTTTGGTTCCCCATTACTGTAAGAACAGTACCCTTCAGCATCCGGTCGATAATTTTATAATCAAGCCCCGGTCCGCTGCGCAGGCGCAGCACATCGGCTTCAACAATTACACTGGCGCTCTGCGGAATGTCGTTGCTGTCCGACCGGTCCGGGTCATTTTCAGTTGATTCCCTGGTGGAACTGCCACTTTCCGTCCCGACATCATATATCTGCTCAAGCAGGTTGAGAACAGAAGTATGATACCCGGCCGAAGGGGCCCACTTACCGCTCAGATCTTCAACATGAATAACCGCTCCGGCCCAGGTCTGATCGAGGACAACCTGATAACGGCCATGCGGTTCACCAATAGGATTGAGGCCTACATAGGCAGACATGTGGTTAAAATGAGCCCGCACGCCGTCCTCGGGAGTGGCAAATTCTTCATGATCTTCGGGTTCGTCACCGGTCGCTCCGGCTTTCTTGATGCCAGCCCAGTTGTTATATTCCGGAGGTACCTGGCCGGTATATTTGCCAAAGTTCGTCTCGTGAGCTGCCTGGGCATAGAGAACTTCCGGCCTGAGGCCTGTTCTGCGTCCGTATTCCCAGTAAAGATCGGCTATGTCGATAAAACGCTGATGGGCTTCTCTTTCCATAGCCCACAATTTGGCCTGCTCCAGGGTCGCTTCAGGTGAACCGACAATGGGCGTCCGTGTTTTTGAACCTTCTCCGTCTATCCCACCACCAATGTTTTTGGCGGTATAAGTAATTTTCCCTTCTCTGATTACAGCCTGCTTAATTTCGGAGGGAATTGAGGCTTTCTTGAAATCATTGTTTTCAAAGATTTCTTTTAGATCAAAACGCTCACCATTGACCACTGCAGCTGCATAACGGTCGAGCAGGTCCTCGTAATCGATGTAACCATCGTCGTTATACAGAATGGCAAAGGTCTGCTTGATCGAAAAATCTTCATAAAGCCCGTTTGACCGGCCAAGCAGTTTCAGGCTGTAGGAGTCGAGCAGGTCTTCATAGCTATATTCGATATAGTCCCCGCCGTCGTCCCTGGCTACAAAACCGGTTACCGCAGCCAGTGCGGACGAGCTGAGGGATAGCAGAATCATTAAAATTGTCAGGATGATCATGCCGCTTTTATATAGATAGTTCCGCACCTGCCCACCTCCATTCAGCGTAATTTAAGGAGTGACAACCACCTTGCTGCGTACAGCATCGGCTTCATCAACTTCTCCCCGGAATCCACCGACGGCATCGCTGTATTCAAGAACTGCGCCGCCAACACTTACACTGTAGTTCTGCGGCTCGTCAACATTAAGGATGACCACGACCATCTTTTTACCGGGGGTCAGGCCGTCGGCCACTGCAAAGTTACCAATCAAATCCGGTTCGGGTTCCGGTTCTGGCACAGGTTCCGGTTCAGGCTCAGGTTCGGGCTCGGGCTCAGGCTGCGGCTGCGGAGCGGGTGCAGGAGAAGGCCCAGGCTCTGGCTCCGGCTCAGGCTCCGGTTCAGGCTCCTCCACATAATTGGGGTCGCCATGCTCGATAAGTTTCTCCAGCATTTCCGGTGTCGATATTTCATAACCGTCTATGATTACGAACAGGTCTTCCTCGCTCTCTGCAAATTCAACAGAGAGGGGAATCTGTTCAAGGGTCGACCCGGGGGCCTTGATCAATAGCTGTTTAATTTCTCCTTCACCTTTTACCTCCGTTGCTTCGTTAAGCTCAAGGTAATCGACAACAGCATCTTTTTCAAAGGTAAGAACATTATTAAAGGCTTCTTTATCCACAATTATTTCCGTAAAGGTTGATTTTTCTTTAAAAAGAAATTCTCCCGCCTCGGCATTTATTAAAACCTTTTTAAAAAGGCCTTCAATTTCCGATGGTCCGGGAGCATAAAGATAGGCCAGATCAATTTTACCCCGGCCGATCATGTATGTAGAACCGTCAATAATCAATTTATCAATATCCAGGCCGTCGCTTAGCTGCAGAATTGACCCGGCAGCAGTCCTGGTAACGGCCAGTTCGGGCAAATGCTCACTCTCAATCTGCACATCGGCTTCTTCAACATCAATCTTGAGAGAATCAAATGCACCAACCAGTTCAACGCTTTCAGCTGTAGTGATCTTAACCTTTTTAAAACCGTCAGCGCCATTTTTCAGGTTGTCCACCAGCCTGGTTCCACTCTCCAGGACGGTATTTTCGATGGAAGTTTCACCAGAGGCGACCACCCTGACCCGGCCATCGGTTCGGTTTACTTTTACCGACGGCAAAAGCGAATCAACTATGTAGATGGAGTTGAAACCGCCACCCTGGACTAAAACAGCCCCGTCGACCCGGATGTTGACCAGGTCAACGGAACCGTCGCCAATTTCCGGCCTGAGATAGAGGTTGCCGGTAACATGAGTATTTTCAAGACGCTGATCGGGTTCGTCGATAGTGTAATCGCCCTCAATGAGGACAAGGCCTTCTTCATCGACAGGCTCGGCCCGGCTGGCGGTGACTATTTCACGAAGGTAGGTGGCAAAACCAAAAGTGTCGGTAAGATAAAGGAGGAAGGCAGCAACAACGAGTACCAATAGGACTGCAATCACCACCGGGACTATGGGGATCTCTTTTCTGGCACTGCTTTTTTTGGCATGCCGGGGTACTCTGTTCACCTGTTTTCTCTCCCTGTAAAAAAATATCTCTTTATATATTTCTGTATATCTATATCAGTATAATATTAAAGATAGAAACAAACCTGCTTCGTCAGCCCGGCTGTCTTAGCCCTCTCAGAGGCCGTAGACCCTTGGCTTTGCGCCCCGGCCTTTCGACTGGTTTGCCTTTTTCGGACAGGTTGTTGGTTTAAATTGCCCTATATTGTAAATGGGCAACAAATATTTCTATTTTTTCATAATAATATTATCAGGGCTATAAATATTTGTCAACACCTTTATAGGGAATAAAAGGTTTTTGTTGAATATTAAAGGGGAAAGTGCTTTGAAAGGGGAGCCATTATAATGACTTATTTTGAAAGATATGGTAAAGCCAATACCGAGGATACCGTGCAGGCAGTTCTTACCCGCGCTGAAGAGCTGGGGATAAAACATGTGGTTGTCGCCTCCAATACCGGCGCCACCGCCGAAATGTTTGCCGGGAAAGGGCTGGAAGTGGTTTGCGTCACCCATCATGTTGGTTTCACCGGGCCGGGGGAAGATGAACTGGGATCAGAAGCCAGGCAAAGGCTGGGCGAGAAGGGAATCAAGATTTTAACCACCACTCACCTGCTGGCCGGGATCGGCCGCGCCCTGCGCAGCAAATTTGGAGGAGTTTACCCGGCGGAAATTGTCGCTTCCACCCTGCGCATGTTCGGGCAGGGCCTGAAAGTATGTGTGGAAATAAGCGGGATGGCCCTCGATGCCGGGCTGATCCCCTACGGGGAAGAAATTATTGCTGTAGGAGGTACCGGGAGGGGCGCCGACACGGCGGCAGTAATCGTTCCCGCCCATTCGAACCAGTTCTTCAATACGAAGATCAAAGAAATAATCTGCATGCCGCGGGAAAAATAAAAATCAGCAACCCAGGGTATTAACTTATTAACTTATTTGCCCGGGTTTCTTCAAAGAAAATAACAAAGGAACTGCAGGCTATTTCCGCCGCTGCCCCTACTGTTGCAGTTACAGGCTCGTCGGTCTCGAAAACGGCCAGGTTGCCCAGTTTTCAGATCGGATGCAGGCACTGGACGGTCAGCTTGCCGATAACCGCTTCCTGTAGAGGGCTGTTATTGTGTCAATATAAGACAGGTTGTCGTCATAGCCTTCAAGCTGGGAACCGGCAATCTGGATCACCCCGGCTTTGGCCAGATCCCGGATCCTGACGATCAAGGCCACGGGATCAGTTTTTATTAATTCGGCCAAAGTTTTTTGATCTGTTATATCCCGGTAGCACTGTTCCAGGCTGTCTGCCGGTTTTTGATCCTCTTCGATGCCTTTTCCGGCTCCTTTTGCTTTTCGGGCAGCCTCTGGTGGCTTTTTATCCGGCTCCGGCCTGACAATTGTTTTCTCCTTCAGCATGGTTTTCTCTGAAGGCTTGTTGCGGGTCGCCGGAGCTTCTTTTTTCCCTTTTGACCCGGCTTTTTTCGAGGGTTTGCCCCGGGGCTTAGTTGTTGTGCTCTTTTCCTTTAACCCGGTTTTGGGGGAAGCCTTTTTCCGGGCAGGCTGGACACGATAAATGAACCAGCGGTTTTTTCTTTGCAGGCCCGAGAATATCTTCACCCGGGTATTTCCTCAGAATGCGGCCCGACCTGCCGGGGTCGTCTTTGAGCAGTCCCTCTTCGTCAAACCATTTTGCTGCCTCAACGGCCTGCACTTTCTCCAGCTTTTCTTTTTTCAGCTTCTTCTGCAGAAAACTGTTGATGTCATCCAGCTGCATGATCCAGCCCCTCCCTACAACGTATCACCGCTCAAAATATATATTAAATTGCTTAAAAAATCAGGTTGCTTTAATATTCTTTAAAGTTTCTAAATTTCCTGTCTAATCAAAGTAAATAAAGATACCAGGAATGATAAATTAAGACAAACCTTCTGCCGTTCACTGCCGCCTTTAGTTACGTTATTTATGGCTGCTGTTAAAACTGCTTGAAAACAATCGAGATAGGGGGCGGCCATTAGGCCGCCGACCTCCGGGTAGAAGGAGCCACCCAATTGGTGGCTCCAACCCCCTCAGAACCCGGCGTGCGGATTTCCCGCACCGGGCTCCTCAGAAGTTGCTTCACAACATTACGTATTCTTTCAATGACGTATATGGTATTAAAAGTTTGGACCGTAATGAAGGAAATAGCATCTTTATCTCTTGAAATTTATCCCATGTAACTTTGCCTTTCCTGCATCAACTGCTTTGGGTTCACTCAAATATAACTTTACCTTACGATGTTTAATTGCAACATAAGAAAGTGGGTGAAAAACTAACTACCATTATCTCTTATGCTTGATAGCGTATTACGCAAGCTAAAAGAATTAAACTACTATACCAGTTACTCCCACCGGGGCCGCTTCTATACCCTGGAAGAAATTGTCCGCTTTGACGACCTGGGCTGTGGTCTTTTGATTCGGTCCGTTTTTCCAAGCATGGGACCCTGATTAAAACTGTCGAAGTTTTAGTTGAAACGTCGGAAG
>JAXHVH010000045.1:0-16855 GCA_034189085.1 Bacillota bacterium | reverse complement strand
ACTTCGGGAACATACATGTCCCCTTTTTTAAACCGGTCCCCTACTACGTTCATCCCGCTGATTAAACCCTTGTTGACTATCTCCAGCGGTGCTACCCCTTCGTCTACCATCTTCTTCGTCAGCTCATCGGCCTTCCCGGCATCACATTCAATAATCGCCTGGGCCAGTGCTTCAAAATCTGCCACTTCCATGCACTCCTTTCTCTATTTGCTTTTTATAATTCACTACATTTTATATCATATCCAGCCGGTTAAAACAAACCATATCCGGCCAGTCTGCGCTCAGAAACAGGCCGGTGAGAATATTGCTATATTGCTATCAATATATCGCTTTAACCGTTTATTAGCCGAGGATCCCCTTCCGGTAAGCATTCAAATACCCGCTGCAGTAAGGATCCCTGTCGAGCAAAGTTTCTGAGGCATAAACCATCTCCATCATCCCCCTGTCCTCAGGATCAATGATAACTGCATCCAGGCCATTATAAGCACAAATCACCAGGTAAGCACGATTAAGGATCTTTCGCCTGGGCAGGCCATAGGATATATTACTAAGCCCGCATACAGCATGAACCGCCGGGTAACAGTCACGGACCATTTGAATGGTTTTAGCTGCTGAAAATCCGTTTTTTGTCGAAACACTGACCGGTTGGATCAGGGGATCAACGTATATATCATCGTGCCTTATCCCTTCTTTCTTCAGCAGATCGATCACCTGCGAAGCAATCTTAAAGCGGGTTTCAGCATCTTCCGGAATCCCGGAATCGTCCATGCAGAGCAGAATAACTTTACAGTCATATTTTTTAACCAGGGGTAAAAACGCGTCAAACCGCTTTTTCTCCCCACTGATCGAGTTAATTATCGCCCTGCCCTGGTGCACTTTAAGTGCCGCTTCCATCGCTACTGCACTGGGGCTGTCTATACAGAGCGGTACACCGTTGAGCTCATCCTGGACCATTTCAACCAGCCACTTCAAATATTCCGGTTCTTCTGCCACGAAAGTACCGCAATTTACATCAATATAATCAGCTCCCGCTTCCACCTGCCGTTTGGCCAGGCTACGGATGAACGCCTCCTCTTTGTTTTCGACCGCTTCTTTTAACCCTTTTCGACTTGTATTAATTTTTTCACCGATGATCAGCACCTCAACCACTCCAATTCTAGTTGCACAATGATTACAAGAGTAGAAACCAAACCTCCTGCTGAAGGTAAAAAGAAAATGCAAACAGCGCTTTATACCCCCAAGGTAATAGTTACAGTAGCATTTTTAACGAACTGTCCAACCAAATCATTCCAGCTGTTAAGCCTGCCGGTTAATATAAATTACTTTAGAGACCAAGCTCTTTCTCAAAATCTGAAATTACCTTTTTAATTTCATCGCCTGCACCAGGAGGAAGAGGAGCCGGCTGATGTTTATCCAGCACAGCCTTAACTTCTTCGTAAGCACGTTCCGTTGCATCTTTCTGCCCTTCCGCATTCCAGGCGCTACGATTACTGCGATCAAAAATAATCGGACGTGACTGTTCTCGCATATGTTCAAAAGTATGAGTTGACGACATGAATTCTCCTGAAGGGCCAACTTCATGAATTAATTCCATAGCCATCTGCTCATCATTGATCGGAATACCCTCCAGGACTTTTTTAATATTCCGGATCATATCGACATCAAGAACCAGTTTGGCAAAATCAATAGTTAACCCCGATTCCATCGCTCCGGCTCCATACACTATGTTACCACCGGCCAGCGATCCCAGGAGTGAATTCATGGCGTATTCATAACCAACCTGGGCATCGGCTATTTTGCTGTCGGATATTCCTCCGCCCACCAGGCTTGGCAGGCCATAATACTGGGCCAGTTTAATGGCCCCCGCGCTCAGCAGACCATGTTCCGGCGGTCCGCAAGCTCCCACCATTTTTTTCAGGTCCATAATTGTACTCATGGAACAGTATGTACAGGGAGTGCCTTTTTTAGCCAGCTGGGCTAAAATAACTGCCGACAGAGTCTCTACGTTATGAGTTATAAGGGTTCCAGCCAGGCTGACGGCGGATGTCGCCCCGGCCAGAGCCATGGGAATAATAGCTATCCCAAGGTTTAGACGAGCTGATTCGATCACGATGTCGCAGCAGTCCCTGCCCATAGTCAGGGGGGTTATAGGACAAACAAAAAGCGTTAAATGTGGCCTCTTGCTAAATGCCTCCATACCACCGGCAGAAATGGCAGCTATTTCCATTAATTTTTCCACATTCCGCCCCTTATGCGGGCCAATTAACACATGCTTGGCCGTGTTGTTAACTATAGCTTCCAGGTTATGGACAGGCTGAACAGGCGCTGGTTTATCAGTAGAACAGAGAGCCCTTACTACCACCGATATTTCATCATAATAGTCACAGAGCCGGCTAAATTTTGCCAGGTCATTCTTTACCGAGCTCCTGGCTTTCCGGCTCTCCGGATCAATTACCTGGACACATTCACCAAAAGTGCTGTGACCAACCCGGTTCAGATCGGCGACAAAATCAAAATCAGCCGTCCTACCATAATATGTTATTCTTGGTGGCGCCCAGCGAATGCACTCTTCTACAACGTGAGGCGGTATTTTCACGATCGCATGTTCGTTACTGCGTTCTACTGTCGCTCCCGCTTCCTGATAAATCTTCACCGCTTCTTCAGATTCTACTTTTATCCCGGTGTTTTTAAATACTTCCAGAGTGGCAAAGTGTATCGTATCGAGCTGATCTGGAGTGAACAGATTCAAACCGGTCCCCATGATATGGTTTATTCCACTCCTCATATTTCTTAACAAGACTACACCTCCTGTTTGTATTACAACAACCGTGTCCCGGTCAAATTGCTTTCTGCAGGCCCTTTTCCTGCCGCAGGTACCCTGCGGCAGGAAAAGGGCTCAGAAACAGGGAAAGGTTATTATTCCCTGCCTTTTACTATTCCAGGTTGCTTTTTCCACTTTCCTCCGTAACCGGTTCATAATCCACGGCCATCGTCTTAGGCTTGGTATCTTTAAAGTCCTCATTCAACCATTTTAAAAGAGACATTGTCAGTAAAACTACTACAGCAATCAGAGGCAGGGCAACTACGATAGTCGAAGTCTGCACCGTCTGCAGCCCTCCGACGGTCAGCAAACCAATTGCCAGGCCTGCTAGAACCAGGGCCCAGACTAAACGGTTCCAGCGGGCCGGCTGTTCATCACCTTTAAGATCTTTGGAAGCAACTGAAGCCAGCACATACGCTGAAGAGTCCAGAGTGGTAGCAAGAAAAACGAAACAGAGGATTGTATAAACTACAGTCACCAGCCTGGAGAGAGGCATCTCGGCAAGCACCGCAATAACCGCAGCCGGACCGCCGCTTTCCGATAGGATCTGGGAAACCGGAGCAATGCCATTGATATCAAGATAAATTGAATACCCTCCAAAAATGGCAAAGTAAACCCAGCACCCCAGTGTTCCCCAGACTAAGCAGGCCAGTATGACTTCACGAATAGTTCTGCCTTTGGATATCCTGGCGACAAAAAGACCGAACATGGGACCGTAAGCAAACCACCATGCCCAGTAAAAAATAGTCCAGGCTTCGGGGAATCCACCTTTGAGAATAGGATCCGTCCAAAAGCTCATCCGGAAGAAATTATTTAGCAGCAAGCCTAAACTATTAGTCCATGAGCTCATGATAAATACTGTCGGACCTGCAAACAAAACAAAGGCAATCAAAGCAAGGGCAAGGTATACGTTAAAATTGCTGAGGACTTTGATCCCCTTGTCTAACCCTCTGTAAACACTAATGCTGAAAATAGCCGTCCAGATTAATAATACAACCATATTTAACCCGAAAGAATCGGGCACCCCAAACAAATTACCGAACAGTGCTGAAACAAGAGGAACCGCCAGTCCCAGGGAAGTTCCCACTCCGCCAATAATGCCAAACATGACGAAGATATCAATAATTACCCCCAGGGGCCCTTTGGCCAGGCTGGCGCCAATGACTCCTCCACAAGTGGTACTGATCCGCAGATGAGGATCTTTGCGAACATATACCGCGTAAGCAATAGGAATGGCAAAAATGCAGTAGATAGCCCAGGCGCTGAATCCCCAGTGAAACTGGCCGTACAGGTGGGCCCATTCTGCAGACATTGCAGAGCCTGGTTCAACATGAAACGGTGGCCCTAATAAATAGAAAAGCGGTTCGGTAATAGACCACAGCATAATGCCGATACCGATACCCCCGCAAAACATCATGGCCACCCAGCTAAAATAAGAAAATTCCGGTTCATCCTTAGTGCAGCCCAGTTTTACATGGCCAAACCGGCCGAAGGCCAGCCAGAGCAAAACAATGAAGCACGCCATGCCGGCAATAAGGAAAAGCCAACCAAAGTTAGCGGTAACAAAGCTATAGGCAGCATCGACCGCCCTGCCACCCGATTCCGGGCTCAAGGCCAAATAAGCACTGACAGAAACTGCTACAATCAGTGAAGGCCAAAAAACCCTTGGATCCATAGGTACTTTTCTTTCATTTTCCATTTACAAGCCTCCTTAGAAATATTTAATTATAACGGCCTGGCAAGCTTATTCTTACTTTTCCAATCACCTCCAAATAAATAAATAAACCCGGACTAACCGGTAGAAGAATCAAGCAGCTCCAGGACTCTTACCACCGCTTCCGCCGCATCTTCAGCATAAGCATCAGCGCCAATTTTATCGGCAAATTTTTGCGTAACCGGCGCTCCGCCGACGATGGTCCTGAAACGATCTCGCAAGCCTCTGCTGCGCAGTTCTTCCTCCAGTTTTTTCATTCCCCCAATAGTTGAGGTGAGAAGAGCACTGGTGCCGATAATATCGGCATCATATTCAAGAGCCCCCTCAATAATAGTTTCTATTCCCACATCCCTGCCCAGGTCAATAACATTGATCCCCTGGGTCTTGATCATCGAAATTACAATTCCTTTGCCGATATCGTGGACATCCCCTTCCACGGTGGCAATAACCATAGTCCCCTTATTGGCAATTCCGCCTGGCATTTTCTTGATGATCTCTTCATTTAAAACCGCAGTTACTTTTTCCATGATCATGGCTGCTTCAATCAGTTCAGGAAGAAACTTTTCACCCCGTTCAAAGAGATCACCCACCTGCCTGATCCCTTCACTAAAGCCTTCATTTAAAACATCCATCAAATCTAAACCGTCATCGATAGCTTTATGGGCGACAGCCAGGGCTTTTTCTTCATCACTGTCCAGAATAGACCGTATGGCGCTGTTTAAGATCTCTCTCTTACTCATTATCATACCTCCCACTTTTCAGATACCTTAATCCTATGATTAACCATAACATTTATGGAATCTTTTTACAGAATTTATTTCTATCCCGAGCAGTTCAGCAATTCGGATCTTGGCCTCGATGCCTATCGCTCCTCCCGGGCGGGCCAGGACATGGCCAATGTTCAGGTCCTCTCTTACTTCACGCATAACCTGGGAATCGCTGAGGTCAAAAACAGAAACCCCGAGCTTATCTGCAACATATTTTTTGGCTTCATTTATTTTAAGAGCTTTGGATGCCATAGCCCGCGCTACCAGATCTCCGGCAGTGCGAATGCCACCCATCCCTGAGGCAAGCTCATGCAAAAAAGCCATGCCAAAGGTATCACCATGACCAATCTATAAACCATCCGCTTTACCAATTTCAATCAGCGATACGGAAGCTCGCGATATGGCGTCAACAGGAGCTGTGCTTGTCAGGGGCACTCCCCCCACACCCATACCGGCATTGGGATGAACAGCTATTTTTGCTTTTTCGGTGCAGGCTTTAACAAATGTGCATGACCGGGCAATATTCCAGGGAACAGTTTTGGTGCTCTTGGTATTGATCACCGGCCCAAAGATATCTGCCCCGGCTTTCTCAACCAGCTCCAGCTGGCGGTGGGGATATAACCCCGCCAGGCGCACCTCTTCATATTCCAGTTCACCGTGCATACCGAGGACAAATTCACCGGCCATCCCCATTTCGATATGCATATCAGGGTGATCTTTTTTTAGTTTTTCCACTGCTTTCAAAGTCGCCAAAAAGTCGGCATCACCTGAAGCTCCTACCGTATCAAAATTAATACCATCCGCCCCGGACTCATGCATGGCTGTGGAAACAAAATACATATCTTTAACAGCATGTTCAACTGCTTCTTCCTGGGCTTCACGCGCTTCGTTTATTTTCCCCTTTGGCAGCAGCTCCGACCAGTTCTCAATTGGACCGTCCGGTTTGGTATAAAGGCCCAGGTTGGGCATCGCACCATAATAAACAGGGATAGTCGCATTGAGCTGAATCTGTTCCATCGATTGGCGCTCTTCAGCAATGATTGCCTTAACCGGTTTAAAACTGTAATCAGTATGCCCAACTTCAAAAGTATCAGAACAGAAAGCCCGTTCGTGGGCCAGAACTGTGCCCAGGCGATCAACAGGCACGCCACCCCGAATCGGGAATTTCAATGTTCCAGCATCAAAACTATGAACGACTTCTTGGCCAGGCTCAACAGAGACAACTTTTTGAGGAGCTGCATATATTTCGAATAAACGCTCCAATTCATCTTTACTCAGGGGGGCAATCTTGCCACGATCAGCAGCATCTGCTGTTCCCTCTTCCAATTCTCGACGCAGTTCATCAGGCGTAAGCCAGGTGACACTGCCATCGCCCATTCTTGACATAATTTTTTTCATCCAGACACCTCCTACCAAAATAATTTGTTTAAATTACTTACCGCTATCTTTTATGAGCAAATTGCATGCCATGATCAACTTTTTTTACTGCAAGACGGTTTTGACTTTTAATAGCTGGATAAATAGCCGTTCAACAATCAGGGGGGGTTGCAAAAATACCGGGTAATGTGATGCAAAAAATCATTATATCGAACAAAATCTTGATTACTTAAAAAAACGGCGGATGTTGAAAACACCGCCGCTTAAAATAAAATTCAAGGCATTCGCATTTACCGGATGCCATATTCTTTTTCCGCTTCTTCAACAATCTCTCTTAAACATCCAATCGTTGCCTCAGGGAGCGGCTCCGGTTGATAGCTTTTCAAAAGAGCATTGGCCTCTTCATATGCTCTCTCAGTCATTGATTTGCCGCCGCTGTTCAACCAGCCGGTCCGGTTCTGCCTGTCAATTAATTTGCATGTCGACTGCTCGCGGCGATAATTATGATAGGTATGTTCATGACTTACAAACTCTCCCCCCGGTCCTATTTCGTGAATGATATCCAGGGCCATTTTTTCATCAGTAATCTCAACACTGCCAATCGCTTTCTTAACCATGCGGAATATTTCATTGTCGATCAGCAATTGAGCAAAATCAAACGCCATTCCAAGCTCAAGCATGCCCGCTCCATAAATCAAGTTAGCGCCGCCCTGGGCAGCCAACATGGCGGTTATGGTTTTTTCGTGAGCAGCCTGCGCATCGGGAATTTTGCTGTCAGCCTAACCACCGGCAACGAAACTCGGCAACATATAGTAACGGGCTAGATTAGCCACGCTCGCTGATATCATGCCCAGTTCCGGAGCTCCCACAGGGGTAGTGGAATAACGCAGATCCATCATGGTTGTAGAACTGCCGTATAGCACAGGAGCACCCTTTTGGGCAAGCTGGCTTAACACAACAGCACTCAGCACCTCGGCATTGTGAGTAACCAGTGTCCCGGCCAGAGTCACCGGGGTCGTCGCCCCGGCCAGGGCCATCGATATTATATTGCTGGGGATACCAGCCCGGGCTGCTTCGATGATTACATCAGTGCAATCCGGGATCAACCGCAGAGGGCTGGTCGGGCAGACGTTAAAACTTATCAACGGCCGCCTTTTCAGAGCTTCCACTCCGCCCGCTACCTCGGCTGCCATCTGAATAATCTTCCGGCAGTTTTCAATACCGTCTGCTCCGATAAAAAAATGCTTTGTCGTATTAGGAAAAATTGCCTCAGCATTATGAAGCGATTGAACTTTGCTGTCATAATCAAGGGATGTAACAGCACGATAGCTTATGTCCAGTTCTTCCAGACAGTCACTGAGCCTGGCTGCATCAGCCACATCCTGCTTTTTTGATTTGCGATATTCCCGGGTAACCGGGTCAATAACAGCCACTCCTTCACCAAAATTAACGAAGCCTACCCGGGAACCCTCGACAACAAAATCTTTTTGAGGATTGCGCCCGGCCAGGCGCAGGGTAGAAGGCGCATTGCGTACAGCATCCTCAACCATGTAGCCAGGTATTCTTACCAAACTGCTTTCATAATCGACATCGGCCCCTCCATCGGCAAATAGATCGAGCGCCTGCCTGCTTTCAACCCTGATGCCCGTATTACGGAGTACATCCAGAGTAGCCAGGTGCAGCGTATCCATTTCCGCATCGGTTAGTATTTTCAAGCCCAGACCGTTGTAACAAATTGTTCCGGCCTGTAAATTTCTTGTTGACAAATCCGCTCACCTCCAGTTTGAGTTTCTGCCTTAGAAAATCTCTACTGCTCGAACAACCACCTCCTCAATTGTCAGTCCAGGTCATTATAAATAATCCAAGCACAGCTACTTCTATAATAAAAGCAAAAAGCATGCCATATTTTTCGTCACAGGGCATGCTGTTAATCTTGGTTCATCACTATCACTGTCTCATTTAACATTGCTGTTCGGTCACTGCTGGTTTTACCACCACAATAATCAATAATATCATTAAAACTAATGATTTATTGCATTAATTGTAGCGCTGCCTGATTCGCTTCAGGATGCGAACTACTGTGGATTGAGCAATGCCGAGTGCCTCAGCAGCTTTGTATGTAGAACCGTAAACGCTGTATGCTTTCTCCACCAGCTCTCGCTCCAGCTGCTGTTTGGCTTCTTTATAAGGTATAATTTCAGAACAGGAAACTCCTTCTCTGTCATTATTAAAACCGATCAGCTTTTGGGCAAAGCTTCTGCTGGAACCTAAACCATTGCTGTGCATGACTACTGCTCTTTCGAGAACATGCTCCAGCTCGCGCACGTTGCCAGGCCACTGATAATGAACAAATTCCTCAATTACCTGTTCATCAAAAGCAACATTTTTATTATGCTTGCGATTGTAAAGATCGAGGTAATAGTTAATCAAAGCCGGTATGTCTTCCTGCCTTACGCGCAGAGGGGGAATCATAATCGGGATCAAATTTAGCCGGTAGTAAAGGTCTCTCCGAAAGTTGCCGTCGCTTACTTCCTTCTGCAGGTTGCGGTTAGTCGCGGCGATAACCCTGGTATCAACCCGAATTTTCTTTGTGCCGCCGATACGGAATATTTCCATATCCTGCAGAAATTCAAGCAGTTTAACCTGCAGGTCGGGTGAAATCTCACCTATTTCATCGAGAAATAGCGTTCCTCCTTCCGCCAGTTCGATTTTCCCTTTCCTGCCCTTGCTGTCTGCGCCTGTAAAAGCGCCACCTTCATAGCCAAAAAGCTCTGAGCTGATAAGGCTTTCAGGAAATGCTGAACAGCTGATTTTAATGAAAGGGGCCTGACGTCGGGGGCTTAAAGCATGAATTGCCCGGGCGACCACTTCTTTGCCTACTCCTGTTTCACCCTGAATAAGCACGGTCAGATCCAGGGGCGCTATTTTTTTTATCTCCTCTTTTATTTTATGCATCTGCGGACTCTTAGAGATAAAATTGACCTGGGCGAAAAGTTCTTCCTGCATGTTGTTTAATTCGCTGTCCTTGCGTTTGAGTTCATCCACTTTATCTTCGAGTTCTTTCTTGATCTCCACCAGTTCAGTCATGTCCTTGGAAGTACAGAGTGTAAGGATGAGCTCTTTCTGACTGTTATAAACCGGCACACCCGTGCAGAGGCGCCATTTGCTCCCCTCTTTTAAAAACTGCAAAATATCAACCTTTTTCTTCTGTTCAAGAACAGCCAGTGAACCGCTCCTGGAGATTATACCCTCGTTGACAAGCTCCTGGATCATCCGTCCTTTCATCTCCGATGCTTTGAGCCCCATGATCTGGGCTCCCCGGGGATTAACAAAAACAACTTTCCCCCATCTATCTGTAACAAAAATTTCTTCCTGGAAGTTTTCAATTATTTCTTCGAAAAGCACCCATTTCTGTTTTTCCCGGACATTATCAATAACTTCAGTGATATCATTTTGCCCATCAAGCTGCAGGACATAATCAGTCTGCAGTTCATCTAATTCCACCAGGGAATGTCCCTCTTCCAGGAAAGCAAAAGGCAGTTCTTCTTTAATATCATTAAACCGTTCCTGCAAGTTTTCATTTTTCAGACAGCGCTGCAGCATAGAAGCCAGAGAAAACAGCTTAAAAGGTTTGCCATTTGATTCCACCAAAATATATTTAACATCTGCTGCCAGAAGATCAAAATCAATATCGTCGAGTGATGCCTGATCCGGCGCGACAATGAAATTACTATTTGGCTTTCGCTTTACATGCACAGCCAATCCTCCCAATAAAAAGGTTTGCTCGCTCATATAGTTTCGTGACCGGGAATAAAAATCCTTTGTATACTTTTTGCTGTATAATATAAGTAGAAAACGCCTCAGCAAACGATTAGCATATAAGCACTATCATTACCGGGGAGGCTGTCAGCGGATGAGTTCGACAATTTATGTGCGTTTCTATGCTGAACTGAACGATTTCCTCCCTCCCGAAAAACAGCAGATAACTTTTACCTGTTCAGTTTTCGGAAAACCGACAGTCAAGGATCTCATTGAGTCGCTGGGCGCTCCCCACACCGAGGTCGACCTTATTCTGGTCAACGGGACATCGGCAGGGTTTTCCCATTACCTGACCCACGGCGACCGACTGAGCGTTTATCCCGTTTTCGAATCGCTCGACATTAAGCCGATTTTAAAAGTACGCCCCGAACCACTGCGTGAACCACGGTTCATCCTCGATACCCACCTCGGCAAACTGGCTTCCTACCTGCGTATGTGTGGTTTTGACACTTTATACCGCAATGACTATGACGATTCGGAACTGGCCACCGTTTCGAAGAGGGAACACCGCATCCTCCTGACCCGCGATCGGGGACTTCTAAAACGTTCCGTTGTTTCTCACGGTTACCTTGTCCGGGAGGATGAACCATCCAAACAGGCTGCCGAAATTCTTCGCCGTTTCGATCTGGCAGGCATGGTTCGTCCCTTTCGTCTCTGCCTGCGCTGCAACGTAAAGCTTGAGACAGTCTCAAAAGAATCTGTCCGGGATAAAGTACCACCTCGGGTTTTCAACATCAACGAAGAATTTTGCCGTTGTCCCGAATGCGGACGTATTTACTGGCAGGGAACTCATTATCAAAAAATGGAAGGCTTCATTCATTCACTAATCTCTTGACCTGCTTCTGCCTGGTTCACAACCTTATAGTTAAAGCTTAATGATCTTGTTGGGGAAAATGCATAATATTCCTTGTCTTTTATTTTCAGGAGCTGTATAAATAACATTAGAGCCCATCAGAAAACGGCTTACATCGTTGGCTAAAGGAAAAAGAAAAAAGCACACCACACTCGAAACAAATGATTCAAACAGTTGGATAACCCCTGTTTGTTGGAGCAAGCATCTGCATCCCCATCAACACTGAGATTTTTCCGAGTCCTTATACTTTCCTCCCGACAAACATCCGCAGGCAGTATTCTCCATCACCAAGGATATAGGAGTCATAAAGATCGTCCAGCTTGATTTGCCTCAAATCTACCCTTATTTTTTGGAAAATGTCGAGCCATTCTGCCAGGTCAAATAACCCGAGGACATGCTGATCCGAGTATATTTCCAGTTCGCCACCGCGCCGGATCAGGTAGATCATTGTCGCCTCATAGATGGAACCCTTCGGGTCGGGCAAGTAGTTGTTTTCAAAAACAGTGACCTGCAGGTCCGCGCTGCTGCCGCTGTAAGCAAAATTGGTATCCCGGAACTCTTCCCGCAGGAGTGCAACGATGAGGAGCACACCACCCGGGTTAAGGTGCTGATAGGCATTAAAAACAGCTCGTCGCAAATCGTCAGTAGTGGCCATATAAGCTATCGATTCAGGAATAACCACAGCATCAAAAAGCTTCCCCATTTCAATATAGCGCATATCACCCTGGTGGTAATCCACTTCCGGGTTCAAATGCCGGGCCATCTCAAGCATCCCCTCGCTGATGTCAACACCGGTCACCGTAAAATATTTCTTGAACGTAAAGTCATAAACACCCGCTCCGCTGCCCAGATGCAGAAGGGTCACCGGTTCTATTGCCGAATTTTCCATGATGGCTCGGCAGTAAAGTTCTACTTCTCCCACCATCTTATCCGGTGGAGAAAGAATCTGTTCCGTCCAGGCCAGTTCATTATAACTCAACCATTTTCCCACTTTCATCAGCTGCTCCTTTCCATTGCGTTGTAAGCCCTTGATTGAACAGCTTCTCCTGCAGGGTTCAGCTTAGTTGTCCAAAATCCCTGCAATCTTACTTACTTAAGCTGTTTTTTCTTTTCTATTTTTTGTTTAAATTTCCTTTAATGTTTCGCTGTCAACGCGCAAAAGTCAAAACAGTAACAACCATTTATTGCTGTTGTTTCAATTTTCGATCTGAGCTTATGTTTGACAGGATGGGGGAAAATATTTACGATGAATCTATGAAAAGGAAACAGGAAATCTTACTCTGTGATCTTGATGCCTTTTTTGCTTCGGTAGAACAGAGGGACAATCCGGAACTCCGGGGCAAGCCGGTCATTGTGGGCGGCAGCCCGGAAGGAAGAGGCGTTGTATCGACCTGCTCTTACGAAACGAGAAAATATGGCGTCCGTTCTGCCATGCCGATGAAAAAGGCTCTAACTCTCTGCCCCCAGGCTGTTGTTCTTCGCGGTCGGATGTCTCGGTACAAAGAGATGTCCCTGCAGGTGAGAGAGATTTTTTTGCAACATACGCCCGATATCGAGATAGTCTCGATCGATGAAGCCTATTTAGCCCTCCCGGAAGGAAAGGGGCTTATAATTGGAGAAGCCATTCACCACCAGGTAAGAGACAAACTTGCTCTGCCCATCAGCGTCGGTGTATCGGCCAACAAACTGCTGGCCAAGATCGCCTGTGAGCTGGCCAAGCCCGACCGCGTTGGGGCTCTCTGGCCTGAAGAAGTACCTAAAAAACTCTGGCCCCTGCCGATCAGAACCCTGCCGGGAATTGGCCCTGCCGCGGAACAAGCTCTGCGCTGCAGAGGCATTAAAACCGTCAAGAATTTGGCTGATGCTCCTCCCCACACTTTGAAAAACCTGTTCGGTAAAAATGCCAACACCATTCGCCAGTTTGCACTGGGCCTGGACAGCCGGGAACTTCAGCCCGAACAGGAAGCAAAATCCATTTCAGAGGAGATAACCTTTCCTGAGGATATAAGCGATCGCCAGATTATGACAGCCGTAATCCTGGAACTTTCAGAAGGAGTAGGCTACCGGCTCCGGTCAGCCGGACTAACCGCCAGAACAATTACCTTGAAACTGCGCTACAAAGATTTCAGAACCATTACCCGCGGTAAAACTGTCACTGATTCAATGAACAGTGATGCCGAAATATACCACCTGGCCCATGAACTTTTTCAAAGGCACGGCGGGAAACCGCCCTGGCGCCTGGTGGGAGTGCAGGCATCGGGCTTAGAACACGGCTACCAGATGACCATTGATGCTGCCGCTCCCTCCGCACAAAAAGAGAAACTGCTTCTTGAAACTAAAGACATGCTGAGGGAAAAATTTGGTGGTGCTGTTTTATTTCAGGGCAAAAGGCTGGTTAAGAAAAAGAAAAGCGATCGCTGAGTCCCATCGCCTGTCCTCATCCTGATATAATCTAAGGTTCTTTTATCGTTGATTATCTGCGTTCATCACTTCCGCTGGCAGAGCGGGCCGCTTCAGATACCGAAGGGCCAAGACCCCCTTCTTTCGCTGCCGAAGAAACCGTCCGGTTGTCACAGCTAAAAAAACTTGGACTCGAAGCTTTGCAAACCTCCTTTTCAGAAGGGTTGCCTTAATCTGCTATGGAAAAAAGCCTTGCCTGAACATTGTCATGAAGCAACCAATCATTTAATCTATCAGGAGATAATCACTCACTCCCAGCCTCGTTTCTGTTTCTTCTGACAGCGGGATCGCCAGAATTAATTTACTACCCGGCTCCTTCAACGGCGGCAGCTCCAGATATACTTCCGAGCTCCAGGTAGCCTCTCCAGGAGAACCGCCTGACGCAGTATGGCTGATCATGTAGCTGCCATCCTCAAAATAGTATTCTCGCCCTTCTTCATCAATCAGAAATATTTCTTTGAGCAGCTGATCAAGCTTTTCCTTCTGTCTGCGAACATTATCATCACCGGGTTGGCCCTCGTAAATCTTCAAAGAAGGAACTTCTTCGAGGCGAAGATGCAAGAGGGTGCTTCCCTGCCCGGCCTGTAGTTGAAGGATAATGACGGTGCCACTCTCAAGTTCGACTACCTGCCGCCTGTTCTCTTCCGGTTCTGCTTCAATATCCTGTGCTGTCGGATCATCTAAAGAATCCTCTCCCATAGTTTCGAGTTCATCTTCTGGTTTCTGCTCCTGTTGTAACAGTAAGACCGTTACAAGAGATATTATCCCCAGCAACACTACAACAGTGATTTTACACCATGCCGTTCGCCATAAACCTCTCCAATCAGTCATATTTCCCCTTCCCGGCAGCCCACTCTTTATTTAACCACTTTGATGCCTTTCATCCGGCCAAAAAAATAACGAGCAGTTCTCACTTTTATGATCAAAAACCAAAAAGTACATTTGGTGAGTCAAGTCTAAATGATCATTTAACACAGATCCAAAGAAAGCGAATTTGCAGCCGTGGACGCTTCTTACCATAATATATGCCTGACATCCTGAAAACAACCCTTTATATGCAATCCCCTGCGCAATAGCAATATTCCCTCCGCAATCATACCCTGTTATATTGTCAAAGGATCCATTTCCGATTAACATTGTGAATGCTGTAAACAAACAGGAAAAGGTTGAATCCAATCAGAACAATAAAACTTAAATAAAGCGGAAGGTGGCCACTATCATTAACGACCGTTTTTAGAATATCTGCCCCGTAGGTAAGCGGCAGGGCATAAGAAAGTGGCTGCAGAAACGGAGATTTTCGCGACCGTTTAGCTCCTCGTAAAGATTGCTCTCATCGGGAACAATGCCCATCAGCCCCTGGGCTTTCTTGGGATTGGTTGTGTATTCCTTTTCCAGGAGCCGAACTCTGCCGGCTGTAATGCGAGCCAGCCCGGTGAGCATATTGATGGTTGTGGTCTTTCCGGCACCGTTGGGACCGAGAAAACCAAAAATCTCTCCTTTCTTGATCTGAAAGTTTACCCCGTCCACAGCCGTAAAACCATCATAATTTTTTTAGATTTTCTGCTTCAATTATTACCAATATATTTTTCACCTCACCGGAAAATAAACATAAAAAATGCCTGTTACCTGTATTCAGGGTTTGGATGATCAAAACGACAACCAGCCGCCCACTTACTACGCTGATTGCCGTGCGCGGGGATACCGCCATTGTCTTTAATCATACGGGCCAGGTGCAGCAAGTTCCAGGTCATAAAAGTAGTATTACGGTTGGTAAAATCATTTTCCGGACCACCGGAACCGGGGTCGAGATAAGAAGGGCCGGGTCCAATAGGGCCAAGCCAGCCCGCATCTGCCTGCGGAGGAATAACAAATCCGAGGTGCTGCAGGGAATACAAAATGCCCATGCCACAGTGTTTTGCTCCATCCTCATTTCCGGTAATTAAACAACCACCGACCCGGCCGTAATAGGCATACTGACCTTCCCCGTTGAGCTCGCCTGATTGACCGTATAATCTCTCGATCACCTTCTGGCAAACTGAGGTTTTTTCACCAAGCCAAATTGCAGATCCAAGAACCAGGATATCAGAGGCGAGCACTTTTTTGTAGATCTGCGGCCAGTCATCTTTTTCCCAGCCATGTTTGGTCATGTCATCATATATCCCGGAGGCAATATCATAGTCCACCGCCCTGATCAGCTCAACAGAGACCCCGTTTTTTTCCATAATCGCCTTTGCAATCTTGATCAGGCCTTCTGTGTGTGAAAGCTCCGGTGATTTTTTCAGGGTGCAGTTAATAAAAAGAGCTTTTAAATCTGTAAAATCCCACTTGCTTTTCTTGCAGAGATCCAGCTGCATCGGATTTAGCACTTCATCAGTCATGGTCTTACCTCCCTCTGATCCGCTCAATGTTTTCTTCCAGTAAAATCTCTTTCGGCATTTTCTTCCCTCCCGCAATTTATAATAACTTGTCCCTATCGCCGTGGAATTTCCATGGCGTAGGATTATGCTGTATTTGACCTGTTATCACCTCTTTCTTTCTACAGATCATTTTTTACTGTAGTCAAACGTCTTATTTCGTTCTTTAACAACACCATATCCCGGTAGCCCTTGATGCGGTGGAACCGCGACTCTGCCTCCAACAAGCCTGCTGCCACCCATCCTTGGACCACCTTACCGTTTTTCCAGCGTTTCACATTACCGGTTCGGTCACGAACTATGTTGAAAGCCGATTCGATGGGGTTGGTGGCTGGCAGGCTCTTTTTAAGTATCCCTGATATGGCCAAGCGCTGCACGGTTAATGTCTCCGCCAGGCCTTCTCTTAAACTTGCTGCTGCGTCTGGATGGTTGGTTTCAAGCTTGGTAGCCAGAGCCTTTAGGTGCGAAGAGCAAGGTCAGCATCTTCCCTGGCCCAGGCCCGGTTGAGCTGCTGTTTGGTCCACTGCCACGTTGTATCGGGCAGGTAGTCTTTAATATTGCGTTTCTTGTGTAGCTGGCAACGCTGGATAAGCAGATTGTCGCCAAAGACTGCCTTGAGCGCTTTCTTTA
>JAXHVH010000044.1:0-19599 GCA_034189085.1 Bacillota bacterium | reverse complement strand
TTTCATTCATTCTCTCCTTCTCTTTTAAGGAAAACTTCCCAGACTTAATTCTACTAAAAATACTTCCCAAACTAAATGCTACACCGTGGTCCACTGTAGAACTTACTTTGGGAATTAACATTTCAAAGATCATTTACGGAATGTTGGGACCTCTTTTATAATTTCGTTGTGAAGAGAGTTATAATAGTATAATACAATGCAAGGAGTTGTCCATTAATGAAAAAATACCTTACTCCCCTCCTTCAGGAGGTATCATATAACACTCCTATAAAAAATAAATGCCCATTTTGAAGAACCTTGACTAATAGTAATCTATTATTATAATATCTTAATATTAAAATAATAGCAATTTATGAAACCTTTGAAGGAAATCAGGCGATTATTTGCCAAACTCCATTGCCATAATCAATTACAAAAAATGCCACCCGGATCAATGTCCCGATGGCATCTGCGCCGCTGCGCTGGCCTGCCCGCTAAAAATCCTGGTGCAGGAAGATCCTTACGACATTCCCTTTGCCAATCCCTCACCGTGCAAGGGATGCTCACGCTGCGCCAATGCTTGCCCCCTGAAAGCAATCAATCTTTCCGGTTAGCTCTTATTGCCATGGGAGATGGCTGAGATCAGCATTGCCCCCCGAAATTATCAGGCCTATCCGGCAACCGCTGATTTCTTCTCTCCTGGCTAACAAAACAGCCAGCGGCAGGGTTGCTGACGGTTCGACAACCAGCTTCATCCTTTCCCATAGCATTTTCATCGTCCTGATAATCGCACCATCATCAACCGTCAGGATTCCTGTAACGTATTTTTGGATGATCGGAAAAGTCAAATCTCCGAGGGATGTACGCAATCCATCAGCCACAGTGTCCGGATTCTGAATGGGAATCAGGTGCCCCGCCTGCAACGAACGATAGGCATCGTCGGCACCGGAAGGCTCGGCGCCGTAAACAGCCGCACTCCCTTTCAACGCAGACACAGCCAGCAACGTCCCACTAAGTAATCCGCCCCCACCAACCGGAGCAATAACGGCATCAAGATAAGGTATCTCTTCCAGCAGTTCCATAGCAGCAGTAGCCTGACCGGCAATTACCCTCAGGTCATTATAGGGATGGATAATAACGGATCCACTATCCCGGGCAATAGCCTGCAGGGTTTCCTCTCTCTCTTTCAGGGTAGGGCGACAAAATGTGATTTCTGCGCCGTATTCCGCCACTGCCGCTTTTTTTACCGGTGAAGCATTTTCCGGCATAACAACAAAGGCTTTGATACCCCGGCAGCGGGCGGCGTATGCCAGGGCAGCGGCATGATTGCCGGAAGAATGAGTGGAGACACCTTTCCCGGCGTATCCTTCATCAATACTGAACACAGCATTTACAGCACCACGGGCTTTAAATGCACCTGTCTTCTGCAAATTTTCACATTTCAAGAATACTTCCGCTTCGGCCAGTCGATTAACAGCCGCGGAAGTTAAAACGGGGGTACGGTGCACATAAGGTTTTATTCTTGCTGCCGCCGCTTTTATGTCTTCTATCGTGGGCTCTTTCAATTTTTATCCTTCTCCCAATTATCCAAGAAAGATTTAGCCAGGTTAGTGGCCTGTATAAAATATAAGCTTACATGGCAACCGTCTGCACCCTTTGCCCTTCTTCCAGAAATTGCCTCAAACCTGAAATTCACAAAGAAGGTTATTGCCGACTCCTGCCGAATTATTCATAACCGAGGGAGGATGATAAAATGAAAATACTCGTTTGTACAGACGGCTCTGTAAACAGTGAAAAGGCCATTGCAGTAGCTTCCGAGATGGTCGGTGACTGCTCAATTAATGAAGTGGCAATCATTCACGTACACGAAAGTTCTGCTCTCTTTCCCGATTACTGGCAGGGGCAATATCCCTTTTCCCTGGAAGAAGAAGCACAGCTGAAAGACTTAGATTCAAGGCTTTTCGAAGAACGGAAACAATATTTTGCTAAAGCGGTTAAAGCCTTTGAAAAACATAACATACCAGTCCAGACAATTTTTAAAATGGGGCACCCTCCCGAGGTGATTTCCCAGATTGCCGCCGATGACAATTACGACTTGATTGTTATAGGCCGGCGAGGCAACAGCGGCATAAAAAATTTATTCCTCGGCAGCGTAAGTAACGCAGTACTGCAGGCTGCCAAAACTAACGTCCTGATTGTCAAGTGAACATGAGCAGGAAAATTGGATAACATTTTTCTACTGAATGCCGCCTAGTTATTTTTCAGGCGGCATTCGGCATCCCGTGACACGAAGTGGGGTTTACGGGCAAGGGTATGGGTAGCCCTGACATTCCGGATAGTCCCGGTCATCCCTCTCATCACCAGGGAATGAGTTTCCGCTGTCCGCCCCCGGTAACGAACACCGTCAAGCATATCACCATCGGTTATCCCGGTGGCGGCAAAGAAAAGGTCTTCCCCTTTAGCAAGGTCATCAAGCTGGAGCAGCCTGGAAAGGGTTTGTCCATCGGTCCTCTGCCCCTGTACCTCTGCTCCAGTTTCCCTGGGGACCAGGCGAGCCTGCATGTCTCCTCCCAGAATTTTTAAAGCTGCCGCTGCAAGGACTCCCTCCGGCGCACCGCCAATGCCAAATAGAATATCCACCCCTGAATAGTCTATGGCTGTAGCAATAGCAGCCGACACATCACCATCGCTGATCAGTTTGACCCGGGCACCGGCAGCACGAATTTCGGCCATTAGTTTTTCGTGACGTGGCCTTTCAAGAATAATTGCCGTTAAATCACTTATCTCACGTTTTTTAGCCCGGGCTACGGCTTTAAGATTATCTTCGACAGTTGCATCAAGATCGATGCACCCCCTGGCCTGTGGGCCAACAGCGATCTTGTTCATGTAGAAAATATCAGGAGCTTTCAAAAGGCAACCTTTTGGAGCTATGGCCACAACTGCCAGGGCATTGGGCAGCCCCTTGGCTACAAGATTGGTCCCCTCCAGCGGGTCAACGGCCACATCGACAACCGGCTCACTGCCTGTGCCTACCTTTTCCCCGATATAAAGCATGGGAGCTTCATCTTTTTCTCCTTCTCCAATGACCACCGTGCCGTCAATATTTACCGTGTCGAATACGGCACGCATGGCATCAACTGCAGCCTGGTCGGCTGCCTCTTTATTGCCACGGCCCATCCATCGCCCTGAAGAAAGGGCTGCTGCTTCGGTAACACGAACAAATTCAAGCGATAGTTCTCTTTCCACAAAATTTCCTCCAATCAAGGCAAGTAATTATCCGTAAACTGCAAAACGGCTGTTACTGCAAATGACAAATTTCACATTCATTTTCAAACAGGTAATTCTTCTCTTTCCAGGGGCATGCTCATGCAGCGCGGGCCTCCCCTGCCGCGCACCAGTTCCGAACCATCGATCTCAATTACATCAACTCCATGCTGGCGCAGTGTGTCATTGGTAGCTTCATTGCGGTCATAACCGACCACCAGCCCGGGCCTGACTGCCAGGGTGTTGGTACTGTCCCCCCACTGTTCCCTGGCTGCCGTTATTTCATCATCCGCCCCGGAATAGATGATGTCAACACTTTTCAAATTAAGAGCTTTTCGCAGCGCACCCTGCAGGCTGTAACCGTTACCAACCTCCACCCGGTTCTCGGATCCCTTTTCCATCCAGTAAACATTAATGCTATCCCGCACCCCGGGATACATGAGGAATTTATCTATATCCACCATCGTTAAAACGGTATCAAGATGCATATAGGCACGGCGGGTCGGAACCTGGACCACGATAATCTGTTTGACCAGCTCTTTCTCCACCAGGTACTTGTGGGCCACCCATTCAATAGCTTCTTCCGTAGTCCTCTCGCTGAGGCCAATCATCAGGGTATCACGGTTTAAAACAAAAACATCTCCGCCCTCAATGCCGTATGGAATTTCTTCATGGAAAGCAAGTTCAACATCTTTGAAGAGAGGATGGTACTTCTGGATAATACGCAAAAAAATTGTTTCCAACCTGCGGGCCATCAGGAACATACTGCTTACCTGCACCTTATTCCCAATTACCGCCCCATGATCCCTGGTAAAGTACATGTTGGGAAGAGGAGCCAGGTAAAAAGGATAACTGTCTGCAGTAAGGTCACTCAAGGTGCGGTATTTCTTTAAATGCTGTACTTCATACTTGGAAAGCCCGGCGATGATTGTCGAAACAAGCTGCTCCGGTTTCTGTTCATACAGATAATTATAAATAGCATCGAGCACATCAGGCTCGATCAGGGGGCTTGCTTTCAGATGCCTCTTAATAAGCTCGCTTTTTACCTCAGGATCCTGCACAACTTTAACAAGCATACGATCCACATAGTAAACTTCAATACCATTGTCCTTCAGGGTTTTAGCAAAACCGTCGTGTTCGATCTGCGCTTTTGCCAGCCACGGTATTTCATCAAAAAGCAAATCTTCCAGGTAACGGGGTGTCAGGTTTTTCAACTCAAGGCCAGGCCTGTGTAGCAATACTTTTTTTAACTGCCCCACTTCGGACCAAATCTGAATTGGCTCTTTCACCGTTGTCCCTCCCGCAGATTAGTAGTATGTTCATATTCGCTAAAGCAATCTCAATTCCCTGTATTATGGGGAAATACTTTCAATTTCTTCAAAAATTTTAGACAAAATGTAAAAGAGCACTGTAACCGCGGCGCCATGCCCAATTAATTAATTTCTGCTCTTGCATTGATTGTCAAAGTATGATAATGTTTATTTTAGTGTTAAAAAGAAGTGAATAACGCAAACTGTCTTTTAGCCCTTGCTTAGAAAGAGATAAAGGGAAGGAAGTTTGACGGAAGTTCCTCTTTTTGATCTATTTCTAAGTGAAGGAGACTTAAAACATGCAGGGGAAAGTAAAATGGTTTAACCCGGACAAAGGCTATGGTTTCATTGAAACCGAGGAAGGCAATGATGTCTTTGTTCATTTCTCGGCCATTCAGAGTGAAGGATTTAAAACCCTCGATGAAGGCCAGGCGGTTGAGTTTGACGTAGTTGAAGGCGAACGCGGCAAACAGGCAGCCAATGTTGTTGCCATCTAAATAGGATAACCGAAAAAGCATTGCCACAGGGGCATTCCCGGTAAAAGGGAAATGCCCCTGTTTTTTGATTCCTGCATTTACATTCAAATTTTAAATAGAAAATATCCGGATAAAAGCAAAAACCGGGAACCACTGCTGACCAATTAATGAAACCATAAAACGGTAAAGGCCAATAATTAAAGGCAGCAGTTCTGAATAACAGTTAAACAATGATTAGATGTCGGCAATCTTTTCACTGTTCAAGCCCACATGTCGCCCCATTCTGGCACAGATATCTCGAACACAGGTTCTAAAATCGCCATCAGGCTCATCGCGTTCCGATAGCATGGACAGCATCGCCCCAACAATTTCTCTGCGGGTTTCTCTGCTTCTCTTGAGCTTATCTTTATACATGAGGTTGTCGACAGTGCTGAAAATTTCTTCCGAAACGTTTTTCATTGTTTATTCTCTCTTTCCTCACATTTTTCCACTCCGATAAATCAATGAAAGTTTCAAGAAATACCTCTTCACCATCAAGGTTGATTTCCCTTACCGACTTGAGAATATGTATTTCACGGCCATTTAATTCCATAAAAACTCAATCAGTTAAAAGTTTTGACAATTCTTGCATAAGTGCTTGACAATTATTTGCTCCAGCGTATAAAATACTTCTCACCATCACGTGATCATCTTGTACAGAAAGGAGAATACCATGCCCCAATCTGAATCAATACAAGATCGCCCTGCCCCGGTCGGAAAAACAGTGCTTTATATTTCCCTGCTGCTGACTTTTCTTTTCGTGATCTGGGGAGCCGCTTTCCCGGAAAACCTTGATGTGGTAGCCGGAAGGGCCCTGAATTTTATAACTGTCAATTTCGGCTGGCTCTACCTGATCGCCGTCTTCTTTGTTCTGCTTTTTGTTATAGGTATTGCAGTCTCACCCTTTGGCAAAATTAAACTCGGCGGTGATGATGAAAAACCTGAATTTACCACTCCTGCCTGGTTCGCCATGCTTTTTACCACTGGCATGGGTATCGGCCTGGTCTTCTGGAGCATTGCCGAACCGATCACCCACTTCATGAGCCCACCTTACGGAGAAGCAGGGACGGCCGCTTCCGCCGAACTGGCGATGCGCTACACCTTCTTTCACTGGGGACTGCATCCCTGGGCTGTATTCGCCCTTGTCGGCCTGGCTCTGGCCTATTTCCAGTTCCGCAAGGGAATGCCCGCCCTGATTAGTTCCATTTTTCAACCCATCCTCGGCGAAGGGGTGCATGGCCCCATCGGCAAGGCTATCGACATCCTGGCCGTTTTCGCTACAGTCTTCGGGCTGGGCACTTCTCTCGGCCTTGGCACCATGCAGATTAACACCGGACTGAATATGTTATACGGTGTACCGGAAAACAATACCATTAACATTTTGATTATTGCCGTCATTACCGGTGTATTCACCCTGGCCGCCGTTCTGGGTATCGAAAAGGGAATCAAATTTATCGCCAATAATACCGTTCGCCTGGCCCTGCTGATTATGGTTTTTTTACTGCTCTTCGGACCGACGCGATCAATTTTCAACTTGCTCACCAGTACCATCGGTGATTACCTGCAAAATTTGATTTACATGAGCCTCTGGACAGATCCGATCAACGAAGGAGGCTGGATAAACGGCTGGACTGTCTTTTACTGGGCCTGGTGGATCGCCTGGGGCCCCTTTGTCGGTCAATTTATTGCCCGCATTTCCCGCGGTCGGACCATTCGTGAGTTCATCATCGGATCTCTGGTCGCTCCAACCGCATTCAGCTTTATCTGGCTGGCTATTTTCGGTGGCACCGCCCTTAATCTCGATATCCTGGGCAATGCCGGTATCGGCTCAGCAGTTTCAGAAAATATCGCCAGCGCTCTCTTTGTCACTCTGGGCAATTTCCCCCTCAGTGCAGTCACCTCACTCCTGGCCATCATTCTCATTGCCGCTTTCTTTATCACCTCTGCCGATTCGGGAACCTTTGTTGTAGCCATGCTTACCTCCGGTGGAGATCAGGAACCAGACCGCAAATTAAAAGCAGCCTGGGGCATTTTGCTGGGTGGAGTAGCCGCCGTCTTGCTCGTTGCCGGCGGGCTCGGCGCCCTGCAAACTGCCTCCATTGCCTCGGCTTTTCCTTTCATGCTCATTATGCTGGTGATGTGTTACTCACTGGTGAAAAGTTTTGCCGACGATAGAATAAAATGAATCGTATTTGAGCACATTTTAAAGCGCATAGGATATCCTGTGCGCTTTTCATAGTCTCCTCCTCACTGAGGTCGGCAGAAACGGTTGAGGAAATGCTTTCCCTGCTCCTTGATGAAACGCTCAAGGCTTTTGAAACCGATGCCGGAGCCATTCTTCCCTATGATGACGACAGTGAATTACTGCGCCATTTCGTCATGCGGGGGTGGTTTATGGAACGAAAAGATACCAGCTTGAAACAAAACGGAGGTATTACCGGTATTATTTATAAAACTGGTGAACCCTATATATCCGAGGAATTCGCCGCCGATCCATATTTTAAGTACTCTGAAAGCGTCCCCGGGGGATGGGGAGGAGCTTCCATCCCGATTAAAGTGGACAAGCGAATAATCGGCACCCTCACCCTGGCCGTGCCCCTGCCGCGCAGAATTACTCCTGATAACCTGAAGCTGCTTCTTACTTTGGGAGACATTGCCGGGACTGCCATTCACCGGATCACTCTCCATGAAGAGGCGGTAAAAAGACTGCAGCGTCTGCAGACAACAAGGACAATTGATACAAGCATTATCGCCAGCCAGGACCTGCGGTTAACTTTGAATATTCTCCTGGAGCACCTTGTCAGCCAGCTCCCGGTCGATGCAGCTGCAGTGCTCCTGTTCAATCATGATCTTAAGGTCCTCGAATTTGCTGCAACAAAAGGGTTTCGCAATAAGTCACTTGACAAATATCCCCTGGAACTGCATGAATCAATGGCCGGGCATGCAGTAATGGAACGGCAGACTATCCTTGTCCATGACATCAATGAGCTACCGGGCAAAGATCACCTTTTCCAGGGACTGAAAGGGGAACATTTTTCCGGCTGCATCGGTATCCCGCTAACTGCCAAGGGAGAAGTAAGGGGAGTGATGGTAGTCTTTGGTAAAAAGCCTTTCCGGAAAGAGTCAGACTGGCTCGATTTCCTGGAAAGCCTGGCCCTGCAGGCAGCCATCGCCATCAACAACAGCCAGCTTTTTGAAGATATCCAGCGGGCCAATCTTGAGTTAACCCTGGCCTATGATGCCACCCTGGAAGGATGGTCCAAGGCTCTTGAGCTTCGCGATCATGAAACGGATGATCACAGCAAGAGGGTAACTAACATGACCCTTAAAATTGCAGAAGCCGCCGGTGTTTCATCTGCCGAAAGAGTGCATATCCGCCGTGGAGCACTGCTCCATGATATCGGCAAAGTGGGCGTCCCCGATTCTATCCTTCATAAACCGGGCAA
The DNA here is from genome assembly GCA_034189085.1 of Bacillota bacterium. Taxonomy (GTDB): domain Bacteria; phylum Bacillota; class Dethiobacteria; order DTU022; family DTU022; genus M55B129. Next base: position 11,085 of record JAXHVH010000044.1, on the reverse strand, counting down.
ACTTACCGCCAAAGAATGGGTCATAATGAAAAAACACCCTGTTTTTGCCTACCAGCTTCTCTCCCCTATCGAATATCTTAAACCGGCCCTCGATATTCCTTACTGTCACCACGAAAAATGGGACGGCAGCGGTTACCCGCGTGGCCTCAAGGGGGAAGAAATTCCCCTGGACGCCAGGATTTTTGCCGTGGCCGATGTCTTTGATGCCCTCACCAGCGAACGCCCCTACCTGCCTGCCTGGAGCAGGAAGAAAGCTCTTGAATACATTCGCACAGAAAGCGGGAAGCATTTCGCCCCCCGGATTGTAGAGATTTTCTTCAGCCTGGTTGATAAAGGAAATATTTGAATCATATCCTTCCAACGACCAACGGCCAGTGGATAGTAAATACGCCACCCGGGGGTTCAATCCATCTCATCCATAAAAGATTGCCAATCATCAACTTCATAATACAATGTTTAGATAGAAATGGAAATTCTTTTAGAAAGGAGGAAACCAGACTCGACTGTATAATTAATGATGGTAAGATTTTAATTTATCATAGCCCAATAATAAGGAGCAAGTCTATTGAAACATGAAGAAACAACCTGGCTGACTGAAGACGGTGTTAACCTTTTTGCACAAGTTTGGGAACCTGATGTGCAAAAAAAGGGAGTGATCTGTCTCGTTCACGGCCTGGGCGAACACTCGGGGCGTTACAGCCACTGGGCTGATTTATTTGCCGGGTCAGGCTATGTTACTATATCTTTCGACCTCCGCGGCCACGGCAATTCCGACGGGCAGCGCGGCGATACCCCTTCCTTTGACCGCTATGCCGATGACATCACAATCATGATTGAACAGGCACAGAACCGGTACCCCGGGAACCCGATTTTTATCTATGGGCACAGCCTTGGAGGCCTCCTTGTCCTTTATTACCTTGTACAGCGCCACCCCCAGCTGAAAGGGGCGGTGGTAACCAGCCCTGGTTTGAGAACAATGGTCAATGAGCAAAAGGGGAAAGTCCTCGCTGCTCAAATCCTGGGCTCACTTGTTCCCAGGGTGAGTATTGCCAACGGCCTTGATCTGGATGGACTTTCACGGGACAGAAGTATTATTGAAGCATATAAGCAGGATCCCTTCGTTCACAATCGAATTTCCCTGCGCGCTGGAAAAGAAATGTTAAAAGCAATATCCTGCGTTTTTGAAAACGCCTCTTCCATCGACCTGCCTTTATTGATCATGCACGGAACTGCCGATCGCATTACTTACGCGGCGGGATCAAAAGAACTGGCGTCCCTTCTTCCCAGCCTTTGCACTCTAAAATTATGGGACGGCTATTTTCATGAACTGCATAATGAACCGGAAAAAGAACAGATCTTTTTATTCCTGCAAAACTGGTTGGACAACAAAATTAAGGAAGACGTGGAAACTCCACCAAGAAGTTATTGAATTTGCAAAACAGTAAAAACTAATCCGCCGGACGGTTGCAGCAGATAAACTTATTTCCCCCTTCAGTTTAGACAAAGTACAAAACTTGTTCATAGACCCGGAGAACAATGATTGCCTTTCCGGCTGCCGAATGGAAGGAAGATGTCTTTGAAAAAAATAAGTGGTGACCCATCTACCCCTGCACAGGAGCTGAAGGCCCGCATCCGTCAGCTGGAAGCTCTTTTTAAAAACTCCCTGGATGGTATCGCCTTTGTCGATTCCACCAACAGGATAATCGATATTAACAGCCGTTTTGCTCAACTTTTCGGTTATGAACTTTCCGAAATAAAAGGTGCCAACATCGATGATATCCTGGACAAGAGCAAGCCGGGGTCCACCAATAGGAATTTTTCAAATAGAATTTTAACCGGTGAAACAATTACTACAGAAGGGACCCGTTATACAAAGGAAGGCCAACCGCTTGAGATGATTATTCAGGGAATTCCGATCATAGAAAATGAAACCGTGTACGGGGCTTATGCTATGTACACTGACGTTACTGAACAAAAAAAAGCGGCAGCAGAACTGAAAAAATCGGAACAGAAATACAGGGAAATACTGTCGACAATCAAAGACGGTTATTTTGAGGTGAATCTGAAAGGCAAAATTACTTTTTGTAACAATGCAGCTGCCGAACAAATGGGTTACCATCCGGATGAACTGAGAGGCAAACATTACCATTCCCTGTGTAAAAACCCCGATCTTGTCTACAAAAATTTTTCTTCTTTATTGCAAACAGGCAAAAGTGAACGTGCTTTAACCGTGGAACTGATCAGAAAAGATGGCACAGAACTGTTTGGTGAGCTGACACTTTCAGTAATCCGTGACAAAACAGGAAACGTTCAGGGGTTCCGCGGACTGGGACGAGATATAACCGAACGCAAGAAGTATGAAGAAAAACTAAGATACCTGAGCCTTCACGATCAGCTCACCGGACTGTATAACCGCTCTTACTTTGAAAATGAACTGGAGCGGCTCGATAAAAGCAGGGAGTATCCTATCACTATTATAGTCACCGATTTGGACGGTTTAAAATTGTTTAATGACACTGTTGGACATGAACAAGGCGACAGGTTGCTCAAGGAATGCGCTGGAGTACTCAGACAATCCCTGCGTGGCGCAGATATTCTGGCCCGTATTGGCGGTGATGAATTTGTTATTATTTTGCCAAAAACTAACTCTCAGACAGGAAAGAAAATTGTTGAACGAATAAAAAACAGTATTGATTCATACAACAGGCATCAACCTGGAGATCTACCTCTGAGCATATCCATCGGTTTGGCCACGGTAAATAATAGCCAGCGAGATCTAAAACAGATTTTTAAAGAAGCTGATGATTTTATGTACCGGGAAAAGCTGCACAAAGGTATAGATGCACGATCCCAGATAATTAGCTCATTAATGACTACTCTGGGAGAAAGAGACTATATTGCCCAGGGACATACGCGGAGAGTGGAACTTCTTTGCCTTGAAATGGGAAAAAGAACCGGCCTCTCGAAGAAACAACTCCTCAATTTAAGTCTGCTGGCTCAGGTTCACGATCTGGGAAAGGTTGGTATTCCCGATCAAGTCCTCTTCAAGAAAAAACCGCTCAGCAAAAAGGAATGGTAGCTAATTCGACAACATCCGGAAAAGGGTTACCGTATCGCCATGTCTACACCAAATTTGTCCGGAATTGCTGATCTCATTCTCAAGCATCACGAACAGTGGAACGGAAAGGGATATCCCCTGGGCGCAACCGGCCAGGAAATACCCGTTGAATGCCGCATCCTGACAATTGCCGATGCCTTTGATGCCATGACCAGCAACCGGCCCTACCACCGGGCCATTCCGCGCGAGGTAGCCCTAAAAGAGCTGCAAAAAAATGCGGGGAGCCAGTTTGATCCAGGCCTGGTGCAACTCTTCTGCACGGTGATCGAGGAAGATATCCTATCGCTGTAGAAAACCCTCCCTGTCAGTTTAAACTTTTCTAAACCCACATTAAATCCTCGCTGTGAAAATCCCTAATCATTGAGATTTTTCTTCTCACCTGTAACCAGGAAAATTACCTCTTCGGCAATATTTGTAGCATGATCGGAAATACGTTCTAACCAGCGCCCAACAAAAAGAAGCTGTGTAGCCTGGGTAATTGTTTTCGGGTTTTCCATCATAATGGTCAGCAATTCCCGGAAGATCTGCCCAAAAAGGTGATCAACCTCATCATCGTCCGTTCCCACAGTCAAGGCAAGATCCACATCTTCACGCACATATGCATCAAGAGACTGCTTAACCATTTTCTGACTTAAGAAAGCCATCCTGGGGATGTCAACCAGCGGCTTAATCAAGGGCTGATGACCGATACGCCGGGTTATTTTGGCAATATTGGTGGCGTAATCGGCCATTCTTTCGAGATCGTTAATCATCTTGAAAAGGGTGGCTACCCGACGCAGGTCCCGGGCCATCGGTTGCTGGGTAGCGATTACTTCCAGGCATTTCTCTTCAATCTCCTGCTCAAGGTCGTCGATGCGATCGTCTCCTTCAATCACCGTCCCGGCTAGATCCGAATCCTGTTTTTTCAATGATTCTATGGAGAGGGCAATTGCCTCTTCAACCAGGCTGCCCATGTACTGCAGTTTCTCCTGGAGGCCACTCATTTTCTCCTCAAAGACTATTTTCCTTTCAGTATATTCCCATTTATCCATGCTTCTCATTTACTCCCTGTATCGGCTTAACCAAACCGGCCGGTGATGTAATCTTCCGTACGCTGATCCCGGGGTCTTGTAAAAATACGGGAGGTTTCACCCCATTCAATCAGCTCACCCTGGAAAAAAAACCCGGTGTAATCAGAAATACGAGCCGCCTGCTGCATATTGTGGGTAACGATGATGATGGTGTAGTCACGGCAGAGTTCCCTGACCAGATCCTCGATTCTCTGGGTAGCAATGGGGTCAACAGCCGAAGTAGGCTCATCCATCAACAATATTTTTGGCTGGACTGCCAAAACCCTGGCAATGCAAAGCCGCTGTTGCTGCCCTCCGGAAAGAGATAGTGCCGGATCCTGAAGACGATCTTTGACCTCATCCCATAGTGCAGCTCCCTGCAAACTTCTCTCTACGGTTTCACTGAGCCTTGTTTTGTTTTTTTCTCCGTGAATACGAGGTCCATAAGCAACGTTGTCGTATATACTTTTTGGAAAAGGGTTGGGCTGCTGAAAAACCATCCCGACCTGTTTGCGCAGTTCCACCACATCGGTGGAAGGATCATAAATATCCCGCCCCTGTATGCAAACCCTTCCTTCGAGACGAGTGTCAGGGACCAGGTCATTCATCCTGTTCAGAACCCGCAGGAAAGTAGTTTTACCACAGCCTGAAGGGCCGATCAGGGCAGTCACTCCTTTTTCTTTTGCTTCCACGTTAATATCAAAGAGAGCCTGTTTTCGGCCATAATAAAATTGGAGGTGCTCCACTTTTACTTCGCAGTAATCCCCCTCTGCAAAGCTATTTTCGATTTGTGGCTCTCTTGTTGGAGAAGAATAAAGTTTATTTTCAATATGTGGTACCAGAGTAATCTGCATAGCCAGTCGGATTCTTTAACAACGAATCCATCACACACTCCTCTCTTATAATTTCAAAATCGGGCCTGAGCCTGCCATACCCACCGGTAACGGGCTTTTCTGATTCCATATTATTAGAGCCCTTTGGCCGCCCTGCTTCTGAATCGCCTGCGCAGAACAACCGCTACCAGATTGAGTAAAAAAACAAGGACAACGAGGACCAGGGCTGTTCCATAAGCAATGGGCCTTACTGCGGCAATGTCATGGTGTTGCGTGGACATGATGAAAAGATGATAGGGCAAAGCCATGAACTGGCTGAAAACCGAGTCGGGCAGGTAAGGTAAAAAAAATGCTGCGCCTGTAGCCAGTATGGGAGCTGTCTCCCCGGCTGCCCTGGCCAGGCCGAGGATAGTCCCGGTTAAAATACCGGGCATAGCTCGCGGCAAAACAACCGTCCGCACTACCTGCCACCGGGTCGCCCCCAGGGCAAACGAGCCCTCCCGGTAGGAATGCGGCACGGTGGCAAGCGCTTCTTCTGAGGCGGTAACTGTAACCGGTAAAGTCAACAGGCCAAGAGTAAAACCCGCAGCAATCAGAGAAGGGCCAAAGCCAAATAATTTGACAAACACCGCCATTCCGAACAACCCGAATACTATAGATGGCACTCCAGCCAGGTTGCGCAGGGCCATTCGAACCAGCCTGGTGATACGCCCCTGTATGGCATATTCGTTAAGATAAATTGCCGCTGCCACGCCAAGAGGGACGGCGAAGGCAATGGTGATCAGGGTGACATAGAAGGTGCCAACGATGGCCGGTAGAATGCCTCCTTCAGTCATCCCCAACCGGGGCGGCTCAGTCAAAAATTCCCAGTTTATGACTCCCAGGCCTTTGCTCACCAGATCATAGATGATAAGCCCGAGGACGAAAAGAACCAGAATAAGAGAAAACCGCAGGAACCACATACCGACGAGCTCTGCTCCCTTCCACTCCCGGCCACCCATGTTATTCTTCATTCTGTTCATCTGCTCACCCCCGGTTTACGATGAATGAGGATATCGGCCAAAAGGTTTACGATAAAGGTAATCGAGAAAAGAACCAGACCGACAACAAAAAGAGCATGAAAATGCAGCGAATTGAAAACCACATCTCCTATTTCTATGGCAATGTTGGCGCTCAATGTCCTGACCGAATCCAGATAAGACGACGGCATGGCAATCATGTTCCCGGTAACCATCAAAACAGTCATCGTTTCACCAATAGCCCTGCCCATCCCCAGCATGGCAGCAGCAGTTATGCCGGAAAAAGCAGCCGGTATGGTTACTTTCCAGATAGTCTGCCAGCGGGTTGCCCCCAGGGCCAGGGAAGCATGCCGGTATTCTCGGGGGACAGCAGTTATGGCATCTTCGGCAAGGGTGATGACTGTTGGCAAAGCCATAATCCCAACCAGGATAGCCCCGTTCAGGGCATTGATCCCGCTGGGAATATTAAAGGCAGCGGCAATCAGGGGAGCAAGGACCACCAGGCCGATAAAACCGAGAACGACAGAGGGGATCCCGGCTAAAATTTCAACAACAGGTTTAAAAAATTCCCTTTCCCAGGGTGAGGCAATTTCAGATAAATAGGCAGCTGCGGCTATCCCTACAGGAACGGCAATGACCAGGGCCCCCGCAGTAACCATGAAGGTGCCCAGAATCATATTCAGAAGGCTGTAGGTCGGCTCGGCAAAGGCTGAAGGCCTCCAGACCCCATCGGCAAAAAAGGGCCCCAGGCCTATCTCTTCAAAAGCCGGAATGCTGTTTGAAAGCAGGGTAAACATGATCCCGGCCAGGAAAAAGATTATTGCCATTCCGCTGAGCCAGAATATAATTTTCATTATTTTTTCAGTGACAGCCGGCAAAAGAATCCTCCTCGCTTTATGACTTACTCTTTTTCTATAGCTATTAAGACACCCTGTATACCGTCAGTGTGGGCTGACGGTATACAGGGCAATCTATAGTCCAATCCGGTAGCATCTACCCTGATTTTACTGCAGCACATCCCTGTTAAATTCAACATCGGCAGCAGTAATGGGATAAAACCCTTCCTCGAGAACTATAGCCTGCCCTTCATCTCCTGTCTCAAAGATGAAGAAATCGAGGATTGTTCCGGCCGGTTTTCCGGCCACATACTGGTAGAGCGGCCTGGTCAGGGGATAATCTCCGCTCGTAACATTTTCCAGGACTGTAGGGTCAAAAGCCGGCGAAGCTGAATCCGCAGAAACCAGGAGGGGTCTCATCCCTTCACCGGTCGCATAGCCGATGGCGCAGTAACCGATGGCCCCGGGATCACTTTTAACTGCCTCCACGATATCGGAATTGCCGGCCAGGTTGCGCATTTCCGGTGAATAGTCTCCCTGGACCACTTTTTCCATGAAGAATACATATGTTCCGGAGGTGCTCTGCCGCCCGTAAATTGTAATTTCGCGGTCTTCACCACCCACTTCTGACCAGTCGGTAATTTCACCGCGGTATATGGCACCAATCTGCTCAACCGTCAGCTCGCTTACTGGATTGTTCTCGTTAACAATTACCGCTACGCCATCAACAGCAAAACGAACAGCATAAACATCTTCACCACGATTAGCCTTCAGTGCTTCAACTTCCTCATCTTTCATCGGCCGGGAAGAATTGGCTATATCTATGTCACCGTCGATAAGAGAGGTAATCCCCACTCCCGAACCGCCGCCGGTAACGGCGATGGAAACGCCATCATTAATATTCATGTACTCCTCCGCCAGCCTGGTAACCAGGTTTACTTCCGAATCGGAACCGGCAATCATAAGGGAAACCTCTTGGCCATCATTCCCCTGATCGTTTCCCTGACTATCTCCATTGTCTGCAGCCGGCTCTTCAGCAGCATTCTCTCCCTGCCCGCAGCCTGATGCAAATAGCAAGGCCACCAGCATGATTACTATAAATACTGTCAACCACTTTGCTCTGTTCATCTTTTTCCTCCCTAAATATTTTTTAACCCTGCTCAGAATAACTGATCAGGGTTAAAAATGAGAGAGCTTTATGTAAAATTTAAGTTAAATCTCTATTAAACCATTAACTTTTGCAGCAGGGGAGAGAAAAACGAAATACTGTCCCTGTACCCTCGGTGCTCAGAAGCTGATAATCAGCACCGTGAGCTTCCATGATATGTTTAACAATAGAAAGGCCAAGGCCGGTGCCTCCGCTTTTACGGGAACGGGCTTTGTCAACCCTGTAGAACCGCTCGAATATGTAAGGCAAATCGTTCTCTGGAATACCGGGACCGTCATCGGTAACTTCGACAAAAGCCGTCTGCTGCTTGCAGATCAGCTCAACAGTGACCATGCCGTTTTCCCTGCCATGCCTGATGCTGTTTTCCAAAATATTGATCAGGGCCTGGCTGAGCCATTCATGATTCCCCTCGACGACAACCTCATTGTCAGGCAGATCAGTTTTCAGGATGGTGCCCCTTTGTTTTCCCAACTCTTCAACATGGTCAACAGCCTCTTCAATCAGCGACTTAAGATTGATCGGCTTCTTCCTGACCAGGCCTTTTTCATTTTCAATTTGAGCAAGATCAAGCAGGTTATCCAGGAGATCGGCCAGCCTTTCTGTTTCCCGATTAATGATCTGTAAAAAATCCATCAGCTCCCGGCGGCTTAAATTTTCTTGCATAATTGTTTCTGTATAGCCCCGAACCACTGTAAGAGGGGTACGCAGCTCGTGGGAAACATTGGCCACGAAATCACTGCGCATTTTTTCTATGGTCCGCAGCTGAGTCACTTCATGGAACAGGAGCAGTACTCCAATCATTTCACCTGCCGCCCCGGTCACAGGCAGCAGGTATGTTTCAAGAACTGCGGCTCTGGGATAATAAAGATCCAGCTCCATTATCCTGCTCCGTCCGTCATCGTGAACTGCTTTTAAAGATTGGGATAAGTTGAAATAACGTAAACCTTTTCTGAGGGGGACTCCGATCATTTCACTGCTCTTCAGATCAAACAACTTTTCAGCCGCCGGATTGATCAGTTCGATTTTCATTTCCCGGTCTGTGAGAATAATGCCGCTGCTTATCGAGTCAACTACCGTTTCCAGTTTATTTTTTTCGGCAGTCACTTTTCCGATCTGCCCGGCCAGTGAACGGCCCATTACTTTAATGTTTGAAGCCAGTTCTGCCAGTTCATCCTGACCTCCAACCTCCAGGGGAGGGGAGAAGTTACCGCCGGCTATAGCTCTTGACGCATCACTGATTTTGCCGATCGGTTCAGTTATTTTCCGGGAGAGAATTATCGCCGCCCCTGAGGCAAGCAGGAAAGCAACAAAAAGAACCCCGATGATAAACAGACGCAGATTGCCCATGGCCTGGTTGATTGCTGAAAGTGGCAGGGCTAATCGAATGATTGCCGGGCTATTGCTATTATCAGCAGCTGTCCCGGTTTCCTCAATCTGCAGGGGAACCGCCAGGTAATACATGTCTTCTTGAAGAGTAGCACTGTAACGGCTGGCGATACCCAGGCCCTCCCTTGATGCTTCAATAATTTCAGGGCGATCACCATGGTTTTCCATCCTGACCGTATTTTCATCGGAATCGGCCAGAACACTGCCATCCGCTGCGATAAGGGTCATCCTGATGCCCAGTTCTGCCCCAAGATCCTCATAAAGCCTGTCAATGGATAGCGGTAAGGACTCTTCTTCAATCATTTCTTCAACAAGGGTAGCGGCGAGACGGGCCTGAATGTAAAGATTGTCACGGAGGGTTTGCATGTAAAAATAGTGTAAAAACCAGCTAAAAAACAATCCCAGTACAGCAACTACAACAGCGATAACCACCAGACTGTAGATGATCATACGAAGGCGGATGCTTTTAAACAATACAATACAACCTCCAGACTGCCTTCAGACAGAAATAGCCCAATGTATACTTATCCCTTTATTAAGCACTTTATGATCCAGGGACATTTTTCAGGTGGCTGAAACTGCGCCGGTATGTAATTGCCGGGGTAAAACTAATATGAACATTCCTTCGCCCACGACGAGGCAGGAGAAAGGCAAATTCACAGAGGCCGGCGGAATAACTGTTTTTCAGCGATCAGCAAAACGGTAACCGAAGCCACGAACGGTTTCAATATAGCGGGGCCGGGAAGGATCTTCTTCAAGTTTGCGGCGCAAGGAACGAATATGAACATCAACGGTCCTGGTATCGACTCCTGTTTCGTAATCCCACACTTTTTCCAGGAGAACTTCCCTGGTCAGAACTTTTCCGGCATTGGACATCAGGATCTGCAGCAGGATGAATTCCTTGTGGGTTAAAGTTTGTGATTCATCATTAACTGTGACTTCATAGCGCTCCGGATCGAGAGCAATCGCCCCGATGCGGATTGGTTTACTTTCGGAGTTTACATTTTCAGATGTGCGGTTATGCTCCAGCCGGCGCAGCATAGCCCTTACCCGGGCGACCAGCTCACGGATGCTGAAAGGTTTGACCATGTAATCGTCAGCCCCCAGCTCCAACCCCAGCACTTTATCCAGTTCTTCCCGCCGGGCAGAAAGGATCAAAATCGGTATCGCGGCTGTGGAAAAACTGCCGCGCAGACGGCGGCATACTTCAAGGCCGTCCATTTCAGGAAGCATGATATCAAGAATAATCAGATCGGGAATGTTCTGCAAGGCATAATCCAACGCCGCCAGGCCATTCTCCACGCTGTGAACTTGAAACCCTTCTTTTTCCAAATGAAAGGTGAGCAGCCTGACGATATCTTCTTCATCCTCAACTATCAGGATAAGGCGCTGTTTACGATCCGGAGGATTTTTCATGTCATTATTTTAACATAAGTTTGCTCGTTACCGGATATGATAAAACGATTTCAGTAGAGAATTAGATAAAAAGGTCCGGTCAACGAGGACAACCGCCCGGATAAAAATCGCAGAATACACATTGGACCGGCACCATGTGGCACTGCTTCTAACTTGTCAGAAAGGCAATTAAGTGCTAATATGTAGCAGGATCGAAAGCGCAGTACTTGTAAAATAAAACATTTTCAAAATAATCATATACGGAGGTGTCTTTGTTGACA
>JAXHVH010000043.1:0-19681 GCA_034189085.1 Bacillota bacterium | reverse complement strand
ACATGAACGCTAGAGCCTCCCGCTTGTTTTCTTTGAGGCGATCAAGCAGGTTGCGAGCCTTGCTCTGTTTCTTGCGGCCCCTTTTCTTAATCGCTGTTTCAGGTGGGGGCGGATTTTCCAGGGTTTCCCCACAGCAAAAGCAGTTTTTAACCCGGTGCTTTTCGATACAGTCAGGGGTTGGCTCATCTCTAAGGTTTTACCTTCGCGACCTTTTTGCCCTCCCGGCGTTTTGCCACTTTTTTTACGCCTGCTTTTTGGTTTGACAAACGGATCTGCCGATGAGGGTTTGTTGCTATTTTGGCTGTTTCTGTTGACCCGTTCTTCTAATTCCTTTCAAAATATTAAACACTAATCGAGGTGTTTTTGGGTGAAGCTTTCATTTATTCAACCTGTGGTTCAGCAAATTGCTCAAACAATCGGTTCTGTTCTAGAACTTGATACAGAAATCGTAGATAATGAATTAGTTATTCTAGGTGGTACAGGCAAATATACACAAGAAATTGGTAGCTATGAAGAAAATGGTTTAACTAATGGGCCGTATCTGTATGCTAGAATACTTCGTGAAGGAAAACCCAGTATCGTTGAAGATACCTCTGAAAACGAATATGACCCTGATTCTCGTAATGGTAATCCAGAAGAAATGGCTGAGATATGCTGCCCAATTCGAAAAGATGAGCAAATTTTGGGTATTATAGCACTGGTTGCCTTTACTCCAGAACAGAAGATACGACTTCTTGAGAAAAAAGCAGAATACATGACATTTATTCAGCGAATGGCATTTTTACTTGCCAGTCTGGCATCAGAAAAAAATGCTAGAGAAAAGGCTACCATAACAACAATTGAACTGGAAACTATTCTTTCAGAATTGGAGCAGGGTGTTATTTTAGTAGATGACAGGGGGCAAATCAAATATGTTAATAATGCAGCAATCACTTTGATAAAAGATAATAACGAAACTGACATTATCGGGAAAAATGTAACCGATTTATGGCCTTTCTCTCCTATCATGAGGGTACTTGACTCAAACAAAGATTATGTTGAATATGTAGAAATTACAGGACTCAACAGACAGCTCATTTTATCTGCCCGGCCTTTCCACTGGTCAGGTAAAATAATCGGAGCAGTTGTATATTTGGAAGAGTATAATATTAGTGATGGCTCGCTGATATCGACAACTGAGGGAAATCTATATTCATTTAATAGCATTATTGGCTGCAGCGAAATAATTAACCAATTAAAAGAAAAGGCCAAAAAAGCAAGCAAATCAAACTCGACTATTCTACTAACCGGTGAAAGTGGAACCGGGAAAGGACTATTTGCCAAGGCAATCCATAATGCCAGCCCCCGCCGGAATAAACCATTCGTTCAGATCAATTGTGGAGCAATTCCAGAAAACCTTTTAGAAAGTGAGCTTTTTGGTTATGAAGGAGGGTCTTTCACGGGTGCACGGAAAGAAGGTAAGCCTGGAAAATTTGAACATGCAAATGGGGGTACAATTTTTTTAGATGAAATCGGTGAAATGTTGCCATACCTTCAGATAAAATTGCTTCATGTCCTTGAAAATAAATTTTTGGAACGTATAGGGGGAAATAAACCGATTAAACTTGATGTAAGAGTAATAGCCGCTACAAACCGCAATCTTGAGGAAATGATTGCCATTGGAGAATTCAGGGAAGATTTATATTTTCGGCTTAGTGTTATTCCACTACAGATACCCCCATTAAGAAAACGCAAAGAAGATTTACATTCTTTACTTAAACATTTTTTACAAAAACAGTGTAAAGAGCTTGACAGAACAATTAGAGGTCTGAGTCCGGAAGCTTTATATGCTTTCCAGCATTATAACTGGCCTGGGAATGCCCGTGAGTTGGAAAATGCCATAGCATACTGTGTAAATATGGAAACCGATGAATTTATCCAACCAGAAAATCTACCTGAATTTTTAAAACCAGAAAAGAATAGAATTTCAATAAGTTCTTTACGTAACTCATTACAAGAGCAAGAACGTTCAATTTTGCTTGCTTATATTGAAGGTCAAAGTAAGTATAAAACGAAAACCGAATTAGCTCGTGCGCTAAAAATAAGTAGAACTACTCTTTATCGGAAACTCAAAAAACTTGGGATTCAATAAATAATGCTGTAGCTTATCATCCATTGAAGTTGAAAAGTCAAAGGGACGTTTTGTTTGACTTATCGATTTGGATACGGACCGGTTGATGAAGCCGGAATAGCTCATTTCTCCTTCGATCATTCCTAATACTTTTGCGGTTGCTGAAAGGACTTTCTCTTCTACTAATCGAACTACATCCATGAGGTGATCTTCCCCCGTTTTTGTAGACACATAGTTAAGCAACTTTCCTCTATTTTTCATAACCTTCCGGACTGTTATAGCCTCACTTCCCGCTACCGGGCGTGTTCGGGACTTCCACCCGTTAGACTGCGCCCAATGCCGGGCGCACCAACAAAATTACAGCCCTCCCGGGGGCCGTGATTTAAAACATGGCGGATTTTCTATGTCCTTCAGTTATCAAGCAGGAAAGAAGAAACTGGCGTAGAATAAAGTAAATGTTTGAAGTTTGCTTCAGGCAGCGGGGCCAGCGGCACCAACTCACTCCTGGTTCCCGTAGAAAAGTTACCAATAAAGCGGGAGGTTTATCATGTCCACAGCCAAAGATATCATGAGCAAACCGGCAATAAGTGTCACTGAAGATCACACCCTGAGAGAAGTACTTGAATTGCTTGTTGAACATCGTTTCAGCGGAATGCCGGTTGTCAATGCTGAAGGAAAGGTTGTCGGAATAATTTCCGATACCGATATTATCCGTTATTCACAGCAGCTCAACGTGGTTCCCCTTTCCAACCTGTCGGGCTGGATTTCTCCTTATGCCGAAATATCGGATCTGGCCAGCTTGAAAACGGGTTTTGAACTGCTTCATAAAACGAAAGTCTCCGAAGTGATGACCAAGAAAGTCTATTCTGTCAGGAAGGATACTCCCAATTCTGAGGTAGCCCAGCTGATGAGCAGGCGCAATATCAACCGCGTCCCCATAATTGACAGTTCGGACAAACTGGTTGGCATTGTAACAAGAACAGATTTAGTCAAGTGCATGGCCAGTGAGTAAGTTACATTAAAGTAGGCGATTTAAGTTGATTTCAAATTCATCAAGTGAAGCCAAAGGCGGTTTAAACAACCGCCTTTTTAAAATCAGATCTCTCCCGGCAGTCTGGATCGGTAAATTGCTGATCATCCTTACGAGGTTCCTCGGGAGGGGAGGAACAACACTGCCTGGCAGAGCAGCCCGGTTTGTTGATCCTCAACTTTCTTCACACCTGGTTGAATATTTGCGAGAAGGAGTCATAACAGTTACCGGAACCAATGGGAAAACGACAACCGCATCACTCATCGGCACCATTCTCGAAAAACACGGCCTGCATTGCAACCGTAATCGATCCGGTTCAAATATGATCTGGGGTGTCGCCTCAACTTTGATTGAAAACGCCACCTGGTTTGCCTCTCTCAACGGGGACTGTGCCGTAATGGAAGTCGACGAGGGGGCCTTCCCCGGTGTGGTTGAAGAAATCAAACCGCGGGGGGCGGTCGTCACAAATATCTTTCGAGATCAACTGGACCGCTACGGTGAACTTGACCACATCCAAGAATCAATTTCAAGAGGCTTGCAGGCTCAGCCGGAAAATGGATTTGAAGTAATTAATGCCGACGATCCAACTCTCGTGGCCCTTGAAACTACCGAAGGCAAAAGACGCTGGACCTATGGATTGGAGATTGATCCTCCTGCCGATTATTCTCTCAATACAGGCCGGGACCTTAAAATGTGCCCCCGCTGTGCCAGTAATCTTAATTACAGTCGATTATACTACGCCCATCTCGGCCACTATTACTGCCCCACGTGTGATTTTAAACGTCCGCAGCCTGACGTAACCCTCACAAAACAGATTATAAATTCCGATGGCTCGTCCAGCCTCTCGATTACCTTTACCAATCAATCCACAGAATTTAGTTTTATCCTGCCGGGCATCTATAACCTCTACAATGTTCTGGCTGCTTTCACCACAGCCCTGGCCGCAGGAATACCACCTTCAATAAGCGGTGAAGCCCTGGAAATGGCAACCCCCTCTTTTGGGCGTATGGAGCAATTTACTTTAAATGGGAAAAAAATTATTGTAGCCCTGATTAAAAACCCTGTGGGGGCCAATCAGGTTCTGCGGACATTGCTTTCGGGAAAAGAAAACCTGGGGCTTCTGGTAGCAATCAACGATAAAATTGCTGATGGGACCGATGTTTCGTGGCTTTGGGATGTTGATTTTGAACAAATTGCCGATGC
The DNA here is from genome assembly GCA_034189085.1 of Bacillota bacterium. GTDB lineage: Bacteria > Bacillota > Dethiobacteria > DTU022 > DTU022 > M55B129. The sequence goes on along the minus strand of JAXHVH010000043.1, from coordinate 15,338 downwards.
CCGGGACAGATTAGCTTACGTGACAGTTTCCGGCTTGAGAGCTTGGGATATGGCAGTGCGTTTAAAATATGCGGGCCTTGATTCTTCCCGTATCCCGGTTGAAGAAGACACGGCCAGGGCTCTCTCAACAGCCCTGCAGAACATACCACCGGGCAGCACTCTCCTGATTCTGCCCTCATACACAGCCATGCTTGAAATTCGCCGCCATCTTAACAAAATGGGCCTCGGCAAACCCTACTGGGAGGATTAATCATGGCCAGGATAAGATTGTTTCACTTGTATCCCGAACATTTAAATCTCTACGGTGACCGTGGTAATATGCTCGCTCTCTGTTGCCGTGCCGAATGGCGAAATATCGCCATCGAAATCGTTTCCATCAAACCTGGAGAAAACATCAATTTTTCCAGCTGTGATCTCCTATTCATGGGTGGGGGACAGGACAGTGATCAAAAATTAATTGTTGAGGATTTAAAAAAACGCAGGGGCGAATTAAAAAGCGCCGCAGAAAACGGTATGGTTATCTTCGCCGTATGCGGTTCATTCCAGCTTCTGGGAAATTATTATGTGGCAGTTGGAGGTGAAAAACTCGCAGGGCTGGGTATTATTGATCTTTATACAAAAGCAGGCTCCCGACGTTTAATCGGCAATGCAATAATTAGCTGTCCTCTCTGGCACCCCCCCCGGACCCTGGTGGGTTTTGAAAATCATGCCGGCAAAACTTATCTGGGGCCCTCCGTGCAGCCCCTTGGCACCGTTTTAACAGGCTTTGGCAATAATGGTTCGGATAAAACGGAAGGTGCCGTATACAATAATGTAATCGGCACCTATCTACACGGGTCACTTCTTCCAAAAAATCCCTGGCTGACAGATTATCTGCTCGAAAAAGCCCTCTCTTACCGGGGAGCACCGGTTAAACTGGCAAGTCTGGACGACTCTCTTGAGCAGAGGGCTCACGACTCGGCAATTGCACTGGCCCGTTCCCGACGCCATAAAAGATTATTAACCAGGGCTTGACCTCTCATCAAAATAATAGTGCTTAGAGCAGGTATTCAATCTCCGCTTTTTCATGAAGTTCCTGCAGGATCAGGTTGATTTCTTCATTCATCTGCTCATCAGTCATCATTTCAAAAACCTCATCTCTTATTTCTTCGTAAACAGCCTTTTCTTCTTCACGGCGGTCCAAAATTTCGACGATGTGATAACCGAACTCGGTAACAACCGGTTCGCTGATTTCTCCTACACCCAGATTGAAAGCAACCGTTTCAAATTGTTCCACCATCTCTCCGCGCTCAAAATAACCGAGGTAACCGCCCTCATCTTTGTTGGATTGATCTGTCGAATATTCTTTGGCAAGCTCGGCAAAATCTTCACCTTCATTTAGCCTGGCGACAACTTCGGCCGCTTCCTCTTCAGTCTCCACCAGGATATGGCGGGCTTCGATTTCTTCAGGCTGATTGAACAGATCGGGGTTGTCCGCGAAAAACTGGCGGGCTTTTTCCTCTGAAGTGTCAATTCGCTGTTCGGCTAATTTTTCAATTAAAATGTTAAGGCGGGTATCGTTACGCAGTGCCTCCATGGTAATGCCATAATATTCTAGAACCGACTGAAACTCTTCTTGCGAACCATTAAAATTTTCATCGACAATGGCTTTAATTTCTGCATCAATATTTTCATCGCTAATGACAATCCCCTTTTCGACCGCTTCTTGCTCGATTAATTTTCTGGTAACCAGTTCATCGAGAGCCTCGGTCCCGGAAAGACTGTACATTGTTTCAAAAAGCTCATCTCTGGTAATTTCTTCGCCATTAACAACAGCTACTGCTTCGGTTGTTGATGAGCCCTGGCGGGCAACGAGAACAGCCAGAACGATCACGGCTGCCGCCAGGATAATGACAGCACCAACAAGCAACTGCGGCTTAAATATCTGAAAAAACCGGCCTGCGGTTTTTTCTCTTTCATTTTCAGTTTTCATTAGTTTACCTCTTCTTTCTTGTTTTGAAGATTAAGGAATGATCTTGTTCATCGGAAATTCAAGAATCCCCTCTGCTCCGGCATCCTGCAGTTCGCAGATCAGGGTGCGCACTTTTCTTTCATCAACTACGCTCTCCACGGCTACCCAGTCATCGTCGCACAGGTTTGATATTGTAGGCTTGCGCAGAGCAGGAAGCAGGTTGAGTACTTTCTCCAGATTGTCACTGTGAACATTCATTTTCAGCATTACTTTTTGTTCAGCCATCAAAGCCCCCCTGAGGAGGGTAACCATTCTTTCCACTTTTTTCTTTTTCCAGGGATCTTCAAAACTTTTATGATTCATGATCACCCTGGGTGTTGATACAAGGATCGTTTCAATAATCCGCAGGTAGTTGGCCTTCAATGAGCGGCCTGTTTCAGTCAGCTCAGCTATGGCATCGGCCAAAAGCGGCGGTTTTACTTCTGTCGCTCCCCAGGAAAAAGAAACCGAGGCTTTAAGCCCTTTTTCCTGCATGTATTTTCGCGTAGTTTCTACCAGTTCGGTAGCTATCCTTTTCCCATCCAGATCTTCAACTTTAGTGATGGGCGAATCCTGGGGCACGGCCAGAACAAGACGAACTGGACGCAAACCGCGTTTGGAGTAATTCAAATCAGCCAGTTCCTGAACATCGGCTCCCGTTTCTGTAATCCAGTCTTTACCGGTCAGGCCAACATCAAGAACCTGGTCTTCTACATATTTCGGTATCTCCTGGGCCCGCATGAGGATACAATCAATTTCCTCATCATCAATATAGGGATAATAGGACCTCTCACCAATCTGGATATTATATCCTGCTTTTTTAAAAATCTCCAGAGTGGTGTTCTGCAAGCTTCCTGCCGGCAGACCCAGTTTCAGTTTATTCATCTTTATCTCTCCCCTTGTCTTTTCAGTAGTAATAAATTAACACGTCTACCGACAGCTGTCAATGTAATACCGGCTAGAAGCAACACGAAAACAACCTCAAAAATATGAAAATCCGCGGCAGGACAACGTTTTCCCGGCAGCAGGATTAATGGTTCCCATCCAGAAATAATGTCGGCAGAGAGATTATCTCAGCAAAAGGAGAAAATCCATGGGAAACAGTGAAATGGCAAGGGCTAACCGCCATCTTGATACGACCCGTAAAATGAAAGAAATGCTGCCGCGTTTTTTCATGCGGATGATGGAGCGCCGTTTCAACAATGAACCGCTGGCCTGGTGTATGGTGGGAGTACCACCTGAACTGCTGAAGGCTTTTGATCTACTTTTTGAATGGCCGGAGAATTTCAGCACTATTTGCGCCAGCCGATTGATCGCTCCACATTTCATAGAAGTGGCTGAAACAGACGGCTACTCCACGGAGCTCTGTTCGTACGTTACCAATACGATGGGTTACTGCAAACTGTTTGTTGAAAAAGGAGAAGCACCTCCTGAATCACCTCTCCCCGGCGGTATGGGCACACCTTCTATGCTCCTCGGTTCCGGTTTTATCTGTGAACCCCGCTGGAAATGGTTCCAGTCAATCGCCACCCGCTTTTTCAATGTTCCTGTGTATAGCAGTGATCCCCTTGCCCCACCCTGGGATGTCGACCCCCGGGACCCGCGGATAGAAAACCATTATCTCTGTTTGCTGCGTGAAGACCTGGCAGGGCAGATTAAATTCCTGGAAAGGGAAACAGGCAAGAAACTGGATCGCCATCACCTTCGTGAGATCCTCATTCTTTCCCATCAAGCCCTGGCCTACTGGCGGGACACCCTGAGCCTGCGGAAAAATGTTCCCACACCGATGGGTTCAACCGATTATTTCCACGCCATTATCCCCCAGATGTATCTGGTGGGTGAACAAGAAGCAGTTGATTTTTACCGTGAAATGTACGAAGAAGTAAAAGAACGATCCGCGATGAAAAAAGGAATCGTTGAAGATGAAAAATACAGGTTTATCTGGTTCGGCCTGCCGCCGTGGTTCAACATGGGAGTTTTTAATTACCTCGAATCTTTTGGTGCGGTATTTGTTTATGAATCGACATACAATGTTGGCGATTACTTCGAAGTTGACGTAAGCGATCCCCTGGAAGCAATCGTTAGGAGAACCTGGCAGCGGGCAGTGTGGATGCATGATTATGGAGCCGAAGCAATGCCCGAGATCTGTAATCCCGCCGTGTTCGGCGGTTTTGTCGGCAGCAGTCTTCTTGAAGAGCTGGTCCGCGATTTTAAAATTGACGGTGCTATAATGAATTTAACCCGTTCCTGCCGGGCTATATCCTTTGGCGAGGTACACACTAAAAACCGGCTGGCCAAGTTAGGGATTCCTTCACTGATCTTTGAAAGTGACATGGCCGATCCCCGTCTCTGGTCTGACGCTCAGATCAAAACCCGGCTTCATGCATTTCTGGAAACAGTGGAAAAAGCAAAACAAGGAGGCAGATGAGATGGAAGACAGCGATAACCACCTGTTTAAAGAAAATCCGACCATCGCCGAAAACAACCGGAGGATACGCAGGCTTAAAAAGGAAAGCGGTAAACCGGTTATCGGTTATCTCTGCTGCTTTGCTCCACCGGAAATGATCAGCGCCGCAGGTGCCCTTCCCTTTCGTCTGACAGGTATTCCGGGCGGCGACAATTCCGAAGCCGACGCCTATATCGAACCTTACGGATGTGCATATGCCCGTAACATACTGGCTCGCGCCGTCAGGGGCGATTACGATTTTCTGGACGGCCTGGTAATTTCTCACAGCTGCGATATGGTTCAACGCCTCTACGGCATCTGGAACTATTACCATCCCCTGCCCTATTCCTATCTTTTCAATGTCCCTCACCAGTTAACCCCCTGGGCGCAGCGTTTTTACAAGCGGGAGCTCATTTTTTTTAAGGATAGTTTGGAAAAATTCACCGGGCAGGAAATCACGGAAACCGCCCTAAGAAAAGAAATCGATAGCTACAACCACAACCGCACCCTGATCCGCGATCTGTACGCCCTGCGCCGGGTCAATCCTCCCCTGATAAAAGGCAGCGAGATGCTTAATTTGCTGCTGGCCGGCGGAGTTATGCCGGCTGAAGACTTCTCCTTCCTTCTGGAAACCACATTGGCCGAAATTCGCCGGCGCCATAACGAACAGACCACCGGACCGCGCATCCTGGGCTGGGGCAGTATTATGGATGATCCCGCCCTTTACCGGTTGATCGAGAAAGCCGGGGGCAGTGTGGTCGCTGACGATACCTGCATAGGAATGCGCCTCTGGGAAAAAAATATTCCTCTGCCCGGAGATCTCTATAATGGCTTTCTTGAACAATATTTTATTGACTTCCAGTGTCCGCGCACTGACCGGGGACCGGGGATTAAACGTTTCGATTATTTGCTTGAGAGAATTGACCAATATGATATTGACGGTGTTGTGGGATATATAATTTCCTTTTGTGATCCCCACAAATTCGACTACCCCGATCTGCGGGATCTTCTCAAAAAAGAGGGAATACCGATGCTTTTGATCGACGACAATTACAGTTTCGAGCCTGCAGAAGCTTTGATGACCAGGCTTGAGGCTTTTATTGAAATGCTGTAAATTATTGATTCCCGGGATAGACTTGAGATCTCCTGTTCCTAAGGTATACCCATACAAAATGCACAAGGCCCAGTTACCTGCACCTGCGCGAAGAAAGACAGCCTCCTTAGTCAACAGGTTCCCGTCAAGACCGGTACGGTCCCTCTGTCGCTCATCTGTACAGTCGTATGTTTCCGCTTGCAGCTGCTCGGTAGATTCGGCCCTTAAAATCTGGTTTAATACTGATTCAAGCATCGCTGACACTCCCGAATCGTTCGATTTTGCCTTAAAAAATTGGTGCAGAGTTTCCGAATCTACAGTAATCTGGTATTGAACCATTTCAAATCTCCTCCCGATTAGGTTGTTTTTCGTCAACTGCATTCTGACCGAAGGTGAGGAGAAATAGATCCTCGTTTTTACACAAGTGCATAGACTTAACTAAATAATACTTGTGCCGCCGGCGTAAATATGAGAAAATAAGTGCATTCATTTAAAACTGGATAAAGCAAGTTTCAAAACAAAGGTGCGTGGGAACATGGCATTAATTATTCAAAAATTTGGCGGCACTTCGGTTGCCACACTTGATCATATCAGGAATGTTGCAACGGGGATTGCCAGGGCAAAAACGATGGGAGATCAGGTTGTTGTTGTCGTTTCAGCAATGGGTAGCGAGACAGATCGCCTTCTTGACCTCGCTTCAGAGGTTACATCCCAACCACCGAACAGAGAACAGGACGTCATCGCAGCAACTGGCGAGCAGGTCTGTGCCTCTTTGATGGCTATTACTCTGGAAAGCCTCGGCTGTCCGGCCAAATCGTTCATGGGCCTGCAGCTGCCGATCATAACTGATCAGAATCATACCCGGGCCAGAATCATCAGTGTGGGCACTGATGTCCTGCGTAAAGCCCTTGATGAAGGAATCATACCGGTCATTGCAGGTTTTCAGGGAATCAGCGAAGAAGGATCTATCACTACCCTGGGCCGAGGTGGCTCAGATACAACGGCTGTAGCTGTGGCCGCTGCCCTTGAAGCCGACTGCTGCGAAATAAACACCGACGTTGACGGAGTATACACCGCAGACCCCGGAATATGCCCCCGGGCGCGTCACATCGAAAAAATATCTTACCAGGAAATGCTGGAACTGGCCAGCCTGGGCGCTAAAGTGCTTCATTCACGATCTGTGGAGCTGGCCCAAAAATATCAGGTTAAGCTGGTCGTCAAGTCATCATTTGGCGGAGATAAAAAGACCTGGATTGTTAACGAGGAGGAAGTCATGGAAAACTCGATCATTAAAGGAGTTACACTTGAAAAAAACGTGTCGAAGATTTCACTGATTCGAGTACCCGATCGCCCGGGAATTGCCTATCAGATCCTTTCACCACTGGCTGATGCTTCGATAAATGTGGATATGATCATCCAAAATGCGAGCATCGACGGATATGCCGACTTTACCTTCACAATTCCGACAACCGATCTGAAGAAAGCCGAACAGCTTGTCAGCCAGGTGGCCAGTCAGATTGATGCTCTTGAAATGCTGGCTGACAACAATATTGTCAAGGTATCGGCAGTGGGCATCGGCATCAAAACAAATCCGGGTGTGGCAGCCAGAATGTTCCAATCACTGTCTGATGAAAATATTAATATTGAGATGATCAGCACTTCTGAATATCGGATCTCCTGCGTCGTCGAATCAAAATATGGTGAACTGGCAGTGAGAGCTGTCCACCATGCTTTTGGCCTTGACGAAGGGCAGACTGATCTTTCCGGAGAAAGTTGAGTGACCAATGGGAATAAACCAAGGACAGCGTTTGTGGAATGGATTCTGGCAAATTGCCGATCCGAAAATATGGATCACTTCAACTGTGCTGATGGCCGACGGGGCGGCTCTCAGCTATGCCTATCAAAACAGCTTTTGCTGGGGCTGGTTTCTTATCGGGGCAGCTGCAGTTTACTTCCTTGAAATTGGCAAAAACGCCATTAATGAATACGTCGATTACCTCAGCGGCGTTGATCGCTATGTTACAGACGACCAACGAACTTCCTACAGCGGTGGGAAAAAGACGATCGTCGACGGAGCCCTCACTCTCAGGGAAAATCTAATCATCGGTATTATCACAGTCCTAATGGGATGCCTGCTCGGTCTATTAATTATTCTGGCAAGGGAATTTTCCGTTTTCTGGGTTGGGATGGCCGGCGTTTTTTGCTCTTTTATATAGCCTGCCCCCTCTACAGTTTGCTTACCGGGGTCTCGGCGAACTGATTGTCGGTTTAACTTTCGCCCCGTTGATCACCATCAGTACTTTTCTGGTTCAGACTCACACCGTTACCACACAGGTAATTATTGCTTCTCTTCCTCTGGGCTTTCTTATAGCCAATGTCCTCTGGATCAATCAATACCCTGATTATGAAGCAGACCTAAAAGGCGGCAAAATGAACGGAGTCTTACGTCTTGGTAAAAAGAAAGGGCTCACATTATACACACTGCTCTTCGCCCTTGCCTATCTCTTCATCATTATCCTGGCCCTCTACAGCCGAAATCTTTTTTGGCTACTTACTTTTGTCAGTATCCCCATGGTTATCCGGGCAGTAACAGTCACCCGCAGGCATTACGACAACATACCCGAACTGGTTGAAGCAAACGCTAAAACAGTCCAGATTTACCAGCTGACAGGCTTGGCCATGGTTGCAGCTGCTCTTCTTCCACGTATCATTTAATAATTTTGCATGCAGGGTTTTCTCAATTCCATAATTAACTGAGGTCTAAATAATAAGAATGGTCTTTCTCCTGTTATCAATAGTGAGAAACCGGGTGACGATTTGCTTTGAAAACTTCGTCATCCCTGCCCGTTTTAAAAGGATACCGGCTTCCCGTCTTCGATGATTGTCCGATCATCATTCAGGGCCTGCCGGATATCCTTCGACAAACAGAACATTCCTTCATGAGTTTCACCATCATGAAATTTGAGCTCGCTGGCCACAGGAGTTAGCTTGCGATCGATTTCATTCCGCTTTAGATCAATGAGGCAATCATTTCCACAGGCAATGATATAGCCCCAGGAACAGTCAAAGGAAGGGATAAAGGTATGTTACGAACGGACTGTTTTAAAAGTTAAGTTAAGAGTGTCCCTGATCGCGGCATGTATAGATAAGTAATCGAGGCTCAATCCGCCTGCCTGAACAACCAGTAAACCATTCTTTTTCAGCCTATTTCTGACTATCTCGTAAAACTGACAGGTAAAAAAAGCTTTGAGGGGCCGTCTTCATAAGGCTCCGTCAGGTCGCTGTAGATTATATCAAATTTTTGATCATTGTCTTCCAGATAGCGCCGCTCATCCATATGAAAAAGTTGAACCCGGAGATCATCAAAGCATCCCCGGTGCCATTCGGGCAGGTGCTGCCTGCACATTTCCACAACCGTTTCGTCAATGTCAACCATGACGATACATGCAATATTCGTATAATGGCAGAGCTCGCGCAGCACAGCCCCTTCTCCACCACCTATGACCATTACTCTCCTCGGGTTATCATGCATTACTGCCGCCGGATGAACCAGCGCTTCATGATAAATATGTTCGTCGAATTCAGCCGACTGGGTCTTACCGTCTAAAATAAGCAGCCAGCCGTAGGTAAAAGTATCAACAATATTCACTCGCTGAAAAGGGGTCGCGCCGCTGAATAGGTGACGCCTGATAGCGTAAAGGTAGCCGTGATAAGCACTTGATTATTCAACATACCAGTTCCATTCCGCGGTGGACATTGATCTGCCTCCTTTTATTTGCTTGAGAGGCCGAGCTCGGCCAGCTTCCGGTAAAGGGTAGCCCGGCTGATCTCAAGTTTTTCAGCAATTTTATTTTTCCCTTCAACCGTGCTGCCGTATCGATCCAGGTAATCCTGCAGAATCCTGCGTTCATAAAGGCGTATTTGATCTTTGAGAGGCGTTTCATTATGGGGAACGGCCTGGAGATTCGATTCCAGAATCCTGGGCGGCAGGCTGTGCAAACTGATACAGTTATCCCCGGTCATATTCACGGCATATTCAATCGCATTTTCAAGCTCCCTGACATTTCCCGGCCACTGGTAATTAATCAGGCATTTCATCGCCTCTTCCTCCATCGAAAGATTCTGCTTGTTAAGCATAGCCGAATATTTTCTTAAACAGAGCTCAATCAACGCAGGGACATCTTCCCTTCTCTCCTTGAGCGGGGGTATGTGTAGAGGAATAACACTGAGCCGGAAGTAAAGGTCTTTGCGGAAATTCCCTTCATGCATCATTGTTTCAAGATTCCTGTTGGATGCGGCTATAATCCGCACGTCAACCGGGATTTTTTTAGAACCGCCCACTCGTTCAACTCTTCTGTCCTGCAGGACATGTAGAAGCTTGACCTGCAGGTGCAGGGGCATCTCACCTATCTCGTCCAGAAAAATAGTCCCGCCGTCAGCCAGCTCAAATTTACCCGCTTTACCCTCTTTCCTTGCCCCCGTAAAAGCACCTCCCTCATAGCCAAAAAGTTCGCTTTCCAGGAGAGTTTCCGGGATTGCTCCACAGTTTATGCTGATAAAAGGGCCCTTGCTGCGTGGGCTGGTTGTATGGATCGCCCTGGCAAATATCTCTTTGCCGGTACCGCTTTCACCGGTTATCAGAACGGTCGAATTTCCTCCTGCTACCTTTACGGCCTGTTCTTTAACCTGGTTAATAACCCTGCTTTCGCCGATTATATCGTCAAACGTATACTCCATGTCCATTGAGCTGAGATCATTGATCAGGCGGCGGGCTTCAGCAATATCGCGGAAAGAAATAACCGCCCCTTCAGGCCTGCCGGTTCCCGGAATCGGGCGTACCGAGACAATGAAATGCAATGCCTGGCGCTTGCCGACCTGGTAGATCTCTTCTTTTTCTATATATTCAGTACCCGTCTTTAAAACATCAAGAGCCGGCGTATCCACCCAGAAATCAGCCAGGTTTTTGCCGAGAATTTTTTCTTTTTTTACTTTGAGCAGTTTCTCCGCCGTTGTATTACAGTGGGTTACCACTCCCTGACCATCAATTGCCAGTGCTCCTTCATGAATAGTTTCTAAAATAGTGGTTAACTCGTTGGATAAGCGGGTCAGGTGATCAACCGCTTCACTTTCGGCAACTTTGGCTGCCAAAAACCTGCTCAGGTGCTTAAGGAAATCGAGAATGGCGCTGGGTTTAACCAGAAGATTCTGCCTCTGTTCTTCAGTAAAAGCAACCAGGCCGATTACGCCGATGGGCTGCTCTCCCATCATAATCGGCGCACAGATTTCTGCCATCTCCGGGGTTGTTCCCTCCAGGGAAGAAGGGTCATATCCGGGGTCGCTCCCAGGCTCACTGACCACGTAAGATTTTCCGGTTCTTATTGTCCGGGCATACAAAAAATCGCCTTCCAGTTTCCCATATTCTTCTTTCTGCCCGATTTTTTGCGCATAACTGGCACTTCCTGCTACCACAGTCAATTCATTGTCCGCTATCTCTACCTCTACTGACAGTGCCGCTGCTAGTGCTCCGGCCAGATCCTGGACCATGGGCTGAATACGCATCAATCCGGTCATCCTGGCTATCCCCTTTCCATGCCTTTCCGTTCAATTAATATTCGTCACCACCGGTTAATCACCTTCCCTGAAAAAGAAATAATTCTCATAATCGAGAAAGAAGGTTATTTCACCATGATCATGTTTCGGTTAATTTACGGGATAACTTTAAGAGCAGTCCATACCTTCTCTGCCTGACAGCAATCTTCCGGCGGTATTAGCTACTGGAGCCATTCCAGATTCTGATATTTGGCACTACTATTGCAATATAATTATTGATTAAAGTATTATTAAGGAAAAATAGTGAAGCGTTAGCAGCCTGACCACTTTAAAAATTAAGGCCGTATAATACCCGGGCGCCCTAATCCTGATGCATCCCAGCACCAATCAACCGGTTTAAGCAGCAAGCCCGTGCAACTTCAGCTAACCGAGTCTTGTACGGGCTGTGCCTGGCAATGAACCTGATCAAGCTGACACAGCCATTTTTTACGATTGAACTGATCAGACAGCCGGCATTAACTGATTCAGACAGTATTTGGTATGCTGAAAAAAGGTTATCCCTGATCTTATTTTAATATACTGCCGGAAAGGAGTGGATCCTTTTTGAAAGCATTAGCATTTCATGCTGAAAAATGTATTGGCTGTCACCTCTGCCACCTGGCCTGCAGTGCCCAGAATGAACAAAAATTCAATCCCCGTCTGGCCCGTCTGAAAATAACATCACGGTATGATCGCGAGGGCCTGCGAGTCAAAGGGCAAACCTGCGATCTTTGTCTCAGGTGCTTGGAAGCATGTCCTGTCAGCGCCATAACTGTCAAAAACGGCCGCCTGTCATTCAACGAAGAACTATGCACCGACTGTAGCCTCTGCGTTGACATCTGTCCCCAAAAAGTAATTATAAAAAAAGAAAGAGGGATTGGCATATGTGTTCAGTGCCGCACCTGTGCCAGCTGGTGCCCGACAGAAGCATTGACCTTTGAGGAGGTGGAAAAATAATGACTTACACCGGGAAAATACTGCGGGTTAACCTGACTGACGGGAAAGCCTCCTCCGAACCGCTGAACCTGGAGTGGGCTCGCAACTACCTTGGCGGAAAAGGCCTGAGCATCAAGTATCTTTTTGAAGAACTGGCCCCGGGTATTGAACCGCTGTCTGAAGACAATAAATTGATCCTGATGACCGGCCCGACCACAGGAACCATTGTCCCCAACAGCGGTAAACTGGCCATAGCCGCAAAATCTCCGGCTACCGGCACCATCCTGGATTGCTCAATCGGCGGGCATTTTGCACCCGAGCTGAAATACGCCGGCTATGACGGCTTGATCGTGGAAGGCAAAGCAAAGATGCCGGTGTACCTGCTTATAGAAGACAGCCGAATTGAACTGCGCAGCGCCGGAGAGTTGTGGGGAAAAGGATCCCATGAAACTGAATTTACCCTTTCTGAAAAACACGGAGATGTGGTCATTTTAACCATCGGCCCGGCCGGGGAAAATATGCTTCCCATGGCCTGCATCAACTCCCAGCTCTACCGCCAGGCCGGCCGCGGCGGTATCGGCGCCGTGATGGGCAGCAAGAATCTGAAAGCAATAGCTGTCAGGGGCACCGGCGGACTGAAACTGCCGGGCATCCGCAAATTTTCTGCGGCCATGAATAAAATAAAACGGGAAGACACCATGACCGACGACAACCTGTGGGCTTACAGCGACGGCACCCCGATGATCGTCGAGTTGAGCCAGTCCACGGGTATCCTGCCCACCCGTAACTTCCAGGACGGCACCTTCAGCGAATCAGAAAACATAAATGCGGAGGCGATAAAAAAAACCCTCAAGGCCAAAAAAGCCTGTTTCGCCTGTCCTTTGGCCTGCGGCAACTACGTAGAAGAAGGGAAAACCCGCGTTGAAGGACCGGAATATGAAACTCTGGCCCTGTGCAGTGCAAACTGCGGCATAGGGAATCTGGAAGCGGTAATCGAATTCAACCGGCTCTGTGATGATTTCGGCCTGGATACGATATCCACCGGTAATACTACAGCTTTTGCCATGGAGCTTACCGAAAAGGGTATCCACGATTTCGGGATCCGGTTCGGCGAGGTGGAAAAATTCCTGCAGGTGCCGGCCCTGATTGCCCGAAGGGAGGGTATCGGCGCCGACCTGGCCCTCGGCGTGGCGGCAGTGGCAGATAAATACGGGGGCCGGGAATTTGCCATGCAGGTAAAGGGCCTGGAAATGCCCGGCTATGAACCTCGCGGTTCCTGGGCAATGGGCCTGGCCTACGGCACGGCTGACCGGGGAGCCTGCCATATGCGGGCCTGGCCGGCCGCAGTTGAAGCATTTGGCGATCTCGATCCCTTTACCATTGAGGGCAAAGCCCGGCTGGTAATTGACATGCAAAATGATAATGCGGCCAAATTTTCGGCTATTTTTTGCGACTTCTGGGCGCTGAGCACCGAAAGAATGGCTGAAATACTGAGCCTGCTTCTGGAAAGGGAAATAACCCCTGAAGAGCTGACCGTGATCGGCGAACGGGTTTACAACCTGGCCCGCCTGTTCAACGAAAGGGAGGGCTTTGAACGCAAAGACGATTACCTCCCCGAGCGGATTTTTACTGAAAAGCTCTCCACCGGCCCAACCGCCGGCAAACTGCTGCCCCGCGAAGAATACGAAAAGATGCTCCAGGAGTATTACCAGCTCCGGGGCTGGGATGAGAATGGGAAAATTACCGCCGAAAAGAAAAAAGAACTAAGCCTTTAAGCATTAATTTAAATAACGATACTTTTCCGGAGAGGCTGGTACTGTGATAGTTAAACTGCAGTTGAAAGGGCCCCTTAAAAAATACGGCAGGGAAGCGGATACTTTTAAAATGCAGATCGAAAGCAGGGAGATTTCTGTCAGTGATCTGCTTGATCTGCTTTCCATACCCACCTCTTCAGTATCCTTTATCCTGGTTGACGGAGAAAAAGCCGGCCTTGATGCTGTGCTGAAGGGAGGTGAAACGGTTATTGTTAATCCCCGTATTGCAGGAGGTTAACCAGCCATCCAACGGTTAAACTAACAAAAATACTTTCAAGGAGGTAATGCAACCAAATGGAAGACAGCATTCTTGAAGTATTTTCAACAACTAACTGGATTTTGCTTTTCCTTTTTATCTACCTGTTCATTATTGTATTCCTGGGTATTTTTTACAGCAAAAGGACCCACGAAACCGATGCGCACTCTCGACGGAGAAGACATGAGCAAAATGCTCAAGTTTTTCTGGCAAAAATCATAACTGATTTTGAGGATTGAGCAAAGCAGGCGGCTTCCAGTAGAAAAATTCGCTGTGCCGCCCGCTTCATTAAAATAAAAAGGCGGAGGGATTACTTTGAGGCTGTTAATAGTTGGTTCAGGCGGAGTGGGGCAGGCAACAGCAATGATCATAAAAAGAGCCGGAGAAAAAGGAAACTGGGCCCGGAAGGTGGTTCTCTCAGATTATGAGCTGTCCAGAGCGGAAGAAGTGGCGGCCATGTGCGATGACCCCAGGTTCATCCCGGATCAGGTCGATGCCGGAGATGCCGATTCAATAAAAAAATTGATCGGCAAACACGATATAACCTTTGTTATGAACGCGGTTGAACCGGCTTTCAATGAAACCATTTTTGATACCTGCTTTGAATGCGGGGTCGGCTACCTGGACTGCGCTATGACCCTCTCCAAAAGGCATCCCCAAAAACCATTTGAACTGACCAATGTCAAACTGGGCGATTACCAGTTTGCCCGTCATGAAGAGTGGGAAAAAGCCGGCAATATGGCTATTGTCGGGTCGGGAGTTGAACCCGGCATGTCCGATGTATTTGCCAGATTTGCCGACAAACATCTTTTCGATACAATTGATGAAATCAACGTGCGCGACGGCGACAACTATGAAATTCCCGGGCATCAGGGTGTTGCTTTCGGATTTTCTATCTGGACCACCATCGAAGAGTGCCTCAATCCTCCGGTAATCTGGGAAAAAGGCCGCGGTTGGTACTGTAGCGAAGTATTTTCAGAACCTGAGATATTCACCTTTCCGGGCGGTATCGGTAATGTGGAAGTAATCAACATTGAGCACGAAGAAGTAATGCTTATTCCCCGGGTAATAGACTGCAACCGGGTTACTTTTAAATTTGGCGTGCCCCGGGAGATGAGGACTCTGCTGCTGAACCTGCAGGCCTGCGGCATGGACGACGCCGTGAAAAAAATTAAAGTGGGCGATAGTGAAATTACACCCCGTGACTTCCTGGT
>JAXHVH010000042.1:0-21090 GCA_034189085.1 Bacillota bacterium | reverse complement strand
GTGCAGGGGTGGAATTCCCCTGCGCCACCTGACCTTTTGTGTCTTTTCTTAGTTAAAACACGGGAGCGGTTTGAAGGGCAGACCGCTTACAGGGTGACAATATCATAGGCCGACCAGTGTCCCTCTCTGTCCTTGACAAAATCGTGGCTGATTGTTAATATTCTAATAATCGAATAGCAGTGGAGCAATGAAAGAAAGAAGTAACCGGGATGTTCTCTGGGAGCATTCAGCGAGTCGGGGATGGTGCAAGCCCGGCCGGGAATCCGGTGAATGGCGTTCTCGAGCTTTTGAAGAACAAAGAAGAGGGTTCTGTTTACCATTAAGCGGAGCCAAATAGGGTGGAACCGCGGGAACATGTCCCGTCCCTATGGTCATGAACCAGGGGGACGGGATTTTAATTTTTTTCGTGACCGAAGGACTGTTGATCAGTCACGTTTGGGGGGTATAAATTTGAATCTACAGACAATCATGATCAAACTCCAGGAATACTGGGCTTCAAAAGGCTGTCTCATCTGGCAGCCCTACGATGTCGAAAAAGGGGCGGGAACGATGAACCCGGCTACCTTTTTGAAATCGCTGGGACCCGAACCATGGTCGGTTGCTTACGTGGAACCTTCACGGCGGCCGGCTGACGGCCGGTATGGCGAAAACCCGAACCGGCTCTACCAGCATTTGCAGTACCAGGTTATTTTGAAACCGGCTCCGGCTGATATCCAGCAGAAATACCTGGACAGCCTGGCCTATCTCGGGCTTGATCCTCTCGAACATGACATCCGGTTTGTTGAGGACAACTGGGAAGCGCCCACACTCGGAGCCTGGGGCCTGGGCTGGGAAATATGGCTTGATGGTATGGAGATTACCCAGTTTACCTATTTTCAGCAGGTTGGCGGGTTCGATGTTGAACAGGTGCCGGTAGAGCTGACCTATGGATTGGAAAGAATTGCCATGTATTTACAGGATCGTGACAATGTCTTTGATCTGAACTGGACCGATTCTATTACCTACGGCCAGGTATTTCAGCGGGTAGAGTGGGAGCAGTCCAGCTACAGCTTCGATTATGCCGATCTGGAGCTTCTTTTCAGGCTCTTTGCCGATTATGAAAGAGAAGCTAAACGGCTGCTGGAAGTGAACCTGGTTTTTCCAGCTTATGATTATATCCTGAAATGCTCGCACACTTTCAATAACCTTGATGCACGGGGGGCAATCAGTGTAACTGAAAGAGCCGCTTACATCGGACGGGTGCGCACTCTGGCCAGGTTGTGTGCGGAATGTTATCTAACACAGCGGGAAGAAGCCGGTTATCCCCTGCTTGCTGGAGGTGAAGCCAGATGACTGCAGGATACGATTTATTGCTGGAAATAGGCTGTGAGGAGATTCCTTCCCGTTTCATGTCAGGGGCTTTGCAGCAGCTGGCCGTTGAAGCAAAAGCTATGCTGGCGGAAAACCGGTTTGAATTCAAAAAAATAGATACCGCCGGCACTCCCCGCCGTCTAACCCTGGTGGTGCGTGAACTTGCTGACAGGCAACCTGATCTGGTTGAAACTATCAAGGGGCCACCTGTTGATCGGGCCTATGATGCAGAGGGCAGCCCGACCAGGGCCTTGGAAGGGTTTTTGAAAAACAGGAATGCCGCGGCCGGTGATATAGAAGAGGAAGAAATAAAAGGGGCGCAGTATATTGTTCTTCATCAAAAGGTGACCGGGAAAGATACGGCGGATGTCCTGCCGGAACTCCTGCCCCGTTTGATACAAAAGCTGAATTTCCCGCGGCCTATGTACTGGCAGAGCAAGGAAATCCGTTTTGCCCGCCCCATCCGCTGGATCATGGCCCTTTATGACGGGGATCCCGTTTCTTTCAGCTACGCGGGGATCAATTCTGCCAACCAGACATACGGGCACCGTTTCCTTGCCCCGGAGACCGTGGTCATAAACAGTGTTGAGCATTACTACAAAACACTAGAAGAAAAATTCGTCATAGTTGATCCGGAGCGCCGTCTTGAAATAATCCGCCGGCAGCTGGCTGAAAAGGCCACTGAAAAGGGCGGACGGCCCCTGATAGACAATGATTTGCTTGAAGAAGTCCTTTATCTCGTGGAATACCCGGTAGCAGTTGACGGCTATTATGATGAAGCTTATCTTGACCTGCCGCCGGAAGTTCTCATTACCACCATGCAACATCACCAGCGCTACTTCCCTCTGGTCGGAGAAGATAACAGTGACCTGCTGCCCTTCTTCGTGGGCATCAGCAATAACCGGTTTCACGAAAATATCCGGCGTGGATATTCCAAGGTGCTGCAGGCCCGTTTAGCCGATGCCCGCTTCTTTTTTGATGAAGACTGCAAACGGCCCCTGGAATATTACGTTGAGAAGTTAAGCGGAGTTGTCTTTCTCGAACAGCTGGGCAGCCTGGAGCAAAAACGCCAGCGCCTGGTAAAATTGGCCGAAGAGCTTGGCCGGGAACTGGGCATACCGGACGATAAAATCGAAGAGGCCTCCCGGGCAGCCCATCTCTGCAAGGCCGATCTTGTTACCGACATGGTCAGGGAATTTACGGAACTGCAGGGGGTCATGGGCAGGGAATATGCCAGGATCAGCGGTGAGCCTGAAGAAGTGGCTGTGGCCATTTTTGAACATTACCTGCCACGTTTTGCCGGCGACAGAATTCCCAAAACACTGCAGGGGGCTATTGTTTCGCTGGCCGACCGCATTGATACCCTGGCCGGTTGTTTTGCCATCGGTATTCAACCAACAGGTTCCCATGATCCATATGCTTTGCGGCGTCAGGCCCAGGGTGCGGTGACCATCCTGCAGCGGCTGGATCTTGACCTGCCGCTGGATAAATATATTAAAATATCACTTGATGTGCTTGCTACGACCTTTGAAGGAGGCCTGACAGAACAAAAACAGGCTGAATTGACAGCTGATCTCAAAGACTTTTTTGCCCAGAGAATCCGCTTTGCCATGCAGGAGTTGGAAATCCCCTTCGAAGTTATTGAAGCGGTGCTGGGAGTGCCTGTCAATACAGTATCCGCCCTCTTTAAACGGGCCACCAGCCTTACTGAATATCTCCAGGGGCCGCTTCTGGACGATGTGGTTATGGCCTACAACCGGGTAGCCAACCTGGCACCAAAAGAGGCTGAAGAAAAAGTTGATGTTACTCTTCTGCAGGAGGAATCGGAGAAAAAACTCTACCATGCCTATTTAAAAGCGAAGCTGGCTTTTGACGGCACCGAGGATCTGGCACGCTGTCTTGAAGAACTGCAGCACCTGCGGAAACCTGTTGACAGTTTCTTTGATCATGTGATGGTAATGGTTGATGATGAAAGGATTCAAGCCAACAGGCTCACCCTCCTTTTGGTCCTGAAAGAGCTTTTTAATCAGCTGGCCGATTTTTCAAAACTGCCGGTGTCGCAAAACGAATCATAGAAGCAGGAAGTTCCATGTTAAGTCAAGTATATATACAAAACAGGCTGTATGATAGTCGCAGGCGGTTGCCATAACAGCCTTCTGGAGGTCATCATATGGACAACAATGAAAACAGGCCTATTGTCTACGTGGTATCTGATTCAATTGGTGATACGGCCGAGTTTGTTGTCAAAGCAGTAGCCAGCCAGTATGACACGGGAAAAGTAAAGATGCGCCGGATCCCCTTCGTGGAAGACAGGGAACAGATTCGCTCCGTAGTTCAAGAAGCTGCCGGAAACAAAGCAATCATTGCCTACACCCTGATTGTCCCTGAACTGCGTCAGGCCATGGTTGAAGAAGCTGCTGCTCATGAGGAAGTTCCCACGGCCGATATACTCGGTTCTCTGATTGAGGCCTTTAACCGGACTACCAGTGAACAGCCTGTTTTTGAGCCGGGGAAGGTCCGGCGCCTTGATGAGAATTACTTTCGCCGTGTCGATGCAGTGGAGTTTGCTGTGAAGCACGATGACGGCAAGAATCCGCGCGGCCTGCTGAAAGCCGATGTGGTGCTGGTCGGTATTTCCCGCACTTCAAAAACACCCCTTAGCATGTACCTTGCCCACCAGGGTTTGAAAGCGGCTAATGTCCCGCTTGTCCCGGAGGTTGAGCTGCCCGAGGAACTGTTCTGGATTGATCCGCAGAAAATTATCGGCCTGATAATTGATCCCCACCAGCTGCGGGCTATCAGGAAAGAAAGGCTTAAATCTCTTGGCCTGGAAGATGATGCCAATTACATAGCGGTGGAAAGAATTGAAGAAGAGCTGGCCTATGCCCGCCGGGTAATGAAAAAAATTGGCTGCACCGTTTTCGATGTTTCAAAAAAGGCAGTCGAAGAAGTGGCCAGCAGGATTATCCAGGTAATTAAAGGAGGACAAAAAGAATGAAACCCGAGCAGTATGTGTATCCATTTGAAGAGGGTAATATGTCAATGAAAGGCCTGCTTGGCGGAAAAGGAGCCGGGCTGGCGGAAATGGCAAGCATTGGCCTTCCCGTTCCACCGGGTTTTACCGTTACTACCGAAGCTTGTAATCTGTATTTGAACGAGCATGAAAAGCTCTGGCCCGAATTGAAAGAAGAAATTCTCGAGAACCTCAGGCTCCTCGAAGAGAAAACGGAAAAACAATTTGGTGAAAAACCGCCGCTGCTTATTTCTGTCCGTTCGGGTGCGGTAATTTCAATGCCGGGGATGATGGATACGATTCTAAACCTTGGCTTAAATCCGACCACGGTAGAATACCTGGCTGAAGAAGCTGGTGATCGCCGCTTTGCCCTTGACTGTTACCGCCGGTTTATTCAAATGTTTACCAATGTAGTACTAAAAGTAGGTCACCATCACTTTGAAAATGTTCTCACTGCAGCCCGCAAAGAAAAGAAAGTTCACAGTGATGCCGAGCTGGAGGAAGCGGATCTGGAAAAAATTGCAGAACAATTTTTAAAGATTGTCCGTAAGGAAACTGGCAATGATTTCCCATTAGATCCGCAGGAACAACTCTTCCTGGCAGTAGAAGCAGTATTCAAATCGTGGAATACAGACCGGGCCGTGGTTTATCGCCAGGCAAACCGTATTCCAGATAACCTGGGTACAGCTGTCAACGTTCAGGCCATGGTTTTTGGCAATCTTGGCAATGACAGCGGGACGGGAGTAGCTTTTACCCGTAACCCTTCCACCGGTGAACCGCGTATTTACGGTGAATACCTGCTTAATGCCCAGGGGGAAGATGTGGTGGCAGGCATCCGCACACCCCGG
The DNA here is from genome assembly GCA_034189085.1 of Bacillota bacterium. Classification (GTDB taxonomy): domain Bacteria; phylum Bacillota; class Dethiobacteria; order DTU022; family DTU022; genus M55B129. The sequence continues at coordinate 15,879 of JAXHVH010000042.1, read as the reverse complement.
GACCTGAGCCAGCTGGATCAAGATATGCCGGCTGTCTATAAACAATTTTTGGAGACCTGTCAAAAACTGGAAAAACATTATCTCGACATGCAGGACATTGAATTCACTATTGAACGGGGTAAATTATACATGTTGCAGACCCGAACCGGAAAGAGAACCGCTGCAGCGGCTGTTCGAGTTGCCGTTGACATGGTCAGGGAAGGGTTAATTGATAGGCCTAAAGCTCTGCAGCGTATTGAACCGGATCAACTGGATCATCTCCTGCACTGGCGCATTGACCCTGATGTCAAAAAGAATGTCATTGCCAAAGGGTTACCCGCCTCACCGGGCGCTGCTTCAGGGAAAGTGGTCTTTGATGCCGATCGAGCCAAGGAGATGGCCCAGAACGGAGAAAAGGTTTTACTGGTCCGGCCGGAAACCACTCCCGATGATATCCACGGCATCATTGCCGCCCAGGGGGTTTTAACCAGCCGGGGCGGAATGACCAGCCATGCTGCTGTTGTCGCCCGCGGTATGGGCAAACCCTGCGTCAGCGGCTGTGAAGATTTAAGAATCGATCTGTCCAAAGGCCGCTTCTATGTCAAGGGTGAGGAATATGAAGAAGGAATCATTTTATCGATTGATGGCGGCACAGGCCAGGTGATTTTGGGCGATGTGCCCCTCATTGAACCCCAGTTCAGCGATGAATTCCACCAGCTACTCAGCTGGGCCGATGAATTCAAGAAGCTGAAAGTAAGGGCCAATGCCGACAACCCGGAAGATGCCCGCCGGGCCATAGAACTGGGAGCCCAGGGTATTGGCCTCTGCCGGACGGAGCATATGTTTATGGCTGCCGACCGTGTGCCCCTGGTCCAGAAAATGATTCTTGCTTCCAACCTGGAGGAAAGAGAAAAAGCGTTGGCCCATCTCCTGCCCCTGCAGCAGGGAGACTTCAAGGGGATCTTCAAGGAAATGGCCGGTTTACCGGTGACCATTCGCCTTCTCGACCCGCCGCTGCATGAGTTTTTGCCGGACCGGGAAGAACTGCTGGTGGAAGTGGATCGCCTGCAGCGTGAGGGTGGGGATGCCAAACTGCTGCAGGAAAAAGAAAATCTCCTCCAGAAGGTGAATTCCCTTACCGAATTTAACCCCATGCTCGGGCACCGCGGCTGCCGCCTGGGGCTGGTTTATCCCGAAATTTACCGGATGCAGGTCAGGGCTATATTTCTGGCCGTTTTTGAACTGCTGGAAGAGGGTACTCCCGCCGCCGATTTACAGCCGGAAATTATGATTCCCCTGGTTGGTCACCGTGAAGAGATGGAACTGATGAAAAAACTGGTGGACAATACTGCCGAAGAAATGTTCAAGGAGAAAAACCAAAAAATTGAGTATCTTGTGGGAACGATGATCGAACTACCCCGGGCCTGCATGGTTGCCGATCATCTGGCTGAGATCGCATCTTTCTTCTCCTTCGGGACAAATGATCTAACCCAGACAACTCTTGGTTACAGCCGTGATGACGCGGAAGGTAAATTTTTACCATTTTATCTGCAGAAAAAGATCCTGCAGGCAAACCCCTTTGCCGAAATTGATCGCGACGGGGTAGGCCAGCTGGTCGAGATGGCTACCGCCAAAGGCAGGCAGAGCAGGCCGGACCTGAAAGTGGGAGTCTGCGGCGAGCACGGTGGAGACCCTGCATCTATCAAATTTTTCCATGATACCGGCCTGGACTATGTTAGCTGTTCACCATTCCGGCTGCCCATCGCCCGGCTGGCTGCGGCAAGGGTTGCTCTTAAAGCCTCTGAATATAAATAATTTTTAAGATTCAATCTTTAAATAGTCATTTGATGTAAAAAGGAGAATTGTTATTAATGACGAATGTTTAATAAGTTTAAATTTTTGCAAGGAGTGATCTAATTGACTCAGCTTGATAACCAGGGTTTGAAGTTGATTGATATCCATCCTCCATGTCAGTCAGCCTGTCCGCTGCACCAGGGTTGCCGCGATTACCTGTTCGCTATAGCCACAGGTGATTTTGACAGGGCGCTGGCGATAATCAAAGAAACAAACCCACTGCCCTTTGTTTGCGGCACTATTTGTGCTCATCATTGCGAAGATGATTGCCGCCGCAACGACGTGGATGAACCGCTCTCCATCCGCGGTTTGAAGCGTTTTGCCGTGGAGCACGGCAAAACCGGAATGCTGTCTCCTCCCGGTGATCGTAAGGTAAGCGGTAAAGTGGCGGTAATCGGTGCCGGTCCGGCCGGCCTGACTGCTGCTTTTGACCTGGCTCGCCTGGGTGCCGATGTGACCGTATTTGAACGCGAAGATGCTGCCGGCGGGGCCGCCCGGCACTATATTCCTCTTTACCGTTTGCCGGATGAAGTAATTGACAAGGATATTGAAGAAATTGCCGAACAGGGTGTTAAGTTTAAGTACGGCGTGAAGTTGGGGAAAGATATTACTATTGAGAGCTTGGAAAAAGGAGGTTATCAGGCTATTCTTCTGGCCATGGGGCTTCCCGTAAGCCGTGGACTCAATATTCCCGGCAGCGAAGGAGAAGGGATTCTCAACGCCCTGCCTTTCCTGCAAGATGTAAAGCGCAAGGGATTTAAATTTGAAAACAGCCCCACGGTGATTGTCATCGGCGGCGGCAATGTGGCGATGGACGTAGCCCGTTCAGCTGTTCGGGCCGGTGCCGGCAAAGTGAAGCTGGCCTGCCTCGAAAGTTCTGATGAAATGCCCGCTTTCCCCTGGGAAATTGAAGAAGCGAAAGAAGAAGGTGTCGAGGTCAATCCCTCCTGGGGTCCGAAAGCGATCATCAGGGAAAACGGCAAAATTACAGGCCTCGAGTTAATCGAATGCACCTGTGTTTTTGACGACGCGGGCCGTTTTAGCCCGACCATGAATGAAGAATGTAAAGAAGTGCTCGATGGAGACATCGTCATTTTTGCCATCGGCCAGGGAGGGGATCCCGAACCGGTACGTGGAGAAGTCGAGATTGACGAGCGCGGGCGGATTGTCTATGATTCGCAGAAGATGACTACCAGCAGGAAAGGTGTCTTCAGCTGCGGTGAAGTTGTAACCGGACCCGGCACCGCCGTTCAGGCTATGGGTGACGGACGAGCGGCGGCGGAAGCGGTTGCTTCTTACCTGGAAGGGAAAACCTTCGACAAGGCAGAACTGGAAGAAGTGCCGGTCCTGGAGAAACTTGATTCAGCAGTGGGCGAAAATGTGGAACACCGCGAACGCTATTCCATACCGATCATGACTCCTGAGGAAAGGGTCCGTCATTTCAAGCAGGCCGAACTGGGCTTTGACGTGGAAACGGCAATACTTGAAGCACGCCGCTGCCTTTCCTGCAGCGCCGGCGCTGTGCAGGACGAAGATCTCTGCACTAACTGCCTCAGCTGCGTCAGGATTTGCCCCTATGATGTACCCATAGTGAACAGGGACGGCACAGTGACCATCCGCAATGAACAATGCCAGGCCTGCGGGCTTTGCCTCAGCATCTGCCCCGTATATGCTATCAAGTTCCGCGCTTCGTATGTGCAAGAGGCAGTTGACTTCATTGAACCGGCAGTGAAAGAAGTCATGGCCCGCCGCAACGGAGAACCAGCCATACTGGCCATTACCTGTGCCTATGGCGCTTTTGCCCTGCCCGAATTGGTCCAAAAAGAGTGGCCCAATAATGTTGCTAATGTTCGCTTCCCCTGCGTGGGCAAATTGGACACGGTTGATGTTTTGAAAGCCTTCGAACTGGGCATTGATGGAGTGATTATCGTGGGATGTGGCGAGACCGGAAAATTTGCCTGCCAGTATAAAGATGTGGACTACTGGACGGAGAAAAAGATCGGTCATCTCGGCGATTTGCTGGAAATGCTGGGCTTGGGCAGGGATCGCATCAGTTATACGACCCTGCCCGGCGAAGAAATCGGCCGTATTGACGAAATAATTGCTGAAATGGTTGAGAAGCTGAAAGAACCTGTTGCTTAAAAGGTTATTCTAAATGAGTTGCCGCAAGCCCCGGTAAAAATTTTGGGCCGGGGCTTGCTTTATTTTTCCCTGTTGTTTGGATTGCATTTCTATAGAATTACTGCGTTTTTTTGAAAAGTATATTTTTTAAGCAGGAATGAGGCCAGTCCCGTCGAATAGAACTATTCAATGCCTTAAATAGTCTAAGAGATGAGGGGAGGGCCTGCAGCAGCATTTACTTCAATAGCTTTCGAAAAAGAAAGATTAGGGATCACCTCGTCTCACTGCGGAGATGGGGTTTTGTTATCTTTATTGGGGAGATCACCGCAGGCAGAGGCAAAAAGATTTTAGCCATACAGAGGGTGTGAAGATGCCGCAGGGTATACCGGAAGAAATAATCGATGAAATCAGGCAGCGCACCGACCTTGTCACACTGGTAGGGGAGTACATCAAGTTGGAACGCAGGGGAAAGAACATGGTTGGCCTCTGCCCATTCCACAGTGAAAAGACTCCTTCATTTACCGTATCACCGGATAAGCAGCTCTATCACTGTTTTGGCTGCGGCGCCTCAGGCAACGTTTTTAGCCTGATCATGCAGATGGAAAAGATGACTTTTCCCGAGGCTGCCCGGTTTCTGGCCCGCAGGGCTGGGGTGCGCATACCGGAACCCGAGAAAAGAGCTACCGGGGAAGAAAATTTTAAAGAAAAGATCTACAGGTTAAACCTGACCGCAGCTCGTTATTACGCTTATTGCCTGACAAAATCTAAAGCGGGTAAAAAAGCGCTTGCTTATCTGCGTAAAAGAGGAATCAATGACTCTGCTATCGAAACGTTCATGCTGGGTTATGCTCCGGCTGACTGGACCGCGTTTTTTAATTTTGCCTGCAATAAGGGAGTATCTCCCGAATTGATGGTCAAAGCCGGGCTCATTTCCCCGGGGAAAGAAAAGGGATATTACGATCGCTTCAGGGATCGCCTCATTTTTCCAATAGCCAATATTAACGGAAAAATAGCAGGTTTTGGCGGACGCACGCTGGCTGAAGGGGATAAGAGCGGTCCTAAATACCTCAATTCACCGGAGACCCCGGTTTTTGAAAAAGGGATGATGCTCTACGGGTTAAACCTGGCCAAAGAAGAAATCCGCAGGTTGAAATCGGCAGTGGTCATGGAAGGATACACCGACATGATCACCGCTTACCAGGCCGGCATAAAAAATGTGGTCGCCTCCCTGGGCACCGCTTTAACGGCCGAACAGGGACGCCTGCTACGGCATCAGGCCGAAATGGTAATTACCGCTTATGACTCCGATGCGGCGGGAGAAGCGGCCACCTGGAGAGGTTTGGCCATATTGCAGCGAAACGGTTGCCTGGTAAGGGTGGCCGAAATGCCTGCAGGGACCGACCCTGACAGCTACATCCGTGAAAAAGGAGCTGATTCATTCAAGGATCTGCTGGACAAGGCCAGGCCGCTCATGGAATACCGGCTGGCTGTTCTGAAAGAAAAATATGATCTTTCTTCCGAGAAAGGAAGGATTGATTATACGGAAGAGTTAATGACTTTCCTCAACGCCGCTGTCAATCAGGTGGAACAGGATCACTATTTAAAAAAAGCGGCCGAAGTGTTGAACGTGGAAGAAGAAGCCCTGCGCCAGGAACTGAAAAGGAGAAGAAGAACCGGATCACGTCGCCGGGAACAACCTGGAGGAGAGATTAAAACATCACCAGGCAGGGATAAAATAGACCGGGCGGAAAAAATATTACTATCTTTAATGCTTCAGAGCAAGGAAATTGCAGAGAGAGGGCGAAATCTTTTAGAACCTGAGTATATCAAAGATGAAAGAATTAGAGAGATAATTGAAGCAATATGGCAGTATTCAGCAGGAGAAGTGGCCTGCAGTGCAGAAAGACTGCTTAATCGGTTTACTGATCCGGAGACGACAAAATTGATTACCGAGGCGGCGACTGATCCTTCAATGCAGGATTTGTCTTCCCGGACAGCGAAACGTATGGCAGAAGATTGTTTTTGGGAACTGAAGCAGTCCTGGGTAAAGAAAAAGCGAACGGAACTTGTAAATAAGCTCAAAGAGCTGGAAGCCAGTGGAACTGAAGAAGAAACAATGGAATTCTTGCGTAAGAACCGGGATTTACTACAATGGCAAAACAGCGGCTCTTACCGTGATGGGAAAGGAGGGGATTTCAATGACTAAGGACATCGAAAAAACGATCTCTCTGGAAGATGCTCAGCAGGAACTGATGGACCATGGCAAAACCAAGGGCTCAATCAGCTACAAAGAGATCATTGAAACCCTGCAGCCCTACGAATTATCGGTAGAAGCACTCGATAGTTTCTATGACAGTTTAATCCAAAAGGGTATCGATATCACTGACGATCCATCGGCCGATGTTGATGACTCGGCTGACGATGACGACAGTGATAAAGATGATGACGACGACAGCGAAGAATCGACAAGCAAACTGCTCACCGTTCCGGAAGGGGTTGCCGTAAACGATCCGGTTCGCATGTACCTGAAAGAGATTGGGAAAATTCCCCTGCTGACCTCTGAAGAAGAAGTGGAGCTGGCCCAGGCGATTGAACAGAACAGTGACGAAGCGAGACGCCGCCTGGCTGAGGCAAACCTGCGGCTGGTAGTTAGTATTGCCAAAAAGTATGTCGGCAGAGGGATGCTTTTTCTTGACCTGATACAGGAAGGAAACCTCGGCCTGATTAAAGCGGTCGAGAAGTTTGATTACCGTAAAGGATACAAGTTCAGTACCTATGCTACCTGGTGGATCCGCCAGGCCATTACCAGGGCTATTGCTGACCAGGCTCGAACGATCCGCATTCCGGTTCACATGGTCGAAACAATTAACAAGCTAATCCGGATTTCCCGTCAGCTGGTACAAGAACTGGGCCGGGAACCGCTGCCCGAAGAAATTGCCCAGGAAATGAACATCAGCGAAGATCGGGTGCGTGAGATTCTCAAGATTGCCCAGGAGCCGGTTTCGTTGGAAACACCAATCGGTGAAGAAGATGATAGCCATCTCGGTGATTTCATTGAAGATCACGAGGCCCAGGCTCCGGCAGATGCAGCCGCTTTCGAACTGTTGAAAGAGCAGCTCGAAGACGTGCTCGAAACTCTTTCTGCCAGGGAGGAAAAGGTCCTGCGGCTGCGCTTCGGGCTTGACGATGGCCGTTCAAGAACCCTTGAAGAAGTGGGACAGTACTTTGGGGTGACCCGTGAGAGGATCCGTCAGATTGAAGCCAAAGCCCTGCGCAAGCTGCGCCATCCCATGCGCAGCAAGCGCCTGCGTGACTACCTGGAATAAAGGGCGTGAAAAAAGCCGGGAAAATTATTCCGCAGGCCGGGCAAGCTCTTGACGGGGTTCACCCTATTTTGTATAATACTAATGCTGGTTTAAGGTTCCTCAGTAGCTCAATGGCAGAGCGACCGGCTGTTAACCGGTAGGTTGCAGGTTCGAGTCCTGCCTGGGGAGCCAGAAATAATCAAGGCAGAACCTCACATAACGTGGTTCTGCCTTTTATATTTTTTATCCTAATTTTAAATGGACCTGAGTGTTTGGCCATAATACACGTTGGCCTGCATAGTCTTCGAAATGGACGGGATATATAAAAAGATTCAACCTTAAAAATGGCGTCAGTGTTTTTTTACAGGGCAATTCTTTAGCTGGGGAGAAAAAACAAACAGAAGAGAGGATCGAGCAAACTGTCGATCCTCTCTTTAAATCAGATTGTATTTTTTTTACTAAAATAAAGAATTCAAACCTAACTTTTTAGATAACGGCTTTTTTCTCATTTCGCCAGCCGCAGCGATTCCTTTTTGAACAGATATCGCAGGGGGCGATACTGTTGTCCAGGTTTTTGCCCTGCGGAATGACAAAAGAAATTGTTTTCCGGGGTATCATCAGGCAGTTTTCAGTCAGGTGAACACCAATTTTATCGGTGGGGAGAATAGAAAAAACCTGGCGCTGTTGCTCGATGGGCCAACCTTCCTGGCCGGGTTCTGCCCGCATACCGAGGCTCAGGTCAAGCTTGTAGGCTTTAGAACAGATCAGATCTTCCACCGTTTGTGAAACTTTACTGACGGCAGCCACTCCTGCCCCGTCGAGAGTGACGCCCATGACCGGATTTTCGTCCATCAGTTTTTCTACCCGTTCCTCGAGTTCCATGCCAATTGTGCAGACGGCAATATAGATTTCATCGGCGCCGGCCATGGCCCGGGCAACGAGTGATCCTTCAAAAGTGCCGCCATCAAAGACGACTTTTTTGTGTTCAAAAGAATTGACTTTGCGCAGGGTATAGATTGCCGCAGGTTTAATCAGGCTGTAGGTTTCCTCTATTACAGATTCGGAAATCTTAAACAGACGTTCCGAAGCCCTGTTGGGATCAATGCCCTGTCCTTTTAAAATATCTTCTACCGTGAGTTTGATATCAAATTCATCGACAATGTTAAACATTGTTATTCCTCCTCTTATAAAGCGCTGTTTTTATTATAACCACTTTTCTTATTCTTGACAACTCACTTGCCATTATGCTAAACTCATATAGTTGTAAGATAAGTGCTCTTGAAAAACTGCTTTGATTGGCGAAACGGGCCCATAGCTCAGCTGGCAGAGCTACCGGCTCATAACCGGTTGGTCCCAGGTTCGATCCCTGGTGGGCCCACCAATTTCTTGACCCCTTCGTCTAATCGGTTAGGACACCAGCCTTTCAAGCTGGCAACAGGGGTTCGAATCCCCTAGGGGTCACCATTTTTTGGGCGAATAGCTCAGCGGGAGAGCACCTGCCTTACAAGCAGGGGGTCGCAGGTTCAAAACCTGCTTCGCCCACCATGATTTTAAAGGGGTTTTTGAGACATCCGCTTAACGGTGGGGTCACTCAAAAACCCTTTTTCAATTATAAGCAGGGAATTTGCTGATAATAATCAAAAAACCATAAGCCACAGAGCTTAAAATGGTTGTTATCTTAGATGAAGGATGGTCCCACAGTTACTTTCGGTGCTGTTTTTTATCTTCGTACATGGCGTCATCAGCTTTATTATAAATTTTTTCCAATGGTTGTTTGCCAGATGTGCTCACCGCTATGCCAACTGATATGCTTAAGGTTGGGCTGCTGGTATTTTGCTGATTGTATATTTCAATCTGGTGATGTATTCTTTTGACCAGTTCCCGGCCTGCCTTAAGCGTGGTACGGGGCAGGATAACTGCAAATTCATCTCCACCAACCCGAGCCAGGATATCTGATTCACGCAGGGAGCTTTTTAGAATTTCTGCTGCGGCTTGTATATAGTGGTCACCTTCATTATGACCAAGGGAATCATTGATTTTTTTCAAGTTGTCCAGATCTGCCGAGATAATCGCAATTGGATGTTCGCGTGAGCTATTTAACCGTTCGAGTTCGTTTTCATAATAGCGCCGGTTATAAAGGCCGGTCAGTTCGTCGTGATAGCTAATATATTGAAGTTCAATCTCTTGGCGTTTTTTTATGGTGATGTCACGGACGATCAAAACTATTTCAACATCACCAATGGGGGCGAGGCGGGCTTCGATACAATGATCAGAGCAATTTTCTTTGTAACTAAATTCTAAAAGCTGAACTTTGCCACTAACAAGAGCTTTTTTGAGAGTGGCCATAAACCTCGTGGCGATCTCAACAGGCAGTATATCGGTAATGGTTTTGCCAGGCAGTTTTTTCTGCCTGTAAATACTGCGCACCGTTTCATGCAGCATTTTTTCATCCTTAACAATGGCTTCAAGGAAAACTCCGTCTCGGTTAATACGATAAAGCATGTCTGGAATTGCCTCGATCAAAGCCTTGCTGCGGGCTTCACTTTCCTGCAATTCCTTCTCTGCTTTTTTCAGTTTGCTGATATCACGGGTAACGCCCAGTATGCCTGAAATGTTTCCCATATCGTCTCTTAAAAAAGTTAAATGCATGTTTACCTGGATAGTGCTTCCGTCCGCCCGATAATGTTCTGCTTCAAATAAAAAGATCCGTTTTTTGTTGATTCCTGGTTCTTTTTCTTTTTCAATTTCTTTCTGTGCTATTAAGATTATTTTTTCCAGGCTACTTGGTGGAAATTTCTGGTCCAGCCTTTTACTCATATGTTCACTGACAGACTCCCCCAGCATGACTTCAACCGAAGGGCTTACATAAGTAGTCTCCAGATCCATATTTGTAATCCAAACAACATCAGAAACATTGTCAAGGATTTGCTGGTAAATTCCCTCGCTCTGCCGGCGGGCTTTTTTTTCCTGCTTGCGTTCTGTTATATCGTGAAAGACCACGGTAAAACAATCCGGTTCAAGTTTATAAAGGCTCACATCGTACCAGCGTCCCGGTGGTTCATAATAGCTTTCGAAGCAAACCGATTCTTCGCTCGAAGTTACTTTGTCGTAGATCTTGTTCCAGAAAGGATCTGTTTTTCTGGTTTCTGATAGTACTGCAGACGCCTTTTGACCGATCACTTTTTCCCGTTTCAGACCGATCATTTTTTCGAAAGCAGTGTTGATCTCAAGGAATATACAATCCCTTGAGGTGCCTCCGTCGTTGAAGATGATCTGGCAACAGGCAAAAGCGTCGGGCAGATTCTCAGACAAGAGGCGATCTCTTTCAGACTCCGACTTCATACTGGTCTCCCTTCTGCGATCAGCAGTTATAAAACCTTGTTGTCAATCTCTTTTAGAAAAACCTCTACAACCTGCGGGTCGAAGTGGTTGCCGCTGTTTTCCCTGATGTATTCCAGTGCTTCTTCCCTGCTCCAGGCTTTGCGGTAGGGACGGTCACTGGTTAAAGCATCGTAGACGTCAACCACGGTGAATATGCGTGCCGCCAGGGGAATGGTTTTACCCTTTAGGCCGCGCGGGTAGCCTGAGCCGTCAAATTTTTCATGGTGGCAGTAGGGAATATCGAGTGCCGGACGCAGGTAATCGATGGAAGAAAGCATGTCATAGGCATAAACTGGGTGTTTGCGCATAATTGTCCACTCCTCCTCGTTCAACTGGCCGGGTTTGAGAAGAATACCATCAGGGATGCCCATTTTCCCGATATCGTGCAGCAGGGCTCCGCGGCGTACATGGATCAGATTTTCATCACTTATACCCATTAATCCGGCAATACGCAGTGTTAACTCCGTAACCCGCTGGCTGTGTTCTTCGGTTTCCTCATCTTTTAAGGAGAGTGCATGAGCCCAGCCCTCGATAGTCGCATCATAAGCCTGCAGTAATTCCAGACTTCTATTTTCTAACTCATGGAACAACAGTGAATTATCGATGGCTGAAGCAGCCAGGTTTGCCAGTCCTGACAGAAGACTGGGGGCATCATTTGCCAGCATTACTTTTTCACTGGTGGAACCGGCCAGAAGGATACCCATAGGACTGTCTTCCCGCTCCAGGACAGCAAAGGTGTAGCTTTTAATACCAAATTTTCGTAAAAGCTCCACAAAGGGTATATCCACAGTGGAGTCAAGATCAGTGATTAATCCGGATTTACCTTGCTTTTTGATAAACTCATCATAGACTGTTTTAGGAAGTGGTTTTATTAGTTTGGCAAACTCGGGCTGCAAACCAATGCTATCGGCGAGATAGAAGGTCTGTTTATCTTTGTCAAAAAGTTGAAAGGCTGCTAACGGAACTCTGAGGGCAGTAACAATTTCTTTGCAAATGGTCCGGAGAATAACTTTAAGCTTCAGCTTGGCATTGAGATTGTAAGCCATATTCAACAGCGATTCAGCCCTGTCCCTTTGGTGTTGTATTTCATATTCCGCTTCTTTTCGCTCAGTAATATTTCTTGTTGTGCCCTGGATACCGATTAGGTTGCCCTGCTTATCGAAAAGCCAGGAGGCGCTGAATTCGGCATGCACAATGTGCCTGTCTTTTGTTATATGGCGAACAGGTATGATTATCGTGCTGTTCCGTTCCGCCGGAGGTTTAGCCAGTTCTTCTGCCAACTTTGTCAGAAGAACATTGAAGTCTTCGTGTACAGTGAAATCACTTATGGGCATAGACATGACTTCTTCAGATGTAAAACCGATCAGTTTCTCGATGGCCGGGCTTATGTAGGTAATGTTGCCTTCCAGATCAATCGTCCAGATGACATCTGCAATGTTCTCAGTCATATACCGATATTTCCGCTCGCTTTCACTTAAAGCAAAGGTCATCTCCCGGGCCAGGGAGAGAGCCCGGTCGCCGGTAGTATGCAATGTTTTTAGATAAAAGAAGATCAGGAAGCTGACCAGGAGGCCGGTGGCGAGAATACCCCAGGACGTGTATTGATCAACAGCAGATCCAAAAGCCGGCAGGGTTTCGAAGGCAAAGGTCCATTGATGTCCGTAAAGATCAATGGTTTTACAGCTGGTAAACAACGGCTCATGGTCTGCATTATCTGTACTGGAGGAGATCAGGCTATCGTAGAGCAACATATCCTTAGAGGCCTCGGTGCCGTCGTATATTTGAAAGCCGATATTTTGAACAGGATCAGGAAAAATACCCTGGATTAGATCCTGCATGCGGAAGCCACCCGAGACAAAGCCCTTGATCGCTTCATTACGCTCCCTGGGAGTGTTAAGCGGCATCTTTTTGCTGTAAACAGGAACATACATTAGGAATCCAGACTGGCTGTTCAGTTCATTTTCCATGATCAGCTTCACCTTGCCGGTGATCGAAGCAGTGCCGGTATCCAGCGCCCGCTCCATGGCAGCCCGGCGTACTGGTTCAGAAAACCCGTTGTAGCCGAAAGCACGGCGGTTAATAGCATTAAAGGGTTCGATGAAAACAGCAGGGGTATATAACTCATGTTCCCCCTCGGGCCAGACTGTATAATCAGGAAAACCTTTGTCTCTGATCCCTTCAATATGCTGTACTAGTTCCGGGGTCCGGACAATCCTGGAAAATACTATGCCCTGAATATCCGGGAAAAGGTCATTGCCTTGCCAGTATCGGTAATAGGCCTGCCAATCCTCTCTGGTAACTATGTCAGGAACAACGAATATTCCCGCGCCGCTCTGGAGAATCATCTCGAAATGGTGAAGTCGTTCAGTGACTTTTTTAATAATATTGTCAGTATTAAGGTTGTATTGGCGTTCTTTTTCCTGCATAGCAATGTTTTCATAAGACTGCCAGGCAAAAATGAAAAAGGCAAGCAAAACTGCCAGTACAATATAAGGCACAAATTTTTGGTATTTTAACGGTTTGTAAGTTTTACTGAAGGATTTTTTCATGATCGCATTTCCTCTTGGCCAGCATTACTTTGCCTGGTTATTTAACCTGTGAGTTTCACGGTACTGCTATGCCGAGTTTTATTGTTGTTCACTTTTATATCCTTTTAAGTACCTGTAATAGGGGGATGATTATAACCTATCTGTGGATGGAGGTACAGGAGTCCTTTCTATAACATCTTCTACTCGTGGCCCGATAAGAGACTGGATCCCTTGCCTGTTAAGATCGGCTTCTCCTGGTAATCCTGCCTGCACACATCATTACTGGGCCTGCTATATTATATATGTTAACATTTTTCTGACTATTTCACAAGTGGAATAGAAGCTAAACTTCGTGGTTTAAAGGGGTAAATAATAACATAATCCAACGAACAATTTGATCTGTGCTGGTTACTACTTTAACACTTCCAAAAAGCCTGCATCTTCCAGGGAATAACCGATTAAAAGATACTATGAGTTTATTAATTAATGAATGTTGTTTTAACTACTGTATTATAGCCCTGTTGGGGCAACAGGAAGGATGAACCAGGCGCTTGTTCATTGGTGCTCATTACACGATTTTTGCACCATTCGTGTTTTCATAAAAAAGTGTTGGCCTGGCATCTGGTGAGCTCAGGCCAACACTGTTTCACCTGGCATTTTTATTCTATTTTTATCTTTTTATCTTTTGGATCACCTTTGAAATTTTCGATTGCGTGTTCCCAGGCTTCTAAGCCTATATCCTGATTATAATATGTTGATACTTCATTCAAATGGGCCAGGGCAATTTTACCGATCACAAGAGGATCGTCACCGGTTACATCAGTATTGGGATCAACAGTCCCATGTTCCAGTTCTATGTTGATACCTTCCAGGTATTCCTCGGGAGTGAATCCAACTTTATCAAAATCTACACCCAGCTTCTTCGCAACATCCATCGCTTCAGACAATGTAAAATTTTTCATTGCAGTATTACCCTCCTTTAGTTTATATTCTTTATCCAGACAATGGAAGAATATGATAAACTTATCTTCCGTTTAACCGGTAATCAATTGAGATATTATACCACTAATCACATAATCAGTCTAATTATGATTTATTTGAATCTATATTTTTCTGCGGAATTTTCTAATTCCCATTTTAATGATCTCCCGATAAAATCATTTTAGGTATCTATTGTAAGTATCTTATTTGTTATTGTGTCTACTAATATACATATTCGACAATTTAATGCTCATCTTAATAAAAGAGTATTAAAACCAGATTGAATGTTTGTAATTAGTGCTTAGTTTATGATTCCAGACTATCAACTTGCCATATACCGTGTCTAGTTTAGCAGGGAAAGGTCAAATGGATAAGATATATATTTCAGCGACCATATGGTATCATTGAATCATTAGTTGTTCTATGCTAAGCTTTTACCAGACATTTAGATGAAAAGATCACTTGACACTGGGCTATCTAGCCGCGTGTCAGATCAATTGGTAGTGCGATTGTCCCTCATTTTAAACGATGAGGAAAGAACACTATGTATTATAGCGATGAAGAAAAAGTAAAACTTGTCGAGCTGATTTCAGCTTCACGACTGCTGGTTAAAAAGGCAGCCAAAGAGTATGGAATCTCTGATGCCAGCTTCTATGCCTGGCGCAAGCAGCTGCAAGCAGCAGCAAGCCAGAATAAAGAGGAAAAACAACCAGGTTGCGAACCGTAAATAAGTGATGAAGAAAAAGCACTATTGATTTTAAAAGAACAGTTTCCCTACTTTGGTGCAGTAAAGCTGAGCAAGCAGCTTCTTAGAACCTACGGGCTTAATCTTCACCCTGGCAAGGTGAAAAGAATCCTTGACCAACACGGCTTTGAACAGGAACAGTTACCGAAAGCACCACCCAAGGGCAGCAGGCACTTTGAGCGGATCAGCGCTCGGGAACTTTACCAAATGGATATCATGAACTACCGCCTCAAAAAAGAAGGGCGTTTCTAACTGGTCTCCATTATGGACGATTACAGCCGCTTCATAGTTGCCCATAAAGTCTGCACCACCCAGACTTGAGACAATATTACTTCAGTATTTCACGAACGCTACCTGTTAAACTGGAGCGCTACTACAAGTGCAACTGAAAAGCTGGTCAAAGATCTGCTAACTGAAACCTTCCTGATCTTCGGAGCGCCGCGGGTCTTAAAAAAGTGACAACGGCCCACAATTCAGGGAAGGCTTAAGCAGTTTCCTGGAAAAACTCGATATCGAGCACTACCCGAGCCCAAAGAAACGCCCCTCTTATAACGGAAAAACAGAACGGCAAAACGAAGAGGTGGCTTCGCCGTCGAAATAGCCTCTCAAACCGCTGACCCAAAAACCATGATCAGGATCATCGGCCGCCCACTATATGAATACAACTACCTCCGCCCGCACCAGGCCTTAGACGGGGTTACCCCTTACGAGCAGTACATAGGCCTGGACGAAAAAATGAAAGCCCGTATTGAGTTTGTCAAAAAGCAAAATTTTTTCCGCAAAGCAATGAAGCAAAAGCGAACAATATGGATACCGGGTATGCCTGATCCGGGTTATGTTCCGGGTAAGTTGTTCATTCCCGATAACTCACAGAACGAAAAAGGGGATAATCGGACCGATCAAGTCGAAAAAGACACGGGGTAAAACTATCGGTTATGTCAGGCAATCTTTACACGTTTAACTCCGAAAGGTCTTGACACAGAAC
>JAXHVH010000041.1:0-21741 GCA_034189085.1 Bacillota bacterium | reverse complement strand
AGTAAAACAAGAAACTACTCGTAATTATATTAGACAAGCAGACTTCAATTCCTTTTGCAATAGCTGTTATTTTATGGCAGACAGGTTTAATTGGCCTGATTGTTGCCTCTCGGTAAATCAAATTTTAAACCTCTGAAAGAATGTTTTTCATTTTTTCTTTTACTTCTTCCAGAGGCTCGTTAACCGGTTCTTCCAGTAATATTGATTGTGCTTTTTCTCTGGCCAGGCTAAAACAATCTCTGCAGCCGGCCAGTTTCCAGTTGTCCCACATCATCCTGTTAAAAACAGAAGGCATCCAGATCTCACTGCGAAAATATTTCATGGTATGATCGGCCGCCAGGTAATGACCGGCCGGCCCGGTCTCGGCAATAGCTTCAACAGCGGTCGTTTCATCATTGACTGCAGTCCCGGCACCAGCATACCGTGCAGCGCTGATAAAATCTTCACACATTACCAGGAAAGGGAGGGATCCGGTTTTACCGCCATCAAGATAGCCAACATCGTGAACCAGGTTGGCTCCGCAGAGCTGATTTAAAAGTAAACTGATGGAGGCTTCCATGCCGGCCTGGGCATCAGGCTGGGGAGCATTGCAGCAGCCACCTTCAGTAAAGTTGGGCAGGCGATAGAATTGGGCCAGTTCGGTCATGGCACAATAATTCATAGCCGCATCGGGAGATCCGTAAAGAGTGGCTGTCGTTTTCATGTCCATAGGAGTTGCCCCTCCGCCAATGATAACCGGTGCACCTTTTTTCCGAAGCTGGGCAATAAGGAGACCGGAAAGATTCTCTGCATTCATCTGGACTATTGTACCGGCTTTGGTCACCGGGCAGGTCCCACCGGCCACAACACCCGGTGTATAAATAACCGGGATATCCTCTTCGATACAGGCGAACATTTTATCGACCCCGTCCCTGGTGTGAACCAGCGGAGAGATAGGTTCAGCATATAAAATCAAAAAGGGTTTATCCCGCAGATTTTCCGAGGACCCTCTTGCCGCGGCAGCCATTTCTATAATGATCTTTGTGTTCCGGGCATTAAAAGATGTGAAAATAATTGGTTTGGCACAGTTTAACAGCATGGCAGCAAATTGATGCAAATCGCCTGCCGCAGCTGGCAGATCTCCCGGTATCCCGTTGCTCATAACAAAATCAAAATTAGGCAGTTTATCAATGATCCGAGCAGCATTGACAATATCCTGAAAATTTGTCCTCCGCCTTTCACCGGTTTCCAGGTCCAGGTGAAAGGGTAAATCTGATCCCGGCCCAAAATAAGTCCGGTTGCTCTCCAGACTCATGGCGTAAAGACCTTCACGATTACAAATATTGATTTTAGAGGGAGCAGTCCGAATGGCTTCTTCAATGAGCCAACCCGGTATCTTTACCAGGCTATCCCTGACAATACAGCCGGCCTCTTTCAATAGTTTAAGAGCTTGTTCATGATCTACTCTAACTCCCACCCGCTCCAGAACATCAATGGTAGCGCTGTGGATTTCCTCAAGCTCACTATCACTGAGCCAGGTCAACCGCGGTGATTGCTGGATGCTGTAATTTGAACGGTATACGCTAATTTAAAACACCTCCGGTGCTTAATAAGAATGTATAAAAAACAACCGGCTCCAGGCCGGCAATTACCTGAAGATGATCAAACCCCTGACAGATATGCTTCGGCAGATACCGGTAGAAACCCCTCAAGCAGTCCAAGCAATAACATATCTTTTTTGTTAAGCAAATAGCCGGTTTTTTCACTTATTTATTGCCTACATTCTATCATTAAGAACAAACCGGCGCACCCACCATGTAACCCAGATAAGCAACGGTCATAAATCCCGAGGCCTCTCCAATACTCATTCCGTAACTGTGAACGTGGAAAGAAGTGATCAGGTGAAACATAACCAGGAGCGACCACATGAGATACACGGGTCCGTCGAAAAGAGACTTCAGTGGTTAATAATTGTTTGCTCATACTATTTCCAACCTTTTTATTATAATATTCCTGTTTATTACAATATTCCTGCCGCTAATAGGCAAATAATTTCTCATACTCCACTGTTTAATTAAAGTAAGAGACAGCCGTTTCCTGAGGTTATTTTTACATTGTCAGGTTATCATTTTTTACAGGGGTGGCAATCCGCGGCGTATGAAGGCGGCCCGCCTTGCAGCCAGTTTAGCAGCGATCACCGGTCGCAGT
Source organism: Bacillota bacterium (assembly GCA_034189085.1). Classification (GTDB taxonomy): domain Bacteria; phylum Bacillota; class Dethiobacteria; order DTU022; family DTU022; genus M55B129. Next base: position 19,554 of record JAXHVH010000041.1, on the reverse strand, counting down.
TCGGTAAGCAGGATCCCGGCCAGGATAAGCACGGCGCCGAACAGTTTCCGGGCGGTAAAAATCTCATCCCAGAAAAGATATGAAAACAGCCCCGCAAATACCGCCTCAGTGGAAAGGATAAGCGCCGCATGGGTTGGCGGTGTGTAACGCTGAGCAATTGTTTGAGTAACAAAAGCACCGATGGTACAAAAAATGATGGCGTAGAGAATTGCCCCCCAGATTGAGAGGGAGTGACTGAACAAAGCCCCGGTTGTTTCAAATAGTAATGCTGCGCCAAAACTGGCCAGGCCTGTAAAACCAACCTGGACAACTGCCAGGACAATGGGATCGCGGTTTTGCACATATACAGCGATGGCAATAAGGTGAGCGGCAAAGAGAAAAGCGGAAACAAGGGTCAGCATATCTCCAAAACCGAAACCCATATATTCATTGGCAGAAAGAAGATATAAACCGACCGCAGCCAGTCCTCCCCCCAGGAAAGCCCACCAGCCCGGCGATTTCCTGTAAATTAAAAAATATATAAAAGGCACAATCACCACCGTTATCCCCGTAATAAAACCGGAGTTGGCGGGAGTGGTGTAGAGAAGGCCGATAGTCTGGAACCCGTATCCGCTGAAGAGAAAGAGCCCGATCAAACAACCTGCCAGGTAATCTCCGGCCGGGGCTTTTCGCAGCCGCTTCCAGAATATTACAGCCAGCAAAAAAGCGGCAATGGTGAAGCGAAGTCCCAGGTAGGTAAAAGGGGCAATAACTTCCAGGGCATCTTTCATGACGACAAAATTAGAACCCCAGAACAGCGCGACAAGCAGAAGCGATATGTCGGCAATGATTATTTTTTTATCTACTGTTTGTTCGCCCATCTTCGCCCTCACAAACAATATTGCCCGGCCTGTCTATCCTTTCCAGCAGCCGGACAATTATATTTTATCACAAAGAGTCCACTAGTCAAAGATGAATGGCCGTTAAGATGGTCGTGTCAACAACTGTAGGATTAAGATTCCCTTTTCCTTGCTAATTACCTGCAGTAACTTTACACTATGGACCATTAACTAAGCAGGCAGGGCAGACATCCCTGTCTGCCCTGCCTCTCCACTTTTATTTTTTTACCCTTTTTTTACCCTTCTTTTTCTGGCCCCCGGCTTTTATCTTCTGTCGGCGCACAAGTTCAGCAGCAATGTACGAAGCTACATGATTGGGCAGTGTGCCCGGACCAAAACCGGCATCATAACCAAGCTCAATAGCCAGTTCGTGCGAAATACGCGGTCCGCCGCAGATCATCAACATCCGGTCCCGAAGCCCTTCCGCCTCAGCCAGTTCAATCAGTTCGGTCAGGTTTTCCAGGTGGATATTTTTCTGGGTAACCACCTGGGAAACCAGTATCGCATCGGCATTCAATTCCACAGCCCTGACCAGCAACTCGGCATTGAGAACCTGGCTGCCCAGATTGTAAGCATCGATTTCCGGGTAGCGTTCCAGGCCATATTCCCCGGCATATCCTTTCATATTGACAATGGCATCGATGCCCACGGTATGTGCATCGCTGCCCGTGCAGGCAGCAACTACAACTATCCTGCGGCCCAGTTCTTTTTTAATCAGTGCGTTTACCTCTTGAAAGGACATAACTTTCTGCTGCTGTTTGGGCACCTTGATTACCGAATAGTCAACTGCATGTTTGCATTTACCGTAAAGGACAAAAAAGGTAAATCCCGCTCCCAGGTCTGCCATTTCGGTAACCGAGGGACTGTCCAACCCCATCTTCAGGGCCATCTGACGGGCAGCTTCCCTGGCTTCGTCTCCGGCTGGCACCGGGAGGGTGAAGCTGACCTGCATTGCCCCATCGTTCAGAGTATCACCATAAGTTTTTACCCTGGAATAATCAACATCCACTTCAGAAAAGCCTCCCTTCCTCTGCCTCAGTGTCGTTCATGAAAATAGTAAAAAAGGGATTATAGTAATTTTTGTGCCTGGCAATTACACCGGTGCCACCCTTTCCTCCGTCACGAGAACGTTTGATATCGGCAAACATTCCCTTCTCCATCGCTGTCTCCAGGCCAATTTCATCAATCTCCTGCAGCATTTTACAGGCCTCATTAAGCAGAAAAACAGCACGCTCCTGAATACGGCCTCCCTCACGGAAAATTATTTCTTCCCCCAGGTGCTTCGCATTGTTAAAAATATAGGCAGCGTTATTTATGCTCAGATAGCGATCACTGATGAAAGGGGTGTGAATCGCCTCGGTAAGCATGCCAAGAAGCTGAATTTCCTGACCGGTCAGTACGGAAACGAGATTAAACATCCCGTTAATCAAATAAGTTTTAAAAATATCACCGGTTACATGTTTTGTAGGCGGCATGTACTTCAGAGGAGAGCGGGGGAAAAGCTCACGGCACAGCTGGGCCTGGGCAATCTCCATCAGCAATCCATCTTCCATAGCCGGATTAATTTCAAAAGCGTGGCCCAGCCCCATCTGTTCTTCTTTTAGACCTGAACGAAGGGCCAGCTGCTCATTAATAAACTGCGAGGCAATCACGGTATGCCCCTTATCAAAAGCATCAGCAGTGGTCAAATAGTTATCCTCACCGGTATTGATAATTATGCCGGCATAAGCGTTAATCATTCGAGAAAAATGCTGATCGATAAAAGTGCGTTTCATGTTGATATCACGAAAGAGGATGCCGTACATGGCATCATTGAGCATCATATCAAGACGCTCAAAGGCACCCATCACCGATATTTCAGGCATGCAAAGCCCGGAAGCATAATTGACCAGGTTGGTATACCGACCAGTTTTTTGGGCTGCCCGATCTAAAGCCCGGCGGACAATGCGAAAGTTTTCCTGAGTAGCATAGGTTCCGCCAAAACCCTCGGTCGTGGGACCGTAGGGAACATAATCAAGAAGGCTCTGGCCCGTATGCCTGATCACGGCAACAATGTCTGCCCCCTGCAAGGCAGCTGCCTCGGCCTGAACAGCATCTTCATAAACATTGCCCGTAGCCACAATAACATAGAGCATCGGCTTGTTCGGCGGGACCGCTTTGCATTTCAACTGCTCCCGTTCAGCTTTTACCGCCTTCATCCCGGCCGCTGCCTCACCAGCCAGTTTATCGGCCACTTCACGCCACTTTTCTTCGGCACAGTCGGGAATCGATTCGACCTTCAGGGAACCTGCAGCAAGAGCTTCGGCTATTTTCTGTGGTGATTCTTCCCGGGCTACTATTGCCCTGGCCAGCCACGGGATAAGGCCACGGTCGAGCATACCGGACCGGGCCAGTTCGTCAACCATTATATTGGCCATGGGCACACCGCTTTCGTCAGCCCCGTCAATGCCCAGCAGCCTGGCAGCAGCCCTCTCAATGGTAGTGGTTGTATAGTCGCCAATCCAGGCATGGAGACGATCAGCAATTTTACCAGCCGTTTCCCGGGCCAGTTTAACTTTTCCCGAATCAAGATTCAGCTTATTATCCACCGGGGTAATCATCCCTTCCCTAATAGAATAAAATCGAAAATGTTAAAACCGTCAGATAAAGCCTGTTAATGGCTCACCTGGCTTCCCGGATCACCTCTTCGAAAAACAGAGTTTTTCAGGAAGGATATCTTTTTTGTAAAACCAGATCAAAAACAGGGCATGGCTGGAGGGCTTCGCTCATTATCTTCAGAAACATTTCAGGATCATAATCCCCACCCATCGGATCGGTGGGATTGAGAGTCACAGCAATTAATCTAATTTTCTTTAGTACCATGATCCGCCCCCCTCTCTTGAGGTAACGCCAGAATAAATCAGGGCTGATAAAGATCCTTGTTGCATCCCTGACAATAACAGCCGGCGGATGTTCATAAAGTTCCATCATATCCTGCAGGTTATTGTCAACCAGGGCGCCGCCAAAAACAAGGGCGGCTGTCTCCCTGCGGTATTTATCAATAAGCTGAGCCCCCGCCAGCAGGGGGATCATTTCTCTGACCGCCTCCACCCGGTAACCGTTACCTTCCCGGTGCAGCAGGACAGCATTGCCTCTTTCCAGTCCTTCCTGAGCTGATTTTAAGAGCAGACTATCTTCAACTGGAGGCGTTTCCATGATTTCACGTCGAAAGACAGTCTTTTTTACAATGTCATTCATCGTCGGTCCAAGAGATGCCCCTGTAGCCAGAATTGTCCCGTCGGAAACTGCCGGTGAAGCCGAAGCAATCCGGTTTATGGCTCCGTCAACCAGGACCTGCGCTGAACCCCGGCGGTACATCGTCTTCACCAGCTCACGCAGGCCACTGATGCTTCCCGGGCCGGCAAGTTCCACCCGTCCCGCTTCTTTAACTTTCCCTACCAGAACCGGGCCAAGGGGAGTGGTGAAAGAACTCTTTTCAAGAAACTCCAGTCCGGCATCAGCTGTCTCAAAACACGCTTCCGCCGTGGCCACGAGCGCTCCAGCTGGGGCCAGTATACGCGGCTTTTCCTTCAGGGTCAGGCGGTCAAATCTTTCGCCGTCATAGCCGGCTGAAACCAGTCCCACCCTTATTTCACTCTTAACCAGTTCTTCTACTATATGGTTAAAAGTTACCGTTTTGCCCACATTTTTGGTCATACCGACGATGGCCGTTGTCTTCAAATTCTTCTTCTGGATCTGCTGAAATAGCTCACTCATTGTAAACGACCCCGTCAAAATAGATAAAAAAAGATTCTACTGCGGCTGTTATGTCAATTGCGAGTGTAGTGCGGTTATTTTTTCTGCTTACGCTGTTATTTATGGTTAAGCGTTGCCAACCGCAGTTATTGTTATTGCAGTAGAATCACTTATATTGTACATGATTATGTCCCTGCAGGCATTGGCTTTCCCGGCTAAAAATTCTGTCTTTTTTTTATACACAGTGTATAAATAAGCAGGATTTCTCCAGTAAAGGAGGAATAATGAAGTGATCTCTTTGTGGGGGCTGATAAAATGCCTTTGACGGTGGCCGAAGCCTTAAAAATGGAAATATTTCGCAACTGCCGCCTCCTTACCGGCCGGGCCGGACTGCACAATGAAATTTTGTGGGTCAACATACTGGAGATCCTGGATGATCTGAGCCATATCGAACCAGGAGAATTTCTGATCACTACCGCCCATGATTTTAGCTCGCAAAGTGAAGGGGCCCAGCATGGCATGATTGAACTTTTTGCCGCCAGAAAATTGGCAGCCATGGCCATTCAGACCGGCTATTATCTGAAAGAAATCCCTTCTTCTTTTATCTATTTTTCGGAAGAACACAATATACCCCTGATTGAAATCCCCTCCGAAGTGAGCTTTAAGAACCTGACCCGCGCCCTGATGATAGAACTCCTGCACAATGAGCAGTCGGAAAGTGTCCCGGGCAGTTTAACCGGCAGGCACCTTGAAGAACAGGTTGTCGAAATGATGGCCCTCTGGAAACGACTAATAGATGCAAAAAACCCCGCCGACATTGCCATAGAACTGGAACGCTATGAGCTGAACCTGCAGGATGCAATCTGCATCCAGACCTTTGCCTTCCAGCAGGGAAAAGATGAGAAAAGTGATCAGGCAGGAAAAGATATTCTTAGCAGCGCTCAGCTGGCTGCCCTGCAAACCCTGAAAAGGGGTAATTGTTCCTTTCTGATCGGAAGAGAAGAAGATTATGTGGCTGTGCTGATCCAGGCTTTAGAACTGGAAAAACTTTTACCGGCTTCCCTGGCCGAAATTTCCTGCAGGCTGGCTGGAGAGTTAAGCCTCTCTTTTCCGGGCTGCCACCTTAAAAGCGGTCTCAGTTCGGTTCACAGCGATATCAACGAGTTTAATAACGCCCTTGACGAATCGGTCAAAGCCCTGCAGCTCGCCCGGCTCGGCCTGATTAACGGATCGCAAACCGTTTTCTTTTCCAAAATGGGCCTCTATCGCCTGATCATGGATATAAAAAATATGGATACCCTGAAGGAAATCTACAGGGACACGATCATGCCCCTTGTAAAATACGACTGTAGTTCCGGCGGTTCGTTGCTTTCCACCCTGCAGGTTTTTCTAAAACATGGCAGCATCAAGGCACCGGCGGCCGAACTTTTTGTTCATCGGCACACCATGAAATACAGGCTTGGTCAAATTAATAAACTAACCGGACTGAACCCTTTCAATCCGGACGACGCTTTGCAGCTAAATATGGGTTTGCACATCTTCCACTATCTTAAGGCCCGAAACCTGCTCCACGACGGAGGTAAAACTAAATCTGTCCTTAACCACCTTCCCTCCTGAAGCAGGAGACCATTTCCTTTAGAGAGCCAGGCGGTTCAATGTTTGCGGCAGAGGAATTCCTTCCGGGCTCCAGCCCCGCAGGGTATAATATTCGCTGAGCATCTTGCCCAGATGGGGAAGACTGCCGGCAGCCGCTCCCTCTCCACGATCGTGCACCAGCAGGCGCGGCGAGAGGGTATCATCCTTGCGGCTGATGCCGAGCGAATTATTAATAATTCTTTTTAGATTGAATAATCTTTCCCCAATTTCGAACAGTTCTTCCTGCTCAAAATCCCACCCTGTCATTTTGGCCACCCACTGAGCAATGGCTGCAGGAGGGACATGACCCCTGATCAAAAATTTACACAGCCCCAGGGCATTAAATGTAACCATGTAATCCTGCATTGTCCGGGCCAGGAGAGGTTTATCTTCACTGCTGTGAGGATCGTATTCGTCCTTCAGCCCAACAATTGAAGCCGGAAAAGCCCGGTTTTCATTAAAATAGGTTAAGCCCTCCAGATGGCAGGCCCCCCGGTTGCCGGTGGCGTAAATAATAGCCATGCTGGTGAAAGCCCGCGGATCATGGTAAGCAAATTCAAGCCCCTTGCTTTCAACCGCAAACTCTTTAGCCAGGGGGCCGAAATGCTCGGCCGCATTTTTGACCCCCCGGGAAAGGTATTCGCCCAGCCCCTGCCGGTAAGCAATTTTCCTGAGCAGGGTAAGAATCACTTCCCCGCTCCCCCACTTTGGATCCAAATCGTCAAGCAAATCGGGGGAGAGCAAATTATGTTCGTACAGTTCCATGGCAAAGGCAATTACCGCCGACCCGGAGATGGTGTCAATCCCGAAGCGGTTGCACAGATCATTGGCGGCAATCACATAAGCCGGATCTTCATTCAGGCACATCGCTCCGAATCCGGCGGCCGTTTCATACTCCGGCCCGTGAGAAATGGTCTCTTTGTGCGGACCGAGCGGCACTTTCATTTCCTTGCCGCAACGAATGGGGCAGGAAAAACAGGCGTAATGTTTGACAAAGTATTCTTTAGCCATGGCCTGCCCCGAAACGGCGGCCGCTCCTTCAGGCCAGCTGCCCTGCGTCCAGTTGCGGATAGGCAGATCACCCAGTTTTTCGACTACGGCCACACCACCGGCAGTGCCAAAATCGGTCAGCCCTCTGGCCTTCTCCCGTATCTGTGGAATGATCTTTTTTCGGGCTTCCGCCAACCCCGCCCGGTCGTCCACGACAGGGAGCATGGAGCTTTTTATCACGGCAATTGCTTTGAGGTTCTTATTCCCCATGACCGCCCCCAGCCCGCAACGGCCTGCTGCCCGGGCGCTGCGGCCGTCGATGATAATTGAAGAAATCAATACTTCTTTTTCTCCGGCCGGGCCAATGGCAGCGACCCTGATATCATCTCCGTGCTCTTCCTGCAGCCGATCCACTGTATCATAAACATCTTTGCCCCACAGGGCGGAAGCATCTTCAAAAATTACATTTCCATCCACAAAGAAGAGGCAGACGGGTTTATCGGAACGACCGGTGATGATAATCCCGTCAAAACCCGTTGTTTTAAAAGCCGCCGGCCAGTAGCCACCGACCACCGCTTCAGCCCAGATACCGGTAGCCGGAGATATCCCGCAGAAAGCGGCTTTGCAGGCAGTAGGGAGATTATAACCGGTCAGCAAGCCGCTGAAAATCAGGAGTGGGGCCTCTTCTTTCAAAGGAGCAATCTCCATGTAACGGCGTTCTCTAAATATTTTTGCCGCCAGCCCGCTTCCTCCCAGGTATTTCCGGAAATCATCTTCCGCCACTGCCGTTTCTTTGAACCGTTTGGCTGTCAAATCAATTTCCAGTATTTTTCCATAAAATCCGCCGCTCAAGAAATCCCCTCCCGGTATTTTGATTTTGAAAAATTAATTCTCTTTCCAAAGGCATAAATCCTCCAAAACGGCGGCAGTCCTATTTACAGAAAACTATTTAATAGTTTTTATACTTTTAAATCTATTTCCAGCAGGGCATGCTGCTGGAGGCGATAGATTTTACCGGTTGAATAACTGAGGGGACGCTGGAAGAGTGGTCCATCAAGGACAACTGTGTGTGCTTCTCCTCCTTCACCGCAGGGAGAAATGCCTATCTTTTCACAGTAATCAAGGTATTCCCGGTCCAGGAACCGGCCGAGCCATTTTTCGTCGACCAGATCGCTGCGGACCGCCACCAGCATGGCCCTGGCGCCCCGATTAATCAGTTCCTCGAAAACTGACCTCTCTTCCATCTGCCAGAGCGGCAGGTTGTAATTTATACTGCATCGAAGGCTCATTTTTTCCGCCCACTGCCTGTGTTCATCCAAATTTATGTCTCCGAACACCCCGCCGGCAATAGCATGGTCCTTTTTTAAACGACACACCGCCTTCTCAAAACCGGTTTCATAACTTTCCCAGGTTACAGTCTCCGTTTCAAGTTGGATACCGAGTGCTTCCGCCTGTTTCTGCAGCAGCGCGGTTTTCAGGCCATGCGATCGGCTCAGCCCGTCATCCCCGACAAAGCTGAGCAGGCTGACCAAATTCAGCCCTGCCTCTTTAGCCCGCAGCAGGGAAAGATAAGAATCTTTACCACCGCTCCAGGATACAAACACTCGCTCACCGGGGTTGCTGTTAATCAACATCATTACCTTCCTCCCTTTCATCAGCTGCTGCAAGGTGATCAAGGTGGTTACGGTAAACAATTTTATAGCAGCCGTCCTCCCTGCGGAGAAGGCTGATCGAGGCATTGTCAATTCTCATGTCCCAGAAACTTTTTCGGTCAAGGGCAAGGAGGTGATAAAGGAAAGCACGGATGGTCCCGCCGTGGCTGACCAGGGCAATTTTTTTGCCATCTTTCCCTTTCTTCTCCAGGTGAGAGATGAACTTCCGCAGCCTGCAGCATACCTCCTCAATGGTTTCACCGCCCGGTGCCGATCGCCCGAAGGGATCATCAAACCACTCCCTGACCGCATTACCCCACTTTTCTTCAATCTCTCTATAAGTCAGCCCCTCCCACTCTCCGAAGTGAATCTCACGCAGAAGAGGCGTGACCAGAGGCTCTAAGCCGCTGCCGGCACCTATTACACGGGCTGTGGACACTGCCCGCTGCAGATCACTGCAGTAAAGCTCATCTATCCCCCGGGCGGCCAGAAAGGAACCCGCTTTTCCAGCCTGGCGCAGCCCGAAGGGAGAAAGAGGTGATTCGGTCCAGCCGGTATAACGTTTTTCACGGTTGGATTCCGTTTCGCCATGGCGGATCAGGTAAAGCTCCATCCTCAGCGGGCTCCTTTCAGATCTGAATCAGCGCTTTTTTTCTGCCTGTTGCTCACCCTGGCATCTTCGAAAGTAGCCATTTCAATGGTAATTCTGGCCGCCGCTTCCAGCAGATGCATGGCCAGTACGGCACCAGTTCCTTCTCCGAGCCGCATATCCATGTTTATGTAAGGCTGCAGGTCAAGGTAATCCATCAGCAAAGCATGTCCCGATTCGGCGGAAAGATGGGAGGGGATCAAATAATGATGTGCGGTTGGGCAAAGTTTAACTGCCGTCAGCGCGGCTGTGCTGGAGATAAACCCATCAATAACCACCGGGAGCCGCCGGGCAGCACCACCCAGGATCAGGCCGGTCAGTGCTGCAATTTCCAGACCACCCACTTTACTGAGGACGCCAACTGGATCGGCCGGATCGGGTTTATGCATGGCCAGGGATTGTTCGACTATTTTCTGCTTGTGACGCAGTTTGGCATCATCCAGGCCGGTTCCCCGACCGACAACCAGCGATATTTCGTAACCGGTCAGCGCCGCCATAACTGCGCTGCTTGCTGTGGTATTGCCAATTCCCATTTCACCGGTGGCCAGAACCCCAATACCGTCTTCCATGGCTTCGGCGGCACAGTCGAGACCGATTTTAACGGCCTGCAGAGCCTCGGTTCGACTCATCGCCGGCCCCCGGCGGAAATTATCGCTGCCCTTTTTAATTCGCATATTTTTCACCCCGGGTAAATCCAGATCAGCCTTTACACCAACATCAACCACTTCCACTTCTACATCACCAAGGCGGCCGAGGACATTTATGGCTGCCCCGCCATCTTTAAAATTGGCTACCATCTGGGCAGTCACTTCGGCGGGATAGACACTGATCCCCTCCTCAGTGACGCCATGGTCAGCAGCCATAACAACTACTCGTTTACGGGTGGCAGCAGGGAAGAAATCACCATGTATACCGGCCAACCTGATGGCCAAATTCTCCATTCGGCCCAGGCTCCCCTGCGGCTTGGTTAGATTATCCATCCTATCACGTGCTTTATCCATAGCCTCTCCATCGAGGGGCCCAATCTTTTCCATCATCCTGCTCAGTTCTTCTGTTAGTTTTTTTTCTTCAGTCATTTAATCGTTCTCCTTTCCCTTCCCTGTCAGTGTGCCATGATTGCTTGTATCAAATTCTCTGTCACCGTGACTCATTGATAATTTCGTAGATCTTTTCCAGGTCCAGGTTTTCACGGACAGTGTCGGCCAGCCGGTCGTACTCTTTTTCTTTAAATTCCCTGTAGCTGCCGTAAGACAGGTTTTCACGAAAGGGCAACCCCCGCCGGCGGCGCAGGCCGTTAAGCAACCTGGTGGTCCAGTTAAGATTATCAAATATGCCGTGCAGGTAAGTTCCAAAAACATGACCGTCTTCGGAAACAGCACCTTCTTTGCACCTCATGGAATTGATAAAAATAGGTTGCCGTAAATCTCCGTAATCCGTCTGGCCCATGTGGATTTCGTAACCCTGCACTTTTTCTTCTCCTGTCATTTCCTGAAAAAAATTTTTATCCCGGTAAAGCCAGGAAGCTTCAACGCGCCTCGTCGATTTTTCTGAAGCCATAACTGTAGTCAAAGACAGCAAACCGAAACCCGGTGCTTCAGGAACTGTTCCCTCTACCTTTTCAGGATCACAGATTTTTTCACCGAGCATCTGAAAGCCACCGCAGATACCCATGAGCAGTCCGCCGGATCGGACATATCCTTTCAAGGCCTTCTCCCAGCCGGCCTGTTGCAGGTAAAGCAGATCACCAATCGTGTTTTTCGAACCGGGCAGGATGAGCAGGTCCGGAGAAACCAGTTCGGACGGTTTACGGATATAGGAGAGGGTCACATCTTCAAAGAGCTCAAGAGGGTTAAAATCGGTGAAGTTTGCCAGGCGCGGCGGCAAAATAACCTGCACCGACAATCCCGCTCCGCCGCTTCGCCCTTTCAAGCGCTCGGTAACACTATCTTCATCATCAAGGTTAAGATGCATATAAGGAATCACCCCGAGTACCGAAAGCCCCACCAGGGTAGAAAGCTGTTGCAAACCAGGTTCGAGAACTTCCCGGTTGCCGCGGAACTTGTTGATGATTAATCCCCTCAGCAGCTGTCTGTCATCATCTTCCAGGAGAGCAGCTGTTCCGTAAAGAGAAGCAAATACGCCCCCCCTATCGATATCGCCAACCAGCAGAACGGGCACCTGCAGTCGCCTGGCCAGTCCCATGTTGACCAGATCATTGCCCCGCAAATTTATTTCAGCCGGGCTGCCCGCTCCTTCAATAACCACCAGATCCGATTGGTGATAAAGTTTTGCAAAGGCTTTGTCGATCACCGGCAACAGCTTCTCACGCCAGCCGAGATAATCCATCGCTTCCATGTTACCCACCGGGCGTCCCATAACAACTACCTGGGATCCCCGGTCGGAAGTCGGTTTCAATAGGATGGGATTCATCTCCACCAGCGGCTCAATCCCCGCTGCTTCGGCCTGCATAACCTGGGCCCGCCCCATTTCCAAACCGTCTTCAGTGACATATGAGTTAAGAGCCATATTCTGAGATTTGAAAGGAGCGACCCTGTAACCATCCTGCCTGAAAATACGGCAGAGGGCAGCACAGAGCAAGCTTTTGCCCACTGAAGAAGCGGTTCCCTGGAGCATAACAGTACCCCTGGCCATTAGCATTCCTCTCCTTCCCAATCTTCCTGCCCGGACCCCGGGCAACCTTCTTCGAACCAGTTATCAATTCCCCGCAGTAACCGCAAATTATCATGCCGCCTGAGAACAGCTATACGGAAATATGTTTTATCCAAACCGCTAAAATTGTCGGCTCGCCTGATCAGTAAACCCCGTTTGGCCAGGTAAGCCTGCAGATCGGCAGCGTCAAATGAAAAATCAAGACCCTGCAGGAGAAGGTAATTGGCTGCCCCTTCAAAAACTTTGAAATGTCCGCTTTCCCGCAAATTCTGTTTCATGAAAGAACGCTCTTTTCCGATTATCTCGAGAGACTTTTTCAAAAAGCTTTCCTGCTTCAGGCAGTATAACCCGGCAGCCTGGGCCAGGCTATTAACCCGCCAGGGATCGCCCCAGCGGGTCAGCTCTCCGATGTTCTCCTCTGGCCCAATCAGGCAACCCAGACGCAGTCCGGGCAAACTCCATAATTTGGTCAGAGATAGGACAATCCACAATCCGCCACCCTCCCGGTGGCGCAGACTTTCTTCCTCCCGCCCCGACAAGGGAATAAAACTTTCATCGAGCAACAGCTCGGACCTTCTGTCCTTAACCGTATCAGCCAGTGAGAGTAGCGTCCGGCGGCTGTACAGCTGGCCGGTAGGATTATTGGGATTGCAGAATACGACCAGATCTCCCCTTTCAATGTTTATAACTGGAGGGAGAGAAACAAATTCTTCTCCCGGAGGAAGAGGGTATTCCTCCACTTCCGCTCCAGCCAGGCAAGCCGCCCGCCGGTATTCGGAAAAAGAGGGAGCAGGAACAAGCACCTTCTGTGGTTTCCGCCACAGGGTCAGCAGGTGAATTAGTTCCGTTGCCCCGTTGCCAAGGAGCAACCTGCTGACCGGTACTCCGAGATAGCCGGCCAAAACCTTCCGCAGTTCCCGGGCCTGGGGAACCGGGTAAGCGGTAATCCTGTCCAGTTCACGGTGCAGGTGAGTGAGCAGCCCGGAGGGCGGTCCGCAGGGGTTGATATTGCTGCTGAAATCGAGCAAATCGACACCGGGATTCCACCGACTCAGGGCCCGGGAAAGATCACCGCCGTGGCCTCCTGTTTCGTCGTTAAATTCCTTCTGCAAGCAGAATCACCGCCCTGTAAAAAGGTTCTGCAGCATCACCAAACTGCAGGATGACAAAATACCCAATCAGAAAAAAAAGTTCGCCCAGTTCACTGGCAGCACCGAGAATGTCGCCGGTAAGACCTCCCAGCCGGTGCGAAGCATAAAGGGCCAGCAGATAAGCCGCCACCAGGGCAAACAGGATGCCGATGACGCCCGGCAGCAGCAAATCCGGCCACAATAAAAAAATTAAAACCAGCAGCAGGATCGCTGCCAGGGATGCTTTCAAAAAAATGACCGGCTTCAAACCACGCAGGAAAAGGCCGCCCAGCCCCTGGTCACGAGCCGGAGGGAACCAGGATCCACTGCAGACAATGGCCCACCTGCCGGCAACAATCATCAGGAAAACCGCAGCCGGAACCGCCCCGGGCAGGAGACCGGCCAGCAAAGCCAATTTCAGCAGATAGACAAAAAGAAGAACCGCAGTGCCCATGACCCCGATGGCACTGTCCTTCATGGCTATAAAAGCCTTTTTACGATCTGTCGTTCCCAACAGGCCGTCGGCCGTATCAGCCAGGCCATCAAAATGCAGGCCTCGTGTGAGGAATAACGACAGGGCCATCACCACAACCGCTGTCGGATATGGGGGAAAAATCAACATGATTACATAGGCGGCAACGGCAAGGACCAAACCCAGGGTCGCCCCGGCCAGGGGAAATGCAACAGCCGCAGATGTAAGATCTTCACCTCCTTCTTCAAAGCGAATGAAGGGTAACGGTGCAATCGTTAAAAAAGCAAGAGCCCGCAGATAACTTTTCAAATTAAGAAAACCTCCCCCTATCTTATCCACCACGCCGCCAGTAAAGTCAGGACAAAAGCAGCAATAGATAATCTGCCGAACAGAACCAGCCCGTTTCGCAGGTCAGTGTACTGTGCAGGGCATCCCCAGGCATTGATAATCGGACGTTCAATCCTCTTACCCCCATAAACATCAACACCACCCAGGCTGACGCCCAGAACCCCGGCTGCCGCCGCTTCCGGCCAGGCACTGTTGGGGCTGTCGTGATTGTAGCGGTCCTTTTTTAAAACCCGCCATGAATCACCAGCCCGGCCCTGCAACAGGCCAAGGGCAACAATGAGCAAAGCAGTGAAGCGGGCCGGAATAAGATTCAAAAGATCATCGGCCTTTGCTGCAAAAAAACCGAGCGCAGCATATTCTTCTGTTTTGTAGCCGATCATGGAATCGAGAGTATTTACCGCCTTGTAAAATACTGCCCCCACCGGTCCCAGGAAAGCGGCAAATATCAGCGGGGCCACCAGACCATCAGAACTGTTTTCAAAAAGGCTCTCCAGGGCAGCACGGGCAATACCACTCTCATCCAGGGCACCTGTGTCGCGGCTGACCAGCATGGCAACGGCAGAACGAGCTTTCCCACGGCTGCCTTCACCCAGAGGACGTTCCACCCGGGTAATGTGGCTGCGCAGATCACCTCCGCCCAAAACAGAGTAAAAAAGATATATTTCCAGGATCAGCCCGGCAGCGACATGAAAACTGTAAGCTGCCCTGAGGGCCAAAAACACTGCCATAGCTGAACCCCCGGCAGCAATGATTAAAATAACTGCTCCCGCCGCCTTTAAGGCTGCCGGCGAACGGCATGTTTTACGGGCCGCCCTCTCCAGAAATATGATGATCTTCCCCAGCTGCCTCACCGGGTGGGGCCAACCCTGCGGATCCCCCAGGATCAGATCCAGGAAGTAAGCTGCACAAAAAGCAAGGGCAAAAAGCAAAGGCCGATCCATTTATTTTATTTGCTGCGGAATACCGCAGACAACCATCCAGACCCGGTCTGATGCAGCTGCCAGCACCTGGTTAGCCCGTCCCGAGAGATCGCGAAACACGCGGCCAAGTGGATAGGCGGGAACTACACCCATACCCACTTCATTGGTTACTACTACCACATCCGCAGGGCAACTGCGAGCAGCTGCGGAAAAAACCTTTATGTATTCAAATGTCCGCTCTGCAGCTTCATCCAGCATTTTTTCATCGACAAAAATATCTTCACCCTCCCTGACTGCTCCGTGCCGATCAATATCGGCAAGGAGGCGGTTGCTGATAAGAATGGTCAGGCAGTCAACAAGGACCAGCCTGCCGCCTTCTCCTTCCTTCTCCAGTATTCGATGCGGCTCCAGCGGCTCCTCGATGGTTTGCAATTCTGCCGGTCGTCTGCTCCGGTGGCAGGCAACCCTTTCACGCATTTCCTCATCCTCCACCCTGGCGGTAGCCAGGTAAATGAGCTCCCTGCCGCTTTCCGCGGCAATTTTTTCAGCAAAACTGCTTTTACCGCTGCGCACCCCGCCCGTGATGAGCATTAATAGACCTCTTTGTTTACCTTCAAGCTTGTCATTCATCCATTCCGCCTCCGCTGCTGCCAATTATTTCAGGCAAAGACTCTATTGTTTCCATAGCCACCGCTCCATTGCCCACCATTTCCTGCAGAAGTTTGAGGGCTTTGCCCCCGCTGTAGTCACGCTCTGCCACGCCCCTCAGATCAATGAGATAAACTTTTTTACCTTCTGCTAAAATGACAGTCACCTGCTCCAGGATGGGCAGGTTGCCCTCACCGAAGGGAATGGGCGGCACAACAATTGCCGATGCCCGGCGCATCAAACTAAGATGTTCCTGGCGGTGTTCGCTCTTCATGCTTGTAAAGGGGGGCACGATAACCACCGGAAAGCTGTGAAAATGAGCAAAACGACAGCTGCTGTCCTGAGCTGAAACTGGACCCACTGACAACCGGTATCCACTCTGGCTAAGGAGTTCAAGAACAGGCAACGCTTCTTCCCCACCACCGATCACATGCACTTCCGGCCCATTCTGATTGATGGCGGCATTCTTTTCTTTGCCCACAACACTGACCTGAAGGACTCCATGGAGAGGATGCCTGTAAATAGAAGCTTTTACCCCGTAAGATTTCTGGATGTTTTCCGAAGTGATAACCTCTTCCGCCCGTCCTGCAGCCAAAACCCTGCCACCGGAAAGAAGTATAAAACGGTTAAAATGATGAACAGCCAGGTTAATATCATGAATGGCAGCAATCACTGTTACTCCCTGTTCCCTGTTGAGGCGTGCAGCCAGTTCAAGGAACATGGACTGGTACCCAATATCAAGATTGGCCGTCGGCTCATCGAGAAGCAGCACTTCCGGCTGCTGGGCCACAGCACGGGCCATGATCACTCTCTGTTTCTCTCCACCGCTGAGAGCGGCAATGGATCGCTCAGCCAGGTGGGCTACTCCGGTCATCTCCATTGCCCGCCTGACGGCATCATGATCTTTACCTTCTTCTTTCCTGAAACGTCTCAGGTAGGGGAAACGGCCCATCATGACAATATCTTCGACGGTAAAATCAAAATCGGCCGCCGTTTCCTGGGGCACCACCGCCATGAGGCGGGCTGCCTCCCTGCTGCTGAAATGCCGCAGCTCTCGTCCATCAAGTAAAATACTTCCTGCTGCAGGCTGAAGGATCCGGCTAATACAGCGAAGCAAGGTTGACTTGCCTGCTCCGTTAGCCCCGAGCAGGGCTACGAGATCGCCACGCTCCACCCTGAAGTTAGTCCCGTCGAGAACCGGGACAGTATCATAAGCAAGTTTTAACCCTTCTACATCAATGTTTAAACCCAAACCGGTTTACCCTCCTCCGCCAAAATAGCGCAGTTTCTTTCTTCTCTTCAGCAGGTAGATGAACATGGGCGCTCCTATCAAGGCAGTTATAATACCTACCGGCAATTCTGTTGGGGCAATGATTACCCGGGCAAGCGTATCAGTAGCAATAAGCAGCGCCCCGCCCAGCAAGGCCGAAGCGGGTATAAGAAAGCGATGATCCGGCCCGGCCACCAGGCGAACAAAATGCGGAACCACAAGGCCGATAAAACCGATGATCCCGCTGGTAGAGACCGCCGCCGCCACCAGCAGGGACGCACCGACCAGGAGAATTTTCTTTACCTTCTCCGTGTCAACACCAAGGTGACTGGCCGTTTCTTCACCCATTAGCATGGCGTTCAGCTCACGGGAAAAAATACTGACACAGATGTAACCGGCCAGGGCATAAGGAATCATCACTTTTACCTGGTGCCATGTCGCCCCGCCCAGGCCGCCCATCATCCAAAAAACAACCTGGTGGAGCTGTTCACCGGCAAAGTAAGTGAGCAAGGATACCAGCGCCGACAGAAAAGCGCTAACAGCGATGCCGGCCAGAAGCAGGGTCATTACCGGCACCGCCCGCCCAACCCTGGCCATTGCATAAACGATGGTTATGGTAACAATTCCGCCGAGGAAAGCGAAAAGCGGCACCGCCCCGAATCCGCCGAGACTCAAACTGAAACCACCGAGCATGGCAAAAACCGCACCGAGAGCTGCTCCCGAAGAAATGCCGATAACGTAAGGATCGGCCATGGGGTTGCGAAAAAGCCCCTGGAAAACCGCTCCGGACACGGCCAGTGAACTGCCCACTGCTGCAGCAAGAAGAACGCGGGGTATACGTATTTGCAGCAGGATATCCCGGTAGACCGGGACAATTTCGGCAGCCCGTGATGATGAATAAAAAGGCAGAGCATCGGCCAGGATACTTAAAATGTTGCGCCAGCTGATCTGGACCGCTCCCAAAATAGTAGCTGCAATTATTACCAGGACAAGAAAGAGCAGCAGGACAGCCATAAAAAGCGGTTTTTTAAGCCCTTTTTCCCTTTTTATTTCCTTGTTTTTGTAATTGCCCGTATCCGTTGTCATCACCCTGCCTGCTTTTGTAACTATTGTTGTGGGGGAAGCGACGTCTCCTGTAATCAAGGCATCAATCCCTGCTCTTTATTGAAACAGTTCCGGGTAAAAAATCACCGCCGCTTCAGTTACCGCTTCAACCGCCCGCGGCCCCGGTCGGGCAAAAGCATCGTCAGAAACTGCATGGACCCTGTTTTCGACAACCGCGGGAATGTTTTTCCATCCCGGTCTCTCGGTCATCGATTCTATAACCAGATCGGCCGTTCCATGATAATCTGGATAGAGGATCACCTGCGGTCCCCTCTCCGCTACAACTTCGGCGCTGATCTGCGGGTAGTTTTCTTCAACATCGCCAAAGATGTTCACCCCACCAGCCAGGGCAATAATTTCAGTAATGAATGCATCCCGCCCGGCAGTCATCAGGGGATCGGAGTACACTTCATAATAGACCCTGATTCTTTCTTCCTCAGGTATATCAGCAACTACCGATTGCAGGGCAGAGATATCTTCCTGCATCGAATTAATCAGGGCTTCACCGGTATCCACAACTCCGGTAACCCTGGCTATTAGAGCAATGCTCGTATAAAGGTCTTCCAGAGTGGAAGACTCCACTACCAGAACCTGGATGCCCAGATCCTCCAGCCTCGGGACCTCTTCTTCATGAATGGTAGAAGCAAGAACCAGGTCCGGCTGTAGTTCAACAATCAGCTCGATATTGGGAGTGGAAAAACCGCCTATTATTTCCTTTTCCTGTGCTTCGGGAGGGTAATTACAGTATTCTGTAACCCCGACAATACGCTCCCCGAGCCCAAGGGCAAAGGATACTTCTGTATTGCTGGGCGACATAGAAATGATTTGTTCGGGAATGCCTTCGAAAACAACTTCCCGACCCATCTGATCGGTTACTGTCACCATTTCAACATTCTCGCCTGGATCAACTTCATCCAGATCGGCAATCGGTTCCTCTGCGGGTGCAACTTGTTCTTCACCACAGCCGGCAAGCAATAAGAAACAAAGAACCAGTATGGTAAAAATTAATAAATGCCGTTTCCTCAACTCTATTCTCTCCTCTCAAAAATTAAGCTCCGGCCTTCATCAGGGACTGCCGGAGCTTCTTTATATAAACAAAAAACCACGGGAAAACGTGGTTTTACCCCGCCTTACCCTTTCACCCGAAGGGGCTTAGCGCTCTGGCAGGCAGGTCTCCTGGCTCGTGTTCACAGCGTTTCCTTCCTTCCCGGTCTTTTTAACCAGTGGTCTTAAGGAAGCGCTTCCCACTTACAGTGGCGGGACCGCGCCGGATTTTCACCGGCTTCCCTTTTCAGTCGATTGACACCTGACAGGCTCTATTAAATTTTCGATGATATTATATCATTCAATTCTTTGATTGTCTACAACCGGCGGTTTTCTTTTAATTTATTTGTCAGCAGCATCTGGTTGCAAACCGATAATTTTCCCCCGCCAGATTTGATAAAAAACATAA
>JAXHVH010000040.1:0-22728 GCA_034189085.1 Bacillota bacterium | reverse complement strand
GTCGGATTGTGATGATGAGGGAACTGTGACTTTGGGCCAGCTTTCAAAACCCGGACTGTCCCATATTTTTACCCGGTAGTAATACTTGCGACCGCTGGTATCATCATCCGGGTACCAGGAACTGTTAAGCGATAATGCAGCTGAAAAGTCCGGCTTTCGTTCAGCAAACAGCCCTTCAACATCGCGGATAATATGATAGTCCTGCTGTTTGACCCGAATTACAGCGATCATCTTCTGCGAAATGATTTCGTTGATGATTGGTGCTTTGGCATATGGATTAATTCGCCCAAAATCGCAGCATAGGATTGAAATATCCCGTAGACTTTGTTAATATACTTGAAGAGCTGACGCGCGCGTGGCTTCATGGGAAATCCCTTTCTTTTAGGTGTTTTTTTGCTAAAGAATTACTTTGACAAAGAAAAGGGATTTCGTTTTTATTGTATTAAAGTTGTTATATTCCAAATAGATCCAATCGAACAAATAGATCAAATTGATCGACAGAATTTTCGAATTTGCAAAATAAAAGCCGGGTCACAGATGGGGTCAGGTCTTGAATTATCACTTTCTGGTTGTTCCAGCCAGGCTTTGAAACCACATCTGCTGCAAGAGTTGATGAAAACTGAACCAGTTTAATTCCCACTAATTAGGGCTCCTTACGTAATCTAGTAGTGCCCGGGAGATAGCTGAACTCAATTGATCCCCGTCTGTAGAATAAAAAATATAGCTGGGAAAAGTGATAATTGAAGAGCTGACCCCAAAATATTCGAAGGAAGGGAAAAAAGCGATATGGCAGATATTGCAGGTAGTTTTAAAAACGCGCTTCTTTCCAGTGACAAAGATACTGCTGCAGCACTTATGGAAGATTATCTGGCAGAAAAAACATCTTTTGAGTTTGTAGAGGATATTATGATTAAAGTACTTGATGAGGTTGGAGATGGCTGGTATAAGGGCCGATATGCTCTATCCCAGATCTATATGAGCGGGAGAATATGTGAGGATTTGATGGAAATGGTTTTACCTGATGAGAGCGGTTTAAGGAAGACTAAACCGCGTATAGCCATTGCTTTGCTTAATGATTATCATGCGCTGGGCAAGCGAATTGTTTATGCGGTCTTAAGGGCTGGCGGGTTTCATCTACTCGATTACGGAAGAGTGGAAAACGCAGATCTGGTCCGAAGGGCAGAGGAAGATAATATTGAGGTTCTGTTAATATCAGTACTGATGCTTTCCTCAGCTGTGCAGGTTAAAGAGGTTGTTAAAAATTTAAGCAGCCGGGGAAGTAAAATAAAAATTGTCGTTGGTGGAGCTCCTTTCCGCCTTGATCCCCAGTTGTGGCAGGAAGTGGGTGCCAATGCAGTAGGTTACACTGCCACAGATGCTTTGCATCTTGTTGGACAGATGGAAGGGAAGGCCAGCAATGAGTAAAAATAGGATGACCTCAATGCAGAGAGTGTTAACTGCACTTGACCATAAGGAACCGGACCGGGTGCCGTTGTTCCTGCTGCTGACCATGCATGGAGCAAAAGAACTTGGCCTGGGAATAAAAGAATACTTTTCCAGAAGTGAGTATGTTGCTGAAGGACAGCTGCGGTTGCGTAAAAAATATGGAGGAGATTGCCTCTATGGGTTTTTCTATGCCTCGGTGGAAGTTGAAGCTTTTGGTGGTGAGGTGATCTACTATGATGACGGGCCGCCCAATTCAGGGGCTCCGTTCATTTCAAAACTTTCCATGATTTATGATTTAAAGGCTCCGGTTGTCAGAAAAACACCCTGTCTGATTAAAGTGCTGGATGCAATCGGCCTGATGAAAAAAACGATTGGCAACGAAGTGCCTATCATTGGCGTGGTAATGTCTCCTTTTTCCGTCCCGGTGATGCAACTGGGGTTTGAGGGTTACCTTGAGCTGATTTATAATGAACCGGAGCTTTTTGACCGTTTAATGGTGGTGAACCAAAAATTTTGTATTGAATGGGCCAATGCCCAGCTTGCAGCCGGGGCAACAGCCATCTGCTACTTTGACCCGGTATCATCGCCCACCATTATTCCGCGCGAACTTTATCTGAAAACTGGCTTTTTTGTGGCAAAGCAAACACTTGGTAAAATCAAGGGCCCTACGGCAACGCACCTGGCTTCCGGCCGTGCTTTGCCGATTATTGACGATCTGGCGGAAACAGGCACTGCTGCTGTCGGGGTGAGCGTTGAGGAGGATCTGGAAATGCTTAAGAAAGCATGTCGGGGCAAACTGTCGGTTCTCGGCAACCTGAATGGTTTGGATATGATTCATTGGAGCCGGAGAAAAGCAGCTATGGTGGTAAAGAAAACCATTGCCGATGCAGCCGGTGGCGGCGGATTTATCCTTTCAGACAATCATGGTGAAATTCCATACCAGGTGCCAGATGATGTCTTGCTGGCGGTAGCCGACGCAGTCCGCACTTATGGAAATTACCCCCTTAATTTACAGGTAAATGACAATGGCTAAACAGTTAATCGTATTCTGCGACAATTACCGCCGGGAGCTGGAAAGTCTCAATCTTGTGGAGAGATTTAACGATGTTGAAATAGCCTACTTCCCAAGCCGCTGTGGTATGCCCCCCATTGAGTGGCCGAAATTGAAAAAGAGTCTCCCCCAAGTAGGGAATTACAGCAATCTTCATGTGGTTAGTTGCAGCGGTATAGCTGGGCTGCCTGCAGTGCACAACCTAAATGGTTACTGTCATCGCAGCGATTTTCAAAACTGTCACCATATGATTATTAACCCTGAACTGGTTGAATACTATCTTCAAAAAGGATTTTATCTGATTACCCCGGGTTGGCTTGGGCACTGGCGTAATACTCTTGCCGGATGGGGTTTTAATCAGGCTGCCGCAGCCAGTTTTTTTAAAGATACAATCCGGGCAGTTTTACTGTTAGACACAGGAGTTGATCCTGCTGCTGAAGCAAACCTGGTTGAATTTGCCCGTTATGTTGAGCGACCTTTTGAAAAAATTAAAGTTGGTTTGGATTACCTGGAGCTTGTCCTTACCAATGCGATATTGAAGTCTAAGGTTGAAAGCGGCTTCGGTACGGAGGAGGCTCTACTGACCGACAGGCAAAAGGAGTTTGCCGATTTTGCCATGGTTTTGGATCTGCTTAATACTCTGGCCCGGGTTCGAGAAGAAGAGTTGGTTATAGAAAAGATCAGGGAGATGTTTACCATGCTTTTTGCTCCCAGGGAGGTTAACTACAGGCCGGCCGTGGAGGAAAATGTGCCTGATAAACCCGGAAAAAATATTGACAGTGGAGGTTTTACTTTGCCAATTCAGGGCAGCAGTGATTTACTGGGCTACCTGGATATCATCGAAGTTGACCAGCCCCGCCATCTTGATCAATACAAGAAACTGGCAAATAGAATTGTCAATATTTGCGGATTGGCCATTGAGAACGCCAGGCACTATCAGACAATCAAGGAGTTGTCCGATACTGATGGCCTGACCGGTCTTGCCAACAGGCGCAAATTGGATGAACATCTGGCACAGGAATGGCGCAGGATGTTAAGGGAAAAGAAGCCGCTGACTGTAATGATGTGCGATATTGATTATTTTAAGAACTATAACGATTTATACGGGCACCAGGCAGGAGATGATTGTCTCAGGGCGGTAGCAGCTGTTTTGGCCAATCACTGCCGAAGAAGCGGCGATTTGGCCACCCGTTATGGAGGAGAGGAATTTGCCCTGGTTATGCCTGCCGTTGATCTCGAAAGAGCAGGCAGGTTAGCCGAGACAATCAGAAAAAATATTGAAGCATTAAAATTGAGACATGAGGGTTCTTCTGTCGACGATTTTGTTACCCTGAGCATCGGAGTAGCCTGCCGGGTGCCATCAGCTGAGTCGGCACCTGAAAAACTGCTTGTCGCCGCTGATAAAGCTCTTTATGCTGCTAAAGAAGATGGCCGCAACAGGGTATGCTCCACCTGAATCAAACTGAGTATCAAGTTTACCAAGTTTACCAAGTTAACATTATTTAACTCTATCCCTATCCGATGGGACAATGACAGGTTGTAATCAGGATTGTCCCATCCCTGCGACTCCGGTCTGAAAAACAATTTTCAAATGAAAAAGTTTTTTTAATTTCCGCTAAAACCCATTCAAGGTCATTTATTTTGTGATAATATATATCGACATTATTCGGAATGGATCCGAATTGCAATTGTAGTATTACTATTTGTTCGTAAACGGAGAGATATGATGAATGATGCAGGAAAGTTGAAAACGGTAAAAATTGCAGTGCCGGTGACCTACCTGATCATGATCGTGGTGAACCCTGATGGGGTCAGGTCTTGAATTATCACTTTCAGGTAATCCAGGCCAAACCTTGAAACCACATCTACCACAATAGTTGGTTAAAATTGAATCAGTATATTTCCAGCAACCAGGGCTATGCGAATAATATGACGGTGCCTGGAAAATGTTTATAGCAAAATCAATTGATCACCGGCCGTAAGATAAAGAATGTGGGTTGAATTAGTAATAATTCAAGACCTGACCCCACAATTTTTTTAAGAATATTTTAACACTGTATACCAGGTATCAAGTTAATGGGGGCCGTGAGGGCTCTTAATCTTTAACATTGTGTATCAAGTTGTCAGGTTAATGATGTCCAGGGGAGCTCTTATTTTATGCCGAGCAGTCAAAGACCAGCTTGGCGTATTTACCCGACATCTGATCCGCGTAGGCCTGCTTGCATTCCTCGAGAGGGTAGATCTTGTCGATAAGCGGTTTTAAATTGACCCGTGGCAGCATGGCTACCGAGCGGGCAAAACTGTACTGGCCCAGGAACATGCCCTGGATTCTTAATTCGTTGTGATAACAGTGTTTAAAAAGGTTAACCGGCAGCTCGTAATCCTGCGGGTACATGGCGAAATAGACAACATGGCCCTGTTTGGCGGCAATTTGCAGGGCGGTTTCGGCGGCTCCGGTATTTCCCGAGGTCTCCAGGATCAAATTAAATCCGCGGCCTCCGGTTATCTCCGCCGTTTCAGCCAGGGCATCGCCGCCCACCGGGTCAATGGTGTGGTCTGTGCCCAACTCAAGAGCCAGGTCCCGCTTGCCCTGCACCGGTTCAAGAAGGGTAACCTCGGATGCACCGGCCAGCCTGGCCAGCTGAATCAGCATCAATCCAATACCGCCACCCCCTGAAATGGCTACCCTGGCCCCCAGCTTCATGTCGGCTGTTTCAATGGCGTGCAGGGCAATGTTGAAGGGTTCAGCCAGGGTTCCCGTTAGAAGATCAACTGTATTGGGAAGCCTGTACAACTGTGAAGTGCTCCATACAATGTACTCAGCCTGGGCCCCTACTTTGCCGACAGCATTGGGGCAAAACTGGCCCATGTTGTTATGGCAGTATTCACAGGCACCGCAGGACTGAAAAAAGTTACCGGTAACCCGGTCTCCCACCTGCCAGCCGAGCTTTTTTGCATCCGGTCCCAGATCGGCAATAGTGCCCGCCATCTCATGCCCGATAGGGCAGGGCGCCCGGTCGGGGAAAAGGCCCTTTAAAACATTTGGATCGGAACCGCATATGGAAGCATAAGTTATTTTGATCAGCACGTCGTCGTCGCGAACCAGCTTTGGTGTGGGAACCTCCAGGCAGTCAACTTCCCCCAGCTCGCCCGTCTCCGGGTTAAAATCTTTGACCAGCATTACTGCTTTCATTTCGACGGCCTCCTTTTTTTGCAGCAGGTGGTATTCTCTTTCCCAGTCGGCTGCTTTTTAGGTCAGGAACATGGGTACGCCCATGAAGTCCCTGATATTCGGGCGGTAGGTTTCAATGTTGTAGTAGGCTGGCACATCCACCCGTTTAACCCCCGATAAGACTAGATTAACCGGCACGGTAGTATACTTGCCCCCGTGCAGGGCTACCATTTTGCCGGTATCGTTGCGGCAGATCAGCTGCATGGCCAGGTGGCCATAGGACATGGCTACCATCCGGTCCAGCGAATCGGGAGAACCGGAGCGCATGAAGTAGGCCAGCTGCTGGAACATAATATCGATGCTGGTGCGCTGCTTGATCTCTTCAGCTACGATGGCTCCGATGCCGCCGAGCTTACGGTGCCCGTAGGCATCGGCCTCGCCTCTTTCGACGATGTTCCCTTCTTCCATTACTGCTCCCTCGGAAATGGTGACAATAGCATAGTTGGAGGGGTTGTTGCGGCGGTCTCCCTCCAGGAAGCGGCACAGCCTGTCAATATCGAAGGGCACCTCCGAAATGATTGCCCGGTCGACATAGGAGAGATAGGAGGTGATCAGGCTTGTTTCGCCGGAATGGCGCCCGAAAAGTTCGATCACCCCGATCCGCTCATGCGAGCCGATGGTAGTGCGCATGTTGGTGATAAAATCGACACTGCGGGTCACCGCTGTGGAAAAGCCGATGCAGTAATCGGTGCCAAATACGTCATTGTCCATGGTCTTTGGTATGGCTACTACCGGCATCCCTTCCTTGTGCAGGCGCACAGAGTAGCTCAAAGTATCGTCTCCCCCGATGGTTACCAGGACATCCAGGCCAAGGTGCTCAATGACTCGCAGGATGTGGGCGGTGTAATCCATTGCTCCCTCATCGTCGACCGGCTGGCCGAGGTCTGATTGGGCCAGGAAATCGGGGATATCTTTCTGCTGCACTTTCTGTGGGTTGGTCCTCGAGGTGTGGAGGAAGGTTCCTCCCGTCCGGTCAATAGTGCGTACGTCATAATAAGTTAGTTCTCCGGCCAGCTCCTCATTGTCGGCCGGGTCATCCGGGTTGTAGTTTAAAAGGCCCTTCCAGCCCCGGCGGATGCCGATTACCCGGCAGTTATTTTCCAGAGCACTAATAACAAAAGCCTTCATGCAGGGGTTGAGCCCCGGGACGTCGCCCCCTCCGGTAAGCAAACCGATAGTTTTCTTCTTCAAGATAAATCCCCTCACACTTTAAAATAATCCTCAGTCCTGCAGTTCAATCATATTGCCGTCGGGATCTTTTAAAAAGACCCAGTGGGCAAGTTCCTCCCGGTCACCCATCACTTTTGGTTCAAAGTAAAACTCGACCCCGTCGGCGGACATTATCCTGTATGTCTCGTGGAGGTCATCCACCTTCAGGCAGATATGGTGATAGCCCGGCCTGTTCCAGACCGGTTCCTCCGCCGGTTCCATGGAGCTGAACTGAAACAGCTCCAGGATAATGCCGTTGGGTGATTTCAAAAAGGCAAAGTGGGAGTAGGTGCCTTCTTTCTGGCGGTAGAGCTGAGGTACATCCCCAATGAATTCGGGGGGAAAGATTGATTTTCTTTCCAGTTCGAAGCCGAAATATTTTTGGTAAAATTCAACGGTTTTATTGATATCGGCAACGGTAAGGCCGACATGCAAAAATACCGATTTTCCTTCCATACTAAAACCTCCATGGCAGTATTACCAGATTTTTTCAGATTGATTACCAGATTGTATAGCCCCCATCAATAATAAAATCGCTCCCCGTGACGTAGGAGGAGAGGTCCGAGGCCAGGTAAACCACAATGCCGATGATTTCGTCCAGAGAAGCAAAGCGGTTCATAGGCACATGGCTGCAGATTTTCTCCAGCACAGACATATCCATGTGATCGTGCAGGCCTGACAGGATCAGGCCCGGGCTGATGCTGTTGCAGCGGATCCCGGCTTCCACGTAGTTGGCGGCCACCGATTTTGTCAGGTGGACAACCCCGGATTTGGTGGAGGCATAGGCGCACATGTGCCTGTCCATCATGTCCCTGGTCATCCGGTTAATGATGTGCCCGGACATGGAAGCGGTATTGATTATGGAACCGCCGTGGCTATGGGCTTTCATCAGGTTGGCCCCGATCCGGTCGATGAGAAACATACCGGTCAGGTTAACATCGACCATCTTCTGCCAGTCTTCCAGGGAGAGGGAGGGAGCGTTGTCTTCGTCATAGGCAATCCCGGCGTTGGAGAAAACCACATCCACCGTTCCCAATTTTTCAGTAATGGCATCGTACAAACCGGTAACACTTGTTTCGTCGGAAACGTCCCCGGTCAGGTAGATGGCTTTGGTCCCGTAGCGTTCGGAGATGGCCCGGCAGTTCTCGGCCAGGATCTCCTCCTTCTGGGGAATATCCATCAGGACGACGGAAGCACCCACTTCAGCCATCCCGGCGGCGCAGGACCGCCCGATTCCACCGGCTCCGCCGGTAATCAGGGCAACCTTGTCTTTAAGTGAGATCATATCATAAACGCTCTTCAATTCTTTAATTTTTAACGGTTTCATCTCTTTCCCTCCAGCCGTCAGGCAGTATTTGCAGGCATTTATTTAATGATTAACCGGTACCCGGTCAGGGGTTTCTTAACCCGGCCGGGCACCGGAGCAATGTTTCCATGGCTTATCCGGGGGCTGCCTTCTTACAGTATAGCCCTGGCCGTTTTGTATATGCCTTCCGCATCATAACCGTAGAGATGGTACAGGTCCTCTGGTTCGCCGTAGCCGGCAAACATGTCCTGAATGCCCAGGCGTTTGAAGGGGCAAGAAAGCCCTTCTTCAGCCAGCACCTCGGCCACGGCTGTGCCCAGCCCGCCGATAACGGTATGATCCTCGCCTGTCACAATGGCCCCTGTTTCCCGGGCTGCCCTGATGATCGCTTCCCTGTCGATGGGTTTTACCGTGTGCATATCAATTACCCGGGCCTGGATGCCATCTTTAGAAAGCATCTCCGCTGCTGCAATGGCATGATAAACTATGCACCCGGTGGCGATCAGGGTGACATCCCGGCCGTCCTTGATCATGATCGACCTGCCGATCTCATATTTGTATTCCTCTTTATAGATAACCGGCTCGCCTCCGCGGCCGATCCTGATATACATCGGCCCTTCCCAGTTGATCGAAGCTTCTACCACTTTACCGATCTGGTTGGGGTCGCCGGGGGCAATGACCGTCATGTTGGGCATAGCCCTGGTGATGGCCATATCTTCCTGGCCGTAGTGAGTCGGACCGGCCCCGGTGGTAAGCCCCCCGTGGGTGGCCACGATTCTCACCGGCAGGTTGGAATAGCAGATATCGGTGCGCACCTGTTCGCATGCCCTCATGGAGGCAAATGTGGCCATGGTTGAAACGAAGGGCATCTTCCCTTCCAGAGCCAGACCCGCTGCGATGCCCATCATGTTCTGCTCGGCAATGCCCGTATTAAAAAAGCGCTCGGGATGAGCCTTCCGGAAATCTCCAGTTTTATTGCTGCGCATCAGGTCGGCGGTGAGGACTACGATGCGGTCGTTGTCTTTGCCAATCTCGGCCAGTTTCTTGCCATAAACTTCCCTGGCCGACATTTTTTCGATGAGGTCAAAAAATTTAAAGGTTTCCTGGGCCATTGTTGTTTATTCTCCTTTCCCTCTGGCTTTATCCAGGTCAGCACAACTCCTGGCCAGAAATTCGTCGTCAATTGAACCGGCGTGCCAGTTAACATTGTTTTCCATCTCGGGAACACCCTTACCTTTGACTGTCCTGGCTATAACCACAGTAGGCCGATCCGAGTCTACCGGTGGCAGGCTGTCAATAGCCCCGACGATTTCTTCAATTTTGTGCCCGTCTATATCCAAAACATTCCAGCCGAAAGCTTTCCACTTGTCGCTGTAAGGTTCCAGGTGCATCAATTTTTCTGTTTCACCGTCGAGGGAAATCCTGTTCCGGTCGACAAAAGCGACCAGGTTGCCCAGCTCATAGTGGGCTGACGCCATGGCCCCTTCCCACACCGAACCTTCCTGGGTTTCTCCGTCGCCCATCATGGTGAAGACGCGGTTTTTTCGCCCGTCCAGCCTGGCTGACAGGGCCATCCCGATGCTGATAGGCAGGCCGTGACCCAGCGAGCCGGTGGAGATCTCAATGCCGGGGATTTCCCCGGAAGGATGCTCACCGAAATGGCTGCCGAACTTCCTGAATTCTTCCAGCACATGGTCCATGGTAAAATAACCGGCCATGGCCAGGGTTACATAGAAGCAGCCCGCCCCGTGGCCCTTGCTGAGGATAAAGCGGTCCCGTTCCGGCCAGCGGGGGTTCTCCGGATTGTACTTCATGCCGTACTGGAACAGGACAGTCATTACATCCGCCATGGAAAGGTCGCCCCCGATGTGGGTGGCTCCTTTATGGCAGAGCCGGAGAATGTTTTTTCTTGCTTCGCATGCCAGGTCTTTTAACTCACCAATACTTTTTTTATCTGACAAATTTTTTCAACTCCTTTGTTTGCCGCCAGGCATCATGAGAATTTAAACATTACTTTAACCGGCTTGCCGGTCATCTGGGCTTCAAAGGCTTCAACACAGTCTTCTGGTTTGTAAATATGTTTCACGAATTGATCAAGATCCAGGCGGTTGAGAGTGGCGATAGCCCGCAGGAACATGTACGGGGATTGAAAAACGCCGCAAATGGTGGCTTCCCTGTCCCATAGATCCATCAGGTCAAGGGGGAATTTGTAGTTGGCATATATAGCGAAAAATTCCAGCACACCGCCACGTGAGAGGATATCGTAGGCGGGCTGGCAGGCTGCCGGAACGCCGGAGGATTCAATTACCACGTCGTATCCCAGGTGATCCGTTATTTTCATCGCTTCTTCGACCACATCCTGCTGAACGGGGTCAATGGTATAATCGGAGCCCAGTTTCATGGCCAGTTCGCGTTTTTCGGCAACCGGTTCGATGAGGGTTAGTTTCGAGGCGCCGGAAAGCCGGGCCAGCTGCAGAAGGATCAGGCCGATCCCGCCCCCGCCTGAAATGGCCACCTTGTTGCCCACCCTGATGTGGCACATATCGATGCCGTGCAGGCAGACTGATACCGGTTCCACCAGGCAGCCCCTGGCCAGGTCGGTATCGTCGGGCAGCTTGAAGACCTGCTGTTCCCGCAGGACCATGAATTCACTCATGGCAGTGCCGTTGTTCTTAACGTTGAGGCAGAATTGCTCCTGGCCGTTGCGGCAGAAATAGCACTTTCCGCAGTAGACATTGTAGTAATAGGCTACTTTGTCGCCCACATTGAGACCCTTGACATTTGCTTCCGGGCCGAGCTCGACCACCACTCCGGAAGCTTCGTGCCCCAACGGGTTAGGTTCACCCGGGGTAAAATTGAAATATTCGTCCATATCTCCCCTGATGGTGTGCACATCGGAGCCGCAGATCGAGGCATAAGCAACTTTGATTTTTACATCATCGGCATTTTCTATCTGCGGCTCGGGCACATCGTAAAGGCCATAGCCCGGCCTGGTATAGCGGATCGATTTCATCAGGCTTCCCTCCTTGTACAATTATAGTTATCTTTTTTCTCCTTTGATTAAGATATATCTTGGACAATCTGTGATTGTCCAAGGCCAATTTTAATATTGACTTTTCATAGCGCCTCTAAGAATTAAAATGAGCACTGCAGCAGGATTTTCGGATAAATCGATTTTTCAAAGAGCTGGAAAGCTTCAACTGCTTTATTCAGCGGCATTACTGTGCCGATTATTTTGTCGAGCTGCAGCCTGGGGACCAGATCGATGGCTCGCGGCATGATCGTGGGGCTGGTAAAGACTGTCTGGATGCGGCCTTCCTTCATATACAGTTCGTAAAGGTTCAGGGGCATTTCGTAAGAAGGCGGGAAAACGGCGAAATAGACCACCGTCCCGCAGCTGGCCATAATCTTCAGGCACGGTTCCGCCGCGGCCGGCACTCCTGAAGCTTCAAAGATAAAGTCAAAGCCGCGCCCTTCGGTTATTACCATGGCCTTTTCCTCGATGTTATTACTTAAGGGGTCAATGACATATGAGGCGCCCAGATCGAGAGCCAGCTGCCGTTTGGCAGCTACAGGCTCGATTGCCGTTACCCTGGCGCTCCCGGTCAGCAAAATCATATTAAGGAGGATTGAGCCGATACCCCCGATTCCCGAAATGGCCACGGTATCGCCGTGCTTTATACCGGCCAGGTCCATAGCCCTGATTGTACAGCAGGCCGGTTCTACAAGAGAGTAAATTTTCAGGTCGGCATCGGCGGGAATTTTATGGACCGCGCTGATATGGGTGACCACATATTCGGCCATGGCCCCGGTGGTGGTTGCATTTTCGCAGTACTGCCGCTGCCCGCGCCGGCAGGGGGAACAGTTGCCGCAGGAGGTGACGGGGCTAAGGCAGACCTTGTCGCCCACCCGGAAACCGTACCTGTCGGCTCCTTCACCAAGTTCCTCGATAATTCCCGAGGCTTCGTGTCCCAAAGGCATGGGCGGTTTGGCTCCGAGCACTCCCATGGATACCTGATGGACATCTGTGGCACAGAGGGCTATATAGGCGATCTTTACCTTAACCATGTCTCTGCCAACAGGCGGAATATCAACCGTGCGCAGTTCAATTTTGTTTTCATCAACAAACCACAGCTGTTTCATTGTGGCCATAACCGGCATCTACCTGCCTTCCTTTGTCCTAAAATGGTTTTTTTCTTTATCCGGCTTGCCTGAACTGGTTCTTCAGTGTTTTTTCTTTTAAAACGGATATTACGGGACCTCAATACTGGCAGTGCAGAGTTCGGGGCTGGGCATTCTTGACCCGACGATCTCTTCATATATAATATAAGTACATCTGTCATCTAATTATAACTTTAATTCAATTGTAAAATAATTATGAGCTATTAATCAATGTATCAGAAGGACAATTCATCTCGACAGATTGTCCTTTCGAATACCAGGGAAGGGAAAATCCTGCAGGGTAACTCTACCCTGCCACCAGCGGGTGAATAAAAATGCATCTTCCCGGCGGAGAAAAGCCAGATAACCAGAAAGAAATCAATTTTCACGACAATATTTTCTATGTTCCCGTGAATACCGGTGAACTCCTGGTTTACTATTCGGAAATTATCAGCGGCACGGTTTTCGAATTCGGGCATAACCATCCCTGCTACGAGATATATTATGTTTTGAAAGAATCTATTACCATGAACATAAAAGGCAGGCCCCATCACCTCGAAGAGGGGCAGCTGGCCCTTATCATGCCCGGGGTGACTCATGAAGTCGAATATGAACCGCTTAAGGATGCACAATTTTTTGTCATTACCTTCGAATTTTGCCCGCGCAGCGGCCGCGACACCAGGGTGCGGGATGTCCTGGTTGAACGTTTTGAATTGGATACCCTCATGCACATGCTTAAAGTCCAGGATTACTATATCTGCACCGACTGCTACAACTGTGACCTGATAGTCCGGAGGATTGAAGCGGAGCTGAAAAACAGGGATATCGGCTGGAGTATGACTGTCCTTAACCTTTATCTCCAGTTTATAATCAATGCCTTGCGGAATATATCCTTCAGGTCGTCTTACCCGTCCTACGGTTGGAAAAATGTTAATGCAGCTATTGAAATCTCAAAATACATGCACAGGTATTTCAGCGAAGATATTACCCTGAAGAGTGTCGCCGATGCCCTCAATATGACTCCTCGAAATGTAAGCCGCCTGTTCAAGGGCTATTTTGGTACTACTTTCGGCAAAACCCTGAGCCGTTTTCGCTACAACTATGCCAAGTATTACCTGCTTACTACCGATCACCCGGTCGAGGAGATTGCTAAAATGGTCGGTTTCAAGTCTTCACGGACCCTTTTTAAGATGATCAAAGAAAAAGAGGGGAAGACGATCGCTGAATTCCGTGCCAGGGCCAGAAGGCAAAATCCTATTTAAAATAAAAGCCGGGTTGCAAGCTGGATAAAGGAGCGGGAACCCCTGCCAGTAGGAGTTTTTTTACGGGCAGATTAAGCAGGTGGCAATTTGAAAGAACAATTTAACCTCTCAAGTTGTCCTTCTCATACATTGATTGCCGATCAGCAGATAACCTGATTTTTGCAGTAAAATTGATTGAAAATGCCTCTCAGCCCCGATGCTGTAAGGGGTTAGCGGCATTTAGAATTTACAGTAAAATGTTGCTTTTTTTTAAGTTTTTTTAGTTGCGCCCAGAATTTTTTTGATCTCGCCCAATTTTAGATATTTAAGGTTTAAATCCACATCAAGCAGTTTCCCAACAGCGCTGGTGACCTCATCTTTATGGTCAAAAACAAACCAATTTTCTTCAAGGCGAGTACCTGAAGCCTTGTTTAAGCTCTCCACAATCTTAGCCCATATTTCGCAGGTGGGGCCAATTGAATCAGCCCATTGATTGTATAATATGGGAGTTACTCTAATCGCACTTCAGAAATGGCAGCATAGCTGCCGATAGCCAGGCCAAGCTTGTTGATTATGGGATATGTCGATCTTTGACATTATCAACAGTTTGAAACTGAGTCCCGTCGAGCATCTCTCCTGCCGAATAAACAATGGCGGCAAACTCTTTCATCAACAGGTTAGTGGTAGCCTTTGGGTCAAGCTTCTGCTTGGCCAGGTGTTCCAGGATGCAATAAGCCAACAGAGCAATGAAGGTTACCAGGGCCCGGCCCAGGCGGTCATCGTTTAGGTGCTCCGGGGCTAAACCAGAGAGCTCTTCAATGCCGCAAACTAAAGCCCATTCTTCGATATCACGCAAAGGCCGGGGATGGTGGAGGCGGTTAGCCACCAGGACCTCTGAAACCTCGCCGGTGGTAACAATCTGGCCGTTTTCTTTGCGCTCCGGAATTATTTTGTCAATGATCGCCTTGATTTGCATTCTTTCCAGCAAGGGTTTGGTTAAATACAACTGCAGTAACCGTTGCAGCTAACATCGATATAATTAACAGCATTGAAACTAAAATTGGGGAATTTTTGCCCGGTTAAGCAGTTTTATCGATTTATTCAATCTTTCCTTATTAAGGATGAGAACGATCATGATTCGGGTAGTTGATTTAGGATTTGGTTTCTGTAAAAAGGAGTGAACTTTGTTTCTCATGCGGAGGAAGCGGTTACTTTCAGTTTGTTAATAAGGTGCGGAGCTAATTATTAAGATTAATGTGGGGTTAAGGCTTAAACAGGGAAGAGATAATGTGATCAGTAAATAGCTTGAGAGCGTTAGGTAAAATAATGATTTTTATCTTGCCGCTTGCAGTTGACTTTTTTGATTGGCTTCATAAGCTTCCCATTTTATGAATGCATCCTGGGTGGGACCATTAATATCGGCAGCAGAGAAGCTTATTAGAATCTCCGGCACTTGATGGTTGAATTTCCCCAAATAATAGTCCATATAATAAAGGTTATTTATGCCAGGTTCAGGGCCACGATCAGGCTTGCCTAAAACATCCATTATCTCCGTGAAAGGCATTCCTACCCTTACTCCAAAAATTTCTTGTCCCTGTTCCATAATAATGCTGATGGCAACCTTATCACCTGCACTCTCAGGTGAGCAAAAGTGAATAGTCCCTTCTTCGGATCTATAAAGAAGATAGTTTTGTGGTCCAGGCCAGTTACTGCGTCCCTGCTCGGCCGGTTCCCCCAGCATCTTTTTAATTTCATTAAAATTTTTGCCCAGAAGATTCATTACGGGATCATTTTTAAATTCATCAACAGGGCTCCCGGTGTTTTCTACCTTCTCTCGGTAAGCATATACAGCCTTCTCCATGGCTTCATCACCAAACAGGATAATTGTCAGGATAAAAAACAATAACAAAATATATGGTAAATGTTTATATGCAATCACTGTATTAACCCCCACCTGCATTACCATCATGACACTTGGCTTACTGCTACCCTGAATGCTCTATTTTACCGGGCAGCAGCGAACCAGGCATCGCTACCCCCAATCATCATTATTTTAACGATCTTGTATTTTTGCAACCATATCTTCATGGTCTTTTTGCTGCTTTCTCAGCTCATCTTCCAGTTTTCTCTTTTCATCTTCCAGGGCGCTATTTGCTTTCACAGCGGTTTCTTCCCGTTCTTTCTGCTGCTCACTTAATTTGTCTTCCAGTTTTCTTTTCTCTTCCTCCAGGATTTTTATGCGGTTCTGCAACTCTTTTTTAAAGCCGCGATCGCCCTGAGAATTCATGTAGTTGTGAATGCTACGGTAAATACTCAGCGAGCCCATAAACAGTGCGCCTGCAATAGCGGAACCCAGTATCAGCATGAACATAGTAAGGCTAACCTGGCCAAAAAAGTAATTTACAGTAACAACCTCATTATTGATAATTGCTGCTGCAGCGATTATCAAGCCTAACAGCAACGCCAGTACAAGGAATATCGTTCTCATAGTTGTCCCTCCTTTCCACAAATCTCCACGCCAATTAAGTCTTTCACAACATTTTCGGTCAAGAGAATCGACTGCGCCTCTTACCGCGAGGTGTAATTCGTAAGAGGCGCATCCCTTTCCACTCCCTGAAAACCAGTTGACCCGGCTTCTTTTTTTATCTTGCTGCCTTATAATATCAAACACAATGCTAAGATATCTATTAGCAATATTCTCAATAGACAATATTATAGACAATATTTTGACACTTTTTTAATGCAGTAAGGGCCAGGTATAACTCAGGCCTTTAATACCTTTGTTTTTATGCCATACCAATGAGTTGCAGGATGCTTTTTAGTGTCGGCATGACGGATACTTTAAAGTAGTGAACGAAAAGAGAGTCATATTATAGTTCTTGTGACTCTCTTATAATGTACACGAATATCTGTCTTTGAGTAACATAGCACATGGTAAAACTATTGCTTGCGTTTAAGCGGGACAAGGATTGCTACACCGGCAAGAAGCGAAAGTAACCCCAGGGGTACAATTGCAGTTAAGCCTCCGGTTGATGGCAAAGCAGCAGTCTTTACCCCTAGTTTTCCCACAGCTGCGGCCAGTTTAGCCGATAACACACAAATATCATATTCGGTTATGCCGTAATCAGCCATAGCTTTTTCTGCCATTCTTTGCGCCTTTTCAATTGCGGGCCTGTCTGCTTCCGTAATACTATCATATTCAGGAATAGCCCTGATTGCCGCCCGTATTTCTTCAAGCGCTGCTTCTTTAGAGGATGCCGACTGTGCTACTGCCGGGGTTACAATGGCCAGCACAAAGAAAACGGTAAGGATAATTGTCAACATCAGATACAGTCGTTTTACATTAAGCACTTGCTGCACTCTCCCTTTTTTAAATTGCTTAAGCCGAACAAGCGTTAACGTGATTACTAAAGCTAAAGTTCCATCATTTTCTCACGCTCCTTACACAATTCTTCAAACCTTTGTAAAAGCTTATAATTCAACACGTTTTCGAACCTATATCTTTCACCCAGCGGGTGAAAATGAATTTTGAAGAAACCCATCGGTTCCCTCAGCACCTTCTTAATTACATTAAAATTTTTGCCCAGAAGATCCATCACGGGATAATTTTAGCGATCTTGTATTTTTGCAATCGTATCTTCATGGTCTTTTTGCTGCTTTCTCAGCTCATCTTCCAGTTTTCTCTTTTCATCCTCCAGGGCGCTATTTGCTTTCGCAGCGGTTTCTTCCCGTTCTTTCTGCTGCTCACTTAATTTGTCTTCCAATTTTCTTTTCTCTTCCCCCAGGATTTTTACGCGGTTCTCCAACTCTTTTTTTAAGCCGCGATCGCCCTGAGAATTCATGTAGTTGTGAATGCCGCGGTAAATACTCAGCGAGCCCATAAATAGTGCGCCTGCAATAGCGGAACCCAGTATCAGCATGAACATAGTAAGGCTAACCTGGCCAAAAAAGTAATTTACAGTAACAACCTCATTATTGATAATTGCTGCTGCAGCGATTATCAAGCCTAACAGCAACGCCAGTACAAGGAATATCGTTCTCATAGTTGTCCCTCCTTTCCACAAATCTCCACGCCAATTAAGTCTTTCACAACATTTTCGGTCAAGAGAATCGACTGCGCCTCTTACCGCGAGGTGTAATTCGTAAGAGGCGCATCCCTTTCCACTCCCTGAAAACCAGTTGACCCGGCTTCTTTTTTTATCTTGCTGCCTTATAATATCAAACACAATGCTAAGATATCTATTAGCAATAATCCCAATAAACAATATTTTCTTACATTTTCAGTTCAGCAGTGATCAGCCATTGATCAAACATTTTTTTTGAGATCATGGTTATTCCAGCAAAAATTCGAAAAGAGGTTTCTTAATAAGAGTTCCACTATTCCAATCTAACATGTTACGATCCTATCTATCTCACTTTAAAACAAACATTAGAATATAAAAATGGAGAGGAAGCCTGCCTCTGCAACCC
Source organism: Bacillota bacterium (assembly GCA_034189085.1). Classification (GTDB taxonomy): domain Bacteria; phylum Bacillota; class Dethiobacteria; order DTU022; family DTU022; genus M55B129. The sequence goes on along the minus strand of JAXHVH010000040.1, from coordinate 4,612 downwards.
GGTTCTTTACCAGGCTCTGCCGGTCTCCCTCTCTCTTTGATAAATAAATGCGCTGAAGATGATCTAAACCGTAAAGCAAGATTGATAAGCCAATTTCACCATATACTACAAGCCTTTTAAAAGGTTACCCAGTGCCAGTAAAACGAAACCGATAACCAGAGCCCAGAAACCGGTAGATGCTTCAATCGGAATGATACTTAAAAATGACAGGAAACCAACAGCAGCCAGTATGACCGCAATCCAAAATACAATTACCTTGGGCGCACTCAGTTTCATGGTAGGACCTCCTTTCATGTTAAAAATAATAACGGAATAATTACACCTGGTTCACGGGTTGCTTGTTCTGGAATTTCTTTATAAAATGTTGAGAAATCTAAGAAGAAAATAAACAACTACAATTAGCCCGATTACATAAATAATATTACGCAAATTAATCGCCTCCCAATTTTTTTGCTTATGCAATACCTCTTATTTCACAATATTTCGGCTAATATAGCCGGATGTGCCTCTTACAGCGAGACGGATGTAAGATACGCAACCCTTACATCATCCTTGTCCAATTGATCCGGCTTTTTTTCCTTCCTTACGTTCAAATAATATCAAAAACAGTGCTAAGATATCTATTAGCACTGTTCACATTATTCTATATATTTTTGCTCTTTTGCAAATGCAGTTATGCTAAATTGCGCAGCAAAGAAATGCAGATGCATACAAAGAGTATCTTTCCGGCAAAGGTGTTGAAGCCAGAAAAAGGCTGATATGTTATTTTTTCGGCTTTGAATGTAAGGGGCCCCGTATTTTCACAGGGCCCCTTTGGATATATTATTTATTTATGGCGGGAATATCAAATTAAATCAATCTGATCAACCTGGCAAACTCTATAATATCTTCTTTATTATATAATTTTAATTTTACCTCCAGGTTTTCTTTATGCTTGTCCACAGTTTTGGGGCTAACTTTCAACATTTCTGATATTGTTTTGCGACTGTGACCCCTAACCAGTAGTTTGAAAACTTCTTTTTCCCTGGGAGTAAGCGTGTTGTAAGTTCCCATACGTTTAATATAAGAAATATCTTCAAAGGTTACCACTACCTGAAAGGGTCTGTATTCTCCAGGTAAAAATTGAGGTACTGCAGTGATATTGAGCCAGATGGATCTGCCGGTTTGCGGTGAATAAAGCCCCATGACCACATTATTAACCATTTCACCTGTTCTCAGGGCAACCATATAAGGATGCATTTCTTCCGGAAAATCAGATCCATCTTCGTCGATAGTCACCCATTGGAGGTCTTGCGGCTTTTTACCCTGCATGTGCTCGATCGGCATACCAAGAATCTTTTCTGCTGCAGGATTAACCGTTATTATTTTACCTTCCAAATCATGATATATAACCCCTTGTGACATGGTTTCAAATAAAGTCCGGTATTGCCGCTCTCTTTCTCGTAGTTCTACTTCTGCCTTTTTCTGTAATGAAATATCGACCAGGGCTAAGCGGCATTCCTGCCTGTCTTCCGAAATTGTTGCCTTAACATGAGTATATAGATCTACATTCCCCTCTTTTCGCAGGGCTATCTCAATTGCTTCATAGCCCTGGTTTTGAAACACTTTTTGCACAAATGATGAAAATTCGTTTTGGTACTCAGGATTAATGAACTTATGGAAATTCTGATTTAAGATTCGGTTACGTTCCATTCTCACCATTTTCGCTCCGGTCAGATTAACATTCAGGATTAGACCGTCTTGATCAAGGGTAAAATAACCGACAGGAGCAAAGTCATACAGATCGGTGTATTGGTCTAAAGATCTTTCCAGCTCCGAACGCACCTGCTGCAGCTCTTCATTTTGCATCTCTAACTCGATCTGGTGAACCTCAAGCTCCTGTATAAGGGGTTGCAATTCTTCTGCTGTTAAGTTAGATGCTGTTTTCGGCCTGCTCTTCTGTAACCGTTTTTCGGCCTGGCGGCGTAAATCTTCTGCAGTCCTGTGCTTTTCCAAGCTGTTTCACCTCCATGTTTTATCAGGAGTTGGCATCATGTCACTGTCTTATTCCTCATCATTTTTTTGTATTTCAGTCTTTAGCCTTTTTTTGGCTTTATTCAAATCCAGTTCTTTTTTCACCATGCGTTTTTCCAAATTAGCCTGGGTTTGTCTCAGAGCAGCTTCCAGCGTTTTGGAAGTGGTAATGTCCATAAATGTGATTACCAAACCGTCAATTTTATCCTCAAGTGTACGGTAAGGCATAATTTTCACCATAAACCATTGTCCATCGTTAGCGGAAACTGATCTTTCCCTGGAATTCAGGGTGCGCAGAACTTCCCGGGCATCTTTTGCCAATTCCGGGTAATCCAGGGTGGATACAATATCAGTAATCAGTCGTCCCACATCACCTGGTATTAACCTGATGATTTTGGCTGCCCTGGCAGTAAAACGCCGCACCCGCAGTGTATTATCCAGGAATAATGTGGCGATATCGGTGCTTTCAAGCAGGTTCTTCATATCGTTATTTGTTTGAGACAGTTCGTCTACTTTGGTTTGCAGTTCGTGGTTTATCGTCTGCAGTTCCTCATTCAATGATTGCATCTCTTCCTTGGAAGTGGTTAGTTCTTCATTTGTTGACTGTAACTCCTCGTTGGTTGACTGCAGTTCTTCATTAACTGCACTGAGTTTTTCCTGAGATGCCTGCATCTCTTCGCGAACATGTTTTATCTCCTGGTAGGCTTGACGGAGTTCTTCTTTCAGTTCCACTACCCGATCACTTTTATTTGCATCCTGGCCTGTTTTACTTTTCGCCTTGCTTTTGTGAGGCACAGGCACCTCTGTAAAGACAATCAACACCATTTTGCGCAACGGTTCCGGTTCTTCAAGAGGCTGAAGAGTGATATTTACTGTTCGTGTATCGCCATTGGTCTTCACCACTGCGTTTTTAACGGTTACCACTTCATTTTCCCGAACTGCATTTTGAAAAGCACTATTTAGGGAATAGCTAAGGCCTTCACGGATCATGGCAAAAATATTCCAGTTGGCCTTGCCGGCTGCCGGTTCAAGAAATTTGCCTGTCCGGCCGGTTATATATAAAATGTCACCATTGTTGTTGACCAGTACAGATGCAGGGGCATAGTGCTTCAAGATTAATTGATCCACCAGGGATTGCATATTTTCTGCCGGGTTCACCAGCTTTGCGGGTGGCTTTGGTTTTAAAGCATGGGGCAATGGAAATTCAACCGGCTCGGATTGCACAGAAGCTTCAAGCTTCTTGTAAATTCGTGATTTGCCCGGCAGTAATTCAAAAAGGTTTGTATAATTACCAACAGTTTCGGCATTCCCTAATAACAAAAAACCGCCGGGGTTTAAACTGTAGTGAAAAAGGGGAATAATTTTTTTCTGCAGCTCCGGGGTCAGGTAGATCAGCAAGTTTCGGCAGCTCAGGATATCCAGCTTGGTAAAAGGAGGATCCATGATGATGTTTTGTTGAGCAAAAACCACCATCTCTCTTACAGGTTTGGCAACCTGAAAGCCGTTCTCCACCTGGACGAAAAACCGTTCTAATCTCTCTGATGAAACATCAGCAGAAATATTGGTCGGATAAACGGCCTCGCGGGCTTTGCTGATAGCTTCCCGACTGATGTCGGTAGCAAATATCTGTAGCGTTAAATCCTGGTCGGGTTTTACCAGTTCCACCATCTCTTTGAAAATGATGGCTAAAGTATAAGCTTCCTCGCCTGTTGCGCAACCTGGTACCCAGGCCCGCCAGGCCCGGTTTTTGTTTCCAGCCACGAGCTTCGGAAGAGCTTCATTTTTAAACTGTTCCCACGCTTCCGGATCGCGGAAAAAATTAGTTACCCCGATTAAAAGCTCTTTGTAAAGTAACTCAAGCTCCTGAGGATTTTCTTGCAGCAAACGAACGTAAGTGGCTATATTGTTTATCTGATGGATGCCCATACGGCGCTCCAGCCGACGGTAGACAGTGGTTTTTTTGTAAAGGGAAAAATCCTGGCCTGTCTTTGAGCGCAGCAGAATCATTATTTTCTCAAGGAGGCTCTGGGTTTTATCTGTTAAAGACGGTTCTGATCTGTCAATGGAAAATTTATGCTTGAGATAAGAAGCAATTTTTAAAGGAATTTCCTCTACCGGAGCGATGACATCGGCCAGGCCTGCCTCGATAGCGCTTTTGGGCATACTGTCAAATTTTGCTGATGCCGGTTCCTGGACAAAGACCACCCCACCCTTTTCCTTGATAGCGCCAAGGCCCAATGTTCCATCAGTTCCCATGCCCGAAAGGATAACGCCAATGCTTTGTTCCTGCCGATCATCAGCCAGGGAACGGAAGAAAAAATCGATGGGCAAACGTAGCCCTCGGGGTTCTGCTGGTTCAAAAAGATGAAGCATCCCGTGAAAGATCGACATATCTTTATTCGGAGGAATTATGTAAATGCAATTGGGCTGGACCACTGTTCGTTCCATGACCTGAATAACCTGCAAAGTGGTGACTCGCTGAAGCAGCTCTACCATTAGATCTTTACGTGTTGGATCAAGGTGTTGAACAATAATAAAGGCCATGCCGCTGTAGTTGGGAATATTTTTCAGAAGGAGTTCCAAAGCCTCCAACCCGCCG
>JAXHVH010000004.1:0-86807 GCA_034189085.1 Bacillota bacterium | reverse complement strand
ACCCTGGCCACTGTGCTGGCCATGAACCCCTCGATAATCGTTTTCGACGAGTCGCTTTCCATGCTTGACCAGGCCGGCACGGAAAAAATAATTCAGGTAATGCAACTGCTGAAAAAAAGAGGCACAACCATGGTGTTAATTGATCATACCGGCAAAGGTCACCTGGTTTACGATAAGATTTTCATTCTCGAGGATGGCAAAATCATCCGGCGCGGTCCTCGGGACCAAATTCTTGCTGATCGTCAATTCCTGATGGATCGTAAACTGCTTTCCACCTGGGAAGGTTAAGGAAACCGGCCGCAGAGCGTTTTACAGCCAAAAGTGCAGGGACCCCTGGGACAAAATAGGAGCAGAAAAACATGCCTTATATTTCTTTGAACAGAGTCAGCTACATATATAACGGCCGCAGCAAGCCGGCAGTTGAGAATGTTACTATTGCCTTTGAACAGGGTGAAAAAGTGGCTTTAACAGGTATGAATGGCAGCGGCAAGTCAACAATCACCCATCTCATGCTCGGCCTGTTAAAACCGCAGGCAGGAACAGTTGCCCTTGCAGATCGGCCGATAGGCGATTATTCACTGGTGGAAATCGGGGAAAAGCTGGGATACGTTCTCCAGAACCCGACCCAGATGTTATTTACTACAACCGTTTATGATGAAATTGCTTTCGGGCTGCGCTGGAAAGGCGTCAGCGGGACAGAGCTTGATAAAGTTTGCACAAATATATTGAAGCATTTTTCCCTCTGGCCGCTGCGTCATAAAATGCCCCTGACCCTCAGCGAAGGACAAAAACAGCTGGTAGCGATCTGCGCTGTCCTGGCTCTCAAGCCAGCTTACCTGATTCTCGATGAACCGACAAAAAGCATAGACACCTTCCGCAAGGAAATCCTGCTGAAAGCTTTGCGGGATATAGGGCGTGAAGGGACAGGGACTATTATTGTCAGTCATGATCAGGAGTTCACTCGCAGATTGTGCGACAGAGAAATCAAAATGGTCGACGGAAAGGTGGTAGCCGATGGATCTCGATGTTAGAACCAAACTTTTTATTGCAGCCATCTTTTCCGTCCTGGCCATTGTCTATCAGGATCCTGTTATCCTGGGAACCCTGCTGGTCATTCTGTTCCCGGTTCTAGCCTTTTTAAAAACACCGCTGGGCAAATTTTACGACTTCAGAAAGTTATTTTACCTCTATCTGATCTTAATCATCATCCAGAGCCTGTTTGTGAGGAGTGGAACACCCCTTCTAATAATTGGGACGATTCATCTCCTTACAACTGATGGGCTGATTTACGGACTGGCGGTTGTTATGCGTTTTATCATCCTGGTTGGAGCCGGGTTAATCCTGGTTGCCTGCGATACTGCCAAATTGCTGCTCGCCATGTCCAAAATGAAAATCCCCTATGAAATTGTGTTCATGATTCAGTTGGGGATAAGATTTATCCCTATCCTGATTGGCGAATTGAGCGCCACCTTCAATACCATCCAGATGCGCGGCGCAGACCTTCGCAAAGTATACAAAAGAAAGGTATTCAAAGTTTACATGGAAATATTTACGCCGCTTGTTTTCGGTATTCTGCAGAAAGCAGAGCAGCTTTCAATTTTGCTCGAACTGCGCGGTTTCAGACTTTATCCGGAAAGGACCTCTTATAAAACTATCACCATGAAGAAAAGGGACTATTTTGTCATCGCCCTAACTTCGGCGGCAACCATGGTTTTTATATATGGCACCATTCTTTACAGCAAAGGACAGATCCCTCTTAATTTAAGATAAAAAAACAGGGCGCAAACCCTGCGAAGTAAATAGTAGGAAGTTAGGTTAACAATTTAAGGCCTTACTCAATTTTTTCATTCAACACAAATATGCGAAATTCTGTCCAAATGGCAAAATATTTTTCAAAAAATCGAATTTGCCATAATAGTCTTTCATTTTTGGGGATAGCTTGTTTATGGACGGAACATGATTTTGCTGTGGGAAGAATTTTCTCCGCGGTTCATGGCAACAGCAAGACGGCTTGAATCATAGATAACCCAGGCATAAACTGCCAGCAACCCCAGCCCGCGGGTAAAAAACCAGGCGGCAACCGCCGCCAGGAACCATAAAAGCCCCTTGCTAAAAAGACCAAGGTACATGTAACCCGCTCCCGGGAAGATCAGGTTCAGGAGGGCAGCAAGAATAGGATCTTTCCTGTTCCTCCTTTGAGGGGGGCGAACTTCTTTGGATCTTTTCACCTTTGCTGATTGATCGGGTATCAACTGTCCTCTGCAATAAGGGCATCTTACAGCAAATTTGACAATACTTTCGTCGCAGTGAGGACACCGCATATAAAGAGCGGACTGTTCTTCACCTGTCAGCACAGGTCTGCCAGGGCAACCCCAGGTAGGGCAACCGCCTGTTTTCTCCCAGCATGAAACATGATAATTGTGCATGCATAAGCTGCAGCTAATGGTTGCTTCTCCCAATTTGAACTCCCGCCCGCAGGCATTGCAAAACTTTTCTTTCATGAAAAACTCTCCTCCATAATAATTATAACACAAAACAAAATTATGACTTTCAACAGGTCATTTTATGCTTGCGACCATGTCCGTTTAAGAGGATAATGAAAGAAACACCGCAGAATGGGGGAAAAAAAGATGGAAAGCAGAGATGTTGCTCAGGCTGCCATTAATCTGGCAATGTCGAAAACCAGGGAAGTGGAAAACGAATTAAAGATCAAATATATGGGAATGGGTATCCAATCCCTGGCAGTGGATTACGGTGGTGAATTTTTAAGCTCCCTGCAAAAAGTAGTGGAAAGAGCGGTGGTCGCCTCAAAAAGAGAAAAAATCATTGATGAATCAAGTCATTCCGATGGAGCTGTAGCTGGAGCAACCCGCGAAGCACTGGTTCAAATCATGCCTAAAGCTCTCGGCCTCAATGTCGGCGGGAAAGTCGGGATTGCCAGAGGAGGCACACATATTGCAGTAGCCATCTTTTTCGGCATTGGCTTATTGCACAGAAATGACGTAGCCATAGGGCTCGGCCACCGGGTTATTTGAAATAACCTCTTTGCATTTCTACTATCAAATAAGTTAATTTTATCAAGCCTGTCCACATGTGTTAACTTATTTTTCAGGAAGGAACCAATTACCACCCGGGTTTGTCATCCAATTAAAGGGGGTAAGGAATATGAACAACAAGCGGATTATGCTCATCATTGCACTGGTTATATTTGCTCTTCTAACAGGGACAACACTTACTTCATGCACGACGGGGAGTATGTTAGGTTCGGATAGCGCCTCGCCTGAATACCCCGGTGATTACGGCGAACAAGAGCAAATGGCACCGGAATATGACATGGATTATGCAGAAGAAGCCGGGGTGCCTGATACCCGTAAAGTCCAGGATGACGGTGCAGGAAGTGTTGTCCGCCATATCATCCGGAATGGTTCAATAGAGCTTTCTGTAAAAGACACCAGGGAAACCATTCAAAAAGTGCGTGAACTTGTCACTGATGTCGAGGGCATTATAAGCAACTCAAACATCTATGAAATCAGGGAAGGACAATACGCAGCAAACCTGACCCTGCGTGTCCCCGAAGATCGCTTTGATGTTGTAATGAGACAGCTCGAAGAACTTGGAAAGGTCAACAATACACAGACCGGCATGGATGATGTAACCATGCAATATATCGATCTCGAATCACGCCTGAATAACCAGAAAGCCCAGGAAGAACGATTGGTTGAAATCCTGGAAATGGCCGAAAATGTTGAAGAAGTGCTTGAAGTTGAAAAAGAGCTGGCCCGGATCAGGGGCGAAATTGAATCAATGACATCCCAGCTCACCTACCTGAAAGACCAGGTAACTTACGGCACCATATACCTGAGCCTGCGTGAAGAAGCAGTCTCAACAGATAATATATCACCCGGAGTTTTTCACAACCTTGGTGAAAAAACAGGAGAAGCTTTCATCACCAGCATCAATTTTATTCTCAATGCATTTTCTTATATTATTATTGCCCTGTCCGCCATGCTGCCCGTCCTGGTAGTCATTGGCATAATTGCCCTGTTGATCTGGTTTCTTATCCGCAGGCTGTCACATCGGAAACAGGGAATAGAAGAAACTAAAAAAGATTAAAAGATAACAAAATCACCTGTATCCAGCAGAAGAGGAAGGAATGCTTCCAGTCATTCCTTCCTCTTTGATTGATCTAATGTCATTTCAACAAACCGGGGCTTATTGTCGACTGGCATCTTCAACTGAAATATTCTCTCTTTCGAAGAGATTGATTGTTTTTTTCAGGAGGGCCATCAGCTGCTGTCTTTCTTCTTCAGATATTTGCGAAAGATAAAGAGCCAGCAGGAGATAACGTTTTTCTTCCACGGTTTTTAGCACCTGCAACCCTTCAGGCGTTATGGAAATTTTGACCTGACGGCGGTCTTTCTCCCGCCTCCTGCGTTCCACAAGACCCATCCTGTGCAGGCGATTAACTAACGCTGTAACCGCACTCAGTGTTACACCCAGCATCCGGGCAAGGAATGAAGTGTTACAGGGACCCTTGCGAAGAGTCCTCAATACTACGAACTGAGTGTCGGTAATTTCGTCAACCGTGTAACGGCTATGCAATACGCGGACACGGTACACGAGCCGGCTGAAAGTTAAATCGAGCTCTTTTATATAATCTATCAGGCCATCATGATCGTTCAATGTTCTCTCCCTGGATACTTCATCTAATCAATAATTAAACTGCTTAATTATTTACATAAATACTTATATCACTGTTTAAAATGCCGGTCAAGACTATGGCCGCACCGATTGGCTGTTCCCAGCCGGGCTGCTCTGTGATAAAGTGGTAAACAGGGATCATTAAACATGAAAGGGCAAACGGCGGCGGAGGGTTTATATGCACTTTTATGAGAGGCAGATTTACAATGATAGGCGCGATACCAAAAGCTATCTGATTTCCTCATTTCTTTCAGGCCTGCTGATGATCGGCGCATACCCTCCATTCGAACAGGGCTATTTAGCCTGGTTTGCCCTTCTGCCAATGCTGAATGCTTCCCTGCGTGAAACTCCGCTGCGTTCATTCTGGGTCGGGCTGGTATTTGGACTGCCTCTTAATCTGTACCTGAATTATTATCTCAGCTACGTCCTGTTCCCTTACCTTCCCTTTTCCCTGGCTTTGGTGTTAATGATTGCGCTGGTTCTTTACATCAGCTTTTTCAACGGGCTCTTCAGTCTGGCAGCCAACATGATCAACCGCTACGGCAAAGTATGGCTGACCGCCCTTGCTCTTCCCACACTGTGGATCCTGGTTGAGTACCTGCGCTCTGCCGGTTTTCTTGCCTACAATGTTGGTTATCTCGGGTACAGCCAGTGGAATTACCAGGCTCTCCTTAAAATGACAGCAGTATACGGTTACTGGGGCTTGCCCTTTGTCATCGTCCTGTTCCAGAGCCTGCTTATTCTTTACCCACAAAAGAAAAAAACACAGGCCAGTTTTTATCTTGTAGTCATAATTTTCTTTATTGTAATGGCCTGCGGCCTTATCTTGCCCTCTTCTTTGACCATTGATGATAAAGGAGACCCGCTTGCAGTTGCTCTGATCCAGGGGAACAGCTCACCTGATGAAATAATTGAGCATGGTCGAGAAATGATTGTGCAACGTTATATTTCCTTAACTGAAGCTGCTCTCGAAGCGGATCCCGACATAGAACTGGCTGTTTGGCCTGAAACCGTCGTGGAGGTAAACATGACCGGCAGTCGCAAACACCCGGAGCCTCTGCTTCAGATGGCTGAAGACCTGGGAGTGATGCTCCTTTATGGAGCAAGAGTTACAGAGGGGGAAGACCTGTACAATGCTGTTTCACTTATTCACCCGGGATCAGGTGAAACTCCCATTTATTACAAACATCGTTTGGTCCCCTTTGTTGAATATTTTCCCTTTGAAAATACTCTTAACCGCATCCTGGACCTTGAACTTTTATTAGGCCGTTATACGGCAGGAGAAGAGATCACCCTCTTTGATATCAACGGAACACCGGTTGGCGGGGTAATCTGCTTCGAGTCATATTTTGGAGATCATACCCGCCTTTTTCCCGCTGCAGGCAGCAGGCACCTCTTTGTTTTAACCAATGATGCCTGGTTCGGTAAATCAATAGCACTTGAATTGCATGCTCAGGCAGCAGCAGTAAGAGCTGCCGAAATGGGAATCGGGGTAACCCAGGTAGCCAACAGTGGAATCACCATCTCCTTTGATTACTGCGGTAAAGAGTTGTTTCGCTCCAAGAAGCAGGAAGAAGCTACCATTATTACTCATCTGGATACAACCAGACGAGATACCCTTTATACCCGGTACGGTGATTATTTCCCCGCATTGTGGGCTCTTTTCCTCGCAGCAGCCCTGACAGCAGTAATATTAACAAGGAACAAGGAGAATCGGCTTAAAACAGATAGCCGCTCTCCCGAGGAAAGCGGCCATAAAATAACGAAGCAATAATTAAAACGATCTAAAAAGCCAGGATCATCAAGACGGTCTAAGAAACCCCCTGACAACTACTACCGGTGTCCCGGCATCGGCTGATCCGCTGACGAGATCAGCAAGGCTGGCCAGCACGTCTTCCATCCGCCTGGGTGTTGTGCCTTCTTTTTCCAGGCAATCTTCTGTTAATCTGCGCTCCACACTGCTGCGAAGGATTTCTTCGATTTCCTCGGCTGTTTTATTTTCTTCATGGTAACACTGGTCAGCCAAATATTTATATTTCAGCCCTTCCCTTACGCAATTCAACCCTGCCGTAGCCGCAAAAGCAGCCCGGGGATCGGCTAATTCATAAATTCCACTGGAAGGATCAAGATAGGCTCCGTCGCCGTAGATCATCACTTCAACCTTGAGGTCAAGGGCAGCCAATAATTTTTCCTGCAGTGCATCGACAACAGTCTGCCCTTCACGTGGAGCCAGTTTAATTCTCTCCCCCGCAGACATATTGCTGCCCAGAAGACCCCATTCCGAATACGATTCTCCTTCATTGCAGAGCTGAGCCAGGGTCAAGGCATTTTCAAACCAGTCAGTTATTGTTTTCAATGTTTTATCCCGTTTATGAATATCGGCAGCAATGACCCCATCGGGCCCATGCCGCAAAGCCTGCAGCGGATCGTTGGACAGCAGGATAACAGCTTTTGCACCTTCGTCCTCAATGATTGACCGGTACAGATTGATGTAATCAACCCCGGTAACGGGATGCTTAAAACTGCGGTCTCCGATATCTTCAAGAGTAATTGGATCCCTGTTCATCTGGAGGACAAAGTCCGGTGACACAACCTGGTTCCCTACTTCATCATCTGGGAACGACAGCTGAACAATGACTTCTCCCCTCGGGACAGCCCGGGCAATCCCCCTGAGAATCATGGAAAAGCGGTTTCTGCTGGCAATGGGAAATATTACAGCTATTTTCCCGGCGTCAGGCAGTTTCAGCTTGTTCTTCACTTCCCGGGCAATGTCATCTATGGTAATATAATTATTTTGGGCACGGGCCACCACTGATTCAGTAATACAAACAACATCCCCATTATTGAGGAGCCCGGCCCGGTAACAATCGGCCAGCCGTTCGTATACCTTATCCACAATATCCATTCCCGGCAGAATTACCCCCATCTTCAAACCGAAGGCCATCGGTCCTATATAATCAGGCATGTTCATCATCATTCGCCTCCATTAATTATTTTCCGCTCTTCATTATTACGGCGGTAATTTAACAACGCTTTCTGATAGTCGGTAAAGGTATTGATATTAATAAAAGATTCCTGGTGAGGGTCAAAACGCTCAATATCTTCGCGACCGATAAATTTTATATGCAGATCAGCATAAAAATCGGTGACCTTGCATTTACCCAGCTTGATCTGCTTCTCAATAGCACCAGCACATGACCGTTTGTAAAAAGAATGCAATGGTTGAAAATACGAATCTATTTTCGGGACAATCGCATCATAGTCTGCAGTAAAACCCGCCATGTACCTGATCAGACTGCGATTAAGGAAAGGCATATCGCAGGCAACTACAAATTGATACGGCAATTTTGATGCTCTGAGGCCGGCATGGATTCCCCGCAGGGGACTTTTTTCACAACCGGTAAACAGGTCTCCCACCAGCCGGACCGGCAAGTCACTGTATAACTCAGGATGGTCGGTAACGACTATTATTTCGGCAAATAAGGGATCAAGAATCTTAATAATAAGCTCGATCATCGAAGTACCGTCAAAATCCAGGAGGGCTTTAGGCCGGCCAAGGCGCTTGCTGTCTCCACCGGCGAGGATAACTGTTCCGGAACATATGTTGCTCTGGATGTTGATTTCGCTCAAGCTCACACCTCTTCATCGATGGGGGATCACAGTTTATGACCCGGACTGTTTCAACCTCTTCCTTTCACTGATCATGACCATCACAATGCCCATTTCATAAAGCAATAACAACGGTATAACCATCGCCAGCTGCGAGATCACATCAGGCGGAGTAATTGCCGCTGCCAGAGCCAGCATAATCAGGATGGCAATTTTGCGGTAGCTCCTTAAAAAAGCGCTGGTCAACAGGCCAAATTTACCCAGAGCCCAGGTTAACAAAGGCAGCTGAAAAACCACCCCGAAAGCAAAATGAAACGAAAGGATGAAAGATATATATTCACTGATCGTAAAGCGGGGCGCCAACCTCTCTGCAGCGAACTGCAGAAAAAAATCAATGGTAAAAGGGAACACCACATAATAGGCAAACAAAATTCCGCCGATAAAAAGGACAACAATCCCCAGTAAAACAAAAACAAAAAATATTTTTTCATGCCGGTAGAGCCCGGGGAAAACAAAGGCTGCCAGTTCATAAATTAACACCGGCAGGGAAAGAATAATTCCGCTGATCAGGGCAAGCCGCAGGTTGGCCATGAAGGCTTCCGGCGGGGAAAGATAAATCAATTTGATGCCATCGAGGGGTAATGTCAGCAGACTTCTGATCAATTCGATCCGGGTAAAACAGAACAAAGCAGCGACAAGCAAAACGCCTGCCGAAATGATCAGGCGCAGGCGCAACTCTGCAAGATGCTCGATTACGGGCATGGTGCCGTCCTTATTTCTGGTCAATTTTTATGCATACCTCCCGGCATACCCGACGCCGCCCCGTGATCCCCCTTTCATCTTCCTGCACTTGCTTAGAATCACTTAACATATCATTCCTTGGGATCAGAATCAGACCCGGCTGCTTCATCAGTTCCGGAAGTGCCCTTTAAACCTTGTTTTAGTTCAACCACACTTTTCCCAATTGCCTTTGCCAGTTCAGGTAGTTTCTTTGATCCGAAAATTAATAAAACTATCAACAGGATAGCGACTATTTCCCATGGTCCGATTTTACCAAACATCTCCCAACCTCCCAGCTTAAAATCACGATATTTATTTAAACCACATATTATTATTGTAACACAGTATAACATTCACGGTAAATGCAGCGAGATCACTCACTAAAATCTTACCCAAGGAGGATCGGCTCACTCACGACGAAATCTTATCCTGCAGCTCCCGTAAACATATCTTAAGAGCAAGGCATAATCAGCTTGATTTATCAATATCATTGTCATCCAGGCTGATTGTGTCCTTGAGCTCCCGGGTGGCTTTCTTAAATTCTCTTAAACCATTGCCGATCGATTTTCCCAGTTCGGGCAGTTTAGCCGGTCCAAAAATAATTAATGCCACAATCAGGATTAACAATATTTCCCATACGCCGATTTTCCCAAACAATCCCTTCACCTCCGTAATAGAACAAACCCGTTCACGGTTTTAATAAATGCAGACCGAATTATATTATAGCTCATCTCATGGCCAATTGCGAGGATCCGGCCTATCTTTTAAATATTCCTCCGGGCCAGTTTTAAAGCGACAAACAGGGTCGGCGCCCCCAGAGTGACCCAGAGCCCTCCCAGACCGTACCTGATAAACCCAAGGGCGGGCACCGATGAAGGCAGGTAGCCACTCAGGCCCATGATCAAACCAAAAAGTACCCCCAGGCCGATCACGGCCTTCAAGACCCGGGCAGTGAAAAAACCTTCAACCGATGAGCGTACTTTTTCCTTTTCAATAACATAACCGCTGGAAGCACCGGCCAGCAGACCTAGTACTTTTGGCGGATCAACTCCAGGTAAAACAGCAGTCAGCAAAGCAGGCAGTACAAGCGCCATTGATATCAATAGCGGGCCTGAAAATTTATCCAGCCACCCTTTCTCATAAAGATAACCGCTCATCCAGATAAAAAATAGCAAAAATACAACACCCAAAGCAAGCCCGCCAAGTATATCGCCCAGGAAATGATAACCGAGAACCATCCGGGAAAGGGCAATCATCACCACAGCCACAACAGCCCAGATTCGGCAAAAGTTACTTTTTAAACGAACGGCCAGGTAACCCCACACTGTAACCGCTGTCAGAGTATGGCCGCTGGGGAAAGCATAACTACCAGCCGGGTGGATTACGCCCTCTATGGAAGGTCGAGCCAGCATCGTTAAATCTTTGATCAGATTGCTGAAAGCAGCGGAACTGAGCAATACAAAAGCTCCCCAGAAACCAAGTTCTTTATTTACATTCCACATTAGAATACTGAAAAACCCCATAAAAAACTGGTCATCTCCAAGAAAGGTAAAAATCCTGAATATAGCTTCAAGCGGTCCCCTCCGCCATTCCTGAAGATAACGGATCAACTCAATGCTGCGAGTCTGAGGCCAGGCGATAATGAGAATCAGGGCACAAATTGCTACCAGAAGAAATAAAAATATTTTCCAGAATAGCTCCCACTGCGGGTTTGTAGAAAAATATGGCCTCTTTACCGGCGGAATGTGCATTGAGTTTACCTCCTCGTACAGCCAGCTGCCTTTACAGTTACCGGCAAATACGTTTTTACAAGAAGCAGTAACCCTTTGAGGTCCAATTTATTCCCAGGGGTAAAATGCATCAGCCCGGCGAGCCCTGCCAGGTCATCCCGGCAGGGCTTTTCATTTTCAAGAATCTGTTCCGGGTTCATTAAAATCGCGAATGACTCTTTCAGCCTGTTCTAAAAAATTGTGGGGCACTAAAACCTGCACTTCTAAAGCCGACCCCCCGATGACCCTCATTGCTCCGCTGTATGGGCTGCTGTCCGCTTTACGGGCTGGGATGCCTTTATCCTCTAAAAAACCGCATATTATGTCAGCCTCAATATCGTTGGTCGCTTCCATTAATACCGTCCACTTTTCAGCCATCAGTGCTACCCCCGGTTTATTTTTCTATAACTTGGGTACCTTAAAGATATTCTTTCCCTTTCTTCTTAATCCTTCAACTCCTGAAATAGCTACCCATCATAGAGCAGCAAGACAATCTAAAGTTAATTTCAAAAAGAAATGCAGGCAAAACAAACCTACCTGAACAGAAAAAGGAGAATACAATTACCTTAAAGAATTTTGTTCAGTGTCCAGCCGTATCGAAAAACCGGGAAGGCGGAAAAAATTTGTCAATCAGCCAGAAACAATTAAAAGAAGCAGGTGCAAAAGCAGGGGTATTAAGAATCGGGGCAGCCGATACCCGCCAGCCTGACTCCCTTCGAAAAAAACTGCAGCAGAGGGCTGCAGAAGGACGCGTGACCCCTTTTGAAGAGCAGAATCTCCGGGCCAGAATTTCTCCGGAAAAGCTGCTGCCCGACTGCCGCAGTATCATTGTAATCGCCATCCCTTATGCAGCACCGGAGCAACCTGTAGCCGCAAACTCCGACCAACCGCGAGGCCTGGTTGCCCGCTGTGCCCGGAGCATTGACTATCATTATATCGTTAAAGACCGTGCTGAAGCAGTCATCAGAATAATTAGTGATAAAACAGAGGATCCTTTCCATTACCGCATCCTCTGTGACAGCAACCCGCTCGTAGAACGTGAACTGGCTTTCAGGGCCGGCATCGGGCACATCGGAGACAACTGCACCCTGATTACCGATCTTTACGGCTCATTTACCGTCCTGGGAACTATCCTGGTGAATAAAGAAATTGAAACGGGGAAACCATCTAAAAAAACCTGTATAAATTGTCAGAAATGCCGGGAAGCATGTCCCACCGGCGCCCTGCAAGCCCCTTTCATTATTAATCCCTGCCTCTGCCTTTCTTATATGACCCAGGCACCCGGTGTGTTCCCCCGGGAGATGCGCCCGCTTCTGGGAAACCGTATCTACGGTTGCGATGAATGCCAGGATGCCTGCCCGTTGAACAAAGGGATAACCGCATCACCTTTCGCCGCCTTCGCTTTCAATTATTTCCCTGCTGAACCGCTTCTCCTGCCGATGCTGGAGATGACCGGTAAAGAGTATGCTCTTACTATAGGGCTCACATCGGCCGGGTGGCGGGGTAAAACTACTCTTCAGCGCAATGTTGTGATCGCCCTGGGCAACAGCGGCGATCCCCGGGTGGTAAAGCCACTTGCCCGCCTGCTGGAGAACGATTCCCGTCCGCTGATCCGGCTCCACAGCGCCTGGGCCCTGGGACGGATTGGCGGCTCCAGAGCACGTTTTTATCTGGAAAAAGCACTGCATCACGAAAATGATCCAGCCGTCAGAAAAGAAGTTAAAATTACACTTGACGAGCAATGACCCGGTTCGCAAGATGGCGTTTTGCTCTGGCCCTGCATTGAAAGGCATCCTCTATTTTTTCATTCCCCTGAAGATTGTCATAACAGCCACCCCCATAACAGCCAGGCCGCCAAGAATGGCGGGGACTGCCAGGCGCAAAAATTGCCCGTGCTGCATGGCCCACCGTTGATCATGATTAATCCAGCCGTGTTCAAATAAAATCGGGAGGCTAAAAATCAGGAGCAGTGAAGCAAGAGCAACAGGCAACCATCTTAATTTGCTTTTTTCTTCAGATTCCGTAAAACCGATAAAAGCAGAAAACATTTCCGAGAAAATACCGTTGTGCATATCGATGAGGCATATTACCAGCAGTAAAAACCCTAAAAATGTAATGGCCAGATGGCTCATGCCATAGTAAGCCAGCACAAGCAGTAGCACAAGAAGGACAGTTAAGTCCAGGATGATGAATAATGCTGTTTGGCGAGGTTTCATCTGTACTCAAATCACCACTTTCCACTGGTTCTGGTTAATCAGAGCAGGAATCGGGGAAAATTAAGCCAATACCATATGCCATAAGCAATACCCGGGAGGCGGCAAAAAACATGAATAATTCATTTCGACTGATATACCTCAAAGGAATCCCTGTGGAGATCCATATCAGCTGGCTGTTGATTTTTTTCCTATTCAGTATCACCCTGGCCCTGAGTTATTTTCCCTCTGTCGTCGAAGGGTTGGAATCACCGGTCTACTGGCTGGCAGCCGTCCTGACCACACTGGTTGTCTTTGTTTCTGTCCTCACCCATGAAGTTGGCCATTCACTGGTTGCCCTCAGGGAAGGGATCCCCATCAAGAAAATAGTCCTTTTTGTCTTTGGCGGGGTAGCCCAGATGGAATCGGAACCGAAAAGCCCGGCCGCTGAATTTAAAGTCACTGCTGCCGGACCCCTGACAAGCCTGGTGATCGCCCTCATCGCCGGAGCGTTGTATTATTTACTCCTTCCTTCCGGAAAAATCATCGGAGAAACAGTTTATTTTATTGCCCGCCTCAATTTGATTATGGCCGTATTTAATCTTATACCCGCTTTCCCCCTGGATGGGGGAAGGCTTTTCCGCTCCATCGTCTGGTATTTCGGGAAGAATATCCTCTCGGCAACGCGAATCGCTGTCGGCCTTGGCAGTGTGATCTCCTTTGTGGCCATGGCTTTCGGTTTCATGCTTATCTTTTTCCAGGGTGACCTCTGGGGTCTATGGCTTATCTTCATCGGCTGGATGATTTACCAGGCCGGGCAGTCCAGTTACTCCCAGCTTATTTTCAAAGAAACTTTTGCCGGGATGAAAGTATCTCAGCTGATGAGCACAGAACTGCAGACTGTATCGCCGGATGATTCCCTGGAACAGCTTGCCGAGTGTTTTTTAACTTATAAATACGGCGCCTTTCCGGTTGTTTACGGTTCATCCACCCATGGGCTCGTCTCCCTGCAGAACATGAAAGAAGTCCCCCGCGAGAAGTGGGCGGAAACAAGAGTTTCCCGTATCCTGACCCCGTTGAAAGAAGCTCTGGTTTTTCACCCCGACACCGATGCCGCCGATGCGATGATGAAAATGGCTTCACTCAATGCCGGCCGGGCCCTGGTCATGGATGATGGGGAACTCGTCGGCCTGCTCAGCCGCACTGATATGATGCGCTTTATGCAGATGCACATGGTCCTCGGTTCGGATTGAAACAAATTAACCTTAAACAAATAGACCTCTGTCAATCCGCTTCTTCAAGCAGCTGGGCTCTATCATTGAAGAAAGAACGAAATCCGAGCTGGATGATCAGGTAGACAGTTAAGCCTACACTGCCAAGAATTCCCATCATGATTACGATCTGGTATTTAATCGAATCCAGGGGCGATGCACCGGCCAGGATCTGCCCGGTCATCATTCCGGGCAGGAATATTATGCCCATACCGAGCATGGAATTGACGGTGGGGATTACGGCGGCATTAAACGCCTCGCTTAAATAATCCCCGGCTGCATCCCGCGGCGATGCACCAAGCATAAGCGATTCTTCAATCCGCGCCCGTCCACTGTGAAAAGCCTGGGCCAGGCGTTCCGTCCCCAGGGTGATCCCGGTCATTGAATTACCGACCGTCATACCGGCGATAGGAATAAAATAGCGCGGGGCATACCACGGGTCTGCTGCAATAACAACAATCATAAAATAAGCCAGCGGCAGAGTTGTCCCAGCGAAAAGGGCCGGAGCAAGCATTTTTTTTAAGCGGGGACCAATCTTCCCCTTCAGGCGGCCGTAAATCGTCACCAGGGCAAACCCCTGCATGGCAAACAAAACAAGGAGGGAAACAAGTACATGCTGTTGCCTGAAAACCAGATCGAGAAGGTAGCCGGCCAGAACGAGCTGAACAGTCATCCTAAGGGTAGCAACCCAAAATTCCTTGCTCCGCCCCAATTTAAGAAAATGAGACATTAGAAGGACAAGAACGAGGAAAAGATAAGAAGCAACCAGGCGCCATATCTCAATCGACTGCAGTTCGTTCACGGGCAACCCTCCCCTGTCTTAGTTCCACTATCTGCCCCTTGTCCAGGATCATTGTCCCGTCGGTATAATTGCCGGCCACAGAGACATCATGAGAAACCATGATTACACTCCGTCCGTCTTCCTGCACCCAGCTATTAAGGTAGTTATAAACATTACGGCTGTTTTTTTCATCGAGAGCAGCTGTCGGCTCATCAAGCAAAATAGTTTCCGATTCCAGCAGCAGAGCCCGGACCAGACCTAATCGCTGTTTTTCTCCCCCGGAAAGTTTATCGGTCTGCCGGTGAAGGAACCCGGCCAGGCCAAAACGGGAAAGCAACTTTTCTATCTTTTCTTGCGAAACAATTTCTTTACGGTTAAAATTAAATGCCAGCAGGATATTGTCATAAACTGTCCCGGGAAAGATGTAAGGCGACTGGGAAACCATTACCGCTTTCCTTCTCAATTCGACCGGATCAATGGAAAGGATATCCCGTCCCCGATAAAGTATTTCTCCCCGGTCACAGGCAATCAGGTTGTTTAAAAGTTTGAGAAAGGTGGTTTTGCCGCTTCCGCTGGGTCCGGAAACCAGGAAAAGGGAACCTCCCGGTATATTTAAAGCCGGTATGGTTAAAACCCCGTTAAAACTAACCTCGCGAAGGCGATAGACATCTTCCATAAATTATCCTCCAAAAAACTGTAGAAGAAGGTGAAACAGCTGTGTCTCCTATCATTGAACCGGTTAAAACAGGAATTATGAAAAGCTTCCGGCTGCTTTGGCTGTTGATAAAAATTATTGTCCCCATATCCTGTCTCGTGGCAGTCCTCGATTATTATGGCATCATCGGAACAGTTGCCGGTTTTTTTACCCCGGCGATGGCTCTTTTCGGACTGCCCGGAGAGGCAACCATTATCCTGTTGCTCAGTTTTTTTGTTAATTTTTATGCCGCTCTGGGCGTATTAACGACCCTGGCTCTTACTTCACAACAGGTTACCGTTCTGGCGGTAATGATCGGTATCTGTCACGAACTGCCGATGGAAACTGTAGTTTGTAGCTATACAGGCCTACCCATACCCGTGTCCGCCACTCTGCGCCTTTTAACAGCCCTTGGAGCCGGATTCCTCCTGAATATGATTTATATTCTGGTTGGAGGAGGTTAAGCAGATGGAAATAATCACTTTGATCATCCAAACTGCTGCCGAGAGCCTGTTGAGTATAGGACGAATTGCCCTTTATCTAATTCCGATTTTAATTCTCATTGAACTGGCTCGCTATTTCCAAGTCATCGAGAAAATAACCAGCAGGATAAAAGGAGCGCTTAATTTTTTAACTTTACCCCAGGAAGCAGCTTTTCCCCTGCTGGGCGGCATGTTTTTCGGGATTATTCTCGGCTCCGCCCTGATCATTGACTATGCCCGGGAAGGCTACCTGAAAAAACGCGACTTGATGCTCATCGGTATTTTTCTCAGCATTTCTCACTCGGTCATAGAAGATACCTTTATCTTTGCCGTTTTCGGCGCCAACCCGGTGGTGCTGCTGGGAGTGCGCACAATCCTGGCCATTCTCATTACCAGGGGAGCGGCATTTCTCCTGGACCACCTGGCAACAAGAAAAGTTTAAACGTTGTAAGCCTGAAATTCTTCAAAGATCGCTTCCACCTCAATCGACCAGTTGAGAAGCAGTTCATCTCCCATAAAGGGAGCTACCAGCTGCAGACCCAGTGGCAGTCCATTGGCTGCTTTTCCGGCTGGTATCGATATCGATGGAAGACCACTGTTGGTCCAGGGCATGTTCATAGCCGGGTTGCCGGTCGTCGAAAGACCTTCCGGGGCCGGGCCGGGAGCAGCGGGTGTAATCCAGAGATCAATTTTTTCTTCCCTCATCACTGTTTCCAGTTCCTCGCGCAGTTCTTTTTGTCTTTTTCTTGCTTCAGCCAGATCCTGTGATGAAACATTTCGCCCTTCTTCAATTAATTGGGCTGTCCTGGGCCTGTAGAGATGGGCAAAACGTCCGTAAAGATCGGCATGTTCGAGGGCCATTTCCGCAGAAATCAGGACATGGTGCCAGTCGGCAATTTCCTCTATGTTATTCAGCACATTAATTTCTTTTATTAAATAATCCTCCGCTCGCAATTTTTCCAGCTGATTGGTAAATACCTCAAGAGCTTCGGGTGAAGCTTGTTCCAGGTAAGCCCCCCTGGGGATGCCAAGGGTAGGCTTGTAGGAAACGCTAATATCTTTCCACCTGTTACAAAGAATCTCCGCCACCAGGATCATCCCCTCAACATCCTGGGTAAAACAGCCGACATGATCGGCCGAACGGGAAAAATAAAGCAAACCGGAAGATGGTATACGGTTGTAACTCGGTTTAAAACCGACCACCCCGCAGAAAGCAGCCGGTCGGTTAACCGATCCGATGGTCTGTGTTCCCAGAGTCAGCGGACTGAAGCCAGCTGCCACTGCAGCAGCAGACCCGCTGCTTGACCCACCGGGTGTATGGTTTAAATTATGCGGATTGCGGGTTGGTCCCGGTTCAAAATAGGCAAACTCTGTAGTCACTGTTTTCCCAAGGACCAGTGCCCCGGCCTGACGCAAGATCCGCACGCATTCCGCTTCCGGACCGGCTAAAATTTCCGGGTCAAGCTTTGAATTAGCCCGGGTGGGGAAACCGTCCACCCGATAAATATCTTTTACTCCTATTAACACGCCAAAGAGAGGAGGCCTTTTTGCCGGCTCAGGGTATACTTTCATTAGAGATTCCGCTTCCCTGATCAATCTCTCTCGGCGCTTTTCTTCAGGCAAAAAGGACTGTATTTTTGGATCAAGCTGATCAATAAGATCACAGGTTTCATCAATGTACTCACGGACATTGCGCTTCCCCCCGGTCAGTTCCCGGGCCAGGGGAGCCAGAGGTAAAGAATGAAGATACAAAGGAAATTCCTCCTATCTCTTAGTTTGAAAAACATTATTTGATATCTCCATCATTCATCGAATTACGGAGTGATACAACCTAATTTATATGACTGATGATATCCAGAAACTTACCCTCTCATGTCTCACCGGGTCAATGCCTTTACACTCCATCGTTCTTTTTTGGATAAAAGCGGAGATAGAGTTTTAAGCTTTGATGCTGCCTCAGTGGGCTAATGGAGAAATCCTCCTTATCTCCGCTGCAGGCTTGATAAAAATCTCTTCAAAGCAGGAGCCAGATCTTCTCGTCGCAGGGCATATTCAAGGGTCGCCTCCAAAAACCCAAGCCTGTCGCCTACATCATATCTTCTGCCATCAAAATTGTGAGCCCAGACCGGTTGCCGGGCAGCAAGGGTGTTCAGTCCATCAGTCAGCTGTATTTCGCCTCCTCTGCCGGGAGCGGTTTGTTCAAGAATGGGGAATATGTCAGGCTCAATAATGTAACGGCCCAGCACAGCAAGATCAGAAGCGGCTTCCGTGCGGGACGGTTTTTCAGTAAGTTGTTTGACCCTGACTACAGTGGCATCAGGATCATCCGTATCAATTATCCCGTACTTATGGACATTTTCCCAGCCTACCCTTTGCGTACCGAGAACTGTCTGCCCTTTTGCAGCATATACATCAATCAACTGTTTGATGCAGGGGACAGGAGCATGGACTACATCATCACCCAGAAGCACTGCAAAAGGCTCATTGCCGATAAAACTGCGGGCACAGAGGACAGCATGGCCCAGCCCGAGGGGTTCTTTCTGGCGCATATAGCAGATGTTGGCCAGATTGCTGATGTGGAGAATTTCTTTTAGCTCTTCTTCTTTTCCCTTTGCCCGGAGCAAATCTTCCAGCTCCGGGTTTCTGTCAAAGTGATCTTCTATAGCCTGTTTATTACGCCCCGTTATAATCAAAATTTCTTCAATACCCGCTGCAGCAGCTTCTTCCACTACAAACTGAATGGTCGGCTTATCAACGATGGGCAGCATCTCCTTGGGCTGTGCTTTGGTAGCCGGAAGAAACCGGGTGCCCATCCCGGCTGCGGGAATTACCGCTTTTTTTATCAGTGAGATGATCGGTCACCTTCTTTCAGTAATTTATTTATACTGATTTTGTGCTGAAAGATTACGGATTACCTTGTTAGCCACTATTTCTGCAATTTTTCCATTATTCCTCCCCCGGCAGGGCAAAGAAAATTATGACCTTACCTGAAACATTAATACGTTCAATGTTATTAAAGACCTGAATTCAAGGTATTGGCCAACGAATGAGTTTCTTTATTTCAGGAAGAAGGATCAGTGCATTAAAGAAAGAACTCTGTTAAAAAGATCAAGGGGGAATGATCATGAAAACCATGCAGGCAGCGCGCCTGGTTGAGATAGGAAAACCGCTGGAAATTGCCGAGCTTGGAATCCCGCAGCCGGCAACAGGTGAAATACTGGTCCGAATCAGGGCGGTCGGCATCTGCAGCTCTGACATTCATTATCAGGACGGACGCAGCAAGGTGGCCAGGTTACCCATTACCCTGGGCCACGAAATAGCCGGGGAGGTAGCTGCGTGCGGAAAAGGAGCAACCTTATTTAAACCTGGTGACAGGGTATGCCTCTTTTACCTGGTTACATGCGGAAAATGTATGATGTGCTGTACAGACCGGGATAATTACTGCAAAGATGCAAAAATGTTGGGAAAAAACATCGACGGCGGCTTTGCTGAATATCTGGTTGTCCCCGAACGCAATGCTTTTGCCTTTCCTGTTTCCATTCCCTTTTCCAGGGCGGCTCTGATGACCGATGCAGTAGCTACTCCTTTTCATGCCCTGAAGCGGGCTCACATACAAACCGGTGAGGGTGTTTTAGTAATCGGGATCGGCGGTCTGGGCATTCATGCTGTTCAAATTGCCCGGATCATGGGTGCAGGGAAAGTTATTGCCATGGATCTCTCCCCGGAGAAGTTGGATCTGGCTGAAAAAGCAGGCGCAACAGCGGTCATTAATCCACTGGAAGACAACGTGGAGAAAAAAATCGAAGAAATTACGGAAGGCCGCGGAGTAGATGTTGCGATCGAATTAATTGGTCTGACCAGAACAATCCGCCAGGCAGTCGACAGCACCGGCCGGGGCGGCCGTACGGTTATAGTCGGTATCTGCCCGGAAGAAATGGGTCTTAATCCTTATCATGATCTGCTCTTAAAAGAACGAACTATTCTGGGCAGCGCCGATCAGAGCAGGGCTGACTTCCCAATCATTATCGAACTGGTAGCCCAGGGACGTCTTGATTTAAGCCACTCCGTAAGTCTTGAGCTGCCCCTCGCGGAGATAAACCGGGGACTGGATATACTCAGGAATAAAAAGGATAATCCAGTTAGAATTGTAGTCACCTTTCCCTAACTTAAACCGGTCCCGGTGTTCAGATCTTCATTCCTTTCAACCCTGACCAGGTCAGAATATTTTTCCCGTATCCTGGCGTCAACCTCCGGCGGGATAATCGGCTCCACCGGCTCCTGGAGCAACTGGGCAGCCACTTCTTCAGCCCGCTTCCAGCTGTCTTTGCTTCCCGCATCAAACCACAGTTGGTACTGCTGACGATCACTGGCCCGGGGCATGTAACTTTCAGTACGCATATATTTTACAGTATGTTCTTCACCAAGGTAGTTGCCTCCCGGACCAACTTTGGCAATGATATCAAAGGCCAGAGTATCCCGATTTATGTCGATACCCCGCAGGGTGCGCAGACAGCTGCCAACGATGTCATTATCGATCACATACTGGGCGTAAGATACAGTCATTGCCCCATCAAGCATACCGAATGCTTCATGAATGTAATTCCCGCCGGCCAGCGCCGCCAGCATGGCCGTTGTAGCGCCTTCATGAGCAGCCTGGGCATCGGGCAGCTTGGAATCAGTTGCTCCTACTGTCAGGTAACAGGGCAACCGGTAATACTGGGCCATCTGGGTAATGGCAGCATTCATCAACCCCGATTCGATGCTGCCCATGAGAAATGACATGGTCCGCATATCCATGGTTACCGGGACAGCACTGTAAAGAACCGGTGTTCCCGGATTGACTAACTGGGTTAAGATCACACCCATCAGCGCCTCCGCATTCTGCTGCACCAGGGTGCCGGCCAGGGTGACAGGAGCCGTCGCTCCCGCAGTCGGAGCAGTTGAAGTTGCCAGCGGAAGACCGTAACGGGCTATCATCATTATATATTCCGCGTGTTCCGGACTGATTTTAAGCGGACTGGTGATGGAAGAAATAAAACCAATAAAAGGACGTTTTTGCAGTTTATCAAGCCCACCCGCTATGATAGAAGCAATCGCAATAATATCTTCAACACCCTGCTTGTTGAAAATACCACCCATCACCGGCTTACTGGTGTTGAGCAAGGCCTGATATTTTGTATTGACATCAACGGTATCGATATTGATATCATGTGGATAAACAGGAATGATAAAAAAATCGAGATTTTCAAGTTTATCGGCCAGCCTGGCCAGGTCGGCCACGTCGCGGATCGTCCCTGGCCTTTTATTGCGCTCAAGGTCCAGGACATAAAGGGCCAGGCCTCCGCTACCGAAATGGACCTGTTTCCCGCCAACAGTGATGCTTTTCCCTTCCTGCCTTCCGCAAAAGACAAATTCAGACGGAGCCTGCTTGATCGCCCGGGAAACCAGTTCCCGGGGAACATAAACCCTGTTTAGATCATAATCGACCCTTGCTCCGCTTTTCTCGAACAGCTCAAGGGCCGGTGGATAGTTTATCTCAAATCCTACTTCTCTCAAGACTCTGATTGATGTTTCATGAATGCGGCTTATTTCCTTTTCCGATAATACCCTGTAACCCCCACCTTCATAAATCGGCCTGCGCATTATTGAATACCTCCAGAACAAACTTAAATTACTGGCAATGCAAATCCAGGCTAATTCTCCCTGATTTTCTGCCAATCTGTGACCATAGCCTTGATTATATCAGCCCTTGTGATGATTCCCTGCAGTCTTTTGCTTTTATCCACCACCGGGATACGATTGATGCTGTTTTCGTGCATCAGTCTGGTTACTTCATTAATTGCGGTTTCCCCGTCCACAGAAATGACATCACGGGTCATCAGGGTTTCCACTGTTGTAGAAGCTACCAGTTCTATTACTTCAATACCCCTGTGGGTTATATCTACATGAAGCACTTCCTTGCCCTTTGTGAAAACCTGATGCGGGTCACGTAGAGGCTGTCCAATGATCTGTTGAGTATAACGCAGTATATCAGTCTCCGAAACGATTCCTATTAGCCGATCATCATCGTCAACAACCGGCATACCGCTAAAAGAATTTTCATCAAGGATTTCTGCCGTCTTTTTCAGCGGTGTATCGGCTTTGACTGTAATCACCGGGCAGGTCATAATCTCCTTTGCCATTAAAGCCATACTAATTCCTCCGTTTCCGAATGTCAATATCCGTTTTAGTAAATTGCGCCTATGAATAAGAATTTCTCCGCCGTCGTGAACAGTAAAACAAAAAAGGGCAAGCAAGATTTATATTATTCCTGCTTGCCCTAATGTTTATTCAACATTCCGGTCCTTTCAGATCCGGTCTTTTATTATAAGGAGCTGCCCTTCCTAGTCTGATTATTTGAACAGCCTTATCGTTTTAAACTATCAATTTGCTAATTAAGGAGCAGGTACTCCCGAATTAATGGTCTCAGCCAGATCACTGATTGAAACAATACCGAGCTCATCAGCATCTGCCTTGCGCATCATCAAGGTATAGGTATTGTCAAAAGGAGTGTAGTCCAACCAGACCAGGCCATTCTGTTCCAGGTCTGTTTCACTGACTACAGCGTAGCATTCTTCCGGATCGGTTATTGCTTCGTCAAATCCAAGGTGCGAAATTAAAGCAGTTCCTGTATACTCCCAGTAAACGTCGACTTCTCCGCCCTCTTGAGCTTCCCTAACAACGACGGTGCCACCAAGACCGGTCTGATCAACTGTTGGTATACCGTTATATTCAAGGGCCAGGATAGTAATCTGACCAAGGATCAGCTGTTCGGTGAATTCTTTCGAACCCACTACTACTGGATCACCCGAGCCCATTTCTGCCGGTTCATCCCCGATAAAACCCTGTTCAAGAAGCCATTCTTCTGCTACTTCGGAAGCTAAAAATTCTTCAATATCTACCGTCATGTTCATGGTCGACATCGTTTCAGCATCAAGCGCTGCCGCAATAGGGTTCAGGATGTCGGCAATCTCCGGGTACATCTCCAATGTTTCCTGGCGGACAACCGGGGCACAGTTGTAAACCGGGTGGAAATGCTTGTCGTCCACCAGGTTGACAAGGTCAAAAGCGGCAATGCGCCCATCAGTGGCAAAGCCCATAGCTACAGGCACTTCACCATCGCGAAGAGCGGTGTAGGTAATACCAAGGTCCATAACCGCTACATCGTCGAATTCAAAACCGTACAGCTCGGTCAGGCCAATGTAGCCGTCGTCACGGATAGAATATTCATGGTCGGTGGCAAAAATCCATCCGCCTCCGGAAGCTGTTTCTTCACCATTTTCCTCTCCATTTTCGACTACTTCTTCGCCGTTTTCGGCACCTTCTTCGGCTCCACCGTCACATCCCAGCATAAAAAACGGCACCGCCAGGATCAAAATTAAAGCCATTACTTTCCACATAACATTTTTACTCATAGAAAAAATATCCCCCTTTTTTTGTAATTCTTTGACAGCCCCAACATAACCAGATTTGTAAAACTCTTTTTTCTTATCACCACCTAACAAGATGTTCTTCTACCTGTCCAACCACATAGTCGAGAATAATTGCCGTCAAGGCAGCCAATCCGGCACCTGTAAATATAACCATATCTCGACGCACGGCAAGGCCTGTAACAATTAAATCGCCGAAACCGCCGCCCCCAATGAAAGTAGCCAGGGTGGCCGCACCAACATTGATGACCACTGCGGTGCGAATGCCTGCTATGATAATGGGGTAAGCAATGGGTAGCTCGATGCGGGTTAAAACCCGCCGTGGGCTCAACCCCATACCCCTGGCCGATTCAATAATACTTGCGTCAACACTGGTAAGACCGGCAAATGTATTTCGCAGGATGGGTAAAATAGAATAGAGAAACAGGGCAAAAACAGCAACCCTGAAACCCAACCCCAGAATGGTAAAGAAAAGAGCCAGGATAGCCAGGCTGGGAATGGTCTGCCCCACGTTAACCACATTTTCCACACCGCGCCCGATATAATAGAGCTTGGGGCGGGAAAGCAAAATACCTGCCAGCACACCAACAATTATTGCCCCGAACATGGACACCAGCATTAATCCCAGATGCTCACGTAGCGCCTTGAATATATTGCTGTAAGTAAGGGCCCTGGCTACCAGAGAATCGGTTGGATTATTGACTGCATAGACAACGATAACCACACCGATGACAATCAGCAGGAGAGGAATGATAACCCACTTCCACAGTTTGCGAAGCATGTTAATCATCCTCCTTTACAACATGGAGCAGGTCACCCAGGGTGATTGTTCCCTGGTACTGGTCGTCTTCGTTTACCACGGCCACATAACCTTCACCGCACTCCAGCATCACCGAGAGTGCATCGTTCAAGGTAGCATCGTCAGTGATGGAATCAGATACATCCTGCACGTAGTCAGAGGCCACTTCTCCCGCTTTTTTCTTTAAATCGTTGACCCCGATAATGCCCTTAAGCTTGTTGTCGCGGTCAACGACCATCACCGAACGGATATCGCTTTCATCTATCCGTTTCTTGATATCGTCAACTGACATATCAACAGTGGCCGGATCAATCCTGTTAACTGAATCCAGTATTTCACGAATGCGGATCAGGTGCAGCCGCTTAATCGACCTGTTCCTACCAACCAGGTTCTCGACAAATTCATTGGCCGGAGCACTCAACAGATCACTGGGTGTGGCATGCTGAATCAGCTGCCCTTCCCTCATCACAGCGATGGCATCACCCATTTTGATCGCCTCATCAATATCGTGGGTGACAAAAACAATTGTTTTACCTACTCTTTCCTGGATCCGCAAAAACTCATTCTGCAGGCGGGCCCTGGTAATAGGGTCAACAGCTCCGAAAGGCTCATCCATCAACATGATTGGCGGATCGGAAGCCATTGCTCGGGCCACACCGACCCTCTGACGCTGACCGCCGCTCAAAGCAGAAGGATAGCGATTTTTGTGTTCCTCCGGATTCAGCCCGACAAGGGTCATCATTTCATCGACCTTTTTATTGATTTTATCTTTCGGCCATTTCTTTTCCATTGGCACCGTGGCCACATTTTCGGCAATTGTCATGTGAGGGAAGAGACCAATCTCCTGAATAACATAGCCAATATCAAGACGCAGCTTGATGGGATCCATCTCCAGGGTGTTCTGCCCGTTGATATAGATCTCCCCGCTGGTAGGTTCATAAATACGATTGATCATCTTCATGGTCGTCGTTTTCCCGCAGCCTGAAGGCCCAACCAGAATACAGACATCCCCCTCTTTAACTTCAAGGTTCAGGTCTTTAACGGCAGGGATCGACATGCCGGGAAATTTTTTGGTCACGTTTTCTAATTTTATCATCCTTCTACCTCCCTGGTTTTACCAATTGCAGCCAGCCGCTGTTCACCCCAGGACAGGATAAAATCAAAAGCCAGGGCAATAATGGAAACCCCGAGAGCCCCGACAATAATCATCGGTTCACTGGAACGGGAAATCCCCTGGAAAATCAGCTCACCGAGACCTCCTGCCCCAACGTAGGCGGCAATAGCGGCAATACCGGTGATCATAACTGTAGCGGTTCGAATTCCGGCCATGATAACCGGCCTGGCCAGGGGCAGTTTAATCTTTGTCAGTATCCTCCATTCAGTCATTCCCATGCCGATAGCCGATTCAACCACCGCCGGGCTGATTTCTTTAATTCCCGTATAAGTATTACGCACAATGGGCAACAGGCTGTAAAGAATCAAGGCAACAACTCCTGTGGTAAAACCGATGCCAAACAGGGGAACCATAAAACCCAGCATGGCCATGCTGGGAATGGTCATCAAAATCTGACAGACAGTCAATACGGTTAAGGCCGCGTTGGAATAATAACTTATTAGAACACCCACAACCACGGACACGACCACAGCAATGACAACCGATATTATGACCAGCCACAGATGCTCCAGCAACAACTCCCAGACCATCTCGCCTCTCCTCTGCAGGTAAACAACGACCCTGCTGAAGATAGAGAGGATCTGAATTTCATTTGAGAATAAAAATTCTGCACCAAGCGATCTGGCAAAATCAATAACATTACTCACTGGTTGGATCATTGATAAGCACTCACCCTCCTTGTCAATAATTGGTTAATATTAAATTAAGATAAACTAATCCTGATCAAAATGTGATAAACTTCAGGCGACAGTTTTTTTTGAAGTGTTCGTTGATGAAAATGAAATGTGCAGGCAGTACAACCAGCTTTACATATATTCAGTTTAAATGTTCTTTTAATTGTAACTGCAAACTATAGTTATTATTTCATAACCAGAGTAGAGACACAAATATTAATTATAACAGTAAATTCGCAAAATACCGTAAATTGAACGTTATTTACATGTAATCAGCATTTAGGACATAAATACGGCCAATAAATCCTCTTCAGGCTGAAAAACGCCTTCTCCCGTCATTTCAAGAATCTACTTTTTAAGCAATGCTTCAGCCTCGCGGATGGCGGCAAAAGCATCTTTCCCATAAGCATCGGCCCCGATTTCACGGGCATAATCTTCCGAAGTAGGAGCCCCGCCGATCATAACTTTAATTTTTTTACGCAATTCCTTCTGCTCCAGTCTGGCAATCACTTTTCCCATACCTGTCATAGTCGTATTCAAAAGAGCTGAGAGACCAATCAAGCCGGCTCCTTCTTCTTCTGCCACTTCGACAATTCTATCGGCCGGGACATCAACTCCGAGATCAACGACCGTAAATCCGGCCCCTTTCAGCATTATAGAAACCAGATTCTTCCCTATATCATGAAGATCCTTCTCCACCGTAGCCATGACCACCTTACCTTTTACTTCTTTCACTCCATCTTTGATCAGGTGAGGCTCCATAATGGCCATGCCCGCTTCTACCGCTTCAGCAGCCGTCAGCATATCGGGAATGAAATACTCGCCGGTTTCATATTTTTGACCAACTTTCTCCATCCCGGCGCTCAGACCTTCAAGCAAAATTTTATCAGTGGGAACACCGCTCTTTAGCGCTTCTTTAACCAGTTCAGCAACCCCCGGCTCTCCAGTATAATCTTCCTCTATTCCTTCATCATCCCTGTTGCGGCGTCCCTGTAAAACATTCTCGGCTATTCTCCCGATTAAATTTTCCTCCATCAAATTCCCCTCCCGTGGCAGAAAAGCAATAAGTTATTAAGTTAGTACGCAGGGTCGCGTTTTCATTACTTCAGGCGTGGCAGCAATCCCGGTATTTCTTTAAATATTTTATCCCTTACCTCAGGAGGCAAATGCCTGGGTTCGTTTTTTTCAAGCTCCTGAAATTTTTCATGGGCCAGCAGAAGAGTTTGATCCTGGTCTTCACTTTCTCCTTCAAAGGGAAACCCGGGGAAAATTTCACCCCGCCTCAACATTTTCCGAGCATAGCGGGCATACATCCGGTAGGGGCTATGCATTACTTCTTCCACCATTACCCTGGTTTTTTCAATTCTCTCATCATTGATCCCGCTTTCACGGTAGAGAAATTTAGCCATCCCGATCTGCTGGTTGTCCAGCAAAGCCTGTTCCGGACAGAAAATCTGGGTTTTATCCAGCAGGCCAAAGGAATAATGGACCAGTCCCGGTGCAGCCATGGGAACCACGGTATGAGTAAAGGTTTTTTCTACAGACGCTTGAATACCGGGGACCCTGGCATCGCCAACTCCAGCCGTGGAATAACAGGGTACCCTGTAATGGCGGGCCATCTGGGCACAGGCTATATTATAATGACAAAATTCAGGTACTCCATACATATCATTCAGATCATCCATCCTTGCCCTGACCGGTACAGCGCCGTAAATAACGGGCGCACCGGGGTTGGCCAGCTGGTTAATGGTTATGCCGACCAAGGCCTCCGCATTTACCTGGGCAACCATGCCCATGTCGTCGATGGGAGCTGTAGAGCCCCCCTGGGGTGAAGTGGAAATTACCACTGGTAGTTTCAACCTGGCTATGGCGATCAACTTTTCGGCAGTTTCAGCCACCACCTGGAGAGGGCTCTTAATAACACTGGTAATGAAGGAAACAACCGGGTTTTCGACCAGTTCCTCTTTTCCTCCAACGATTATTTCCGCCATCCTGACTACATCATTCAGCCTTTCGAACTCGGCTATTCCGCCAATTACCGGCTTTGTAATATGGTCGAGGGAAGCAAAAAACACATTGACGTCTTTGTTGTCGATAGTTATATCATCGTCCTGGACATTAACATTACGGATAAAAAAATCAAGATTCTCAAGCTGTTCGGCAAGATTGGCCGAGCGGCACAGATATTCAACATTGCCCCTCTTTTTCTCCATTAAGGGGAACACCCTTTCATGGCTGTCCACTTTTGACTGAAATGTTTCCGGTTTTACTTCCAGCCAGTAATTGGTTTCCGATCCGGTTCCAAAATGCACCCTGTATCCTTCAGCGTCAAGGACCACCCTGTTTTCCGGATCACGAGCACCGAGAACAACCCTGGATGGAACCGATTCAAGCGCTTCCCTGATCACATTCTCCGGTATACTTACCCACCAGGCATTATGCTCGCCTTCCCGGGTAGCCCTGGCCTGAGCCCCGGCTTTTTCCAGAAGTGACACACTTTCCTCGTGATAGCAGAGGATCCCGGGATTTTTTAAAATGGCCATGGAAGCCCTGTCGATCGTTTCAATCTCTTCAGGACTTAAACGAGCATAGGGTTTCTGAACAATTACTCCTCTTTCGCTCAATCAGCCAGCCTGCCTCCTTAGCCAGGCCGTTCACCTCCTCCCGGTGCAATAAAATAAAAATCTAAAAATCCCATATTGATCACTCAGGTTGGACCTGATTGGATTTTTTACGGGACCCTGTTTGTCTTCAGGCAGTGATGTAAATCCGGCCCTTTAGCGGAAATAAATTCCATCGGTGCTGGACCGCCTGTAATATCTTTCTTAATTATTATGCCATAATAAACTTATATTCGCAACAAACGGGCTGCTTAGCAAAGCCAAGGATTCCATTATCATAATGAGTATCTGTCTTCTATTCAACCATGCCCCCTCGGCAGATGAGCTGTCAACGCCGGGATAACTGGAAGCCGGTATAATTCACAGAGGAAAGAAGCAAAGGGGATAGACTGCTTGTGCTATAATGTGGAGTGAAAGATAAAAATCAAACCGGAGGATTATACAGTGAAATACCTGATTAATCGATTAACCCAAAATCTGGTTGCTGATAGAGATCTTAACCTACCGGGAGAGAGAAGAAGAATTGCTCAGATCGAAAGCTGGACCAGCATTGCCGCCAACATTTTTATTGCTTTAATCAAGGCAATTTTCGGCCTGCTCACCAACAGTATTGCTCTGATTGCCGATGCTGTGCACAGTTTATCTGATGTTTTGTCCTCAGCGGTCATAATAATCGGTTTTGCTATTGCCAGCCGCAAACCTGACCATGAACATCCTCACGGGCACGGACGCAGTGAATATATGGCCGGCCTGATTGTAGCCATTATGCTGATGGGGGCCGGAGTCATTTTTGCCTACAGCTCTTATACACGTTTGACCGGCGGCATTTATGCCAGCCCCAGCATAGCCGCTGTTGTCGCCGTAGTTGGAACCATTCTCATCAAGGAATTTCTCTACCATTTTTCCATCAAACTGGGCCATCTTATAAAATCGGAAGCCCTGGTTGGCGATGCCTGGCATCACCGCAGCGATTCCCTCTCGTCCCTGCTGGTTTTAATAGCTCTGGCAGGCAACATCCTGGGGATACCCTCTCTTGACCCCTATTTTGGTTTTGTAATCGCCTGTTTTATCATTTACACCGGCTTCAGAATTGCCCGCAATTCAACCAGCCTGCTGCTGGGCAGCGCTCCTCCTGAAGAACTGCAGGAAGAAGTAGTAGAATGTGCCCGGAATATCTCCGGTGTGATCAACATTCACGACCTTGAAATCCATGATTACGGTGCAAAAAAAATAATTACCCTGCACATTGAAGTGAATCAAAATATGCCCTTGAATGAAGCACATATTATTGCCCACCTGGTCGAAGATAACATTAACCAGCGTTTTCATGGTGAAACTGTGGTCCATATCGACCCGCGCTGAACGGTAATAACCTGCAAAAAAACAATACTTATCGCTTTTTAAAGACCTCCACCGAATCCATCATAACCGCTTCCCTTGATAACTTCATTTTCAATAACCATCGGCCATCGGCACTCTGCAAGGCTCATGTTTATTATGAACTTGATCTAATTAACCTGTTTAAAATATTAACGATGGGGCGGCGGATCATTCGTAGCGGAATCTTACCGGGGAAATGATCGATGGCCATGTCTACCTTGACTTTGTTTCCTCCCTTTATTATAATGCAGACGGAAAGTTGAGATTTTATAAAGGGAAACCGCTCACGGGAAAGTCGCTTTCCCGTGAGCGGTTTGTTTGGAGAGAACAAATTTGCGAATCGCACTGGCTCAAATTAACCCGACCATTGGAGCTCTTTCTAAAAACCTGGAAAAAGTAAAAACTTGCTACCGGCGTGGCGAAGGAGAAGGGGCAGATCTGGTTGTCTTCACTGAGCTGGCATTAAGCGGGTATCCTCCCAAGGACCTTTTGCTTTATAACGGCTTCATCAACAGAGAACGAGAATTGATCACCACTGAACTTCTTCCCCTGACAGCAGAGGGCAGGCCACCTATCCTGATAGGAACTTCACACAGGGAAAATGGCCGGCTCTACAATGCGGCGCTCGTTCTGGAGAGGGGGATGATAAAATCGGTCCATAAGAAAACTCTTCTCCCCAATTACGATGTTTTCGACGAGGAAAGATATTTTACCCGCGCGGACAAACTGGACATCGCCTCCCTGGCCGGAAAGCCTACAGCTGTTGCTATTTGTGAAGATATCTGGAATGATCGGGATTTTTTCTCCGAGCCAATATACGATACAGACCCCCTGGAAAAATTATTTGCCCAGGGAGCCCGGATGCTTATCAACCTGTCCGCATCTCCCTATCACCTGGGAAAACATGCCCTGCGTGAAAAATTGCTGACTTTTTTGGCCCGAAAATACCGGGCTGGCATAATCTACCTAAACCAGGTAGGGGGAAATGATGAACTTGTTTTCGATGGCTCCAGCCTTGTTTACAATAGCAGGGGTGAATTAATTTACAGAGCTGCATCTTATGAAGAAGACCTTTTTTACGTGGAAACCGACGATCTTTTCCGACCTGCCGACATCAAGCAGCTTCCAGGGCAGGACGACATTGCGGAGGTTTTTAAAACTTTATGTCTTGGCGTTAAAGATTATGTCACAAAAACCGGCTTTTCCAGGGTTGTTCTCGGTCTAAGCGGCGGTATTGATTCAGCAGTGGTTGCCGCTCTGGCCAGGGAAGCACTGGGCCCGGAAAATGTTCTTGGTATCCTCATGCCCTCGCCGTACTCTTCCGATCACAGTGTCAGAGATGCTGTTGATCTGGCCGAGAACCTGGGTATTCCTTACCGCAAAGTGCCCATTGAAGGACCTTTTAAAGCATATCTGAGCCTTTTGAATCAGGAAGAAGAAGCTCACATGGATCTGGCTGAAGAAAACCTTCAGGCCCGGATCCGCGGCAATATTTTGATGCATATCTCCAACCGGGAGCATTACATGGTCCTGGCTACCGGTAACAAGTCGGAACTGGCTGTCGGCTACTGCACTCTCTACGGTGATATGTCCGGTGGGCTGGCGGTCATTGCCGACCTGCCCAAGATAATGGTCTATGAACTGGCCGATTATTTTAATCAAATGAAAGGGCAGGAGATCATTCCCCGGAATATTATCAACAAACCCCCTTCGGCCGAGCTGCGCCCCCATCAAAAAGACGAGGATTCACTTCCTCCTTACAATATTCTTGATCCAATCCTCCACTATTACATTGAGGACAATCTTTCCCCCACTGCAATTACCCGTAAAGGGTTCGAACCGTCAACGGTAGAACGGGTAATTCGCATGGTTGACCGGGCTGAATTTAAAAGGCGTCAGGCAGCGCCGGGGCTGCGGATCACCACCCGTGCTTTCGGCATCGGCAGGCGCATGCCCATTGCCCGCAGCTATGAATATTAGGCAGGAGATGGGAAAATGTACATTCTCCGCGGAAACAATGTTTCTGAAGATATTTATGATGTCGTGGTAATCGGTGCCGGCCATGCAGGCTGTGAAGCGGCACTGGCTGCTGCCCGGCTGGGCTGTCGAACTTTACTTTTAAATCTAAGCCTCGACATGATTTCCTTCATGGCCTGCAACCCCTCTCTGGGCGGACCCGGCAAAGGCCACCTGATAAGGGAAATTGATGCCCTGGGCGGGGAAATGGCCAGGGCTGCCGATCAGAACCTGCTCCAGATCCGCCTGCTCAATACCGGTAAGGGACCGGCAGTGCAGGCCCTGAGGGCTCAAATTGATAAATGGGATTACCAGCGCACCATGCGACTGGCCCTGGAAAAAGAACCGCTGCTGACTATCCGCGAGGACATGGCCGAAGAAATCAGCGTGAAAAACGGCTGTATCGAAGAAGTTATAGGCCGCAGCGGCGCCCGTTATCCCTGCAGAACAGCTATCGTTTGCTCCGGGGTTTACATGGCCGCAGAGATTTTTCTGGGTGACCTGCATTACACAGCTGCCCCCGGCAGCATTACACCATCTTTCAACCTGGGCAAAAACCTGCAAAGTCTGGGTATCACCCTGAACCGTTTTAAAACAGGGACCCCTCCGCGGGTTTACCGGCGCAGCATTGACTTTTCAGAGCTGATCCTGGTGCCTGGAGAACCGGAAGCTCCCGGTTTTTCAATGCTCGGCAGCAATGTCCCGACCGAACAAATTCCCTGCTGGATGACCTATACCAACAGCAAGACTCACGAAGTAATCCGCAGCAACTTTTCAGTAGCGCCCATTTACAGCGGACTGATCAAGGGACACGGCCCCCGATACTGTCCGTCAATCGAAGATAAAATCGTCCGCTTTGCCGACCATGACCGACACCCTGTCTTTATCGAACCGGAAGGAGCCGACACAGACGAGCTCTACCTGCAGGGCATATCCACAGGGCTGCCCCCGCATGTTCAGCTGGCCTTTCTGCAAACAATCAAAGGCCTCGAAAAGGTTGAAATAATGCGCCCGGCATATGCTATCGAATACGATTATGCTCCTCCGATTCAGCTGAAAATTTCCCTCGAGACCAAGGCTGTAAGCGGACTTTTCCTTGCCGGTCAAATTAACGGAACAACCGGCTATGAAGAAGCAGCCGCCCAGGGCCTGATAGCCGGCATCAATGCCGTTCATCTCCTGAGGGATGAGGAACCATTAGTCCTAAAAAGAAGTGAAGCCTATATTGGCGTATTGATTGACGACCTCGTCACCAAAGGAGTAAATGAACCTTACCGCCTGTTCACCTCAAGGGCGGAACACCGCCTCCTGCTGCGTCAGGATAATGCCGATCTGCGCTTAACTGAAAAAGGCAGGGAGATCGGCCTGGTTGACGATGAACACTACCGGCTTTATCAGGTTAAAAAAGATTTCATCGAAACTGAACTGGCTGCCCTGGAGAAAACCAGGTATAACCCGGGTGGCCCCGTGGAAGAATTTTTGACTGCCCATAGTTCGGCAGCACCAAAACATCCGCTCAGTGCCCTGGAACTGATCAGGAGACCGGAAATCAGTTACCTTGAATACCGCCGGTGGCTTGGGAAAACAATTCCCAGTGATCTGCCACCTGGAACGTTAAACGAGCTGGAAAACCAGATCAAATACGCCGGGTACATCGCCAAGCAGGAACAGATGATTGCCAAAACGGAACGTCTGCACGACAAACCAATCCCGCCCGATTTTGATTATAAAAAAGCAATCAATCTCTCCCGCGAAGCTCGCCAAAAATTGGAAGAAGTGCGCCCCACCACTGTCGGCCAGGTCAGCCGCATGGAGGGGGTATCGCCGGCTGACCTCTCGGTCCTCCTGCTTTACCTTGACCGGCCGGATGCCCTGAATGCTATAAAAGGAAGGGCGGAAGAAGGTAAAAACAATGAATAATCTTCCCCGCCGGGATGAGCCGGGCTGGTATTACCGCCTGAGCAGCTTTTTCAGGGAAAAGTTCGGGCATCCCGTCTACAAGATTCCCCTTGATGCCGGTTTTTCCTGTCCCAACCGTGACGGCACCATTGGCAACGGAGGATGCACTTACTGCTACAATCCCTCTTTTGCCCCCTTCAGCGGAAAGAAACAGAAAATGTCTATTGCTGAACAGCTGGCTGCCGGCAAAAAAAAATCAAAAAAAGCCTTCTACATTGCTTATTTCCAATCTTACACCAATACTTATGCCCCGGCAGCAGAATTGAAAAAAATTTACGACCAGGCCCTGATGGACAAAGACGTGATCGGCTTGAGTATTGCCACCCGGCCAGACTGTGTCCCCGATGAGATCCTGGACCTGCTGGAAGACTATGCCCACCGCCTTCACCTCCTCTGGATCGAATACGGGCTCCAGTCAGCCCATGACAGCACCCTTAAGAGGATCAACCGCGGTCATGACGCCTCCGCATTTGCCGATGCTGTTTTAAGGACCATGGGCAGAGGCATTTATACCTGTGCTCACATTATCCTTGGCTTGCCCGGTGAAACTGAAGAGATGATGTATGATACGATTGCCTTCTTAAATCGCTGCCGAGTAAATGGAGTTAAATTTCACCATCTGCAGGTGATCAGGCACACACCGCTGGCCAATGAATATGAAAAAGGAAAAGTGGCAGTCTTCGAAAACGCAAAGGCTTATGTTCCGCTGCTCTGCAACTGCCTGGAGAGACTTTCGCCGGATATTGTAGTCCAGCGCCTGGCCGGGCAGGTTGCTGAAAAAGAAATGCTCATCGCCCCCGGATGGCCGGAAAGCCCGGGGCAAATCGCAGCCATGACCCTGGAAGAACTGAGAAAACGCAGCACCTGCCAGGGACACCTGTCGGGAACCCGGGCCGGTAAATAATTCTTTCAGGAAATAAGCGTGCCGGAAATCAATCCTCAGGGCACGCTTTCGCAAAATCACTGTGTCAGATTTTCGCCTTCCTGACGAAGTGTTATATCTTCTCAGAATGAACGTGCCAAATGCTCCGTCTCCCTGGCACACTACAAACCTAAAATTAGCCTCGCTTCATCAGGCTCAGCAACAGGGCGGCTGTGAATAGCGGCTACCCGGGCAATCCGCTCAACCAGCTGGGCATTGCTTTCAGCTAGAACTCCTTTTTCATAAAAAACATTGTCCTCAAAACCGACCCTAACATGACCGCCAAGGATGATAGCCGCAGTACCCAGCGGCAGTTCATGCCGCCCCATACCGGCTACAGTCCAGGTGCTCCCTGATGGAATACTTTCCACAAGGTGAAGCAAATTTTTGAGCGAAGCGGGAATACCACCAGGCACGCCCATCACGAAATCAAAATGGAGTGGCTCGGAAAGCAGCCCTTTTTTAGCCAGCTGCAAGGCATTGCTGATCATCCCAACCTCAAACACTTCAATCTCCGGTTTAACATTGTGCTCCTGCATCACCCGGGCAAACTTTTCCAGGTAAGCGGGAGGATTGATAAAAACATCGTCACCAAAGTTGACAGACCCGGTGGAAAGGGTGGCCATTTCCGGTTTAAGATAGATCGGCTGCAGGCGCTCTTCAGCGCTCATTCCCACCGCTCCGCCGGTGGAAACCTGAACAATTAGGCCACACTTTTCTTTTATTAAAGAGATTGTTTCCTGATAAACTTCTCTTGACTGGGTCGGTGTTTCGTCTTCATTACGCACGTGCAGGTGAATTAGTGAAGCACCGGCCTGACAGCAACGATATGCTTCTGCAGCTATTTCTTCCGGGGTGATGGGCAGATTTTGATTATGCTCACGTGTAACCTCGGCTCCGGTTAAAGCAGCTGTAATAATCAACTTGTCCATGATCTCTCATCCCCTTTCTCACGCAAAATCAGGATCCTGCGGTCCCCTCTGCAGGGGCCTGGGAACCACACAGGTCCCGCTGGCCCGGGCAACCAGGAGAGGATCGGGAAGCATATTACAGGCAGACGGGCAGTCATCCATTTCAGCATTGGTAATAACTTTATAAGCTTCAAACTGCATGTGCCGCGAAGTTCTGCCTACACGATCGATCCATCCCCAGATTTCAAGGAAATCACCGGCACAGAGCTGGGCTTTGAATTCAATCATGTCATAAGCGGCAAACAGCCCTTCATCACCGTCATGACGAATAAGCAGCTCTGTCGCCACATCGCCGAATAGCTTTATAACCAGGGCTCCATCAACGAGGCCGCCGCCATAGTGTACATCATGGGCACTTATGCGGACGCGCAGCATCAGCTTTTTCGGTTCGGTCATTTTCCCATCTCCTTAGCGGAAGATTTTTCTTACAGCCTTTTTAGACGATTATTAATCGCCCATCAGGCCGGATATTCCCCGGATACTATTGCTAACGCTTCCTCAATTGTGTCAAGGGCGTACTGTAAATCTTCCGCAGTGTGACGGTAGGCAATATACCAGTGATGGTAAGGTTGGATAAAGAGGCCTCGCCTGATAGTTTCAGTATAAAAACGGGTCCTTCTTTCCTGGTAAATATTATCGACTTTATCGAAGGTGAGAAAAGGCATTGGCGGAATGCCGGATACCGTGGCCGGGACCCCACTTTGGTCAACAATCTTCTTCAGGTTAGCGAGAAATGCTTCGCCGCGTTCCCATATGGCATCGATTACCTTTTCCCGCTCCAATATATCCAGGCACTTCATCGCTGCGACCATCTCCAGGCTGTTGGGGAAAAAGGTTGAACTAATGAAAACTTTCTTTTCGGCTGTTTTCATAATTTCCA
This sequence comes from Bacillota bacterium, assembly GCA_034189085.1. Classification (GTDB taxonomy): domain Bacteria; phylum Bacillota; class Dethiobacteria; order DTU022; family DTU022; genus M55B129. Next base: position 49,663 of record JAXHVH010000004.1, on the reverse strand, counting down.
CCTTGCCCACACAGGCGCTGATTGAGTAACCGTTGGCCATTGCCTTACCGATAGCTGTTAGATCGGGAATTACGCCGTAGCGTTCCTGGGCTCCGCCCATGGCTACTCGGAAACCGGTACGAATTTCATCGAAGATCAGGACACAGTCATATTGATCGGCCAGCTTTCTGACACCGGCCAGATAGCCCTCTGGAGGAGCAATAATTGGCTTGGCCAGGGGGTGTCCCACGGGAGTGATGATGATTCCGGCTACCTCACCTTTGTTTTCCTGCAACATTTTTTCGAGAGCATCGAGATCACCGTAGGGAAATTCCAGGGTCAAATCCTGGATTTCTTTCGGCACTCCTCCAGCCACCTCGACACACCAGTCATGCCAGCCATGATAACCACAGCGTAAAATTTTATCTTTCCCGGTATAACCGCGGGCAACACGAACTGCCACCCCCGTAGCATCCGAGCCGGTTTTCACCAGCAGGGCCATTTCTGCTGAAGGAACGATTCTGATCAGTCGCTTGATCAATTCATTCTGCACCGGTTGAACCAGCGAAAAACAGAACCCCTTATCCATCTGTTCCTTAACCGCCCGGTTTATCTCCGGTTCGTTATAGCCGAGGATAATCGGACCGTAGGCACAAAGCATATCAATGTAGTCATTGCCGTCCACATCGACAATGTGACCGCCATAGCCGTGAGTCAGAAAGATGGGGTATTCTCCTTCCACAAAATTATAGGGACGTCTGATACCCATTACCCCACCGGGTGAGATACGCTGTGCTTCTTCAAACATAGCCAGTGATTTTTCCAGGTTTAATTTCGGTTTACGATCCAACTTAAAATCATCCTTTCCCTGTTGCTCAGGTATATAGTTCTTCGAATATATTCCGCAGGACGGGGCTTTCTCTCATGATATTGAGAGAAATCGCCGCATGATCTCGCGTATAACCGTTGCCAATAATCATAGTTACATCTTTGCCCACCCCTTCGGCTCCCAGGGCAGCGGCGGTGAAACTGGTAGCCATGCTGAAGAAATAAACCGTTCCACAGTCGCGTGTGGCCAGGATAGAAGAAAGTTCCGTATTCGGTATATTTACACAGTTTATAGTTACGTCGGCCATGTCCCCACCGGTCACTTCTTTGACCTGGTTCATCACATCCAGTGCATTAGAAGCATCAGCCATGAGCACCACATCACAGTAGCCGGTTGATTCAGCCCGTTTTTTACTTTTTTCTCTCGGTGCAATCCCGATTACCTTCCCTGTAATACCCGCTCTTTTCCTGGCCTCATGCAAACAGAGCAATCCAGACTTTCCACCGGCTCCGATCACCACTACCCTGTCACCTGGCCGAACCAGTTTAGCTGTCTGGGCAGCTGCACCGGCCACGTCCAGAACCGCCAGGGAAAGGGTTTCCGGCAGATCTTCAGGCAGGACGGCAAAAATGCCGCTTTCAAAGAGAATTGCTTTGCCGTCAATTTCCACCTGGTCAATATCCTTGTGAATCTTTTTAATTCCATCAATACGCAGAGGAGTAAGCGAAAGGGAAACCAGGGTAGCCAGCCTGTCTCCCTCCTGCAGGGGAACCTTCCCTTTCCAGGCTGGGCCAATCTTTTCCACTCGCCCGATGAGCATCCCCCCCGAACCGGTTACCGGGTTATGATGTTTCCCACGTTCCTTTACTATGCCAGTTATTATCTCTTTAACTTTCTCTTCCTCACCGCCTGCCTCCTTTTCAATCTGGGTAAAGCTGGCTGAGTCAATATTCAACACTTCCACATCAATTAATACTTCGTTGTCATAAATCTCCATGTCATTGTCGATTTTCCAGGCTGGCTGGGGCAGCAAGCCTGCGGGTTCAATAACCCGATGAGTGCCGTAGGGACATCCCTTTCGCATAACCACTACCTCCTCTGTTTTTGGACAACTCCGCCAATAAAGCTTGTCTGTTATTCCGAAATATTCGCCTGCAAACAACCATCTTTTCTTCTTTTTCTCTAAAGCAGTCAAAGCCTCACCGGACAGTGTCCATATTCGCCATAAGACCGATTATTTCCTTTACCGGGACAGGCTTTTCAAAAATACAGAGACCTCCTTTTTACCAGAAACAGGCATAGAATTGACAACAGGAAATCCCGGCCGGACGGCGAATAATCGGATTAAGACAAACTTATGTTTAAGTTGGGAGAATCCTGATGACTGATATAAATGAAATACTCCAAAAATGGAGAGAAGATCCTTCATTTTTAAGCAATGTCACCCGCTGGGAAACAGTTCGTGCATCTGAAGGGACTTACCGCGATTTTCCGCCCCGGCTGGAACCACAGCTTGCCGAAGCGCTAAGAAAGCGGGGAATCGAAAAGCTTTACAGCCACCAGGCAGCAGCTATTGAAACAATTGAAAGAGGCAAACATACAGTAGTAGTTACCCCCACAGCCTCGGGTAAAACACTCTGCTATAACCTACCCGTAGTCAGTGCCCTGACTAAAGATCCTTCCAGCAGAGCTCTTTATCTTTTTCCAACCAAAGCGCTCTCCCAGGACCAGGTTGCCGAACTGAGGGAGCTTACCGGAAAATTGGAGCCAGATCTGAACTGCCATACTTATGACGGCGACACTGAACCCGGATTGCGGCGGAGCATCCGCCGCAGCGGGCACATTGTTGTCACCAATCCGGATATGCTCCATTCGGCCATCCTGCCCCATCACACCAAATGGATTCAGCTCTTTCAGAACCTCAAGTATATAGTCATTGATGAAATGCACCAGTACAGGGGAGTCTTCGGCAGCCATGTAGCCAACGTGATACGCCGCCTCAAAAGAATCTGCGCTTTTTACGGTTCCAGCCCCGTTTTCATCCTTTGCTCGGCGACAATCGCCAATCCCGGCGAACTGGCAGAACTGCTAATCGAGGAACAACCTGCTGTAATTGCCGAAAACGGCGCCCCACAGGCAGAAAAACATTTCATTTTTTATAACCCTCCCTTGATCAATCCAGAGCTGGGATTGAGACGTAGCGCCTTGCTGGAAGTCCGCCAGCTGGCAGCCGATTTGATCAGTGCAGGTGTCCAAACAATTGTTTTTACCCGCAGCCGTCTGGGAGTAGAAGTCCTGCTCACATACCTGCGTCAAAACCGCAAGATCAGACCCGGTGAGGACAGCACAATTCGCGGTTACCGCGGTGGTTACCTGCCGCGAGAAAGAAGGGCCATTGAAGAAGGTTTGCGCCGTGGCAGGATTAAAGGAGTTGTTAGCACCAATGCCCTTGAACTGGGCATTGACATCGGCGCCCTCGATGCCTGCATTATGACCGGTTATCCAGGCAGTATCGCCAGCACCTGGCAGCAGGCAGGCCGTTCCGGACGGCGCAGCGGCATTTCTCTGGCTATGCTGGTAGCTAACAGTGAACCGCTAAACCAGTACATCGTCTCCAATCCCGATTATTTCTTTGATCGAAGCCCGGAAAGAGCGCTGGCTGATCCCGACAACCTGATTATCCTTACCAACCACGTCCGGTGCGCTGCCTTTGAACTGCCCTTCAGGGAGGGCGAACATTTCGGGAGGGCTGAAATTGAAGGAGTGCTGCAGTTCCTGGAAGAGGAAGACGTTCTTTACCACAGTGACGGCCGCTACCACTGGATGGAAGACACTTACCCCGCCGAAGAAATCAGCCTGCGCAGCGCCACCAGGGAAAATGTGGTTATAATCGATATCACCGGACCGCAGCCGCAGGTAATCGGCGAAGTGGATCGTTTCAGTGCACCTATGCTCGTACACGAAGAAGCAATTTACATGCACGGCGGCCGGCAGTACCAGGTGGAAAAACTCGATTTTGCCGAAAAAAAGGCGTATGTAAAAAAAGTAGAAGTTAATTACTTCACCGACGCCAATCTGGCTGTCGATTTGAAGGTCCTTGATGCCTGTGCCAGTGCAGGGGCAGAAGTGAACAGGGCCTGGGGTGAAGTACGTATCAATGCTCTCGTCTCGATGTTTAAAAAAATACGTTTCAATACCCACGAGAACCTGGGAGCCGGGCCTGTGAATCTACCGGAAACAGAGATGCACACTACAGCTTTCTGGCTCTCTTTCAAACAGGCCGCTCTTGGTGGAATGTCTCCAGCCGCTATTCAGTCCGGACTGATCGGGTTGGCCAATCTTGTCCCACAGGTAGCTTCCCTCTTCCTGATGGGCGATCCTCGCGATCTGCGGGCGGTAAGCCAGGTAAAAGCACCCCACACGGAACTGCCGACCCTCTATCTTTACGACAATTTCCCCGGCGGCGTAGGTTACAGCCAGGAGATCTTCCGCATTTATCGCGACATCTTCGAGGCAGCTCGCAGAGTAATAGTTGACTGCCCGTGCTCCGACGGCTGTCCGTCCTGCATCGGGCCTCTTAACCAGGGCTCCGAGGGCGGGAAACAAACTGTTATGCAGCTGATCGAGGTGATCCTGAAATGAAACAGGATTTAAAGGCAAAACTGAGTGATTTGCGGCGCACAGGGGAAATCCAAACAGGGCGTCAGTATGCTGAAAAACCGAAGTCTGGCTTTAAAGATCGACTCTTTCCGGAAGAAGGCCATGAAGAAGAAACCGCTTTCGGCCGTTGTTACATGCGGGAACTGCTTTATCCGCTCACTTATCAGCACGGGTGGAACAGGCTGTCCGGCATTGATTCCTGCTGCGGAACAGGCCTGGCCTTATCCGCTCACGACGACAGCCTGGCTGATTTTAACCCTCGGGAATCTCTATTCCTGGATATCGAAACCACCGGATTATCCGGGGGAACAGGGACATGGGCCTTCCTGATCGGCCTGGGCTGGCTGGAAGGGAATTCTTTTAAACTGCGCCAGTATTTTCTGCGCAGGCCAGCCGAAGAAAGAGCCATTCTCAGTCACTTCAGCACGGAAGCTGAACGTTTCCCGGCAATGATCACTTTTAACGGTAAAATCTTTGACCTCCCGCTGATCCAGACCCGCCAGATCCTGGCCGGTCTCAGACATACCGTGCCACCCAGGCACCTTGATCTCCTGCAGTGCGCCCGCTCTCTCTGGAAAAAGCGCCTTCCCTCCCGCTCCCTGAAAGCACTGGAAGAAGCCCTACTGGGTATCAAACGTTTCGACGATATTCCCGGATCAGAAATCCCCGCCGTTTATTTCGAATACCTCCGCCACGGCAATACCGAAAAAATGCGTAAAGTTTTTCATCATAATGTCCTGGATATCCTGTCAATGGTCACTCTTCTGAAACGGGTTTCCCTGCTGGCCACTGGAGAGATGGTTGAGCATCCTGCGGAAGAGCTGGCCCTGGGGCGACTCTGTATTAATGCCGGCCGAATTAAAGAAGGCCTTTCTTACCTGCGTAGAGCGTCGGTAAACGGGACCCCGCCTCTCGCCGAAGAAGCAGCCATCGAACTGGCTCTTTTCTACAAACGCCGCTGCCAATGGGAAAAAGCAGTTTCTATCTGGCAGATGGCTATCGATAATAAAACAGCCAACCCGACGTTTCATGTCGAGCTGGCCAAGTATTTCGAACACCGGCAGCGAGATTACAGTGCTGCTCTCTCACTCACCGAAGAAGCGATTGGCCTTTTGAAAAAATACCCATCTGCCTCCCCGGGATCCAGTGAACTAAGTATTCCCGCTCTGGAACACCGCTCAGGGAGGCTTCGCCGGCGCCTTGCCGGCGCCACCCGGTTTTCTTAAACATCTATTCGTCAATCAGACTGCTTTATCCAGATCCTCGAGTTCACGGCGATCCGAAGTGCTGCCAACAACGAAGGCCAGGATTATCGCTGCTACAACCAGGCCGGCAGCCATGTAAGGTGCAGGGACAACTGTATCAAGAAGCATATTGAGCATGAATCCAGCGGAAAAAGAGGTAAGTACCATTATTATCGCCGACTTGAACATATCGCGCAGCCCCAGCTCCCTGAGCAGAACAGCAAAAGTAGCGGCACAGGGGAAATAAGCAGCCAGAACGACCGCACCGATCACAAACTGGCGGGCATTTAACCCGAGTGGGACAAGCATGGCTACAGCAACATCCTTGCGTAGAAAACCGATCAACAGGGTTGAAACAGCTTCACCGGGCAACCCGAGGACCCCCTGAATTACCGGTTTGAATATTATACCCAGGTAATCAACGATACCTGATGTGTATAGAATATTGACCAGCAGGATCCCCCCGAGTATATAGGGTGTAGCATGAACAATCAGTCCCTTTACTCTCATGCCCAGTTTTTTGAACTGGGCCCGCAGGCTTGGGATACGGTACGGCGGTATCTCAACAACCATGGAAGGTGTATAGCCGGGCATAAAACGGTCAATAATCAGGCCAAGCACAATCCAGATAAAAAACAGGCTGGCAAAAACAACAGCAAGGTAGGCACCACCGAATCTTCCGACCAACCCTACGATCATAGCCAGCTGGGCCATGCAGGGTACAGCTACAGACGTAAGGGTGCAAACAATAAATCTTTCACGCCGGCTTTCCAGGTTGCGTGCTGCCAGAACAGCCGGGACATTGCAACCAAATCCCAGGACCATGGGAATAATGGAATAACCATGCAGACCAACCCGGTGCATGACCCGGTCGGCCATCACCGCCAGGCGGGGAAGATAACCGGAATCTTCCAAAAAACCGAGCACCAGGTAAAAAACGGTTAAAAACGGTAAAACAATACCAAATTCAACAAATACCCCGGTAGTAAGAACCCCCAGAGACTCTTCAAATTGTATAGCACCATCAAAAAGCCTGCCGATTAATATGTCGTGGAGAAAACCACCGCTTCCGAGCCATTCACTCAGCCGGTTCATCAGCAGGCCGTAAAAACCGCCGAAAAAGTATTCTTCCAGAAAAGCGGCGATCACTTCTCCCACGCCGATCACCAGCTGAAAAGCCAAATAGAGGACAATCGCAACTATGGGAATACCGGTCAATGGCCTCAGACTGTCATCCTGCAGCGATTCAAGCCAGGTATGGTGCCTGTGAATAATGGTTTGTACTTCGCCCACCACACTGCCTACATAAGCCCAGCGGTCAGCAACTTCAAGAGGTTTTTTTTTTCGATTAATTGCCTTCGGAAGAGCATCGACCAGTTTCTTCAAACCCTCCCCGCTGACCGCAACTGTAGGTATAACGGGAACGCCAAGGAGCTCTTCAAGTTTTTCCACGTCAATTTTAACACCCTTGTGCCCCGCCTCATCGATCATATTTAAAGCAATGATAACCGGGACATCACGTTCCAGCACTTCTGATGTAAGGAGCAGATTACGCTCAAGATTGGTCGCATCAACAACATTGATTACCACATCAGCCTGATCTACCATGTCTGCTGCCACTTCTTCTACTTTTGAAGAAGGCGTGAGGCTGTAAGTGCCAGGGGCATCCATCACTGCATAAGAATCTTCACCGATCGTTAGTTGTCCCCCGGTGAATTCGACGGTTGTCCCAGAATAATTGGATATCATCACCTTCGATCCGGTGAGCTGAGAGAATACAACGCTTTTCCCCACATTGGGATTACCAACCAGCACTATTTTCTTCACCGTCGTCCACCTCCACCATGATACGCATAGCCTTGCCGTAACCAATAGCCACCTGGAAATTATCAATGCTAACCGTTACAGGCCCTCGTCTGAAAATCGAACTCAATTTTTTAATCTTTTTGCCCCTGTACAACCCGATTTGCCCGAGTTTAGCGGCGAAACCTGGACCACCCATAATTTTTTCAATAACCCCATTCTGCCCGGGTTTCATATCTACCAGTGACAACTTCATTTTTTTCTACCTCCATTTCCCGGCCCCTGGGCCTTCAAGTCACAACGTTTTCTTTTTTGATAATGGGCCTCAATTTTTTGCTCTTTTAAAAATGATATTAATTTTTCAAAAGTTTCACTGCTCAAATCATGTTCTATCAGGCAGGCATCTTCTTCTGCTGCCTGCGGTGATACTCCAAGAATCTGGGTCAAGAAACCGAAAAGGACATTATGCCGGTGCCATACCTTTTCGGCACAGCGGTACCCTTCTTCAGTCAATTCCACAGGCCCATATCTGTTTTGCCGGATCAAACCTTTTTCTTTCAGCAGGGCAAGAGCTTGAATAACACTGGGTTTGGCAATATCCAGCCGATCAGCTATGTCTGTTACCCTTACAACTTTTTTTTCTTCGCTGAGGTTGAGGATAACCTCCAGGTAATCCTGAAGTGAAGAAGTAACAGGCCTCAATTCAGTCAAAACCGACACCGCCTTTTAAAAAATAAGCAACTTTCTTTTCAGCAATCCGTAGTCCATTATTCATGTTAGGTTATCCTAACATTTTTAATATAACATCTTTCCCCTGTGCCGTCAACAGCTTCAGGGAAATATTTAAACTAATATCTGCGGGTTGCATTTTTACCCGGTTCTGAAGAGAATCATGCGATAATGCCTGCCCTCAAACTCGAGCCGTAAAACAACCCGCCTCACGGCGGGTTGTTCCTCTTCTTTTCAATGATGGGCCACAGCCTGCCTACTCTCCACTTCCCTCTAGATCTTCTACTGGTTCGCCCTCAGGCTCTTCCGGCGTTCTTTCTTTGGCTCCGCCTTCGGTATCTTCCGGCACATTACCGCTGTAGGTATTGTCATCCGGTTCACTAATCTCCAGGACTGAGTCACCAAATACTATATAAGCGCCACCCATCTCGGCAACATTATCAACAAAATCATTGCCGGATAAAACTATCACCGATTCATCAAAAGACACCAGGCCTCCCCCGAATTCCTGGGCGGTATTGCCGGTAAATGTGTTTTTCCTCACTTCAACAGTCGATTGCTGAACGATTATGATACCGCCACCAGAACCGCCTTCACCCTGGGCTATATTCCGGGCAAGATCATTCTCAACCACAAGGACAACCGCATTCTGAATGAACAGGCCGCCTCCGCTGTTTGCCACATTACCGGCAATGGTATTTTGCTGGAGTTCAACTTCCGATTCCCCGCCTATAGCAAGGCCTCCTCCAGCCCTTCCAGCTACGTTTTCGTCGATAATATTGTTTTGAACAGTTGGAGAAGAACCATTTAAAACAGCAATTCCACCGCCGTCTTGTTCAACAAGGTTTCCGGTGATGTTGTTGCCGTCGATTACCGGAGAAGATTCGTTGATATAGATTCCACCACCACCATATAGCACCACGTTATCAGCAATAAAGTTGTCAGTGATGACTGGAGTGCTGTCCTCGACTACGGCAATGCCTCCACCGTTTTCAGTGGTATAATTTTTGGCGATACTGTTATTGCGGATCTCCGGTGCAGCGCTTTCAGCTACAGCAATTCCACCGCCGTTGTTTTCGGCTGTATTCCTTGATATATCATTACCATCAATAGTGGGCGTTCCGTCCATAACCACGATCCCGCCTCCGAACCAGATGGCATGGTTTTCTAAAATAGTATTCCCCGTCAACAGAGGTTCAGAATACCATACGGCAATGCCTCCGCCGCTGGTAGCACTGTTTTCTTCGATCTCATTACCACTGACCCGCGGCGCTGACTGGTAATCTACTGTTACACCACCACCCATATTGGAAGCTCTATTTTCCCGCAGCAGGTTGTTTTCAATGATCGGGCTGGCATCCCAGACAGAAATACCTCCTCCGTTGGAAGCAGAATTGTTTTCAAAGGTATTATTGCTAATTGCTGGATTGGAACCATAGAATATGGCTATTCCACCGCCATCCATGTCGACAGCATTATCCTTGATCACGTTCTGAGTAATGGTCGGCGAACTGCTTTCGCTGATAAAAATACCCCCGCCGTAGGTTCCTTCATTAGTTAAATCGCTCCCCTCATATTGATGGGAAACTACCTGCTCCGTCCCTACACCATTGGTAATGGTAAAACCCTGTAAAACAGCTTCCGCACTTTCACCACTTTTAAAAGTGACCACTGATCCCCTCTTGCGGCCATCGATAACCGTCTCCGCAACCACAGCCGGATCTTCCGGGTCGATACTGCGCACAGTAATATCTTTCCCCATAAAGTCGATCTGCTCATAATAAACACCAGGTTCGACAATAATAATGTCCCCGTCTTCAGCTGCTTCAATGGCATCCTGAATGGTGCGGTAATCTCCCGGTACTTCTAAATTGGAATCAGATAAAAACAGATAAGCAGACACTGCAATTGCCGCAATTACTATTACCCCTATTATCAGGCCAATTATTTTACCCTTGCGGGGAATTTTTCTTTTTTCTTCACTCATTGTTCGTTCAAGCTCCTTTCCAGATCGCTGTAGCTATAAAAAGAAGCAACCCTATTCAAAAGATAGATCATTCGGCAGGTTCATTGTGTAGGTATTATCATCAGGGTCATTCAGTTCAAGGACAGAATCTGCCGAGACCCAAACTGCCCCGCCTCCGTCAGGATCACCGGCCTGATTGTTTTCAAATATATTTCGCAGGAATACCGGAGCCGAGTTATAAACGGCCGCTGCGCCTCCCAGATGTTCCGAAATGTTGTCGCTGAAAGTATTACTATCCAGGGTAGGCGATGATCCTTCCATGTAAAGGCCTCCACCGGCGATGTAAGCAAGGTTTCCGTTGATATCATTACCGGTAATTAAGAGAGCTGTATCCATGGCGTTGACCACAAAGATCCCTCCTCCGTTTGCAGCCCTGTTCTGACTGATCATGTTGTCTTCAATAACCGGTTCCGATTCCTCAATGAGCATACCGCCGCCGTTTCTTTCTGCAGCATTGCCGCTGATTGTGTTGTCGTTGATCGTCGGCGTCGAGCCAAGGGCAACAACCAGGCCTCCGCCCAGGCGGGTAGCCCTGTTGTTGCTGATTGTATTATTAATCAGGGTTGGCGAAGAATTTGATATAATTACAACTCCGCTACCCATTTCTGCGTTATTACGGGTAATGGTATTGCCTTCAACCAGGGGTGACGATTCTTCAATAAAGATTCCTCCGCCTAAAAAACCGGAGTTGTTTAAAATATCGTTATTCAAAATATGGGGCGAAGAATCAAAAACAGCAATTCCAGCCCCGTATTCAGCTTTATTATCTTCGATTGTACACTTCTCGATACGCGGAGAACTTTCGCCGGAAACCAAAATTCCGCTGCCCCCGGTTACAGTAAATCCGCTGAGAACTGCTTCTTCGGTTTCGCCGCTTCTGAATGAAACAACTGTTCCACTTCCGCCACCATCGATAATTGTTTCAGAAACAATTTCCGGATTGCCAGGATCGGTACTTTTCAGAATGATATTTTTTCCCCTGAAATCAATGTTCTCCCGGTAAATACCTACCTGAACTACAATTTCATCTCCGTCCTGTGCTGCATCGATTGCTTCCTGGATGGTAGCATACTGTCCGGGGACAGTTACTCCTGCTTCCCCAAAGGGAAAGAAGACTAAAACAAGAACGGCAGCTGCTATAACCAGGGCCAAACCGAGAAGAACAAATTTGAGCTTTCCTTTTGCCGTTTTTTTAGGCTCACCAGGAGCAACTTCTGCTGGTGTCGATTCCTTCTCGACAGGAAGACTTTCTTCTTCACCATCCCGTTCCTCTCTCGGAACATTCCCGCAGTACGGACAGAAACCATATTCTTCTTCATCATAGCTCATGCCGCAGTTCTGGCACTTAATCATCTAAATACCCCTCTCGGATACAGTACTTATCTATAATTCATCCGCCATTTTTTCTCATATCGCCCATACATATTAACATGTTCTACCTGTAATAAACAAGAGGCTAGGCAACAATTACAAGGCATCCATAAAAAAGCCATCTGCCCACAGTAGAGAACAGATGGCTGCAGGTCTTTGCACCGGAATTTTATCGCCGGCTTATTGAACTGAGAATTGGCCGGTGGGGCCCTTCAACATATGTAAAAACTATTTCCGAACCATCAGCAATTTCTTCGACACTTACTCCCTGACCAAGTGCAAAAGCTCGAAAATACCTTATTTCAACTGACTGGCTATCGATCTGCCCGATCAGGGTCCCATGCATCACTTCACCTTCAACCGGCTCCTCAACTGCTTCTATCGAATCGAGAACCGCTCTCTGTCCACTTTCAGAAAAAGTGAAAGCCACCAGCGAACCATCTTCTATACCAGTCATTTCTACTCCTTCACCAAGAATAAAAGGCCTGACAATTTCTATCTCAACCGAATTTGCATCGATCTGGCCACTTAATATTCCTTCGCCGACCAGTTCACCCGTTTCTTCGCTGTCTGGTTCACCATTTTCAATATCCCCCGGTTCTTCAAGAACCTTTATCGAAAGCAACACCGGCCTGGTGTCGCTTTCACGGTAACTGAAAGCAACCCTGGATCCATCAGCAATTTCATCAATATTAAGATTTTCGGCCAATTCGAAAGCCATGTATTGACCATCTACCTCTATTTCCACAGAATGGCTGTCAATCTGCCCCGTATAAATACCTTCATTCTCCCGAACATCCCCCTTCACTTCAATTGAAAGGATAACAGGGCGCTCTTCTTCCACATAGGTAAAAGAAACTTTCGCCCCATCGGCAATATCGGTTACCATGACTCCTGTTCCGATAGCAAAAGCCCTGGGCTGCCCGTCAATTTCTATCTCTACGGATTGGCTGTCTATCTGCCCGATAAAAATACCTTCTTCAAATAGGATCTCCTGTTCAATCAACGATGTTTCTTCACTACCACATCCTCCAGCCGTAATAAACAACAGAATCACTGCAACTGCAAAAATTAACCTTCCCTTTCTTCCTATCATATTTTCCACTCCCCCAGCATATGCTTACAATCAATCAGGTACTTAGACACTTAAGCTGCGCTTCCGGTTCCCTATAAACAGTCCTGCCAATTTAGCTTTATTGTCCAGCATCTGTTTTAATGGTAAACAAATTTATTTTTTTACTCCGGGGATGAAGCAACCCGAATTATAAATAAATACAGTTCTTGCATGCAGTAAAAATATTTACTTTCAATATACCTCAAGTAACATCCTTTGCCCATACCTCAAAAAGAATTTTCCAGTATCGTTTATTGCTAAAGGATTAAGAAAGGCCACGGGCGAATTGAATCCGAGAAAAGAAAACCGGGAGAATAAAACGTGAGCGATAAGATACGGGTTGGTGTCAGCAAGTGTTTGCTTGGCCACAGCGTTCGCTATGATGGAGGGCATAAACTTAATCCTTACATAACCGGCATACTGGGACAGTTTTTCGATTTCGTTTATGTCTGTCCCGAGATGGAATGCGGACTACCGATGCCCCGGGAAGCGCTTGACCTGAAAGGCGACCCGGCTGCGCCCAGGATGATAACTGTAAAAAACAATATCGATCACACTGATGTCATGATCCGTTTTTGCAAAGCAAGAATTGATGAACTTAAAAAAGATGATCTGTGCGGCTTCATCTTCAAGAGTAAATCGCCCAGCTGTGGACTCTACAGGATTAAGGTTTATCAAAATTCCATGAACCGATTCAAAAGCGGCCGCGGCCTCTTCGCTGAATCATTTGTGAAGTCTTTTCCTCTCCTGCCGGTTGAAGATGAAGGCCGGCTCAATGATGCCCGGCTGCGGGAAAATTTTATTGAAAAGGTCTTCTGCTGCCGTCGCTGGAAAGATTTTATGAATGCCAATCCTGACTATAAAAAATTGATCGATTTTCATGCCCGCCACAAGCTACAACTGATGGCCCACAGTATGAAACATCTTGCCAGAATGGGAAAGCTGGTTGCCGCCGGCAAACTTACCTGCAACCGCACCCTGCCGAGTTGATGCTGCGCAATCATGTTTAGTCTGCCTCTCTATCACAGGCATAGTCTTTTCGTTTAGCCAAACAACCGGGGCAAAGCCCGTAAACTTCAAGGGTATGATCGTATATCTCAAAATGTGTATTCTTTTCAATTTCTTTCGCAATGAGATCAAAATTGCAGCCGTTGAACTCAACCCGGGTACCGCATTGTAAACAAATCATATGATGATGCTCATCTCGGGGCCGGTTGATTGTATAATAAAATTGGTTGTTATTGACCGGGGAAGTGCGGAAGATCCCCAGCTTGAGAAAAAGATTCACGTTGCGGTATACCGTGGCAGTGCCAATTCCGGAAAATTTCTTCTGCAGCCCACAGCAGATTTCCTTCATGCTATAAGGTCTTTCACTTTCAAGCATAAATTCAAGGATAGCCAGGCGCGGCCCGGTTAGCTTGTAGCCATCATTTCGCAGAGTCTGTTTCGCTTTATCCACAAAGGCAGTGTCCGCCATTTTCGATCCTTCCTTTAATTATTACCTGGCCTGTCCAGACGGGCCAGGCCTTCATCTCTGCTCAAATGAACCTCTTCTCTGGAGTTTTTTCTCCAGGAAAAAATTCAACACCAGGGTTAATATAAATAACAGAGTTAGAATAAGCACAATCGCTGCCCCCGGCGGAACAGGGTAAAAATACGATAGCACAAGACCACCAATACTGCCCACCAGTCCAAAAAAAAGTGAAAGAGCCAGCATACCGCGGTAATTTTTGCTTATCCTGAGCGCTGCAGCACCGGGGATAACAATTAAAGCAGCCACCAGAACAATGCCAACCAGCTGAATTGAAACTATGACTGTTAAACCCATCACCGCCAGTAAAACCATATAAAGTGGGCCAACCGGCAGCCCTCCTGCTTCAGCCATTTCTTCGTCAAAACAGATTGCCAAAAGTTCTTTAAAAAAGAGAACTATAAAAGCCAGAGTCAATAACAGGATAATCCCCATCAACAAGAGATCGCGGAAGGATACCGAAAGGATATTACCAAAAAGGAGGGAAAATAGTTCAGGGTAGTACCCTTCAAAAGCACTGATTAAAGCTATGCCCAGGGCCATCCCGGCGGCATAAAATATTCCAATCACAGTGTCGACACTCATTTTACCTGCCCTGCTGACATAACCAACCCCCATTGCTGTCAGCACGGAGAAAATGCTTCCCGTCAGAACGGGATCGATTCCTGTAACTAACCCGATGGCAATCCCACCGAGGGCAGTGTGAGAAATCCCCGCTCCCAGAAAGGACAGCCGCTTCAGAACAACGAAAAAAGAAAGTACTGAGCAAAGGGTCCCCACCAGGAAAGCCGCAATCAAGGCCCGCTGCATGAAATCGTAATTCAGCATTTCGCTCATTTCTGATCCCTTCTTCCTCTTCCGATACCACTAAGTAAATCAAACTGGCAACGATAGACCTCATCCAGTCCCGGGCAGTTTAATAAATCACCTGGCCGGCCGTGCGTGTGCATCACACAGTTTATGCCAATGAGTTGATCAGCAACAGATGCAATAGAAATTAAATCGTGGGAAATAAGGATGATCGTTAGTTTGTCCCGCTCCCGCAGCTCCTGAAGAAGGGCAGTAAATTTCTGCTGAGCTGGAAAATCAAGGCCGGCATTCGGTTCGTCAAGCAGAAGAAGCTTCGGTTTCCGAACCAGTGATCGGGCCAGCAGGATACGCTGCTGTTCACCTCCGGAAAGTTCCTGGAAATAGCGCTTGGCATATCTTTCCATATCCACAGCCTGCAGAGCTTCTTTAACCCTGAGATTTCCTTTTGTTAAGCGGTGCAGCATGGTAGCAGGTGTCAATAATCCGGTAGACACCACGTCGGTAACCGAAAGGGGGATGTCCTTTTCATACGAACTACGCTGGGGCATGTACCCAATCATCGGTCGAACTTTCTTTAGTTGCGGGTATAACCTGCCCAGGACCTCAAGACGACCCTGGGAAATGGGAATCAGACCAAGAATAACGCGCAGCAGGGTTGTTTTCCCGGCGCCATTCGGGCCGATCACTCCCATCAATTCTCCTTCTCTAACTGAAAAATTAATTTCTTTCAAAACATTTTTACCGCTCAGTCTGACGAATAAATTATCCGCTCTAACAATTTCACCCATTTCATTGAGCCTCCACCGTTAACTTCTGCAATTTATCTTGATTCAGTCAAGCACTTCCCTGAATACGGCCAGATTGTATCTCATCAACGACAGGTAAGTTTCTTTTCCCGGTATATTCTCCCCACCCAGAGGATCGAGGATATGTACTTCTATGCCTCCCTCTTCAGCAATCCTGTCCGCCAGATCCTGTGAAAATTGCGGTTCGGCAAAAACAGCTTTAATCTGCTCCCGCTCAACCAGATCGATCAAATCAGCTATCCACCCTGCAGATGGTTCCCGGCCCGGAGAACCGGCAATAACCGCTGCCTGCTCTAAATTGTAGCGAGAGGCAAAATACTGCCAGGCCGAGTGGAACGCTATAAACTTCCTGCTGCTGAAAGAAGCGACATTCGTTTTTATTTCTTCATCTAAAAGGGCCAGTTCATTACAGTAATTGTCCATTCTTTCCTTGAAATATGCTTCTTCATCAGGCAACAGGTAAACCAGTTCCTGAAAAATAAAGGGGCAGATCTGATCGCTAACTATTACAGGATCAAGCCAGTAATGAGGATTCATTGTCCCTTGCCTGTGATCATGATCAGACTCTTTATCCTGTAGATCAGAAAGCCCTTGTTTGATGGTTGAAGCTTCTTTATCGTCGACCGGTGCAGGCATTAAATGAACACCTTCTTCGAGGAGAGTAACAGAAGTGGAGAGATCAATTAGATGCAGTTTGGGTCCGGCAGCATTCGCCAGGTCGGCCCCCCAATCATCCAGTCCTGCACCAATAAAAACAAACATCTGCGCTTCACTGATCAACCTGGCCTGATCAACTGTCGGTTCGTAAGTGTGGGGACTTGCCCCTGTGGGCAATAAACAAATCACATTTACCAGATCACCGCCAAGTTGCCGGGTAATATCGGCCAGGGGATAGATTGTTGTGATCACAGTTAGTGATGGTTTTTCATCCAGAGTATTGTCAGACGAATCACAGCCAATGGCAAATGGAACAGTTATGAACAGCAGCAAAAGAAAAACAATCCGGCGCATTGAATATCCCATCCTTTTTTTAGCCACGATGATTGTGTTTTCCTCTTTGTCAATCCAGCGCAAGCAAAGATTCCTTCATTTTGAGAAACTTTATCATTTAGATAAAATAATTATACCACAGAACAACAAGTACAGGCTGGTTCAAAGAACAAACTGAGAGAATAGGACACTCAAGTGAGCATATGATCATCATTTTTGGAGAATCAAATAAAGCAGCCTGAAAAATAGAGATTACCAATCCCTTTACTAACAACCTTTACTGATATATTATTATTGCTGATGAAGCAACTATCATGATATTTTGGAGGTTCTTAACCATGCCCTTAAAACCACAACAAAAACCAACCTGCCCAAATTTTTCTTCCGGGCCCTGCGCTAAAAGGCCAGGCTATGATCTATCCTCGCTGAAAAAAGATCTTCTAGGCCGTTCCCACCGCAGCAAGGAAGGTAAAACACGCCTGAAGAAAGCAATAGAAAGAACAAAAACAATCCTGGGAATGCCTGCTGACTATCTGCTCGGTATCGTTCCTGCTTCAGACACCGGAGCATTTGAAATGGCTATGTGGAGCCTGCTGGGGCCGAAGCCGGTCGATGCCCTCTACTTTGAATCTTTCGGCAAGACCTGGGCAGATGACATCGAAAAACAGCTCAAACTGCCCGAAGTAAATGTCATTGCCGCTGATTACGGTCTCCTGCCCGACCTCAAAAAAATTAACTTCGATCACGATGTAGTATTGACCTGGAACGGAACTACAAGTGGAGTAAAAATACCCGGAGGCGATTTTATTCCCGCTGATAGGAAAGGTCTTGTTCTCTGTGATGCCACTTCAGCGGTTTTTGCCATGGAAATACCCTGGGAAAAACTCGATGTAGTTACATTTTCCTGGCAGAAAGTGCTGGGAGGTGAAGCAGCTCACGGTATGCTGGCCCTGTCTCCACGGGCTGTTGAGCGAATCGAAAGCTACACCCCAACCTGGCCGCTGCCAAAAATCTTCCGTCTGGCCAAAAAAGGAAAGCTGATCAAGGGGATATTTGAAGGATCAACGATCAATACCCCTTCCATGCTTTGCACTGAAGACTATCTGGATGCCCTGGACTGGGCTGAAAAAATTGGCGGCCTGCCGGCCCTGATCAGGAGAAGCAAAGAAAATCTGCAGGTAATTGAAGATTTCGTTGAAGCGCATGACTGGATTAATTTTCTGGCAGCTGATCCAGCTGTCAGATCAAACACCAGCGTCTGCCTGATCGTGGACCTGGATGCCCAACAACTCAAGGATCTGGTCGGTTTGCTGGGAACAGAAGAGGTAGCCTTCGATATCGCTTCCTATCGCGATGCCCCCTCCGGGCTCCGATTCTGGTGCGGTGCAACAGTGGATAAAGAAAACCTGGCCCTGGCCATGCAGTGGCTGGAATGGGCTTACCATGAAGTAAAAACCGGCGCCTGACATCCAAAACGGAGGTGATCCACCTTGCAGGAAGTCCTGGATCTACTGAAGATTTTCTGGCCCTTTCTGGTTTTGCAAATCCTGCTTATGGTCTGGGCTATCATTGACCTGATCAGGCGCAGGGAGGTTAAAGGCCTCCCCCGGTGGGCCTGGATCCTGATTATCGTTTTCATCAATATTTTTGGGCCGATTATCTACCTGGTATTCGGCAGGGGAGAGGAATAAGATTAAAGGAACTGCCATCTTTGTCAGCGGGCTGGTGAAGCAGTTTGGCCAACACCCCGCTCTCAGGGGTATAGATTTTAAAGTCAGGCGGGGCAGCATCCACGGCTTCCTCGGGCCCAATGGCGCCGGAAAAACCACGACCATAAAAATTATCCTTGGATTGATTGCCGCCGATGCCGGTGAAGTCAGTGTTCTCGGCATGCCGCTCAAGTTTGGCCAAAAATTGGATTACCTGCGCTATACCACCTACCTGCCACAGGATCCAGTCTTCCCCGAAGGATTGACCGGGAAAGAAGCGCTTACGCTGGTTGCCAGCATCTACAGGGTAGACCAAAACCTGAGTCAAACACGAATTGATCGCCTCTTAAAACATTTCCAGCTTGACGATGCCGCCAACCGCCGGGTCAGCACCTACTCGCGGGGCATGCAGCAACGCCTCGGTATAGCCGCCGTCCTTCTGCCCGAACCGGAACTGTTGATCCTTGATGAACCGGTCTCCGCTCTCGACCCCGAAGGCCGCCACAGGGTTCTTGAAATCATTTCCAGGCTCAGAAACAGGGCCACAGTCTTCTTTTCCAGTCACATCCTGGCCGATGTGGAAAAAGTCTGTGATCATGTAACCATCATTGACCGGGGGCGGAAACTGCTGGATGCCGGCACCGGTGAACTGCTCAACCGTTACACCATGGAGCAGTACCTGATCGCCGTTCGTTCTGACCAGCAGGCCGAAGCAGCCGCCATGATCAGGAAAAATCCCGCCGTAAGGGAAGTAAGCCCACAGCAGGGCAAACTCCTGGTAATCTCCAAACCGGGAGAATCGATTGCCATGACTGGGAATTTGCTCCCTGCCCTGGTAAGAAAAGGAATCGTCGTAACAGAATTCACCCCGAACCGTACAAATCTGGAAGAAGCTTTTTTCAGAGTGCTTGATGATAACCACCGCCGGGGGGTAGACAATCCATGACCGTTCTGCTGATAAAAGAATTCAAATGGAACTGGCGCAGCTTTCGTTATCCTGCATTTTTGCTGGTTTTGCTCTTTTTCGCCCTGCTCGACCCGCCGATGATGAAGTACATGAATGAAATTATGGCCCACTTTGCCGAAGGTGTGGAAATAGTGATGCCCCATCCCACCCCCGAAGAGACTTTTTTCAGCTACCTTTCTGACGTTTCACAGATGGGGGTCCTGGTCCTGATTTTCATGGTCATGGGCACTGTGGCCCGGGAAAAGGAAACAGGGGTTGCCGGATGGATGCTCAGTAAACCCATTGGCCGCTGGCAGTACCTTACGGCCAAGATCGCTGTCCTTTTCACCGTTGTTATCATCGGCTTAATAATCAGCAGCACCCTGGCCTATCTTTACACAATAACACTAATGGGCCCGCCCCCCATGGCCGGTTCGATCTGGGCTACCATTGCTTTGATCGCCTATACCCTGCTGCTGGCCACTCTTACTTTCGCATTCTCCGCCGTTCTCAAAAGCCAGCTGGCGGCCGGAGGCCTGGCTGTAGTAATTTTCTTTTTGAGCGGACTGCTTAACCTGGTAGTCGCCGAAACAGCCGCTGCCGACTTTTACCCCAACACTTTATTGAGCCTGATGAAGCCTTTAATCGACGGCACAGCAAGCCCTTCCACAATGACCGGCCCACTGGCAATTACGCTCCTGCTCATCTTTTTGCTATATCTGCTCGCCGGCAACCGCTTTTCACACATGGAACTTTAGCAAAAGCGGTAATGAAATATTGGCGGGCACCAGTAAAAAATAATCTCACCCCTTCTTGGAATCAATAGCCTCCTTGGGTAAGATTTTACGTGAGTGATCGCGCATTATGCCCATGGCCGTTGTGCGACAGTTACCTTCCAGTTTCATAAAATCAATCCTTCACCACAAAAATAGTTCAATCTGGAGGTCCGGATATAACATCCTCCATTATCAGCAGAAATAGATGAAACATAATCTTACTTCTCTATACCAACCCTGGCATAGACACTCTCGTTAATGTAGTGTTTGATACAGTGCATTTCGGTTACCAGATCAGCCCGTTCGATAAGCTTATTCGGGGTACTTCGACCGGTTAAAACCATTTCCATGCCGGGGGGCCGAGCATCAATCAGGACGCAGACATCTTCCACTGATAGTAATCCACCATGGATTGCCGCCATGATTTCGTCCAGGATCAAAATATCATATTTTTCCCCGGTAAGTACTTCCCGCACCCGGTCAAGTTCACCCTTCATGTTCTTTTTCAATTCATTTTTTTCCTGCTCGTTCATCGTCCAAAAAAATTTTTTGCTTTCTGCAAGGCGAATAATCTCAAAATTTTCCCCCAGCATGGTAACACTCTTTAATTCCCCGCTTGGCGAACCTTTCAAAAATTGAAACATGATCACTCTGAGCCCACTGCCAACCGCTCTCAATCCCAGTCCCAGGGCAGCAGTGGTTTTCCCTTTTCCGTCGCCGGTATAAATTTGCACATATCCTTTTTCCATCAAAAAAACCTCCCATTAATTATTAATTACAAAATTACAATAAAAATTCAAAACAGTCTCCCATTCTTGAAATACTCCGCGAGAAATGAGCCCCGCCTCTTCCCTGAGTCAAATCAGCCATCCCTTTTCGGGAAGAGGCTAACGGGGCAGCAATCCCGGAACAGGTTTATGCTAAACAGCCTGCCGAAAAAAGGAGTAAAAAAAGACGGCAGCCTTCCGGGACATTAACAATTTTACCTTTGCCGGCTGAATAAAAAAAACCGGCCTTAGAGAGCAAAGACCGGAATTGATCTCAAATAAAAAAGCACCGAAAGGATCCTGAAACGGCGCCATGAGTAACCAGCCCTTTCACACGAAGGGGAAAATGCTACGCGTTATTCGGGCAGGTTTCCTGGCTTACACTCATTGCCTCTTCCGCCTTCCCGGCTTTCACCAGTGGCCTTGCTGGATTTGGCTTGTGCTTACAGTGACGTGATCGCACCGGACTTGCACCGGTTTCCCTTTTCATCCACAGGGGACACCCGAATAGAATATTCAATTTTATTTATAATAACACTTGTTGCCCTGCCTGTCCACGACTAAATATTTCCAGCATGCGGCACTCCAGCTGGAGGGGCCATCACAGTTTATTCGGGTTCAAATTCCCAATTCAAAACAGAAGTAGAAAAAGTTCTTCCTGTCATAAACAGAACGGCACAGGTGTGACAGCCCTTCCTCTACGTCGGCCGATCAACTTCTCCTGTAGCGGGAAAAGAGTTTTTCGTTTTGCTTTTTCCAGTACCAGCGGAAATAAGGGTTACCCCTGATTTTACCAGGCTGCCGGGGATTTTCGATTTGGGCAAAGGTTTCATCAAGGAGTTTTTCTTCTGCAGCCAGCGCTTCGGTTATAATTCCTTTCAGCAGGGGTTCATCCGCCAAATCACTATCGATTTCTGCCAGGCGGCAGTCGATTTCTCGTTCAACAAGATCCCGTTCTGTCAAATAAGTTTGCAGGGAAGAAATTTTGTTTTCGAGAACGAATCGATGGAGGCGCTCCCGTCTCAGCCAGAAATTAACTGCTGTTTTACCTTCTCCCTCTCTAAAAGAAAAGCTTTCGTCATTGATCATCCAGAAAGGCTTGTAGAGAGCCAGACAGGGGGTTGAACCGCTGGTGATCAGGTAAGTAGGCCGCTTTTCATGCAGGGAAACGATATAGCTGCCGGTGGTATGATCACCATAGAGAAAACCGCCATGCATACAGACGCTTTTCAAAGAATGTTTGGTAAACTGCTGCCCTTCCAGGCCTTCCTCATGGGAGCGGAGAATGCTGCGCATGGTCTGCATGGTGATCCGTCCCTTTTCCCTTTTCAGCATGTCACCGCTCATTTTTTGCCTCTGCAGTGAACCACTGAAGCGGGTCATCAGGGGATCGCTGTAGCAGCGGGCGAAATTAAAATCAGCCTCGCTTTTGCACCAACCTTTATCGATGGCATGCTTGATCAGATCTGAATGACTGCGGTCGAAACGGGAACCGATGCTCAGGCGGTTAGATATGGAACGGACATCCTTCACTTTTTCGGCGGCCCAGTATTCGCCGGCTGTCTCGAGGACCCATGCTGAACACGGATCGGCAATCAGAAACGAATTGTGATAGAAAAATTTTTTTTCATAACCGCAGTTACCTCCCTGACCGTATTTCTCCAGGAGCTCAACAATCAGGGCCAGGGCTT
This sequence comes from Bacillota bacterium, assembly GCA_034189085.1. Classification (GTDB taxonomy): domain Bacteria; phylum Bacillota; class Dethiobacteria; order DTU022; family DTU022; genus M55B129. The sequence goes on along the minus strand of JAXHVH010000004.1, from coordinate 26,882 downwards.
CTTCGCTGTTCCGGCATCTCTCCAGGGCCAGGCGCAGCATATCCATGCCCAGCAGGGCTTCAGATCCATGTTTCTCACGGGTGAACACAGCCTCATTACCAATGTTAAGTCCATACTCGTTTGCACCCATCTCAGCCCCCCACATCCAGGAAGGTTTGAGCAGGAGTACCTCAAAAGTTTCAGCAACCTGATCAATTTCAATGTAGGTACATTTTACTTTTGATCCAGAAATATATTTTTTCCGAGGTACCCGGATCAACAGCAGTGGTTCATTGGGCTGGCGGTCACTGTTTTTAGCAAATATTACTGTCCCATCAAGTGTGGCATTGCCGAGGGCAACCATGGTGTCACACATCTAAGCAGCCTCCCAGTAAATAAAATAACCGGCTTTATTTAAATTCCCCGGTTAAGAGAGTGTTCCTTCCTGTGGTGATTTATTTTATTATTCTCCCTGAACAACCCCCGGAACGAAAACGATAAATGATCTGTAATTCGATAATTAACATATAATATCAGATGCTTGTATATAACAAAGATTCTGTGAAATTTCTTTTAATGTTTTCACCGTTATGTTATGCTATGGGATAAATGGTAAGATGTTAAAAAGCATTATCTTGAAAGGAGTATGATCATGTTTAAGCACTTCAAGGGAGGAAGTTTCAAGGTTTTCAGCGATGCTGACGTCAAAGCGGTCCACGAAGCTTCGGTTTACCTGCTGGAAGAAGTAGGGATCAAGATGCATAACGAGCAAGCCCGGCAGATCTTTGCCGACAGCGGCGCCGCCGTCGATCATGAAAGCAGGATAGTCAAGATTCCGCGGGCGATGATCGAGGATGCCGTCGATTCTACACCCTCAAGTTTAGTCCTATGCGGCCGGGAAGAAAAGTACGACATCCTCCTGGAAGGGGCTAATGTCCACCTGGGAACCGGAGGGACGGTTCTCAATACGCTCGACATGGAAACAGGCAAAAAGCGGCGCACCGAAGTAAGGGATGTAGCCGGCTTCGCCAAAATGACCGATGCCCTTGATAACATTGCTTTTTTTGTCATCAACTGCTATCCCAATGATGTGCCTGCTGAAGAAGTTGACATAAACCGCTTTTACCACGCCCTGGCCAATACATCCAAACATGTAATGGGCGGTATATACACCATGGAAGGGCTGCGAGCTGTTATTAAAATGGCCGAAGATATCGCCGGAGGAGCCAAAAAACTAAGGGAACGGCCTTTTGTTTCATTTATTACCCTGATGATGAGCCCTCTGCTGATGGAAGTAACTTACACTGATTTCTTGATCGAAGTAGCCAGACGCAGCCTACCCATCGCTACTCCTTCCGAACCGCTGGCCGGTGCCAACTCACCGGTCACCCTGGCCGGGACCATTGCCCTGAACAATGCCGAATCTTTGGGTGGTTTAATTCTGGCCCAGCTGGTTAACCGGGGCAACCCCACCCTCTACGGTTCCACATCCAGCATCATGGATATGCGCACAGGCACATACATGGCCGGCAGTATAGAATCGGCTCTCATCAATGCCGGCTGCGCCCAGATGGCTCAGTATTACAAGATCCCGATTTACGGAACAGGTGGTATGTCAGACTCAAAAGTGGTGGACGCCCAGGCCGGTTATGAAAGCGCCAATACGGCTATGGTCGTCGCCCTATCGGGCTGCAACTACATTCACGATGCATTCGGCCTGTTAGAATTCTGCACCACCCTATCATACGAAAAAATGGTCGTCGACAATGATTCGGTAGGTATGGCCCTGAGAGCGGTAAAAGGCGTCGAGGTAAACAAAGAAACCCTGGCTACCGATATTATTGCCGAAATCGGTCCCGGCGGCCATTTCCTGGATCAGCCGCATACCGTGGAACACGTGCGCAGCGAATTCTATTTCCCCAAGCTTGCCGACAGGCAGCAGCGCACCGTATGGGAAGAAGCAGGCTGTAAAAACACTTTCACCAGAGCCCACGAAGAGGCCCGGCGTATTTTGGCTGAACATCAGACGCCCGGTTTTAGCGAGGATTTGGAGAAAAAGCTGCGCGAAAAGTATCCGGGGATAAAATAATACACTCAAAACATGTCAATGGTATCATGAGAACGTAGAAATCCATACATTAATGAAACGGACAAAATACCTCCCGAAAATAAATACCCTGAAGGCCACGGTTTGCAGCTGCTGCTGCCAATAAATTTATTTACGGAATGTCTGAGGGGATATAATTCCCTTTCTTTTTTCTGCCCGGGCAATTAATATAAAGAAAAGGTGACAGATAGATAGAAGATCTGGCACAAAACACAGCGAGGGGAAAAATGAACTTAAAAAGTTTCCGTTACCCCGATCTCTATCATGGCCGGATGGGTAAAAGCTATTTCGAAGGTTGGTATTTTAAGCTGGTCGATAAAAAAATGGAGCGGGTGTTTACCTTTATTACGGGAATATTTTTCGGATCCCATGATAGAGATTCGCACGCCTTTATCCAGATCGTTGACGGTGTTAAAAGAACCTATCACTATGTCCGCTTTCCCACATCCAATTTCACAGCAGAAAGAGATATCTTTGATATAACAGTTGGCAGCAGCAGGTTCGGAACGGCAGGGATCAGCCTGACCCTGGACAGGCCAAACATTATTTTAAGCGGTCAGCTCGGGTTTGACAACCATTTGAACTGGCCGGACAGCATTATCAACCCCGGCAGCATGGGCTTTTACAACTATATTCCCAGGATGCAGTGTTACAGCCAGGTTTGCTCTATGGATTTCGATCTCAGAGGAATCCTTGTTATCAATGGTGAAAAGATTAATTTTGACGGCGGCAGGGGCTACATCGAGAAAAAATGGGGTTCTTCATTCCCTTTTTCCTGGGTCTGGATCCAGTGCAACCATTTCGGTAAAGAGCGCGCTTCCCTGAGCTGTTCAGTTGGTCATATACCTTTTCTCTTTACCAGCTTCAGGGGATTCCTGGTCGGCCTCTTCGTGAACCAAACCTTCTTTGAATTCACGACAATGAATAAGAGCAGTGTTGATATAATCCCAAAAGGAACCGATATTACCCTGAATCTACACAATGCCAGGCACAGCCTTACCATTGACACTGAAACCAGTCCGGGCCATTTTATTTTCCTCAACGGGCCGCGCGATGACAGGATGGTTCCCCTGGTCCAGGAAAACCTGCAGGGCACAGTTCACGTTGAACTAAAAGAGAGGACCGGCAATAAGATTATCTACTCAGATACCAGCCTATGCGCTGGGATCGAGTATGGAGGAAAGCAGATGCTGCTTGTGGAAAGTACAGAAAAGTATAAATTTGAGCCGGTTGTGCCGGAGCCAAACTCAATCTAATCCAATCCGCCAGGAGAACAAGTGTCAATTCCCCGTTCCCCTGGCATATTTTAGTTGCGGAGGCTGTGAATAGGAGCAGGAATACGGCCGCCACGGCGGGAAAATTTCTCCGCAGAAAAATTGTTTACCGCCATCACCGGCGCATGTCCCAGGAGACCGCCGAATTCAACCCGATCGCCCACTTTCTTGTTTACCGCCGGAATAATCCGCACGGCTGTGGTCTTATGATTAAAAACACCAATCGCCGCTTCATCAGCGATGATGGCAGCTATCGTTTCTTCCGGTGTATCACCGGGAATGGCAATCATATCAAGGCCAACCGAACAAACAGCAGTCATCGCTTCCAGCTTTTCCAGGCTCAGGGCACCGGCATCGACTGCATCAATCATTTTTGCGTCTTCGCTAACCGGGATAAAAGCGCCTGACAACCCGCCTACATAAGAAGAAGCCATGGCCCCCCCTTTTTTTACAGCATCATTGAGCAAAGCGAGAGCAGCGGTTGAGCCTGGGGCACCGCAGCGTTCCAGACCCATTTCTTCCAGAATCTCAGCCACACTGTCACCGACAGCAGGAGTCGGAGCCAGTGAAACATCAACTATGCCAAAAGGGACACCCAGCCTTTTAGCCGCCGTCCTGCCCACCAGCTCACCCATGCGTGTTATTTTGAAGGCAGTCTTTTTGATTGTTTCTGAAAGTGCTCCGAGATCTGCACCATCGCCCAATTTTTTGACGGCACTCCTCACCACTCCCGGGCCGCTCACTCCAGTATTAATTACACAGTCGGGCTCACCAATACCGTGGAAAGCCCCGGCCATGAAAGGGTTGTCTTCAGGTGCATTGGCAAAAACAACCAGCTTGGCACAACCAATACTATCGTTTTTCTCCGTCAGTTTTGCCGTCTCTTTAATGATCCGGCTGCACATATTTATGGCATCCATATTAATGCCCACACGTGATGTGGCCACATTAACCGAGGAACAAACTCTTTCAGTGAAGTTAAGGGCACCGGGAATTGATTCAATCAGTTTAATATCCCCGCCGGTAAAACCCTTGTGGACTAAAGCAGAAAAACCGCCAATAAAGTTAACCCCCACCGCTTCAGCAGCCCGGTCGAGGGTGCGCGCATACTCGATATAATCATCAGCGGAACTTGCTTCGGCCACCAGGGCAATAGGAGTGACAGAAATACGTTTGTTTACAATGGGCAGACCGTATTCCCTGGCAATTTCTTCACCCGTTTTAACCAGCGGACCGGCCAGGCGCGTTATTTTATCATAAATTTTTTGGCAGGCCGCTTTATAATTTGAATCACTGCAGTCCCGCAGGCTTATGCCCATGGTTATAGTGCGAATATCAAGGTTTTCTTCCTGGACCATTTTGATCGTTTCTAAGATTTCTTCAATTGTCAGCACTTTTCTTCCTCCTAAATGCGGTGCATGAAGTTGAAAACATCTTCATGCTGTGCATCAATCCGTACTTTCAGCTCTTCACCCTTGCGGGCCAGAATGTCTTTAAGATTGACCAGGTCAATCTTTGCCTCTGTCATATCGGCTACCAGGACCATGACGAAAAATTCCTGCATGATTGTCTGGCTGATATCAAGAATGTTAACTCCCTTTTCAGCCAGGATGGCCGATACCGCAGCAATAATACCAACCCTGTCGGGACCGATCACAGTAATTACAATCCGGCCGCCAGCAGGAGAATCTTTTAACTTGTTCATCTTCAGTTCCTCTTTTCCTGGTTGAGATCTGTAAATCCTTGAAAAACAACCTTATCCCGAACTACCCGCTTAGAAAAAGCCCTGCCCGAACAATCAATCATCGATACCTGTATGCCATTGGGACAGGGGGCAGGCGGTAGTTGCATCTGCCCAATAAAATTATTTCCACAATGCGCTCCGTAATATTATATGCAATCGAAGAAAAGTAATTTTATATCCAGTTACTATCTTAACGCAAAAGGTATTCTTGAACAATCGGTACATAAAATAACCGGGAAAATAATTTTCCCGGTTATTGACATAGCAGCATTTTCCCCTTTATTTTGCTTCTTTTATCTTGATCGCTCTGCTCTTCAGTTCATCGACCTTGGGCATTTCTACCCGAAGAACTCCGGCTTTGAAGCTGGCATCAACCTCATCCGCTTTAATCGGCAGAGGCAGTTTGAAACTGCGGTAGAACTTACCGCCGGTGCGCTCCTGCCAGAGCAACTCGCCTTCTCCTGTTTCCACTTTGATTTCACCCTGAATGGACAGGGTATCGTTGTTGGCAGTTACCTCAACATCGTTTATATCGGCTCCTGGCAGGCTAACCAGTGCCACCAGCGAACCTTCGGTGTTATAAAGATCTACCGGTGGAAAGGCACCCTCTCCATAGAATGGCCAGTTACGGGAGAAGGCATCGGCAAAAACCTGGTCAATCCCCGAACGGATCCTATCAACTTCACCACCATTAGTCCTCCTGATCAGATCTCTCATGGTTATCCCTCCCATATTTTAGGCTAATATTAGCACTCTCTTATTTCGAGTGCTAATAACATTATGCAGGATCATTATTTTTTATTCAAGGCTCGAAAATGGCGATTTTCATTAAATATTTTCGTTCTGTGGCAATTATTTTTGTATATAATAATTTTTCGCATTATAATTATTTTTTTTGGCCGCAATCTAAGTAATTCATAAAAAAACCGCGCCTTTCAGCGCGGCGTTGTGCGTTGGAGCGGGTGATGGGAATCGAACCCACGTATCTAGCTTGGAAGGCTAGGGCTCTACCATTGAGCTACACCCGCATGCAAATAAACAAGCATTATTTTTTTCTCTACATAAATATAAACGTTTCGCGCTTAGATTGCAAGTCCGTTTCCTGTTCCCCTGTCCTTACAATCACCGGAACTAATTACTGTTTCAGTGATGAAATTGCAAGGGAGACATCACTACCAGGCTGATGCCAGATCTCATTAAACGACACCTTTCTTCCAGCACCAGGACCATATCTTAAATTTCATCACAGCACGTGGAGGATTGCCAGGCCGTCCAAATATTTATTTTTATCCGGGGTGCTCTTTCTTATCCAGGCCCAGAGCGGCAACTGTTTCCGGATCAAGCCGGTAATGGCGCAGCAGGAGAAGGCTGACCGCCATTAAAAAAGCCGGCAGGAGAGCAAAACCCAGCCGGACTCCGGTCAAAGCCAGGGCAGGCTGCTCGATAATCAGACCGCTCTCAGTTTCCATGAATCCGGTCACAGCTAAAATGGAAGCAAATATAGCCGGGCCGACAGCAAATCCCGCCTTATCGGCAGCAGTCCATACTCCCGTATAGGCACCGGCCCGCCGCAGGCCGGTCCGCAGGGTGTCGGCACTGATCGTATCGGGCAGCATGGAAAAGGGAAAGAGCTGGGTTCCGGCATAACCGGCACCCATGATGAAGACGATCAAGTAAACCAGCCACAGCCGATCCGGGTTGGCCAGAGCAAGGGCAAAACCGCCCAGGGCAAAGAGAACGGTGCAGATCATATAGCCTTTCAATTTGCCCACACGGCGGCCCACCCTTACCCACAAAGGCATGGTAACCAGGGCCGGGCCAACCAGAAAAACGAAAAGAATACTGGTCTGCCCCGGGTCGTTAAGAATATAACTGGAGAAAAAATCTACCCCGGCCAGCATGGCCCCGATACCGAGGACCTGGATAATGTAGGCTCCAAAGAGAATGAAAAAGGGTTTATTTTCAGCAACGGCCCGGATCTGCTCGCGGAAAGAGGCTGTGATGGGAACGGGTTCAACATGCGGCACCCGACGGGTACCAAAAACCGAACCAATCATGGTCAGGAAAAGCACCCCCCCGACCATTATGCCCATGAAAGCAAAGCCTTCCCTTCCACCGCCGGCTGCGCTGACCAGTTCCGGGGCGGCAGCTCCGCCGACCAGGATGCCAACGGTCAGGAAAGCAATGCGATACGACATAATAGTCGTCCGCTCGTCGTAATCCTCGGACATCTCAGCCGACATGGCGATGTAAGGCACCTGATAAACTGTGTAAAAAGTGGTTCCTAAAATATAGATGAACAGAATGTACCATGCAGCAGCAGTACCGCTTTGTTCGGGAACCCTGAATAGCAGGGCGAAAACAATCGGCAAAGTTAACGAACCAGCTAACATCCAGGGGCGCCGTGCTCCCCAGCGGGTGCGGGTCCGATCCGAAAGGGATCCGGCAAAAGGATCGGTAATCACATCCCATAGCCGTGGAATAAGGATCACTGTTCCGGCCAGGGCAGGCGGAACCTGCAGATAGCGAACCATAAAGCTTAGCAGGAGTAAACCGGGAACCGTGGAAAAAATACCGGTGCCAACTGAACCAACTCCATAGCCAAGATAAGTCCCCACTGACAGAGCCTTTGATTTTTCCATTGGCCAACAGCTCCATTGGTTAAAATTTACATCAGCTTATCAAGATATTATCACAAGCTTATTTTGCCCGTCAATTAAAAGTTTTCCAAATTAAATAAATAATAATGTCCATTTTAAAATAATTTAATTCCTTTAGTAGTTGTTTTGTGCTAAAATTTATATAGGTTTGTCAGGACATTTCAGTTAAATTCGTGATTATGGGTTCCATGTCCTGCAGACAACTCTAAAATTAAAATATACTCTTTAAAGTTTAGCATAGATCCAGACAAAGGAGATGAAGAATTAATGGGTGCTTTGCTGCCCCAGGGAGTTCCAAAAGATAAAGTGCTGAAAGAAATAGCCGGTTTCACAGAAAAAGATGTAGATTGGCGTACCGGCAAAGTAATGACCGGACTGTACGATCCGGGCGAGGAAGCCCACAGTTTGGCTGTTGAGGCCTACACCCGGTTTCTGCCCCACAATGCTCTCTATGTAAATATGTACCCGAGCATTAGTAAAATGGAAAAAGAAGTGGTTTCCTCTGTCGCCGACCTTCTGCGGGCGGATGATGAGGTGGTGGGTAATATAACCAGCGGAGGGACGGAAAGCATCCTGATGGCTGTAAAAACTGCCCGCGACTGGGCCCGGGTTAACCGGCCGGAGATAAAGGAACCGGAAATGGTTTTGCCGGTAACCGCTCACCCTGCCTTTCTCAAGGCTGCCCATTATTTCGGCCTGCGGGCGGTGCAAACTGCAGTTGACCTGCGTGAGTACAGGGCTGACCTGACAGCCTTTGCCGAAGCGCTTGGCCCTAACACCATTCTGGCCGTCGGGTCGGCACCCAATTTTTCCCATGGCGCCATTGACCCTGTTACCGAAATGGCCGCCCTGGCCAAAAACAAAGGAGTCCTCTTCCATGTCGATGGCTGTGTAGGGGGCATTTACCTTTCAATTATGAGGCGAATGGGGGAAATTATTCCGGATTTTGATTTCTCGGTTCCGGGGGTAACCAGCATCTCCGCAGACCTGCACAAATACGGCTACACCCCGAAAAACGCGTCGATTATTCTTTACCGCAACCGGGGCCTTCGTAAATACGTTTGGTTTGTCTGTACAGCAACTACCGAGTATGTAGTTGTCAATTCGACGGCACAAAGCAGCCGGACCGGCGGTCCCATTGCCGCTGCCTGGGCTATGTTTCGTTACCTGGGTGAAGAGGGATTCCGCAACATAGTACAGCGTTCCCAGGAAGCAACGCACAGGATTCTGCAGGGTATTGCTAAAATTGAAGGAATCGAAGTGCTGGGCAACCCCGACATGTGTATGTTCACCATTGCTTCCGAGAAGATCAATGTCTTTGAGGTTGACGACGAAATGCGCCTGAGGGGCTGGCAGATGATCCCTCAGTTTGCCTACGGCGGTTCTCCGCCAAATCTTCATGTGAGCATAACTCAGGCCAATGTTCCGCACACTGATAAATTTCTGGCCGATTTACGCTCAGTTGTCGAAAACTTGCTCAGGCAAGGCTCAAAGGTTAATAACGAAGAGTTAAGTCGCCTTGCTACTGAAGTGATTGACAAACCGGTGGAAGAAGTCTTCATGACCATCATTCCGGCTATTGGCCTGACAGGCCTCGATCTTCCCGAGCAGATGGCTACCCTGAACACGGTCCTGGATATGCTTCCGGCGAAACTGAGGGACGAACTACTGACCGAATTTTTCAATTTGATTTCTTAAAAAAACTAACGGGGGGTCCTGTCAACAACCTTACAGCAAATGGAGAAGGAATTTTTTCACACCCTGTCGAAAATAAACAAATAAAGTAACAGGATCTGTGGCATTACCCTAGCATCTCTGCACCAGGGTATTTAACAGCTACTCTGCTCAATAAAATTTTGAGGAGGTTGGGCCTGTGCCAACTTACGAGTATCTCTGCCGGAACTGCGGCAAAGTAACTGAGGTCCGGGCATCCCTGGCCGAGAAAGAAAAAGGCCTGGAACACACCTGCCCGGCATGCGGCAGCAAAAATATGATCCAGTACTTTGGCAACACCATTGTAATTGCCTCCACCCACCTGCATTAAACCGAATATAATCAATTTAATATCCTCCATTGCATCTACCGTCGTTGCTGCTCATGCTCATAAAAAGAATATGAAAAATAAGGTATATACTTTGTTAAAAGTATATACCTTATGCAGTGATTAGCTTTGTTTATCACAGATTCAATTTTACGCGCTCTATTCTTCGCTCTCTGGTTCCGTTTTTTCCAGCTCTTTAAGCCTGGCTTCCAATATGCTCATTTCTTCTTTCAGTGATTCAGCCTGTGCTTTCAAGAACTCTTTTTCATCCGCATATGCTCCCGCGTAAAATCCCGGAGCCGCATAACCGTATCCATAACCACGACCGCGAAAACCGCGACGGGGCACGGGATTGGCAAAACCTGGCATACCATAACCGGAGCAATAACCGGCGGCTCTCCCTGTGCGCGGACCATAGCCCATCGGGCCTGTACCGTCTCCACCCGGCATAATTCTCTACCTCCTTTCAAGAACACATCATTCTTCACCGTTACCACCATCTACGCCATCCGCGGCCTCCAAGGCCTCCAGGGCCTCTACCTCTACCTAAGCCCCGTCCGAAACCAAGGCTGAAACGAGGCCGGCCATAAGGTCGATAAGGCGCGTATCCGTAGGTGGGAATATTGTAACCCGCCTGCTGAACAGGTACCGCACAATAACCGAACCCCCTTCCGGTCATCGGTCCTCCTCCGTAAGGGCCAGTTCCATCAAACCCCGGCATTGCTGATACCTCCTTTCCGATATTTGATATTCCCCTTATTCCACTTTAACTTAATTCTTCAGCCAATTTCTACCAACTTTGAGGAAAGAGTGGACCTAAAACGGGTATATATCTATAAATAGAATACACCCTGTAATGGGTATATGTCAACATCTATTTGCATGAAATTTATCTTTACCTGTCAAATATCTATTCAAGAGCAGCACAAATTATTAGTCAGGTTGAAACAGGTAATGAGGGGCTGAAAATTCAACAAGGCCACTTATGATGGTTAAGCAGAACGTCTTCTTCAGACCTATTATTTGATAGATGTTGCTAATATGATATGATTAAAGCAACAGGCAACAGCAATGGGAATAGATTCCGAAAAGAGGCGATTCTGGTGGCTGATAGTGAACATGGCCTTAACGAAAAAAGGGTAATTATTGTTTCAAACAGGCTGCCGGTCAGCGTTTCGCGTAAGAAAGGCTCCCTGAGAATAATTCCCAGCGTGGGCGGCCTGGCCACCGGCCTTTCTTCATTCCACAAGCAACAAAACGGCTTATGGGTTGGCTGGCCAGGCATCAAACCAGGTAGCCAGAAGAGTAAATCAGAAATTGAAAACACTCTCCGCAGCGATTATAACTGCCTGCCTGTTTTCCTATCGGACTCCGAGTTAAAAAAATATTATTACGGGTTCAGTAATCGAACTCTGTGGCCCTTGTTCCATTATTTTCCCACCTATTGCACCTATGATCCATCACAATGGGAAACTTACAAGCAAGTCAACCAGCTGTTCTGCGCCAGAATCCTGGAAGTAATTAAACCCGGAGATATGGTCTGGGTACACGACTATCATTTGCTGCTGCTCCCAGGAATGCTCCGCCGGAAAACACCGGATGCAACAATCGGGTTCTTCCTGCACATCCCCTTTCCTTCCATGGAAATTTTCCGCTACCTGCCCTGGCGACAAGAAATCCTGCAGGGAATGCTCGGTTCAGATTTGATCGGCTTTCATACTTACGATTATACCAGGCATTTTCTCAGCTGCTGCCTGCGTATCCTGGGCCTGGAACAGGTTTACGGACAGGTGATCGCCGACAACCGCATGGTCAAAGTAGATACTTTCCCCATGGGCATCGACGCAGATAAATTTTCAGAAACAGCCAAATCACCAAATGTCGAGAAAAAAGTTAAACGGCTGCAGAAAAAGCTGCAGGCGGAAAAAATTATCCTCTCCGTCGACCGGCTCGATTTTACAAAAGGAATTCTCGAAAGACTCAAAGCATTTGAACTATTCCTTGAACGCTATCCACACTGGCATAAAAAGATTACCTATGTGCTCCTGTGCGTCCCTTCGAGGAACAAAGTCCAGGAATACAAACTCCTTAAGAAGGAAATTGATGAGCTGGTTGGCCGCATAAACGGCCGCTTTGATACCCTTGAATGGCAGCCTATCCTCTATATGTATCGTTCCCTTCCGTTCGAAGAACTGATCTCGCTTTACTGCGCCGCAGACCTGGCCCTTGTTACCCCCCTGAGAGACGGAATGAACCTGGTGGCCAAAGAATATCTGGCCTGTCAATGCGAGAGCGGGAAAGGCACCCTCGTGCTAAGTGAAACCGCTGGATCGGCGGCTGAACTGGGAGAAGCGATTATTGTCAATCCAAACGATATCGAAATGACGGCGGATGCCATTGCCCAGGGGCTGTCTGTCCCGGAAAAAGAAGTGAAAAATTCAGTATGCTACATGGCCGGAAGAATCAAGGAATATAATGTATTTCGCTGGACTGAAGATTTCATCAAGCACCTGGCCGAAACTGAAGAAAAACGGGAGCTCAACAAACAATATTTCCTGACCGATAAACATCAAAAAATACTGAAAGATAATTATGAAAAAGCTTCCAGGCGGCTGTTCCTCCTTGATTATGACGGCACTCTCGTATCTCTGGAAAAAAGGCCCGAACTGGCCCAACCGAATCCGGAACTGCTCGACCTGCTCACCAAACTGCAGGAGGATCCCAAAAACTCTGTCGTTATCGTCAGTGGGAGGGATAAAGAATGGCTCTCCCGGTGGCTGAACAAAACAGGCGTGGAAATGGTAGCTGAACATGGCACCTGGTTACGGGCTAAGGATACAGAGGACTGGCAGCTGTCAACCACAGGGTTAACCGACAAGTGGAAGGAAAATATTTATCCAATACTGAGAACATTCAGTGTGAGAACCCCCGGTTCATTTGTTGAGGAAAAGGCCTTTGCCCTGGCCTGGCATTACCGGAAAGCGGATCCGGCTCTCGGCAATCTACGCTCAAAGGAACTGATGGACGCTCTGCATGATATCCTTGCCGGAACCGACCTGCAGATTCTACAGGGCAACAAAGTCCTCGAGATCAAACCGATGGGCGTTAACAAAGGGAATGCGGCACTTCACTGGCTTGGGGACGAACAACAGTGGGATTTTATCATAGCAGCCGGTGACGACTGGACGGACGAAGACATATTTGCCATCCTGCCGGAGAAAGCATGGAGCATCAAGGTTGGTTTCGTGCCCTTCACCAGAGCCCGCTTTTTCCTGGGATCACCCGGAAAATTGAAAAAAATCTTGGAAAGCTTGATCACGGTTAAAAAATAAAGCTTTTATGCAGTCAGGTTAACATTTTATCTCCTGGATATCCTCAAGCTCGATTGCCTCTACTGAAGGATAAACGTAATCTGCTTCTCCCACCCTTTCGGAGGGACCGATTCCTATTGTCGCCATCCCGGCGGCCCGGGCAGCGGCAATTCCTGCTTCCGCGTCTTCTACCACCAGGCAATTTTCGGGTGGCAGGCCAAGCTGATGGGCAGCATAAAGAAAAAGGTCCGGGGCAGGCTTGGTCTTTTCAACACTGTTCCCATCTGCAATGGCATCAAAATATGAAGCTATATTAAGCCGTTCAATGACAGCAGGCGCATTTTTACTGGCGGAGGCCAGAGCCAACCGGCAGCCTCTGTCCTGCAGTTTATCGAGCAGTTCGATCACCCCTGGAAGCAGATCTCCCATTGTGATGTTATTGAGGTACTCCCGGTAATAGCCATTTTTACGATCCATCAGCTCGAGGGCTTTTTCTTCAGTCAGTTTGCGTCCCTGAAATATAAGATTGAGCGATGCCCGGCGAGAAACACCACGCAGCTTCTCGTTGTCCTCTCGTGTAAAGGGAACCATTTCCTCATCTGCCAGTTGCTTCCAGGCCAGGTAATGGTATTCAGCAGTATCGGTCAGCACACCGTCCAGGTCGAATATGAAAGCTTTGATTCTTTTCCCTGTTTTCCCGGCTTCTTTTCGCTTTTGGCCGCTTTGATGAACCATAATCTATTATCTCCTTGTATTAACTGCCCTGCAGATCTTCCCTTAATCCACAGGTAACTTTTTCTCCATTTGAAAGTATTATTTTATCTCCAAAATGAGTAAAACTGATGCTCTTACCCTTAACCAGCTCATATGTGACTCCCTCACCGTTTACCGAGACCTGCAGCAGGGCATCTCCCGCGTGTATTCTAAAACTATACCCTGACAGTCTTTCTGGCAAGTAAGGATGAAAACAGGGCTTGCCATTTCTGATCCGCATACCGGCAAAACCGTTGACCAGGCACAGCCAGGATCCGGCCATGTTGGCCAAATGCACTCCATTATGGGTGCCCTTCATCAAGTCATCCAGGTCGAGCCTGGCTGAGATATGAAAATAGCCATAGGCATCTTCCTTGTAACCCACCTCCGAAGCAACAATGCTAAAAATTGAAGGAGATAAAGACGAATCATGAGTAGTGATAGGCTCATAATAGTTATAATCACGCCGCTTCTGTTCAATGCTGAAATGATTGTCCAGGAGAAGATGAGCCAGGATCACATCCGGTTGTTTGCAAACCTGGAACCGGTAGATAACCAGGGGATGATAGTGAAGCAGGAGGGGATATTTTTCGGCAGGTGTGGACGCAAAATCCCATACCTGCTTATCCAGAAACCCATCGTCTTGAGGGTGAATAAGCATCGACTCGTCATAGGGGATGAACATAGTCTCGGCTGCTTGCTGCCATAATCTTATTTCTCCTTCCGAAAGATCAATTTTTTCCGCGATGCGGCGATAATCTTCCGGGTGGTTTTTTTTCAAATGCAGAGCTGTTTCGGCTGCATAGTGCAGGTGCCACTGAGACATCAGGTTTGTATAGCAGTTATTGTTAACCAGGGCTGAATACTCGTCGGGGCCGGTAACTTCATTATAACCAAATTGATTATTCTTACGTGGCACATAAGTGCCGAGATCTTCCCATAACCGTGCCGTTTCAAAAAGAATTTCCGCGCCAAACTCAAGCATGAGTGAATAATCACCGGTAATATCAACATATTTCCATATGGCATAAGCTATGGCTGCATTTATATGGTACTGCGCAGTACCTGCCGGGAAATAAGACGAACCTTCTTCGCCGGCAATCGTCCGCCACGGGTACAGGGCTCCTTTTTCATGGGAAAGCTCCCGGGCTCTCTTCCGGGCATAATCGAGGATGCTATAGCGATATTCCAGCAGATGGCGGGCTTGACCGGGATTAACAGCGGAAAAAAAGGGCAGCATGTATATCTCCATATCCCAGAAATAATGGCCGTCATATCCTTCACTGGTCAGTCCCTTGGCCCCGATGCCTGTTTGTCCCCTGCTGCCGGAAGCCTGAAGCAGGTGGAAAAGGTTGAAATGAAGTCCCTGCTCAACCTCCGGATCTCCTTCAACCTTAAGGCCTAAATTTTCCCAGAAACGGCGGCAGTACTTTTCCTGGCTGGCGAAAAGATCACCCATTCCCATCTCCCTGGCATTTGAAACCATCTCCCAGGCCAGTCCGGCTAGCTTCTCAGCAGGATAATCTCGCGATGTGTAGTAGGCTGCATATTTTTCAAGAGTAACATCCTCTCCCTCCTCGACCATGAGCCTGAACGTTGTCGTTGCTTTCCTATCATTTGGACGTTTGGTTTCAGCAGCCAGAATTTTACCACCGCTGATACAATTTTCAACCGCACAAACCATTTCCAGCTGTGAACGAACGGTGTACTGGTTAATTACTGCTCCCCTCTCTTTAACCTCAATTCCACGTACCCTCATACGCAGATCGCCAAGAGCGGAGGAATAGCGGGGATCGTATTCCTCATGGGTGTGATTATCCACGTCCCCGTCCACGGAGGAGCTGATAGTAATATCACCAGAAAAATTAAGCGGTTTGACCCGATACCGGTAAACGATAAGATGGCGGTGCATGAAAGAAACCAGACGCTTGATTCCAATCATAACCTCACGGCCGTCGGGTGATCGCCAGATTACCTCTCTATTAAGATAGCCTTTTTTCATATCCAGGTTTCGTTGAAAATTTATTATGGTCCCGCTATCCAGGGTAAAACGTTCACCTTCAATGAAAAGTTCAATGATACTGCTGTCGGTGACATTGAGCATGGTCTGCGTATTCATTGCATAACCATAACCTCTTTCAGCATGAGGAATCGGCACCGATTCATAAAAACCATTAATATATGTCCCCCTGATAGAACGGCCCGGATAATGGAACAGGACTTCTTCAAAACTACCTCTTATGCCGAGATAACCATTGCTGAGAGAAAAAATCGTCTCACTGAGCAGATTGTGTTTAAGGGAAAATTTTTCTTCTGTAACTTTCCATGGATGCGTAGAGTAAAATGGCGGCAGCTCATGCTTCAAGAAATTCACTTTTAATCCGCAAGCCCCTTTTCGGTAAAATAGTATTAACACCAAGCCGCTGAAACAATCGATGTTTATAACAGGACCGGGTAGTTATCCATAAGCAACAACAATAAATGGCAGCAGGTATTTACTTCCTGCTGACTTATAAGGTTATTTTAGGGAACTGGCTGCTGCATGTCAACCATGCCGGATTAAAGATCACTATTTTTCAACAGGCAGTTGCATTCAGGCAGACGGCATTATTGCAGACTGCCGCCCCACAAACTATATTCGGCCAGAGCCCGTTTCAAGGATGCCCGGGAAGCATAAATATTATTCCAGGGGTCCTCTTTTTGTCCCAGGCGGTAGATAATATTATTGATATTATATTTCTGGGGGTTAAAGGTTCTCTCACTAAATTCTTCCCAATCCAGAGGTGTCGCCACGGGAGCACCGGGCAGGGCCCGAATGGAGTAAGGAGCTACTGAAGACTGGCCGAAAGCATTTCTGAGATAATCAACAAACAGTTTTCCATCCCTTTTCTTCTTTCTCTGTTCTGTTGTCACCTCTCTCGGGTACTTTTCAACCAGGGTACCGGCTATTTCCCGTGCCAGCTGGCGGACCTCGTCAAAGGACCACTGCGGCATGACAGGAACGACAACATGGACTCCCTTCGAACCTGTACTCATCAGATAAGATGGCAGTTCAATCTTCTCCAGTATTTCTTTCAGGGTCCGGGCAGGCCTGACGACAGACCGGTACTTGCCGCCTGCAGGATCCAGGTCGAAGATCATTTTATCCGGTTTTTCAGGCTCGCTTACCCGGCTCAACCACACATGAAATGTGACACAAGCCTGGTTGGCCAGGTAAAGAAGCGTATCAGGATTGTTGCAAACCACGTGGGTTACTCTGCCACCTTCCTTTTTGGCGATTGCCACCCGTTCAATCCAGGAAGGGAAATAGGAAAGCGCTTCCTGCTGGTAAAAACCCTCTCCTTCAATCCCATCGGGGAAACGATGCATAGTGAGCGCCCGCTCCCGGAGATGAAGGATCATCACTGCAGCAATTTTTTTGTAATAATTTATCAGATCTCCCTTGGTGATCCCGGTAGAAGCAAAAAAGAGCTTATCAAGCCCAGAAAATTCAATTTCGTTTTTTTGCCTGGCAAGCATCGTCGTCACCTTTTTTTACTCATTTTATCCTCCCTGCATCATATTCTCTCCGCTGCCGGAGATTCCTTTATGCAAATAGCAGGTATTCCCACCGCAATACAGGAGAGGGAGTTGTTTCTGGAGAAATAAGAATGTATAAATAATATCTTGGTCCAACCTGTAATTTAACTTATAAAATCACTAAGGAGCACCAAAAACCATGATAAAAAAAATTGCCGTTTTAACCAGTGGAGGAGACGCCCCGGGAATGAACGCCGCTATCCGCGCAGTCGTTCGCCAGGGCATTAACAAAGGCTGCCGGATTTGCGGTATTCAGCGGGGGTATGCCGGCTTCTTTGACAAAAACAAATTTGTCGACTTTGATATGGCCTCGGTAGCCGATATTATTCATCGTGGCGGGACCATACTGCTTACTGCCCGGTCTCCGGAAATGCATCAGCCGGAATTCCAGGATAGAGCAGCAGCCAGACTGCTCGAAGAGGGAATAGAAGGCCTTGTTGTAATTGGGGGTGAAGGCTCTTTTCGCGGCGCCCAAACCCTTGCCGAGAGAGGGATCAAGGTGATCTGTATTCCTGGAACCATCGACAATGACATTAACGGAACCGAACTTACTATCGGTTTTGATACCGCGGTAAACACCATTCTTGATGCCATAAACAGGTTGCGCGATACAGCTACTTCTCATGAACGTATTTTTATCGTCGAAGTCATGGGGCGCCGCACCGGTTACCTGGCTCTGGCTGCAGGCCTGGCCGGCGGGGCAGAATCCATACTGGTTCCCGAAGTAAATTATACCCTGGATACCGTCTGCAGCAGATTATTAAGGGGTATTGAAAACCAGAAATCGCACAGCATTATAGTCGTTGCTGAAGGAGCAGCCAATGTATTTGAACTTAATAAGAAAATAAGTCAAAAAATCAACATGGAAACGAGGGTGACAGTCCTGGGACACATTCAGCGCGGAGGAAGTCCCTCCGCGGTGGACCGCCTTTTCGGCAGTAGAATGGGAGCGGCAGCAATTGACCTCCTCAAGGAAGGCAAAAGCGGCCTTTTCACCGCGGTCAAAAACGAAGAGATCGTCGCCATGCCACTGGGAAAAAGCCTGGAAGGAAACAAGCCTTTTCCTGCCGGGTTGCATCAGCTGGCTCTCGATCTGAGCCGGTAAGGGGGACAAGAAATAGCGGGGCAATCCGGGAATTTCCGATATTATGAGGATCTTCTTTCAATTGCTGAGCATTGGCGGGGGCATAACCGCAGGCATCATTGTTAAAATAAACATATACCTTGGCCGCCAATGGTTCTTCAATTGTCCCGGCCCATTTCTCAATCTCCAGGATAGAATAATTAAAGAATAGTTTATCCCAGCAGTGTTGAAATAATTGCTGTAATAATCAAGTCAATCTTTTTTGGCAATGTCTGCAAAGTAAAAATTACTCTTCCAGTGATCTTAGTTCCAACCGGTAGTAGCGAAATAATCAGCCCTGTTTATCAAAACAGAACCTTTCATAAAACAATTTCTTGCAATTCTCTAAACATAGGGTAAAGTTACTGCAAGATTTAGCAGGGAAAAGTTTTAGAGGTATAGAAAGAGGAACCTCATGTTCAGGCAGAACAAATCCCCCACATAAGGAGGTAGAAATTCCTCATAGGTGTAGTTCGATTAGTAGAGGAAAAAGTCCTGCCAGTAACGGTTAAGGTATTAGAAATAATAGCTATTTTTGCTGCTTTACCGCCGCTTTGCTATAATTATAAAGTGGGTTATAGATACAGATTGCTCCCGGGAGACCCTGGTAGCTTAAGTAAGCTCCCATCTTTGATGGTGGAGTAAAAAGAAGAAGGGGATTTAAGATGGCTTTTCAAACCATAAAAAAGCTGGTTAAACCGGCGGGAAGCAAAATGGTCCTGCTAGTAATGGACGGACTCGGCGGTTTACCCCTGCACCCCGGTGATTTAACGGAGCTGGAAAAAGCCAAAACTCCTAATCTGGACAACCTGGCCGGGGAAGGTATATGTGGCCTTCACCAGCCAATCGCTGCAGGGATTACCCCCGGCAGTGGGCCTGCCCACCTTGCCCTTTTTGGCTACGATCCTCTCAAATATGTGGTAGGCCGCGGCGTCTTATCCGCCCTGGGCATAGGCTTCACCCTGCATAACGGAGATGTAGCCGCCAGGGGTAATTTTTGCACAGTCGATGACGACGGCAGGGTGATCGACCGGAGAGCCGGCCGTATCCCGACCGAAAAAAACCGTGAGCTCTGTCAGAAATTACGGAAAATCGCTTTGCCAGGGGTTGAGCTTTTCATTGAACCGGTTAAAGATTACCGTTTCCTGCTGGTCATGCGCGGGCAAAACCTATCCGGCGAGCTGGCGGATACGGACCCCCAGGTTACCGGATTGCAGCCGTTGCCGCCCAGAGCGACCTCTTCCGGGGCTGAACAAACCGCTATTTTGATCGGAAAATTTATAAAGGAAGCTGGTGAAATACTGGCCGCCGAAAGCCCGGCCAATATGGTCTTGCTGCGCGGATTTTCACAGCAGCCCGATTGGCCTTTATTCCCTGCAGTATTCGGCCTTAAAGCAGCAGCCATTGCTGCATATCCCATGTACAGGGGTGTGTCACGCCTGGTAGGAATGGATATCCTGGAAACCGGTTCAACTCTTGAAGAGGAGCTACAAACCTTGAAAAACCAGTGGACAAAACACGATTTCTTTTACTTCCATGTCAAAGAAACCGACAGCGCCGGTGAAGACGGAGATTTTAATCGTAAAGTAGCGGTTATTGAAAAAGTGGACCGAATAATCCCTGAGATTATGGCTCTGAAACCTGATGTCATAGTGGTGACCGGCGATCATTCCACACCCGCTCTTCTCAAATCCCACTCCTGGCATCCGGTGCCAGTTCTTCTCCACTCCAAATGCTGCCTTAGTGATAATGTGGCCGGATTCGGCGAGAGAACCTGCGTCAACGGAGCCCTTGGACCGCGTTTCAGGACGACAGAATTACTACCGCTGATGTTGGCCAACGCCAACCGCCTGGTAAAATTCGGAGCTTGATTATATTCAAAACGGTCTAAACAATTTTGACACAAAGGAGGGGTGAAAAATGGAAGAGAAAGAGCTGTACCGCCAAAAAATGCAGGCCAAATTGGACGAATGGAAAGCGGAACTGGATAAAATAAAGGCAAAAGCAGAAGGAAAAGACGCAGAAGCAAAACTGGAAGCCAATAAAAAGGTAAAAGAACTTGAAACAAAAATTGAAGAAGGACAGGCTAAACTCGACAAGCTTGCCAAAACAAGCGGTGATGCCTGGAAATCGCTCAAAGGAGGGGTCGATTCCGCGCTGGAATCTTTAAAATCCGGCGTCGATGACGCCATTGCAAAATTTAAAGAATAACGGTAACCTTCCAGCTAACTAAAATTGCATTTGCATAAAACTTTCTGGCGAGCCCTGGTCCACAGTGATCAGGGTTTTTTTACCCCTTTTTTCCTATCAAAGGTTTCGTTGTTGCCTGAAATGCAAGGGATTCCTTGTGCTTTGATCAGCCGTATGAATTGAAAACCTGTTTGATCCGCTGAAGTCATATATACTGATCAATCCTGGCAGGCGAATATTCACCGCATATTGCAGAAACGCCGCCAGTCCTGTATAGCTAAAATCAATTATACCTGAGCATCACGCAAATGCCGACATAATTCCTTGACATAAATTACAAGGCCCATCTGTCATTAAGCGTGTTATACTAATGCTAGAAAAGAGTGAGCGAATGGCTGCTGTATTAAGTCAAGCAGGAACCTTTACAATAAACGCTTTAAGCGACAGGTGAAAAAACAGTCCACAGTGGCTCCTTGCATTTTAACAAAGACCGATAAAAACTTGGGCAAATTTTACCTAATTCCATTGTACGAGGTGAATTTATGGAAGCGGGCTTTAAGTCAAGAGCGCTGGAAGTAAACCTCGCCAAGACCAAACAGGAACATAAAGAGCTTCCTGACAGGCACCAGTGGTTTGTTGATTTGTCTTCAGAATACTGGGGCATACACAAAAGGACAAAAAAGCTCTTCGTGGAATACAACCACCCACATCCGAATTATCAGTACATAATCGATAAGTTACATGAAATCAGCCTCACCGATCTCTGGCTTTACTGTTCTGTTGCTGATTCAGAAGAAGCCGTGCTTTTCCTGGCTTCAATTTTTAAAGAGTTGTGGGACAGGGACCTGCAGGAACAGGAACGCGAGAAGCTGGCAAAAACTATTTTTAAATTTATTGATCGGCTGATCAAAGAGGGAACATTTCCTGATGAAGCAATCGAACACTGCCTGACTCTCATCGAAAATGGCATTTCCGATTATGAAAAAATATTTCTTCGCAATGGCGGCTATTTCAAAAAGTATCTGGGGTCTGCAGCAGCCCTGCCCCGGTTTCAAGACCGGGTTTGCCGGCTGACCAAAGCAGTTCTGCAGAAAAGCTGTACTTACTGGTCCCGCACAACTGATGCCGAAAGCTGGTTTGAAAGTAAATCGAATCTTTTTCAGCCCATATACCGGGACAGGATAAAATTGATCGGCAGCGATTTTTTCAAAGAACTGTCCGAGCGCATCGAAAAAACCAGTAAATGGGAAGATATTGAATCAATCTTTTTTTTTAATGACATCGCTAACCATTTCCGGCAGTTCAGCGAAGTATTCGAGCTGTCGACCGAAAAAGTATATTATCTGATCTATGCCCTGCACATCCCCGGTATGATCCAGCTAAAAAAACACCTCCTCTACGATTTGAACCGCCTCTTAAAAACAGTGTTATCGGAACTTGAACATAACGAGATATATCGTTTTATAGAAATGTTGTTTAGCTTGTTCCGGGAGCTCAAAGAACAGCAAACAGATACGGTCCTGGAATGCCTGTTCACTCTCGGCAAGGAAATTATCAGCCTTGACAATCGTGAAATAACCGCCTTTTATATGCAAAAATTAATCGAATTCGGTTTTATCTATCCGGGTAAATTAGAGATAAGCGGGGACTGGCAGACAAAAGTAAATGCCAATCATGTCAAGAACATCCGGATCTGGCTCGATTTAATAGGAACCTCACCGTACAAATTTAAAAAGCTTCTCTCCGCACTGGTTGTAAATCTAAAACTCGGCGGCATATTCATATCCGATACCGATCTTTTCCAGCGCGACATAACCAGGCTTTTAAATGCTGATATCAGTCCCGTTTACAAACAGGTTAAACAGCTGGCCAGAGTTTTCCCGGTTTATTTCAACGAGATTGGCGCCGAAGGTAAGTTGCGTGATGTGAGTACAATAATAGATCAGATCGGGACCCGCAAGGATCGGGTTATTCACTTCATCCGCAAGCAGATCCATGCAGAAAGCAATAATACCCATATAGAACTGGTTAAAAGAGTAGCCGGTTACTGGCTAAACGAAAAGCAGGGGCCTTTGCTTGAGTTTCTTCCTTCCGATGTAGCCTCTACATTAAACGAAAATGATGAGCTTTACACAGGTGTGCACAATTTAATAAAAGCGTCCTGTAAACATTTCGGGGTGGACCATTCCGGTTTCTTAAATCTTCCGGAAGAAGCAGTGTGCACCTTCCTGGATACCATCTCCCCTGCCAAAGAAAAGGATAAAAAAAGGCTACTTTTTCTCCTTGAACTGTACCAGCTGCTGCTTGAGAAATATTCTTTTGAAACTAAAAATGTTAAATCACTTTTACTGCGCAGCCGGTTCTTCACCAGGGCTGAAATTAAACAACTCGCAAAACTCATGGATAGTAAGCAATACCGGGAAGCACTGGAACAGGTTTATCAATTTATGGCCGTTTTAAACGAAGTGATTTTAGATCGGGAAAAGACAGAAGCTATTGAAAACATCTATTATAAACGCCACATTGCAGCCGGTATTCCTTCCATGTACGGGCAGTATAAGGAACCCAAATTTGAAGCTCTCGGTTTGATGTACAGGCTGGAACAGGTTGCATCACGCTTGATGTGTAAAATCCTGGAAGACACCAAACTGGAATATATCTCGGCAAAAACGCTGAATAATATATACGAAGTAATGGTGCTTTTTAAAACAGGCCTTGAGCTGGATGGCATGGTAAACCAGAATTTTAATTCGACCCTGGAAATGTTTCGTTACAGCCTTACTTCAATCAGCGTAACCCTCAGCCAGTACCTGAATATTTTCCGCTTTATGGCTCAACATATCAAGGAACTAATCAATGAGTATTTCATTCGTGTTTATGATGAAACAATCAACGTGGTTATCCCTCAAATATTTGGTGATTCCCCGGAAACCGTGGCCAGAGAATCGGAGATCTTTTATCGGGAAATCCTTTCATCGGCATTTCTGGTTCAAGAACTGGATCAATTCATCTCCAATGCTCTGGACATGATCAATAACATGCTCGAAAATTATTCTGAAGCTCATATCAACAACATGATGAGTTACAATCCTGATCTTGCCGTTAGTCCGCTCGACCATGAAACACTGCAGATGGATAACCAGGTGTTTCTGGGGGCGAAAGCCTATTACCTGAAAAAGTTAACTTCATACGGACTCCCTATTCCTCCCGGCTTTGCCCTCACTACAGAAATATATCGTCACAAAGAGACAATTTTCAATCATCCTTCCATGAATCAGGATCTCGACCGGATGATCTCTGGAGAACTG
The DNA here is from genome assembly GCA_034189085.1 of Bacillota bacterium. Classification (GTDB taxonomy): domain Bacteria; phylum Bacillota; class Dethiobacteria; order DTU022; family DTU022; genus M55B129. The sequence goes on along the minus strand of JAXHVH010000004.1, from coordinate 2,813 downwards.
ACCAGGATGGAAAAGAAAACAGGTTTACAGTTCGGAAACCCCCAAAAACCGCTCCTTCTATCCGTTCGTTCCGGGACTGCTATATCTATGCCCGGAGCAATGAGAACATTTCTTAATGTCGGTATGAACGACGAAATCGCCACCGCCCTGGGAAAAGACCCGGATACCGCCTGGATGGGATGGGACTCCTATCGCCGCTTCATTCAAAGCTGGGGCATGTCGCATAGCATTGATCGTGACCGTTTCGATGAAGTAATGGTAAATATAAAAGAAAAATATGATGTTGAAAAAAAAGCTTCTTTTACGGAAAAGCAAATGAAAGAACTGGCCCTTGAATATAAAAAGATACTCGACGAACACGGCGTCGATATTCCTAAAAATCCCTATGAACAGCTCAAACAGGCGATCGGCACAATTTTTGATTCATGGTCGTCCGAGCGAACCATTGCTTACCGTAAACACCTTCAGATCGCCGATGAATGGGGCACCGCGGTTCTTGTACAAAAGATGGTCATGGGAAACCGCTCCAAGCGATCGGGATCGGGCGTTGTTTTTACTCACAATCCCAAGCTTAAAAAACCGGGTATTAATCTTTACGGTGACTTTACTCCCTGCAGCCAGGGAGAAGATATTGTATCCGGCCTTGTCTATACACTGCCCATTTCCGAGAACCAGCGGGAAGACAATTACCACGAAAGCGAAATTTCACTGGAAAAATCTTTCCCCCGCATCTACAAACGTCTGCAGGAAATTGCAGTCGAGCTAATTGAAAAACACGGCTTTAATAACCAGGAAATTGAATTTACCTTCGAATCTGATTCCCCCGAAAATCTCTATATCCTTCAGACCCGCGAGCAAAACATCATGTCGCGCGAAAAAATTGCCCTCTTTGATACCCCACCCGATGAGATGATCTTTCTGGGCAAAGGCATCGGAGTCGGGGGAGGATGTATGAACGGCAGAATCAGTTTTGACATGGAAGACCTTGTTGCCAATAAAGGACAATATCCTGAAGCAAAGCATATCTTAATCCGGCCTGATACCGTCCCCGATGACATTCAAATGATTTTTATGTGCGATGGACTGGTAACCAGCAGGGGAGGGGTTACTTCTCATGCTGCAGTCGCCGCAGAAAAACTGGGGAAGGTCTGCATTGTAAATTGCAAAAACCTGGTCGTTAACGATATGGAAAAGTATTGCACCATAAATGGCTACACCATAAAAAAAGGAGAAACAATTTCCATAGACGGTAATATCGGCAGTATCTATTATGGCAGTTATCCCATTCGTTATGCCTGACAGACTGCAGAAAGGCAAATTTTTAAAATAATTAATAAAGATTAAATTATGGGAGAAATTTTAATTTGCAAAGGGGGATGACAGGTGAGCATTCACTTGGAAAGCAAGAAAAAACTGGGTATCAATGGCATAGGACGGATCGGCAAATTAACCCTGTGGAACCATCTCAGTACAGGCCACTTTGAAAGTTTTGTCTTAAATACCGGCCGCAGAGTCGGCCGTGAACTGGAAGATGTAATCGATTACCTTCTAAAAGATTCAACTTACGGATCCCTTGATCGGTTCCTCTATGGTTATTCCAACAAAAAATGCTCTGTCCAGATCATCGACCGGGAAGCAGGTTTATTTGCCATCAATGATCGACCTATCAAGGTTTTGATGGAAGCACGAAATCCGCGTGATATAAACTGGGCCAGGGAAACGGTCCAACTGGTAGTAGAATGCACCGGAGCATACATTGATCCGGCAGACCCTGCCGGTAAAGCAAAAGGCAGCGCCCGCGGCCACCTGGAAGCCGGAGCCGAAAAGGTGATTGTGAGCGCTCCTTTCAAGATCTCCGATAACGCCCAGAAGATCCCTGACGACAGTGGAATGTTCGTCTATGGGATTAATCATGTTAAATATGATCCTTCCAAACACCATATCATTTCGGCAGCCAGTTGCACGACAACCGGTCTGGCTCACATGGTTAAACCGCTGCTTGAAACCCGGGAAACCTCAGAAATTGTAACGGCTTCCATGTCCACCGTCCATGCCGCCACCAACAATCAAAAAATACTGGACACAGTGCCCAGGGCCAATGATGCTGATTTGCGGAGGAACCGCTCAGTTTTTAACAATATAATCCTGACCACTACCGGAGCAGCTAATGCCCTGGAAGAAATAATACCCGAAATTAAAGTTATTGGCTTCATGGCTGATTCAGTCCGTGTCCCCATCAGCACTTCATCCTTAATTATGCTCAATGTGACCTTTAAAACCTTTTTAACCGAAACCGGTGAGCCACTCCTGAACCGTAATTTAATCAATGACATTTACAGGAAAGCAGCTGCAGGGGCACAGAAGGACATGCTGGTATACAGTGACAAGCAAAACGTTTCCTCCGACCTGGCCGGTTTCTCTGCTGCCATTGTCATTGAAGGAATTGAAACCCATACCAGAACAGGTTTTATCCCAGTTAACGCAACAACCCTGCGGGAATGCGGCCTGGAATCAAATGTGGATATCAACATTCCGGTAACCCACGCCAAAATTTTCGGATGGTATGACAACGAACTTGGCAGTTATGTGAACTTCCTGGGAAAATTAACAATCTATGTTGACAAAAATATGCCCTGATATTCAGCACAAATGATATTTTCAATTACAGCTACTGAACAAATTAATAAAATTAACGTAACCACTCACCCTTAGTTAGATAGAAAGCCACACAGTTCTTTGAAAACAAAATAAATCTCTAAAATACCAATAAATGTCTGTACAAATCCGGGTAAATTTCGACAACAATATCGCCG
>JAXHVH010000039.1:0-23037 GCA_034189085.1 Bacillota bacterium | reverse complement strand
GGTAGCTGCAAAAAATAAGGCTGTTCCCTACATATTATTGAAATTATGTTAAGGCCGCAAACCCTTTGTTTATGGGCATTGCGGCCTATTTTTTGCCTGTTTTGCTGTCAAAGTCAGGATTATACAATTGAAGTACCCGTTGCCACAAGCAACGCAAATTAACATCCTGTGACTGTTGTTTTTCAATAACCAGTTCGCCATCTTCGTTCTTGGCATATCCATAGCGTTTTCGTTTATATAATCCAGATGTTCCGTTAGCCGCCCGGAAGCTCAATCCTATGCGAATATTTTCGCTTCTACTTTCATTCTCGGATTGTGCGATAGATTCCATTACCGAAATCAGCAGATTACTGTCAACATCATCGGTATCGATATTTTCTTTTCCAAAGATCACTCGCACACCTGCGGCTTTTATTCTATTTAAAGCAGTTAATGTATCAACTGTATCTCGGCCAAATCTACTGATGCTCTTTGTCAGGATAACTGAAATATGGTGGGCCTCACATTCCTGAATCATACGGTCAAATTCTCGGCGCGGTGCATCCCCCTTAGCTGATGCAATATCAATGAATGTATCGCTAAGCTTCCATCGACTCACATGTGAAATTGCTCTCGTCAATGCAGACATTTGTGCATATAAACTTTCAATTGGTCTCTTTCACTTGTGCTCACTCTGCAATAGATTCCGACATTCTTTTCTAATCGGTCATTCTTCGCAGGGATATACCAAATCTTTGAATCCATCTTTTCACCCCTTGTAAAAATATAGCCTACTCATATTACATTATTGCATAAATGATAAGTAGGCTATTATCTATTTTCCAGAGTTACAAAACCACAAGATATAGTGTTGGTAGTTTTTACTTATCCCCAGATATACGTGACATCAATACTACCGTCTCCACATGGGTTGTGTGGGGGAACATGTCCACCGGTTGAACGCGGCGGATGGCAAAATCTTTTCCGATCAGGAGTTTTAAGTCGCGGGCCAGGGTGGCGGGGTTACAGGAGATATAAACAATTTGTTCCGGATTGGCTGAGGATACTGATTCCAGAAGCTGGGGCGAACAACCGTTCCGCGGTGGATTTAAACAAACCGTTTTCGGGTTTTTCCCCTGCTGTAAGAGATCGCCAATTTCTTCAGCCCGGGCTTTAATATATTTGATATTATCAATATTATTGAGGCGAGCGTTCATGACAGCGTCCTCGATAGCCGAAGTGGAAGAATCGACACCGATTACTTTTTGCGCTGTGCTGCTCAGAAAAAGAGAAAAACTGCCCGTGCCGCAGTATAGATCAAAGGCAGTGCAGATATGCCGGTTACCGATCATGGCCAGTGCTGTTTCATACAACCGCTTGGCCTGCAACGGATTGACCTGAAAAAAAGAAACCGGCGATAACCGGTAGTGGTAAGAAGCAATCTTCTCAGTAAGGTATTTCCTCCCTCGTAAAAAAAGATCCCCTCCGGAGCTGCTGTCCATCTGCCGCCAGAGTATGCCAGCGGCCGGTTTTTCAACTTCCCCATCTATCAGGGAAGCAAGCTCCTCCAGTTCAACCTTTTTTTTTATACCGCTTTCCTTTCCTTCCAGCATCACCAGACAGCTGTCTTCGGCAACCGCAGTACGGATGGTTACAGCATCCACCAGTGGACAAGATAAGCCCCTGTTCCGGGCATCACAGAGAGCATTTTCCAGAGCCCGGCGGATTGCATTGATCATTTTCACATTCAGGGGATGTTGAATAAGGCAGTTTTCAATTTCTATAATCCTGTGGCTGCGGGCTTCGTAAAAACCGGCTTTAAAGCACTGTTTCCCCTTGCCATCCCGAAAATCCTGAAAATGGATTCGGGCTTTATTCCGGTACTGCCATGGATCAGCCATACCAAGGGGAAACAGCACTTCAGCTTCTACACCGGCGATGCGCCGCAGCGATTCATAAACACGCCGCTGTTTCCATTTTAGCTGTTCATCGTAGGTAAAATGTTGCAGGGAACATCCCCCACAGCGGCTGTAATAAGGGCATGGCGGTTGAACCCGGGCGGGCGAGGGGTCGATTATGGCAAGCAGTTCTGCCTCGGCATACGATTTTCGGACCCTTGTGACACTCACCTCAACCCTCTCACCCGGCAGGGCTCCACCGATAAAGAAAGTAAATCCTTCGTGCTTACCAACACCTTTTCCATCATGATTCAGGTCGGATATTTGAAGCACAAGGCGTTCACCCATATTGATGGGAGGCCTTAAACAGCCCTTTCCTTCAGAGGAAAAGGCCATTTTTATCGTTTTGTCAATCGCGCAATGTAGAGGACAACTACCGCGCCAAGAAAGGCAATTATGATTGTCGACAGATTGAAACCGGAGATGGCATTCTGAACATTGAAAAGGGCACCGGCCAGCCAGCCCCCAACCAGGGCGCCAACTATGCCGATTATTATATTGCCAATCAGTCCAAATCCTTTACCTTTCATGACCAGCCCGGCCAGCCAGCCGGCAATGATTCCAACTATCAACCAGGTTAAAATTCCCATTTTAATCCACCTTTCATTTTGATTTATCCGTGGACAAAATTAACCTCCACGGAGTCATGTCACGGAAACAGGCCTTTTGAACTAGCTTTCTATTAATATTTTACCATAGGCGAAGAGCAGGGACAACAACTATGCACTTTATGAGAGTAGCCGTTCCGTATTTATGTTGTCGCCGGGTGGAGATAACGAACCAAAATGTATTATAATTAATTAACCACTGCTAACTTGTGGTCAAAAACAGGAAACCGGGGGAAAACATTATGACAATCAAGAAAGGGGCTTTCCTGATAATTTATTTATTGTTGTTAATCGTGGCTTCATGCAGTGAACAGCCGGACGAGGACAATGAAGATGAACCACAGCAACCTGCTTCGGAATTGCCGGAAGAAGTTGAAACATGGGTTGAATATTCAAAGGACATGTTCCTGAGCCAATCCCGCAGGGTTGACGGCAAGCTTTACCTGCTGGCCACTTATGGGGAGAAACCCAGTGGAGGCTATGATGTTGAAATTACCGGTGTGGAAGAGACAGACAATCGGCTGATGATTACCGTTCAATTTTCCGAACCCGAGGAAGGGGAACAGGTAATCCAGACTCTAACTTATCCTTATGATCTGATAGCAATTGATGATCCGGGGTTGCCGATGGAATTTGTTGCTGCTGGAACAGAATCTTACCTGCCTGGGCTCACAGGCATCGAGGAACTCCCTCCCGTGAAGGCCGGTTCCCGGTGGATTAAAATATTTTCTCCAGCACCGGATACCACAGTAGAAAAAAATTTTACTGTTGATGGAATAGCCAATGTTTTCGAAGGCACCGTTCAATACCACCTTTACACTACTGAAAATGAAACTCTTTCTGAAGGCTTTACCACCGGAGCAATGGGTGATTGGGGATACTTTTCCTTTAAACTAACCGTCCCAGGGGGGATAGAAAGTGATACTCCCCTGATCCTTGAACTCTTTACCCTCAGCCCCAGAGATGGAACCAGGGAAAATATGGTAAAGATCGATCTTCTCTATAAAAGGGCTTCAACAGATTAATCAAAGCCTCTCCAGTACAGCCAATGCCTGACTGTATGGCCAGGAGCTAAAATCTCCCCAAAGGGTTGGCAAATGTGATATGATAACTTCTGACACAGCCAAAATGGATTCAGGAAGTGATTAATTGGAAAGCGAAAACATTCACACGATAGATCTCCACGGTCGGCAGGTAATCCTTGTGGGCACCGCACATGTATCAAAAATGAGCGTTCAAGAAGTCAAAGATGTTATTGAAAGGGAAAAGCCCGACACGGTTTGCATTGAACTCTGCCAGTCCAGATACCAGTCAATTACCGATGCTAACAGGTGGCAGAACACGGATGTCGTGAAAATAATCAAGGAAGGAAAAGCCCTTCTACTCCTGGCCAACATGGTCCTTTCTTCCTACCAGAAAAGATTGGGTAAAAAATTTGGCATAAATCCCGGTCAGGAAATGATCCAGGCAATTAAATCAGCGGAAGAAACGGGAGCCGCCCTCTGCCTGGCCGACCGTGATATTCAAACTACTATGTTGAGGCTGTGGCGAAGCACCGGCCTGTGGGGCAAGTTGAAGCTTTTCTTCCAGCTCCTGATGAGCATTTTTGTTGATGAAGAGCTGACTGAGGAAGATATGGAAAAAATGAAAGACAAGGATATGCTCAGTGCCGCCCTGGACGAATTATCCGGTGCCTTTCCCCAGTTGAAATCAATCATCATCGACGAAAGGGACAAATATCTGGCCTACAAGATCAAGTCCGCCCCTGGTGAAAAAATAGTTGCTGTTCTCGGGGCAGGTCATATTCCCGGAATTAAGAAAGAGCTTTTCAAGGAGCAAAATCCAGCCGAGCTAACCAGGATACCGCCGGCTTCCAAAACCACCAAAATTGTCGGTTGGAGCATCCCCATCATCATAATTGCCGCCATTGCCCTCACTTTTTCTGTTGATCGGGCAACAGGGATTGACCAGATTGTCAGCTGGGTCCTCTGGAACGGTTCCCTGGGCGTACTCGGAACTGCCCTGGCTCTGGCCCACCCCCTGGCCATCCTTACGGCCTTCGTTGCCGCACCAATCAGCTCCCTCAGCCCCATGCTGGCAGCAGGCTGGTTTGCCGGCTTAACGGAAGCAGTCGTTCGTAAACCCAGTGTCCGCGATTTTGAAAGCCTTTCCGAAGATGTTCACACTTTAAAGGGGTTCTGGCACAACAAGGTAACCCATGTTCTGCTAGTGGTGATATTTGCCAATCTGGGCAGCACAGTGGGGACTATTATCGGGGGAGCCGACGTAATCAGCAAATTTATCCATACCTATTTTAATTAGAATTCAGGGTTGACTTTTTAGTTACTGCTTTTAGAACAACGGGAGCAAATGTTCCGGATAAAAGAGAATTTTTGGATCAGCTTCTGCCCGTCCGTATTTCTGTTTTACCCTCCTCGACAATGACAATCATTGTTTTAAGCCTGAAAAGATGGACAGTGACACCAGCTCCCGCAACAAGCAGGAACAGCCTTAGGAACCAAGCCGGGACAAAAATGGAAATCAAAAGTCAGTATAAGCATGCTCCAGAGAAGGATTAATGCTCCGGTCCGTGTGCTGCGAATTATAGCTCCGTAGGTTAGATAACTATTGACATAAGTCCCGAACACCCGATGATTGATCAACCAGCTGTAGAGCTTTTCCGAACTGCGGATATAGCAGAATGCAGCCAGCAACAACAAGGGGGGGGTCGGCAGGACAGGCAAAAAGATCCCAATCACGCCCAGGCCAAGAGATAGTGTGCCGGCAGCAATTAATAAGCAGCTTTTAATTTTCCTTTTTAAAGACATCCAAAACTCCTTCCACCGGACCAAACAATAAATTGCGGCCTGATTATGTGCCCTTTCCCTCTCAACGATTTCACAGAAATAGATTGGCAACACAAAAGAAGTGTCCCCCTGTGTACCGCTAGCCGCGTTTGGACAGGAAATAGCCGGCCAATATTGCTGTAACGGGTACGGCGGCAACAAGACCGATACTGCCGGCGATGCCGCGGACAAATTCGGTGGCGATCATATCCATGTTGATAATTTTCAGCCAGTCTATTTCATAACCCATCACCAAAAGGAGCATAGGGATGGCTGAACCAACGTAAGCAAGGACCAGGGTATTGGCCATAGTCCCCATAACATCGCGTCCTACATTTAGTGCCGCTCGGAAAAGCTCAGGAAAACTTATTTCGGGGTTGGCCTGTTTAATTTCAGCAGCCGCCGAAGAAACCGACATGCCAATGTCGGTAATGGCACCCAGTGAACCAATAATAATCCCGGCAAAAAGCAGCCCACGAAAATCAATGGTGTGGTCCAGGAAATAAAGCATCTGTGCTTCATTGGTCCCAAAACCGGTGAGGCAGGCAATACTGCCGGCCCAGTAAGCCATCAAGCCAGCGATGCCAACTCCTACCACTGTCCCCAGGATAGCAACCAGAGATTTAAGGTTGAGACCCCCTATTATAAAAAGGGTAAAAGTGATAGCCAGGGTAGCCACACCAATAGCCAGCAGGATAGGACTATAGCCGGCCAGCAGCAAGGGAAGCAAAAACTGAATGATTAAATAGATTGTCGCGGCCAGGGTTATAATTGTTTTTAGCCCTTTCATTCGGCCCACAACCAGCAGGGCAAGTATGAATACGCCAATGAGATAATATACGCCCCGGTCACGGGCGATGTCCTGGACGTAAGCTCGTTCAAAATCGCCTTCTTCACCAAGGGTGACAACGATCACTTCCTGTCCTTCTTCAAGCATGAAGTCATAAACAGGATCCCCCGCAAAATAGGTATTGTTAATAGTGATAATCTCACCCCGGTAGGGGCCGCTGGTCAGGCAGACCGAAACTTTTTGTTCCACCACAGTATAATATTCCTGTTTTTGTTCTTCTGTTTCATCGATTTTTAAGATCCGCGCCCGGTAGAAATGCTCTTCTTCTATATATTCTTCTTCCGTGTATCCTTCTTCCATATATCCTTCATAATCATAATCTTCTTCAACAGCAAGAACAGGTCGGGTCAGGAAGACAACAGCAAAAAATAGGATGATTAATACAAGCAGTTGTTTTTTCTGCATAGTACGCCTCCTGAAAATGAAATTGCGAAAACCAATTGTCGCAGGGGTAATACTAGTTGCCTGTGAAGATCTGAGTATAGTAGTGGCACCCGTCGCCGCCGACAGCGATCCCGATGCCAACGCTGTTATAATTCCCATTGAGCATATTGGCCCGATGTGGCGATGACCCGAGCAAAGCATTGTGAGCTGCAGATACGCTGCCGTTCGAATTCATGGCCAGGTTTTCACCTGCCGCCCGGTAGCTGACCCCGAACCGGCTCAATATACTGCCCAGATCGCCATACACTGGCGAAACATGGCCAAAATAGTTGTGATCAACCATATCATTACTCTTGGCCCGGGCAACACCGGTCAATTTACTGGAATACTGCAAGGCGGATAACCCGGAATTTTTTCGTGCTTCGTTAAGCAAAGCGAACATCTGCTGCTCTTTAATGCTCAGGCCGGTTGGAGAAGCAGCCACTTCCGAAGAAGGAGCCGTGGCTGCCGGTTCCTGACCTTCGGTTGATTCATCCCGGGCAGTAACAGGTTCTTCCGGGTTTCCCTCAGGTTCCTTTTCCGGTTCGGGTTCAGGTTCCGGTTCAGGCCTGACCTTTTCCCCCGGTTCTTCCCTGGTCTCTTTATCGTCAGCAAAAATTAAGGCCGGCCAATCCACCGTCTTTTCAACCGGCTCTTCAACATTGCCATCTTCCAGGACTTTTTCCCCAACAGTTGAAGAGGAACAATCAACAGAACCGTATCCCATTATACAGGCAAAAACAAACATCAGTCCCAAACAAATAGCCACAGTAAAAATGGCCAACCCGATCTTTTTCCTGTTCATAAGCTTACTGCTCCTTACTGTTCTGGCCCAGTTCAAGGTGAATCTGAGGCAGATCGCGGTTGGTTATAATTCCCATTAACGGTTCATCCTTTTCGCCATTCTGAGTAATAAGAACCGCTTCCAGCTTGCGTTCTTTCTTCTGCCAGAGATAAAAGAGATCGGGAATATCAAACAGCGGTTTAGTCACCGGCACAATTTCATATTCTTTTTCATAACCCACTACCTCGATGACATCCATTACTGAAGTTTTATCAATATCAAAAGAATCGTCTGCCAGGCTTATCCCCATCCACATGACAATCATCTTCGACGTAAGCAGGCCAACCAGCTTTCCATTTTCGATAACCGGTGCCTGGGTGAACGAATGTTTGCTGAAAGCGCAAACCGCTTTCGAAACTGGATCGGAAGCTTTCAGTGAAAGGACATCCTTCAAAAAAAGGGGCGCTACTTTGGGCGGTTCGAGAAGAAGGGTGGCAATATGTTCAATAGAGTGCACGACTTCATCATTTGGTTCGGCAATAATTTCGCCTCCTACCCGATCGTGAACGATCGCATTGCGCAGTTCACTGTACTCTCTTAGATCAAAGCGGAACCGTTCGATTACCGGATTAACACGGGCGCTTCTATCCACAAGTTCAAAAAAACGGCGGTGATCCTTGATGTTTAGAATCCGTTCCATTTCATGTTCAATTGCCGAAAAAGCGTTTAGAAAACGCTCCGAATTACTTTGTTCAATCATTTAATAACCTCCCCGCCCCTTTTAGGCCACCTGATAATATTCCACTATCACGGGGTAATATCCTGCCCTGAAGTGATCCCTTAGCTGCGACTGGCCAGCTCCCGGTAAAAATCGACTATCATCCCCATTTTATTAACGGGGATCCACTCATCGATACCATGAATGCTGTGTAGTTCCTCCGGGCTCATAGCAACAGGTGAAAAACGGAATACCTTATCAATGATCGCACAGTAATGACGCGAATCAGAAGCGCCGAGCATTATATAAGGATTAACAACGGTCCCGCTAAAAAAAGTGACGACCGTACACAAAGTAATTATAATATATTATTACCTAAAATGGTCGGACTGAAACTTCTTGTCTCATTTCAACCCTGCTGGCATCCAAAGCCCTGTTTACAATTTATGATATAGTTAAAGGGTGGCTATTTTGAACGCCCGGAATGCCCGGCTACATGCTTGCCGCACTAAGGAGGAACACGATGGAAGACTGTGTATTTTGTCATCCCGCGAAATTAAATATTATTGCTGAAAATGACCTGGCCCTGGCCTTTCATGATGCCTGCCCGGTTAGCAGGGGGCACTGCCTGGTGATTCCCAGGCGGCATGTGGAAGATTATTTTAGCGCCACGGCGGAAGAACACACCGCCATGGTCAGGCTGATCTTCACTGTCTGCCAGGGTCTGCAGGAAAAATATAAACCTGACGGTTTCAACATCGGCTCCAACGTCGGTTCCGACGCCGGGCAGACCATATTCCATTTTCACATTCATATCATCCCGCGCTACCATGGTGATGTAGTCGATCCCCGCGGCGGGATCAGGAAAGTTATTCCCACCCGCAGTCACCATCGACAGTACAGGAAAGATTCCCCTCTTTCATTCGAAGGGCATACTCAAGAGCCGTGAGCATAAAAGTGTAAGCAACAGGATTATCAGCCAGTTTTTCTCGCTGTCTTTTTAAGACCAGATCACCCTTATTCAGCAATTCATCATCTGGAAGTTGATATCCCAGGCACAGCATGTTCATGGCTGTTACAGAAACTGCCGAGGGGTGAGCCCCATCGTAAATCTCGGCAACGGTGTAAAATATTTTTCCCTGCATCGAAATTACCTTTTTCGGTAACACCATAATAATCGGCAACAATCTTTCCCTCTTTTTCTCCGAGCAGATTGAGCAGTTCATCTCTTGTCCAGAGATAAAAGGTCCCTTCTTCCCCCTCGCTGTCAGCATCTTCAACCGAATAAAATGCATCGGCTGGTGAAACAAGGATGGTTAAGACGTACTGACAGATCTTTCGGGCAAAAGCAGACATCTCAGGCTCTCCTGGGGTATGATATGCTTCCATGGCCGCCAGCGCCGTCAGTGCCTGATCATAAAGCATTTTTTCAAAATGAGGAACCAGCCACCGGCGGTCTACTAAATAGAGTTGTAAACCAAAACCAATCTGATCAAAGATGCCGCCATTATATATTGCCTTAAGAGTATTTACTGTCATGGTCAGGGCTTCATTACGCCCTGTTCTTTTCCAGTAACGAAGCAAAAAAATGAGACGGTGTGTTGACGGAAATTTCGGCGCCTGACCAAACCCTCCGTAATGATGATCATACATTTCTGCCAGCTGCTCATATGTCCTATCAAGCAATCGATCAGAAGGCATAACCACCTTCTCTCTTGTTGACGTCTTTATTCCTTGCAGGGACTGCTGGCGCAGGAAAGCAGCCAGTTCCCTTGCTGTTCTGGCAATGCGCAGGCGATCATTGATCCACAGCTCATGTAATTGCGGTAAAAGCTCTATTAATCCTATCAATCCGGGACGCAAATGTTTAGGCAAATAGGTGGCGGCAAAAAAGGGGTTTTTATCGGCTCCCATCACTATTGTTAACGGCCAACCACCCTGGCCGGTTAAAACCTGGCAGGCGGACATATAAACCTGGTCAATATCGGGGCGCTCTTCGCGATCCACCTTGATGGATATATAATAATTATTAAGGAGGGTCGCTATCTCCTGATCTGCAAAAGATTCACGCTCCATGACATGACACCAGTGGCAGGTTGAATAACCAATACTTAAAAAGATCGGCTTATTCTCAACCTCAGCCCTGGTAAAGGCTTCTTTCCCCCAAGGGGTACCAGTCAACCGGGTTGTAAGCATGTTGAAGTTAATAAGGGGATTTTTATTTGATCAGGCAGTTCGGGCTTTCTCCATTTTTTTTCTTCATTGGTATTCCTTCTCAAATAGCAGAATAGGGGAAAAACAGTCACCTGAAGGATGATTCGATGATGAAGGTTGAAAACTTTACCTAATATTTATGTTACCAGTTATATTATCGAAAGCAGCAAAATTCCAACAATGGTCCCAAAAACAGCACCGAAGGTACCGGCATGGCCACTGCCGGAATCCTGGGCTCCCGGGATCAGCTCGCCAAAAATTATATAAAGCATCGCTCCTCCGGCAAACCCCAGGGATAGGGAAAGCACTACCGGAGATACAGTCCCCAGGCTGGAACCGATTAAAGCGCCCAATCCCATGGGCAGTCCGGCCATGGCCGTATAAAGCAGAACCCAGCGGGTGCGCATACCTCCCACACAAAGCGGGCAGGCCATGGCAATCCCCTCGGGTATGTTGTGGAGAGCAATGGTCAGGGCAAGGGTAAAACCGAGAGCGGGCGAAGCAACATAACTGGCACCAATGGCAATACCTTCGGGCAGGTTATGCATTGCAATGCCCAGGCCGAGGATAGTCCCGGTACGAATAAAACGGGTCAGTTCTTCGGTTGTTTCAAAAAAATGAAAATGAGGCATTTTCAAATCGAGCAGTAGAATAAATACTGTGCCCACCAGCAGGCCGGCAAAAGCGGTCACAAAATTGCCTGATTCCACTGCTCCGGGCAACAGATCATTAAGAACGATAGCCAGCATTATCCCACCGGCAAAACCAAGAATGAAACTGAGCATAGTCTTGCCGGGATTTTTGACAAACAAGGCGATGATTGTCCCCGATCCTGTACCAATCACCCCGGCGGCCAGCCCGATCAATGATATTCTCAGAATATCGTTCATTATTTGCCCCCTTCAAAGTAAAATAAGTCACTGCCATATTATATCCGGATGAAATAGCTTTCGCAATCACATATATTAAGATAACTTAATATTCTTGCCACAAACCTGCCTCAACAGCCCGTTATAATTGAATTGAAAAGCAGCAAACCGATAGGAGGTTGAAAATAATGAAAAAAACATTACTCATTCTGACACTTATTGTAGCCCTTGTTCTGTCTCTATCGTCTTCTGTTTTTGCTTTCGGCGGTTTTGGCAGTTACGGGTCGGGAGGAACCTGCCTCAGAGATTCCTTGAGTGAAGAAGAACAGCCCCGCCTTGAAAGGATTATGGAACAGTTTCAGAACAAAATGTATGAACTGAGGGAAAAAATGCTTGCTTTCCGTAAAAGCGGAGATGACAAAGGAATCCAGGCAGTAGAAGAAGAACGCTTTAAGCTAATGGAAGAAAAAAGAACTGCAATGGGTGCAGCTTTTCCCGAACTCTCCGAGCGTTTCCAGAATTCCGAACAAAGGAAAGGCTACTGTTGTGGAGGGTACGGCGATTATTTCAATCGTTAAAAAAGCGCTCATAACGCCCACAGGTCCGGGAGATACCAATTCCCGGACTTTTTTATCGGCATAAATCCCACCCTCCCTGTTCCAATTCAAGCCCCTTTTGTTTACAATAGAAACAGAATATACACCCGGGCGATGCCGGGTTGGCAAAGGAGCACCACTATGTCAGGAAAGACAATCTGGGTTGTTGACGACGAAACAAATATTCGGGAACTGATCAGGCGCTACCTGGAGAAAGAAGGTTACCAGGTACGCCTCTTTGCCTCCGCGGAAGAACTTGAACGGGCCCTGACCGGTGGAACACCGGATATGTTTGTCCTCGACATCATGCTTCCCGGCTCCGACGGCCTTACCGTATGCCGTAAAATCAGGGAAACTTACGATCTACCCATAATTTTTGTCTCCGCCCGGGGCGAAGAATTTGATCGTGTCCTTGGACTGGAACTGGGCGGAGACGACTACCTGGCCAAACCATTCAGCCCCAGGGAACTGGTTATCCGAATAGCCAATATTTTTAAACGCTATCACGCACCTGAAGGAGAACCAGGCAACCTGAGCTTAAAAAATATGACTGTTTACCCCGAACAACGAAAAATCACCATAGGCGGTGAAGAAACTTCTTTCACAGGAAAGGAATATGAACTGCTCCACCTTCTAGCATCTTCTCCAAACCGCCCTTTCAGCCGTAAACAACTTTTAGACCAGATCTGGGGTTACGATTTCGAAGGCGAAGAACGGGCAGTGGATGACGCGGTAAAAAGAATTCGTAAAAAAATGCGCCAGAAAGGAGCCCTGCCGCAGTTAGCCACAGTGTGGGGTTACGGGTACAAGCTTGATGTTTAAACGCATTTTTGCCGGCTATCTTGCCGTTCTGCTCATTTCCCTGGCTGTCCTTACACTCACATTTAGCCTGACCGTGCGCCGTTACCTGATCAATGATACCATCGACAGCCTGACCAGGGTTGCGGAAAACCTCGCCATGAATCCGGGTAGTGCGGGCATGCACGGGGGAGGGCACATGCGTGGGGTCTATTTCGGCCTGGCCAATCGCATCGCCTATGCCGATTATCTGCTGCTTCTCAAAGATGGGACCGTTATGGAAAGCAGTGATGAGGATAGCTATCCTCCGGGTAGTATCATTGAAAATGAACCTTTCGGAGCCCTGTCGTCAGAACTGGACAGGGAAAACCACCTTGTGGAAAAAGATCTGGTAGCCGTCTCCATCCCGGCGGTGATTAGTGATCAGGAAGGGTCCCTGATCCTCTATTCCCGTCTGGACTTGTTGACCCAGCTCAACCGCAGCCTGCTCGGATTTTTAGCCCTGGCCCTTGTTGCCGGCACGGTCGTATCCATCCTGGCTGGAGCACTTATTACCCGGGTGGTTGTCGATCCTTTGCAGAAATTGAAAGATAAAGCTTCCGCCCTGGCTCGACGGGATTTTGGGGGCAGGGTAACCCTGAAAACCGGGGATGAACTTGAAGAACTGGCCGACACCATCAACGAAATGGCCGGGAAACTGGCCGAATATGATCGGGCTCAGAAAGATTTTTTCCAGAAAGCATCGCATGAGTTAAAAACACCTTTGATGTCAATCCAGGGCTACGCCGAAGCAATGAAAGACGGCACAATCTCCCCGGAAGAAAGCACCCAGGCTCTGGATGTAATTATTAAGGAAAGTAGGAGAATGAAAACACTGGTGGAGCAATTTATCTATCTATCCAAGATGGAACGGGTAAAAGAAACCTATACTTTCGAAGAGGTGGTCCTTTATGACGCTGTTCGGGAAGCGGTTTATGCCCTGCAGAGCCTGGCCCGGGAAAAAAATATAGACATAGAAGCAATAAACGACAGCGAAGAAACAGTGCAGGGTGACCCGGAAAAAATACACCGCCTTTTACTTAATATAATCGGCAATGCCCTGCGTCATGCCAATCATTCAATATGGATCAAAACCGAAAAAGGCCGCATTGAAATTGCCGATGACGGCCCGGGTTTTGAAAATGATGAACCTGAAAAAGCTTTCGAACCATTTTACCGGGGCAGGAACGGCGGCAGTGGACTGGGCCTGGCCATATCGCAGGCTATTGTGGAAAAACACGGGGGATCCATTACTCTGGGTAACCGCCCGCAGGGTGGAGCTGTAGTGACTATTTCTTTTCCACTGCCGAAGAACTGAACAATTTATCCGGGAGTTAAACCCTTCTGTTCATCTTCCTGCGCTGCAACGCGGGCAAGGGTTTTTTTTAAAAACGACAGCAGCTGCGGGTCAAACTGCACACCACTGCAGAGCTTCAGTTCTTCAAGAGAGTCTTCTCTGCTGCAACAACGGGCATAAAACGGGGATAGATCATAGTGCTGTATGCGCATCGGCCAGGGCCAGGATGCGGCTGTATAAGGATATTTTCTCACCACCGAGGCCCGTGGGGGTAACCGCTCCCGCCCCAGTTTTCGCGCAGATGACGAACCGCGTCCCGGAAAGGGCCTTGATGTCTTCGGCAATCCGCTCGTAATAAGACCTTCATGCCCCCATTTTGCGGGGGCACCATCAGAAGGATGAAAATGGTAATATGCATTTTCAGGGTAGGTTCATCAAGGGGAACCTGAAGCAGCATTTTTGAGATACCCCCCAGGGCATCAAGTATCAAGGACCTCTATATCCAGCTTGCGAGCTGAGATTCACGGAACACGGTAGCAAAATAACCCGGCCTGTCGCTAACAACAGAAAACTTATACCAGCGATCAACAGATTGAAAATATAGCTCGAAAACCTCGCTCTGCCCGGTGCGGGCTACCCGGACGAATTTTTCCAGCCAGTTTGGTTCTTCCGTACCAGAGATGCAATGCACAGCAGTAAATGTCCTGCCAACTACTTCATCGGCCGGTATTTGTCATATAGTGATTTTGAACCAGGGTGAATTATTTATCCTTTGGTCCGGCCGGATAAATGGGGCCGGGATTGTATTCGACGCTTGGACGGGCTGTACGGGGCTGCGGGAACATGCTCATGAGGCTGTATATTTCCCCGGGCACGTCCGTGTTAACATCAATTCCCAGTTCGGCAATCTGCTGGACATCGATGGGATAATCGTGCGTCCATGTGCCCTGGGTCAACTTCTCGGCTGTTTTTTCGGCTGTTTCTTCATCCATATGCTTGAACAGAAGGTTTTTGGCAGTAATTTTAACCTGGCGCAGGGCTTTTTCGGCAACATCGGCCAGGATCACAGTCTGATCATCAATCTCCTTGATCGGCTTTTGCTCCAGGACCCGAATCAGTGAAGCAGCCGGATACTGCCCCAGCTGGGGATCGAGAGGGCCGAGAACGGCATTTTCATCCATGACCAGCTCATCGGCAGCCAGGGCAACCATTGTCCCGCCGGACATGGCGTAATGAGGAACAAATACAGTTACCTTACCGGGGTGGCGCAGCAGCGCTTCGGCAATCTGCTCCGAAGCAAGGACCAGGCCGCCGGGAGTGTGGAGAATGAGATCAATTGGCACATCTTTATCTGTAAGCCTGATCGCTGTCAGAACCTGTTCAGAGTCTTCAATATTGATATAACGGGTCAGGGGAATACCGAGCAAATTCACCGCTTCCTGGCGGTGGATAAGGGTAATAACCCGGCTGCCTCTTCTCTTTTCCAATTCCATCATCTTGCGAGTTCTGGCGGCCCGCAGCATCTGCTGTTGCAAGTACGGCGTCAGCATGGTCAGGATTAAAAATATCCAAAACACCTGGGAAAGTATTTCCATTTCCATTAACCTCCTTGCTCTAATCGGTCAAAAAATTCTCCGGGCAAAACTAACAGTAATCACGCCAGCATTCCCAGAAGGGATCGGCACGGTAATTGCGTTTGGGGCGCAGGATCAATATGAGGACCAGGCCAAGTAGAAAACCACCGACATGAGCCCACCAGGCCACCCCCGGGACAGCATAAAGACCGCTGATAAACTGGAGAATAATCCAGTAACCAAGATAAATAGGAGCAGGCAGCCAAAAAAAGAAAAAGATAAAGGGCGGGATGATGGTCAGGACCCGGGCCCTGGGAAACAAGATCAGGTAAGCACCGAGAATACCGGAAACAGCTCCCGAGGCGCCGACCATGGGAACCGTGCTCTCCGGCAGGGCGAAACCCTGGAGTAAAGCCGCCGCTACTCCTGAGAGCAGGTAGAGCAGCATAAAACGCCCGAAGCCGAGGCGCCCTTCCACAGCAGGTCCGAACACCCAGAGAAACCAGAGGTTACTCAGCAGGTGCAGGAGCGAGCCGTGCACAAACATACTGGTGAAAATGGTGAAAACTTGACCGGTTGGATCCTGGAAAAAAGAAGCGGGGATAAATCCGTAATCATAAAAGATCGTTTCATAACTGGTAACACCAAGGGAAAGCTGGTATATGTAGGCCAGGCCGGTAATGATCAGCAGGCCAAAGGTGGCAATCTTAGCGCCGTGATAGGTAATTGTATCGCGCAACGGGAACACCGGACCACCAACACTCCTTCAACAAGATTTCAAGCAGGACAGCTTATATTATACCATTGATCAGAGCAGTGGGAAAGAATATTGTCTTCTCTGTTTCGGAGCCCGGACGCCATTCTGCCGGAAGCTTTGGGCTTTTCAGTAGCCCTGTGATAGAAGAAATATGCAGCAGGTGATATAATCAATTTATGTTTCTTCAGACCCTGTTGGATTTTACAATACTTTTTACTATTGGATTGATCGGCTGGTTCATTCTGTCTTTACTGCATCTGCCGGCAGTCGAGTTAATCGGCCCCCTTATATTGATCGGTACTCTGCGTGCTCTGCAGGCCGATCTACCAGATGCTCCCGGTTTTCTGTACCCTGTAGTACAGGTTATGATCGGGATCTACGTCGGTTCCATGATCACATGGGAAAAAATCAGGGGTTTAAAGTCGATTGCCCCGGCAGGGGTAGTTGTGTTGCTCTGGGCCCTGGCGATAGCTTTCGTGCTTGGATTCTGCCTGGCCCACTATTCAACAATCGATCTATACACCGCCCTGCTGGCCGCCAGCATGGGTGGCCTGCCGGAAATTACCCTGGTTGCCATCGCCTCGGGTGCCAGTTTGGCCATTGTTATTGTTGCCCAGATGATCCGAACTCTTGGAACGGTAATTTTTTTTCCCATCATATTCAGCCGCATGAAAAATGGCAACCCGGCGGAAAACAGTGAAGCAGAAAATGCAGATAATGCCTCCCGCGGAAAGAGAAAAACAACTTTGCCCCGGACAATAGCCTCTTACAAAAGCAGGTTAAAGAATTTCTGCAGCCAGGAAAGAATCATCCGGAGATTCAATGCTTTTCTTTCTTCATGGAAAAGAATATCAATCACCCTTGCAGCGGCAGCTGCCGGCGGGTTGATTCTTGAATATGCAGGGCTGCCGGCAGGTCTGCTTGTTGGGGCAATGGTTTTTACCGCTGCCGTATCTTTAACAGGCATTCCAACAATCAAACTGCCACCGCGTCTCATTGACCTGGTCCTTGTTTTGATGGGCATTGTCGTGGCAGACAACATATCACTGGCAACTTTTGCCACCCTGGCTGAACCCCGGTTGTTGTTTCCCATTCTGGCTGTGACATTATTGATGTTTATTACATCATTTATAATGTCATGGGTGGTCTGCCGCCTGACCGGCTGGGATTATCCAACCAGTTTTCTGGCCGCAGCTCCTGGCGGGTTTACGGTGATCACGGCAATGGCCATCAAACATCATTACAACGCCTTCAACATCTCCATCATTCATCTCTGCCGGTTGCTGACTATAAATATTTTAATACCTGTTGTCTTTTTGTTTTTAATGCGCCGGTAGTTTTTCCCACAGTGACAAGGTAAAAAATGGCCGCCAAAAAATTATCATTTCCACCAGTTGAACTAACTGTATATCCGGAGGAATCATTAAAAAGGGCTTTTCCGACAACCGGAAAAGCCCAGTCCTTATTCATTAACTATTGTTGCCTCAGATTTTTTCAATACTTATTGCACAAACCTTCGTTTCCGGAATTTTGGCTACCGGATCCAGGGCAGAGCTGGTCAGCAAGTTAGTAGGGCATTCGGCAAAATGGAAACTGAGAGAAGCCACTCCCTGGTGAGTATGGTCTGTTACCTTCGCCTTGACTTTGATTGTTCCTCGTCTCGACTTGACCTCTACCATATCTCCGTCCGCAATACCAAGTTCTTCAGCATCAACCGGATTGATCAAGATATGCTCATCGCCGCTTAATTCATCGAGCCCTTCGGCATAACGGGTTACCGTACTGTGAAATTGAAAGAGGTTACGCTCGGTGGTTAAAACAATGGGGTAATCGGAATCACAAATTTCCGCCGACGGCCTGAAAGCCAGGGGAACCAGCTTTCCCCTGCCGCTTGGAGTGGCGAATTTTTCAGCGTGGAGATATTTTGTCCCCGGATGATCCTTCGATGGGCAGGGCCACTGAATACCCTTTTCAGCGATCCGTTCATAGGTAAGACCGGCATAGCTGGGCGTCAAAGCACTCATTTCGTCAAATATTTCCTCGGCGCTGTTGTAGGCAAACCCTTCGGCACCCATTTCGTTAGCGATGGCACTTGTAATCCACCAGTCCGGTCTCGTTTCGCCAATGGGATTGATCACCTGGCGTATACGCTGGACCCTTCTTTCGGTGTTGACAAATGTCCCGTTCTTTTCAGCAAAGGAGGTGGCGGGCAGAACAACGTCGGCCAGGACTGCTGTTTCATTAAGAAAAATGTCCTGCGCAACGAAAAACTCCAGTTTATCCATTGCTTCACGGGCATGAGATGCATTTGCTTCCGACAATATTGGATTTTCACCGACAAGGTAAATAGCCTTGATTTTCCCTTCGTGGACGGCGTCAAATATTTCCGTGTGTGTAATACCGGGAGCTCCGCTCAGAGGAACACCCCAGGCCTCCTCAAACTTGCGTCGTGCATCCTCGTTGTCCACCTTCTGATAACCGGTAAAGACATTGGGAAGCGACCCCATGTCACAGGCCCCCTGGACATTGTTCTGCCCGCGCAGGGGATTTACCCCTGATGACGGTTTGCCCATATTGCCGGTAAGGAGAGCCAGATTGCTGGTGGCCAGCACATTGTCAGTGCCATGAGAATGCTGGGTTATTCCCATGGCATAGAGGATGGAAGCCGGACTGTTTTCTGCATACATCCTGGCTGCTTTAACAATGAGATCCCAGTCCAGCCCGGTTTTTTCGCTGACAAATTCCGGGGTGAATTCTGCCAGTGATTCCTTGAACTGCTCAAAGTTCTCGCAGCGTTTTTTAATAAACTCAACGTCGTGCAGATTTTCTTCAATTATCACCCGGGCCATTCCCATCAGCAGGGCAACATCACTACCCGGCTTAAGAGGCAGGTGCAGATCAGCAAACTGGCAGAGATGAATATCCTGCGGATTGATCACAATCAGCCTGGCCCCTTTCCGCACCGCTCTTTTAACACGGTAACCAATAATGGGATGAGCATCGGTCGTGCTGGTACCAACAGCCAGAATGCAGGCGGCATTTTCAATTTCAGCGATGGAGTTGGTCATCGCTCCACTACCCAGTGAGTTGGCCAGACCGGCCACAGTGGGAGCATGTCAGAGGCGAGCACAGTGATCGATGTTATTTGTTTCCATCACCACCCGGGTGAATTTTTGCATAACGTAATTGTCTTCATTGGTACCCTTGGCCGAAGCAATAGCCGCAAATTGATCTCCTTTATACCGGGAAAGTTTTTCGGCAATCAGGGAAAGTGCTTCTTCCCAGCTCGCTTCTACCAGTTCGCCGTTTTTACGAATCAGCGGAGTGGTCAAACGGTCGGGGTGATTAACAAAGCTGAGGCCGTAACGCCCCTTGACACAGAGTGTCCCCCCGCTGGCCGGGCTGTCTGGAACTGCTCTTGAGCTGACTATCCTGCCCCCACGAGCTCCAACCATTATCCCGCAGCCGCAGCCGCAGAAAGGGCAGACAGTTTCCACTTCGTAAGTCGGTTCGATAGCCTCTTTGGGAACCAGGGCTCCTACGGGACAGCGGGCAACACACTCACCGCAGGAAACACAGGTGGAATCGAGAATCGGTTTGTCTCCGAGAACAGCAATTTTGGTCTTGATTCCACGGTAAGCAAAATCGATGCAGCCGTCACCCTGTATTTCATCACAGGTGCGCACACATATGCCACAGAGGATACATTTGTTCATATTGCGCAAAAAATAGGGATTGGAATTATCTATGGGATCATCCAGCGGTGGTTTGCGCATCATTGCCAGCCTTTTCTCATCCACCCCTATAAAACGGGTGACATCCTGCAGCTGGCACCTGCCGTTCATGGAACATTCCTGGCAGTTGTAATCATGATTGACAATCAGCAATTCCAGGTTTGCCCGGCGGATTGATTCCAGATCCTCGGTAGAAGTATGGACAACCATCCCTTCTTCAACCGGGGTCATGCAGGAAACAGTTGGTTTACGTCCTTCGATCTCCACCAGGCAAACCCGGCAGACACCAATCGGTTTTAGATCGGGATGATCGCACAAATGGGGAATATAAATACCATTGGCCAGGGCAGCCCGTAAAACGGAAGCGCCCGGGGCAGCTTTAATTTCTTTCCCATCAATTGTCAATGTTATTAACTCTGACATCTGGATCCCTCCTCGCTTGTTTCAGCTTTTTCTGCTGCTCTGATCCCTTCTGAAACAACGGTTACTGCGCTTACCTTTTTCGGACAGGCTTCCAGGCAGGTCCCGCATTTTGTGCACTTTTCCTGGTCGATGACATGCGGTTCCTTCTTCTCACCGCTAATTGCCCCAGCCGGGCAGGCCTTTGCACAGAGCCTGCAGCCGATGCATTTTTCGGGATCGATGCGATACTCCAGCAGCGCCCGGCAAACCAGGGATGGACATCTTTTTTCAATAACATGGGCTTCATATTCTTCCCGGAAATAACGCAGGGTGCTTAAAACCGGATTGGGAGCGGTCTGCCCCAAGCCGCACATGGATCCTTTTTTAACAGCAACCGCCAGTTCTTCAAGGAGATCAATATCCTCGGGTTTTCCACGCCCCTCGGTGATATCCACCAGTATTTTATACATCTGGGTCATGCCGAGCCGACAGGGTATACACTGGCCACATGATTCTTTCTGGGTAAAGCTCAAGAAATAACGGGCCAGGTCAACCATGCAGGTCCGCTCATCCATAACCACAAGGCCGCCCGACCCCATAATGGCCCCGGCAGCATTAAGCGAATCGTAATCGATAGGAAGGTCGAGATGTTCTTCGGGGATGCAACCTCCTGAAGGGCCACCCGCCTGAACAGCTTTAAATTTTCGCCCTTCTTTTATGCCCCCGCCGACATCATAAATAATTTCCCTGATAGTTGTGCCCATGGGCACTTCACAGAGACCGGTGTTGCGAATTTTCCCGGCAAGAGCAAAAACTTTGGTCCCCCTGCTGCCCTCGGTTCCCACAGCAGCATATTCAGCCACTCCGCCTCCTTTGAGAATTAGTGGAATATTGGCAAATGTTTCCACATTATTGATGCAGGTCGGCTTGCCCCACAGGCCTTCCACGGCAGGAAAAGGCGGGCGGTGCCTGGGCACCCCGCGGCGCCCTTCAATGGAAGCAAGAAGGGCTGTTTCTTCGCCGCAGACAAAAGCTCCGGCTCCTTCCTTGATCTTGATTCTGAAGTTATGGCCCGAGTTCAGGATATTTTCACCAAGGATGCCGTGTTCCTCAGCCTGGCTGATGGCTATGCGCAACCGTTTGATAGCCAAAGGATATTCAGCCCGGCAGTAAATATAACCGGCGGCGGCACCGATCGCTTTACTGCAGCAAATCATTCCTTCGATCACCGCATGCGGATCACCCTCGAGGATACTGCGATCCATGAATGCACCCGGGTCTCCCTCGTCGGCATTGCAGACAACATATTTTTTGTCTCCAGGACTGCTGAGGGCAAACTGCCATTTCATACCGGTGGGGAATCCGGCTCCACCTCGCCCCCGCAGTTTCGATTCTTTGACCTCAGCGCAGATGCCAGCCGGCTCCATTTCCAGGATCCTGGAAAGAGCCCGGTAACCACCGCGCATGATATATTCATCTATGTTTTCCGGATCAATAATCCCGCTGTTACGCAAAACATTGAATTTTTGCTTGGCATAAAAAGGTATCGTATCATAAAAAGCAGCCGGTTTGTCCACATCCGGCCCGTCATAGAGCAACCTCTCCACAACTTCTCCGCCGACCAGGTGTTTTTCAACCAGTTCGGCCATATCTTCCGGCTTCAGCCGACAGTAAAATATTTCATCCGGGTAAACAACAATAATGGGGCCTGCTTCACAGAACCCCACGCAACCTCCCATAACAAGGCGATATTGATCCCTGATCCCTCTTTTTTCAAGCTCCTCAATCAAAGCTTCATGAACCTTGTTCGCTCCCGAAGCGATACAACCTGTTGCACTGCAAATCATCAGGTGCTTTCGAAAAGACATTATTCCACCTCCGTTGGATCTGCTTGTTCAGCAATCTCTATTTTTCAGCAAATCACGAATTTGTCATTTAAAGCTACTTTATCAACGATGGCTTTCCTCTTAGCCCTGCAGTTTTCATCATCATGGCAAAGCGGCCCTTCAAGACAACAGCGGATAAAATCTTTACAGGGTGTCTCCTTTGTGTGGGTGCACTTTTCACAGCAATGATCAATAAACCTTTCCATCGTAACCCCTCCCGTCTTTATTCATAACTGTCAAGAATGCCCTTTATCTTATCCGGTGTCAACCTGCCATGGGGATTATCGTTTATCATCATCACAGGAGCCAGGGCACAGGCCCCTATGCAGGCCACTTCTTCCAGGGTAAATTTCAAATCGTCAGTGGTATCACCGCTCTCCACTTTGAGAAGATCTTCAATACGTTCAGAAATCTTGTCACTGCCCTGAATATGACAGGCCGTTCCTTTACAAACCCGAATAATATATTTGCCCCGCGGTTTCATCTTAAACTGGGCATAAAAGGTCGCTGCTCCAAACACTTTACTTTCAGGGACCCTGACAAAGCGGGCAATTTTCTCCATCGCTTCTTCGGGCAAATAGCCGATTTCCTTCTGCACATCCTGCAGGACGGCTATCAGTTCGCTTCTTTCCCCTTTATAGGAGGCAAAAACTTTTTGCAACTGTTCTTCCACCAGATCACTTCCTTTGGCAATAGTTATAACAA
>JAXHVH010000038.1:0-23648 GCA_034189085.1 Bacillota bacterium | reverse complement strand
GGAAACGGTCGTAAATGTGTTCTCCCAGTGCTTCCCGGATTATCATATCATTATCAAGTTCCATGATTGCTTCGTAAAGGGTTCCTGGAAGGCTTTCAATATTGTGATCATTCTTTTCCTCTTTGGACAATCTGTAGATATTGAGGTTAACTGGTTCCGGAGGATCGATTTTATTCAGGATACCATCAAGGCCGGCCTTCAGCATTACGGCGAAAGCCAGATAGGGATTGCAGGAAGGATCCGGGCTGCGCAGTTCCACCCGGGTGCCAATTCCCCTTCTGGCCGGAACCCTGACCAGAGGACTGCGGTTGCGGTGCGACCAGGCAATGTATACCGGTGCTTCATAACCGGGAACCAGGCGCTTGTATGAATTGATTAAAGGATTGGTTACGGCGGTGAAACCGCGGGCATGCTTGAGCAAACCGCCGACGAACCAGAGCATTTCCTGGCTCATCTCATCGGGGGCTGAGGGATCGTAAAAAATGTTTTTTCCCTCCTTAAAGAGTGAGAGATGGGTATGCATTCCCGACCCGTTGATCAGTGCGATTGGTTTGGGCATGAAAGTAGCGTAGAGGCCATGCCTCTGGGCAATAGTCCTCACAACGAATCGAAATGTTGAAAGATCATCAGCGGTGCGCAGAGCATTGCTGTATTTGAAGTCAATTTCATGCTGGCCCGGGGCAACCTCGTGGTGGGAAGCCTCAATTTCCAGGCCCATCTGTTCAAGGCTGAGGACCATATCCCGGCGGGCACTTTCTCCACGATCTGTCGGCGCAAGGTCAAAATATCCGCCCTGGTCGTGAGTGTGGAGAGTTGGAGCCCCGTTTTCGTCGGTATGAAACATGAAGAATTCAGCTTCTGGCCCGCAGTTCATGGTATAACCTTCCTTAGCGGCCAGGGCAATCATTTTCTGCAGCTGACTGCGCGGGCAACCGGCAAAGGGTTCTCCCTCGGGAGTATAAACATCGCACATCAGCCTCGCTACACTATTTTCCTGGGGGCTCCAGGGGAAAACAGCAAAAGTATCGAGATCCGGCCGCAGGTACATATCCGATTCTTCGATCCTCACAAAACCTTCAATAGATGAACCGTCGAACATCAACTCACCGTCAAGTGCCTTGGGCAACTGTTCGTTTGTGATTGCCACATTTTTTAACTGTCCTACCAGGTCGGTGAACTGCAACCGGATGAACTTCACACCCGCCTCCCTGGCTATTGCCAGGACATCGTCTCTGGTCATTCCCATATTTAACAACTCCTTCAAATGGATTATAAAAGAAAAGACGCCCGCTGACAGCACTTACTGCTGTTCAAGCGGGCGTCTTTGCCCAAATCAAAGTATACAGGTTGTTTTAGTTTTTGTCAACAAAAAAGTTATTTTTATCTTATCATTGGTGATTGACAGGAGCGGAAAAATGTTGCTATGATTAAATATCAATCAAACAAAAATCATTCTGGCAGCTGCAGGTGGTGCATGACTGAGTATGTCTATGAAACAGATCAATCTGTAATAATCCTTCAGGCAAAGGAGTTGAAGGCCGTTGTCAGGTCAATGGTATTTCAGTCGTTCCGGGGAAAAACAGGGACCCTATAGCTGGAAAGAAATTGTATATTTTTATCATACTGGTAATATCAAGAGTGACGATTATCTGTGGAGCAGCGAACTGGGCAGCTGGCAGCGGGCAGACCGCATTCCGGAGCTTACCGGTTCTGCTGTTTCCCCTGTGCCTCATGGTATCACAACTGGGTCGGATGTTGCCGGGCAGGCAGAAAAAATTCCAAAGAAAAATTCTTTGCTGACAGCAGGTTTGATCGGCGGGGGAGTGATCCTGCTTGGGGTTTTGCTTTTTCTTGCTGTGACCTTTCTTGACCTTCCTTTTCTATCTTTCGGCGGAAGGGACCGGGTTCTTATTTCCACCACTGTCGAGCCTTCCGAGGAAGAACAAATTTTTGGCCGCGAAGATTCTGTGAGGATAAAAATACCGGGAGATATGCTGGAAGAACCGACGGATCTCAATGTGACTCGCCTTGGTGATTACGAAACTATACCTGCAGACGCAGATCTGGAAGATGTTTATAACATAACCCTGGGTGATTATACGGAACTTCCTGGAGTAATGGAGATTGAGATTCCATATGAGTCGTCGGATATTCCCCAGGGGGAAAGCGCTGAACATTATTACGGTGCCCTCTACTATAATGAGGAAAGAGGAACCTGGGATCAGGTAGTTCATGATGTAGATCCGGCAAAAGGTATTCTCACCCTTTATACATATCATCTGACAGATTTTGCTAAAGTAAAGCGTTCGTCGAGCGATCCCGATTCACCTATGGCCGTGGTCAGCCGGCCAATATTTTTGCCGGCAAGTGCTTACAGCCTTGAAATAGATGAGGTTGCTGATCTCCTTTCTGAAATGGGATCAGGAGGCACTCCCGGCGATGGTGCAGTAAAAATGGGTTGGGACTCGGCGACTGAAATGTTTGGGGTAATCGGGACAGGATCTACCTTCCTGGAAGAAGTAATTGAAGTTTCCACCCTTAACAGCATCAATAGGGCCATGGGAGAGATGGGACTCGGTTTGGCTTTTGTCAACCTGGCCATCAATCTCGATCAGGACAATCCCGCCCCGGCTGTTCTCGGTTTTACCAAGGGCCTGGGTAATTATGCCCTGGGTAAATGGGGGACTTCAGCAATAAAGATTGCATCGGTGGGTGTTTTTGCTATAGATTACAGTCTCAACAAATTTGCTTCCACCGCTATTGCCGGTCGTGAGCAGATGTATGTTGATGCTTACAAAAAGTATTATTACCGGAACTCGAAATACTCGACTCTGCCCGGTTTTAAAGTAAAAAACAATGTTGATTGGTATAAAACATTTTACTGGATCATTAAAGATTCTTCTTCACCTGAAGATGCCGAAAAGAAAATTGCCGAAGCGATTGACAGCTATGTCTATGCCTTCTGGAATGATCCAAAAGGCATGAGTTTTGTCTTTGGCGACATGGGGCAGGGGTTTAGCTATTCGGGTGGTGACAATCCTACCCTGGAAAAAAGTATAGCTGAGAACCACAAGGCTGAGCTGGTCAATTCACTGCAGCCGGTATTTCGCCGTTTGGCCCGCCAGATCAGGTATGAACGGACGGAGAATTTTTACAACAACGAAGCACGTCGGGTAGCCCGTATGCTGAACAGTGTTTATAAAATCAGGGTCCGAGTGGTCGTCCCCGAAGAAATGGAAGAGTCAGAAGAGCCAATCAAGATCGAAGAGCTGCCGGTTGCCATTGATATGGGCCGTAACCAGGATCGCTGGTCTGGATTTACCGATGAAGACGGGATCTGGGAAATGCAGTGCACCCTTTTGGGATTGATGAATGCCGAGCCTTCAGGTAAAGTGGTTCTTTCCGGTCTCGGGCCTGATGGGGAAGACGAGCTGGAAGTCGATCTGAAGCTCCCGGATCCGGGTGGCGTGGTCGAAGTTGTTTTTGATCTTGGAGCACCGGAGCTTGCCGGCAGGTGGGAAGGAAACTGGACTCTTACCTATTCCGCTTTTCTTGAAATGGATAGTCCGAACCCATCACCGGAAGCAAAAGAAGCAGTGGAAGGCTGCGAAGAAAATCTCGGTGAAGCAATGTACCAGGCGATGATCGAAGCGATTAAAGAGTTAATGCAGACTCTTCTGGATACTGATGTTCCCATGGTCCTGGAATTCCAGGAGACAGAAACAGAAAATTTCTATACCGGCTCAGCTTTGATTCGTTTTGATGCGGTCCTCCCGGAAGAAAATGCCGCTGAGGCATCGGAGGAGCGTTATATTGAGGCCCTGTATGAGAATGGAACGGTTAAATTCAGTTTTTCCGATGAAGGACTGGAAATGATCTTTACCGGCCAGACGAGCGGCAAGGATACTCTGAGCGGCACTTTTTCGGTTCCGACAGGCAACAATAAGCCTGATGTTATGTCAGGAGTCTGGCGGGTTCAGCGAGTCGGCCCGTAATGGGCTTCGTGAGGGCTGTTTTCTCAGCCCGGGGAGTTATCAATGCACCCTGTTCTTTTTACTATCGATCTGAGTGGCGGCAGTGTTATTTCCATCACTGCTTACCGTTTTTTTGGAATGGTGGCGCTCTTATATTTGGCAGTGGCTGCAGTGTACCATTTTCGCCGTTCCCGCCTGGGATTTTTTAAAACAACTGCCGTCCTGCTGGTGGTGATAATATCTTTTTTTATCGGGGCACGACTGCTTTACGGACTGCTTTATTTTGAGGAAATGATCGCCAACCCCGACCTTCTGGGCGAAATTAGTTTTCGCAATTTCACTCTCTTTGGCGGTCTGGCTGCAGCCCTGCTTGCCTGGTGGCTCCTGGCTAAAATATTGGGCCTGCCTTTTCTGAAACTGACCGATACTTTGGCTCCCCATGTGGGTGTAGGAACGGCGATAGCAAGAATTGGCTGTTTCCTTAATGGCTGCTGTTATGGAAAAGTGACTGATCTGCCCTGGGCAGTGGTTTTTCCTATCGGTTCGCCGGTTCATATCAACCAGGTTTATTTTACAGAATCGCCTTTTTTATTAGTACCACAGCCTGTTCATCCGACCCAGCTTTACGAAATGGCTGCCGGACTGCTGGCGGCTTTGGTCTCATGGCTGGTTTACCGGAGAAGGACTGGTGATGGTGCGGCAGCAGCTGTATTTGGTCTTGTTTTTACAGCAGGTCGGTTTGTTACCTATTTTTTTCGTGACTTTTCCCAGGCCAGTCCGCTATCCAACTTGATTCGCGGGCCTCTTGTCTACGGGCTGGCTTTTTTAATATTTGCTTGCTGGTTATATAAAATCATCGGGTCGACAAAGAATCGGGAGGCGGTTTAAATGGCTGAAGATTGGTATTTGTATAAGGAGGGTCAGCAGAGAGGCCCTTTCAGCTGGCAACAGCTCTGGGAAGAATCAAAGGCTGGCAATATCGAGCCGACTGACAGGGTCTGGCATCAGGTCCTTGGCGAGTGGACCAGCGCCAGCCAGGTGCCTGGTCTTACCGGCATACCTGATTTTGTAACCTCTGCACCACCTCCACCTGCCGGAACCGGCACAAAGAAGGTGGCAGGAAAGGGCGCTGGAGGAAAGAAAAATATGGCACCTGTGATCACGGTTGCTGCTGTTTTATTCCTTCTGATTGCCGCTGGAGCGATCTATTATTTTGTTTTTTACCGCGGTGTTGATCAGGATGATGGGGAGGCTGCAGTTCCTGTTTCTCAGGTAGAAGAACCGGCTGAAGACTCTCCGTGGGATCCCCCGGAGGAACTGGCGGAGGAACCCGTCGAAGAAACCGATTTGTTTTTTCTTTCGGGCAGGGGAAATACAGCCGGCAACATTGTCAACGGTGGGCTGGCTGTACCGGTCGAGGACGGGATAATTTTCCGCAGTAACGAGGGCGGTGCTCTTGCCCATGCTGATTATTTGGGTGGGGTCCGTTTAATAAGTGCCGATTCGGCATGGTTTATCAACAGCCTCGAGGATTGGATATTTTACAGCAACCGTGATGATGATAACCGCCTTTACCGTATTAAGACTGATGGAAGTGAATGCACTCCCCTGACTGACGGGGGAGCCTGGTTTGTCACTCTTGTTGACAGTGAACTATTTTATCTCAATGAAAATGATCAAAACAGGATTTACAGGGTCAGTGCCAATGGTGGCCCCCAGGTGCGCCTGGGAGACGATGCGGCCTGGTTCCTCAATGTAGCCGGCGACTGGCTTTATTACGTTAATCTTGATGATAATGAAACTATCTATCGAATGAAAACTGATGGGACGGGGAAGGAACAGGTTAATAATGAACCATCCGGTGGGCTGAACGTATCAGATGACGGTTGGCTATATTACACCAATATGGGTGATAATTCCCGCCTTTACAGGATTCGTATTGATGGAACGGGAAAAGAAGCACTGACCGATTACCCGGCCTGGTTTGTTAACCTGGTGGGCGATTGGCTTTATTATGCTGCAGAAGATGAAGGCTTTGCTCTAACCAGGATAAGGACTGATGGGAGTGTTCTGGAACAGGTTACTCCGGAAGCAGTACGATACATAGTAGTAGCAGGTGATTGGATATATTACCTTGATCACAACGAAGACGACACATTGTACAAAATTAAATTAGATGGTTCGGGTCGAAGCTTTGCCGACCAGGGTATTTAAAAACGATTGAAAAGAGATTACTGGATTGGGGAATGCTGCCGATCAATAAAACCGTAAATAATTCTGCCAGTTTTATAACAGAAGATCTGGAAAAACCGCGGGAAAAGTGTGGTATATTTGCTCTTACCGGTTACCGGGGGCCGGGCCGGGCAGCAATGCTGGCCTACCTGGGGCTGCTTGCCCTGCAGCACCGGGGTCAGGAAAGTGCCGGAATGGCATATGGCAGTCCGGGAAGGCTGGATCTGCTGAAAGGCATGGGGCTTGTTGATCGGGTTTTTACCAGTCGCTCACTTTCCTCAATTACAGCAAATACGATCCTCGGTCATGTTCGCTATTCAACAACTGGTTCAAGCAAACCGGCCAATGCTCAGCCCCTGCTGGCGCGTTCTCACGATGGCGGCGCCATTGCCCTGGCTCATAACGGCAACCTGACCAATACAGCCTATCTTCACCAGAAATTGCTTGAAGAAGGGCATATTTTCCATAGTACCTCGGACAGTGAGATAATACTAACTTATATTTTTCAGCATCGTCACCTCGGGCTGAGTGAGGCTGTACGGAAAACCGTAAACCTTGTTAAGGGTGCATATGCTGCCGTGGTCACAGATGGGCGAGAAGTGGTTGCCTTTCGCGACCCCGGTGGGTTTCGGCCGCTTGTCCTCGGCAGATTGAACGGAGCATCAGTCTTTGCTTCTGAAACAGCTGCTCTTGACACAGTGGGTGCTTCATTTGTCCGGGACATCAACCAGGGTGAAATTGTTTCCGCGGTTGGCAGTTTATTAAGCTCGTATTCTGTCCCCGCGGCGGATAAAGCTTCACTCTGTATCTTCGAATATGTTTATTTTGCCCGGCCGGATAGTGTTATAGACGGTGTCAGCGTCCACCTTTTCCGCGAACAAGTAGGCCGGAAACTGGCCGGACGCATTCCTGCTTCTGTAGACATGGTTATTCCATCACCGGATTCGGGAATATCGGCGGGGATTGGACTGGCTGACGAACTGGGGATCCCCCTGGAATGGGCTGTGCATCGTAATCCGTATGTGGGTCGTACTTTTATTGAGCCCAGCAGGGCCGGGCGTGAAGTGGCCGTCCGCCTGAAATTCAATCCCATTGCTGCTTTAGTCAGGGGCAAACGGGTAGCCCTTGTTGATGATTCCCTGGTACGGGGAACTACGGCCAGGGTGCTGATTGAACTTCTCCGTGCTGCCGGCGCTGCCGCGGTTCATCTCTGCATAGCCTCGCCGCCTTATCGTTTCCCATGTTATTATGGTATTGACATTCCTGTGGCATCCGATCTGGCGGTACCCGGAGAGAGCCTGTCCTACCTGGCCGCTTCAATCGGGGCTGACTCAGTAACCTTTGCCAGGCCTGAAGATCTGTACAGTTCTGCCGGCAGAGGTGCGGAAAATTATTGCACCGCCTGCTTTACGGGTTGTTATCCCGACGTGGGACGTTAGGAAAAAAGGAAGGAGATCTGTTCATGGAGCATTTTCTGTCCCAGAAATCAACAAGTATGCGTGAGAAAGTGATTATCCTCGATTTTGGTGGCCAGTACAGTATGCTCATTGCTCGCAGGATAAGAGAAGCAGGGGTTTACTGTGAGCTGATGCCTCACAATACTTCCTGGAATGAGATCAAAGAGGCTGAGCCTGCCGGCATAATCCTTTCGGGCAGCCCGGCCAGCGTTTATGGCCCTGATGCGCCACAGTGTGATCCGAAAATATATGAGGGAGGAATACCCATTTTGGGCATATGTTACGGAATGCAGCTGCTGGCAAGGGATCTTGGCGGAACGGTAAAAAAAGGCGCTCGTTCGGAATTTGGCAGGACTACTTTCGAGATAATCGAGGCTGAACCACTTTTCATAGATGATCTCTTTAAAAACAGGGAAGCGCTCTATGGCTGGATGAGCCACCAGGACGAGGTCCTGGAAGCACCACCCGGATTTGCAGTGATGGCCCGCACCGAAAACGGTGCCATTGCAGCCATCGGCGATCACGACCGAAAGATATATGGCCTTCAATTCCACCCCGAGGTATTTCATACCCCGGGAGGGGGCAGCGTTTTGCAGAGTTTTCTATATAATGTCTGCCAGTGCAGCCGAACCTGGAGCCCGCGCAGTTTTGTCGAAGATGCTGTGCTCGAGATCAGGGAGGCTGTGGGTGAAGAAGATAAAGTTGTCTGTGCCCTGAGCGGCGGAGTCGATTCAACGGTGGTTGCTTTTATGCTCGACCGGGCCCTTGGAGAGAGAGCCATATATATATTTGTGGATCACGGGCTGTTGAGGCTTGATGAAGCCAGGCAGGTGAGCAAGCTTTTCAGCGAAAGGCTGAGTGGTCGGTTCGTGCATATTGACGCCCGGGAGCGTTTTCTGCAGAAGCTGGCCGGGGTTACTGATCCGGAGGAAAAAAGAAAAATTATCGGTGCAGAATTTATCGCTGTTTTCAAGGAAAAAGCCCTTTCCACGGGCGATATTTCTTTCCTGGCCCAGGGAACAATTTATCCCGATGTGATCGAGAGCGGTTCAATAAATGGTGCCGCCGTTATTAAATCACACCATAATGTAGGCGGGCTGCCTGAAGAACTGGGTTTTGATCTCATCGAACCGCTGCGGGAACTTTTTAAGGACGAAGTCCGTTTGGTGGGTGCCGAACTGGGATTGCCCGAATCAGTTTTGAAAAGGCAACCCTTCCCGGGCCCGGGACTGGCCGTGCGCATTATCGGTGAGGTAACTGAGGAAAAATTAACCCTGTTGCAGAAAGCGGATGCTATTTTTCGCGAAGAAGTGGGTAAAACTGAGCAGGCCGGGGAGTTATGGCAGTATTTTGCCGTGTTAACAGGAATCAATGTGGTAGGTGTGAAGGGGGATGACCGCCATTATGGTCCGGTAATTGCCCTGCGGGCTGTTGTTTCCGAGGATGCCATGACTGCCGATTGGGCTCGCCTGCCCCACGACCTTCTGGAAAAAGTGTCGGCCCGCATCACCGGTGAAATTCCCGAAGCGGCCAGGGTGGTCTATGATATTACTTCCAAACCTCCCGGGACGATTGAATGGGAATAAGAAACAAATAGCCCGCCTTTCTGATTAAAGATTGGCGAGATTTAATTTTAGATGGATCATATATTAAACCGTTAAAACCGGTAGATTCATTCTTCATTTTCACTTCAGGAAATTAAACTGCAGCACATGTCAATAAAATACTGGTGAATGCGCAGATCATCCACCAGCTCCGGGTGAAAAGATGTAGCCAGCAGGTTGTCCTGCCTGGCTGCAACAATTCCTTCGGGCAGAGAAGCAAGGACTGTTACTCCCGGCCCTGCCTTCTCAATTATTGGTGCTCTGATGAACACAGCGGTCAGGGGATAGGTCAGCGAGTCAAACTGCAATTCCGTTTCAAAGCTTTCCCTCTGGCGGCCGAAAGCATTGCGTTTGACCTGTACATCCATCAGGTTAAGGCTCGGCTGTCCGGGCAAACCATCGGATATATCTCTGGCCATAAGGATCATCCCTGCACAGGTGCCGAAAACAGCAAGGTTCCCTTCTTTACTGCGCTCCCGGATTGAATCGGCCAGGCCGAAGATTGAGATTAGCTTACCGATGGTCGTGCTTTCTCCACCGGGAATAATCAGGCCGCTTACCTGACACAGGGCATTCCTGTTTTTTACGGCGATACTTTCTACTTTACACTGTTCAAGGTGCCGCAGATGTTCTGTTACGGCACCTTGAACAGAGAGAACTCCGATTTTCATTAAGCTTAGATTCCTCTTTCCTGCATCCGGTCGGTGGAAGTTAACGTCGACATTTCCACACCGGGCATTGCTTCACCGAGACCTTTTGAGACCTGCGCCAGCACTTTTGGATCATCGTAGTGCAGTGTGGCCTGGACAATGGCATCGGCAACTTTTTCGGGATTGGCTGCCTTGAAGATGCCAGAACCGACAAATATCCCGTCGGATCCAAGCTGCATCATCAGGGAAGCATCAGCGGGGGAAGCAATCCCACCGGCGGCAAAGTTAACCACCGGAAGGCGGCCTTCTTTGCGGACTTCTTCAAGCATCTCTACTGAAACTCCCATTTCCTTGGCCAGATCAACGAGCTCGTCTTCTTTTTTACTCACCACCTGGCGAATTTGGTCCATTACCCGGCGCATGTGACGGACTGCTTCAACCACATTACCGGTTCCCGGCTCGCCCTTGGTACGGATCATAGCCGCCCCCTCGGAAATACGGCGCAGTGCCTCACCCAAATCTCTGGCTCCGCAGACAAAGGGGATCGTAAAGAGATGCTTATTGATGTGGTATTGTTCATCGGCCGGGGTGAGGACTTCGCTCTCGTCGATGTAATCGACTCCCAGTTCTTCAATTATTTGCGCCTCGGCAAAATGGCCGATCCGGACTTTGGCCATAACTGGGATTGTCACAGCGTCCATAATTTTTAAAATCATTTCGGGATCGGCCATCCGGGCTACTCCACCTGCCGCCCTGATATCGGCTGGAACACGTTCCAGGGCCATAACGGCAACTGCCCCGGCCTTTTCGGCAATCCTGGCCTGTTCGACGGTGGTCACATCCATGATTACACCGCCCTTTTGCATCTGAGCCATTCCTTTTTTAACCCGATAGGTACCCTGTTCTTTCATTACAACTGTCTCCTCTCACAAATCATAAGCTTCAATGCCGGTAACAACAGGTCTTACCGGCAGACCATTTTCGGCAAGATATTGTTTTATTTCGGAAATCCGGCAGGTCCCGTAGTGCAAAATTGAAGCAGCCAGCACGGCATGGGCTCCGCCTGCAGTCAGCGCCTCGAATAAATGTTCCATTTTCCCGGCGCCCCCGGAGGCGATAACCGGAATATCGACTGCTCCGGTAACGGCTTTTAAAAGCTCAATGTCATAACCTTCCCGGGTGCCGTCAGCATCCATGGAGGTAAGTAAAATTTCTCCGGCACCGAGCCTTTCGGCTTCCACAGCCCATTCAAGGGCATCGCGTCCCGTTTCTTTTTGCCCTCCGTGGGAATAAACTTCCCATTTCGGATTGCTGTCTGCAGAATTATCTTTTCGTTGAGCATCGATTGCGGCAACAATGCACTGGCTGCCGAAGCGGTCCGCACCGGCCCGGATAAGGAAGGGCTCCCGCAGCGCGGCTGTATTAAGGGAAATTTTATCGGCTCCGCACTGGAGCAGTTCCTGCATTAATTCAACAGAATCTATCCCTCCACCTACGGTAAGAGGGATGAATACTGCTTCTGCCGTCCTCCTGACCACGTCGAGAATAGCTTTTCGGCCCTCAATGGAAGCGGTGATGTCAAGAAATACTATTTCGTCCGCTCCTTCGCGATTGTAATATGAGGCCAGTTCAACGGGATCTCCGGCATCTTTCAGGTCGATAAAACGGGTTCCTTTAACAACCCGGCCTTCACGGACGTCAAGACATGGGATGATTCGTTTGGCGAGCATTTTATTTCCTTATAATGGCGGGTTATTTTTGTCTCTGTTCGGCTATAATCTTACCAAAATTGCCAAGCAGGTGCAAGCCTGCCGGGCCGCTTTTTTCGGGATGAAACTGTACTCCCAGAACATTATTTTTAAATATCGCTGAAGTAAAAGAGAAACCGTAATCGGTTTGGGAAAGGGTTAATTCACTCTGGCAGGGATCGACATAGTAGGAATGAGTAAAATAAAAATAGCTTCCTGCCGGCAGTCCCTCAAATAGAGGGTGTTCTACAAGTGGCACAACCTGGTTCCAACCCACGTGAGGGACAGGCAATCCTCGGGGGAAACGCCTTACCCGTCCGGGTATCAGGTCCAGGCCTTTTATTGTTTTGTCGGCGGCTTCTTCGCTTTCGCTGCAGAGCAGCTGCATACCGAGGCAGATGCCCAGAAAGGGGACCCCCCTTGAAACCACTTCCATGATTACTTTATCCAGCCCCTTTTTTACCAGTAACTGCGCAGCATGGGCATAAGAACCCACACCGGGGAAGATAACCGCCCCGGCTCCCGTTATCTGATCAGGATCACCTGATATTACCGGCTGCAGGCCAGCCCTGGCTGTCGCCCGGTAAATACTGCTTAAATTGGCGCATTCACTATCTATTATTACCAGCGAGGGCATAATATTTCCCTTTCAAATTAGCTTACCCTATCTTGAATGACAATTTGCGGCAGGTTCTGTTATATTTTCACTGTTGCTGTGAGAGATTGTCTGGTTTCGATTTCCCAGAAAAGGTTTCCCAGTGTCTTGATACCTGTTTTAATATGCTCCTGCGGGGGTTGGCTGAATGAAAAGCGGGCGCTGTGGGTGCCGCCGTCCCCGCTGTTTGAGAATCCTTCTCCGTGGACAAAAGCAACATTTTTCTGCAGGGCCAGTTCGAGAAGTTCCTTGCTGGTGGGGTAGGAAGACGGGAAATTAACCCAGACGAAGAACCCCCCACTGGGCCGATTAAACTCAATGTCTGGAGGAAAGTAATGATCCATTGCTTCGATCATGACGTCCCGTTTCTGGCGATATAGATCGATCAGCTTGCGGGTGTGTTTTTCCACGAAACCTTCCCTTGAAAGGCGGCAGGCCAGTTGCTGGCCAAGCGAGCTGGAACAGAGGTCCGTTGATTGCTTGGTTAAAGTTGCTTTTTCGATCAGGGGGGAGGGTCCGGCCATCCAGCCTATCCGGATGCCGGGTATAAGAACTTTCGAGAAAGAACCCAGGTAGACGACCCGTTCTTCCCTGTCGAGTGATTTGTAGCTTGGAGGTATTTCCCCTTCGTAACAGAGTTCGCCGTAAGGGTTGTCTTCGGCAATGATAATATTATAGCGTGAAGCAATTTTCAGTATCTCAAGGCGCCGTTCGTAAGAAGTAGTTGTGCTGGTGGGATTCTGAAAATTGGATACTGTATAAAACATCTTCGGCTGTTTCCCTTTGGCAATGAGCATGCTGATCGTTTTTTCCATTGAGAGAGGAAGTGGCCCGTTGTGGTCCATTTTTATGCCTACCGGTGTTCCCCCGTGGGATCTAAAAGCGCTTGTGCCTCCGATATAAGACGGTTCCTCAACCAGAACTGGATCACCCGGATTGATGAGAATACGGCTCAGCAGATCGATTCCCTGTTGAGAGCCATCGGTTATGATAATATTTTCCGGGTTACAGTGTGCATTCTGACGGCCCATTTTTTCGGCAATAAGAGTTCGAAGCTCCAGGCTCCCTTCTGTGGAACTGTACTGCAGAGATTGACGTCCTTCTTCACGCATCAGCCCGGACACGGCATCAGCAATTTCGGCGGTTGGGAAGAATTCATTACCGGGGAACCCTCCGGCGAAGGAGATTACCTCCGGTCTTTCTGTCAGGGCAAAATACTGGCGGATCTGCGAGCCACTGATATTTCTGGTTCGTTCTGCAAACAGCTGATTCCACTTCGTTTTCATCCTTTTTCCTCCTTAATTGATGTCACAGTCGAGAAGATTTTTGATATTAATTAAATTTTTTATCCCGGCTGCCAGAGCCGATCTGGCCGGCACTGGTGACAATTATTTTCAATCAACAAGAAAACCCGCCTCTTCTCTGGAAGAGACGGGTTTGTTCCCGCGGTACCACTCTTTTTGCCCTTTCCGGGCCTCTCAACACTGTAACGGTTTTGCAACCGGCCGCACTTACAGGTTTGATAAACTTTCAGCGCAACAACTCCGGGGTGGCTTATTCCTTTAACGGGCCGGGGGCTCTTGCAGCCGGTGAAGCCCCTCTCTAAACGGGAAGTTAAAGTGTTTTACCCCATCACAGTTTTTTTATTCTCGTATTATTTTGGAATTATAGCAGACCTGAAAGGAGATTGCAAGGGGTATGGTAAAATAAATATAAAATAGTGGTCAGAAAAGCGAGTTTATTTCTCCGGGTTGAAGATGTTTCCTCTTTAAGCCGGTGTCCAAACGGCCTAAATTACCATCATCCGGCGCATTTGCCGGCAACAACTAACACAGGATATGGAGGAATATAAATTGAAAAAACCGGAAATACGTGAATGCCTGCAGTTGATTAAGCCCTATGAACCTGGAAAACCGGTTGAAGAAGTGGAAAGAGAACTTGGATTAAAAAATGTTATCAAGATGGCTTCAAATGAAAATCCACTTGGACCTTCGCCGCTTGCTGCCAGGGCGATGCATGACGATGCAGATAAAATGCATATTTATCCGGACGGCAATAATTACTACCTGAAAGAGAAACTGGCCGGGAAGCTTGGTGTCGATTCAAACCAGTTAATTTTCGGCAACGGGTCAGATGAACTCCTGGCCATGTTAAGCCTGGCCTATGTCAGCCCGGGAGAAGAGGCAATAATGCCGGTGCCGAGCTTTTCGGAGTATGAGTTTGCCATGCGCCTGCAGGGAGGTATTCCGAAAATGGTGCCGCTCAAGGGGGCAAACTTTGCCTATGATCTGGATGCTATGCTTGAGGCAGCCAGCGATAAAACAAAATTAATTTTCATTTGCAATCCCAATAACCCCACGGGTTCGGTGGTGAATGGAAAACAGATGGGACGGTTTATTGAACGTTTGCCGGATGGCATTGTTCTGATCCTGGATCAGGCCTACATAGAATACAGCGATGATCCGGAACAAATTTCCGGGCTAAACTACATCAAACAGGGTTACCCGGTAGTTGCTTTGCGCACTTTTTCAAAGATATATGGCCTTGCGGGACTGCGAGTTGGTTATGGGATTGCCCCCGCTGAAATAATTGCCGATCTGAACAGGGTGCGGCAACCTTTTAATGTCAATGCCATGGCCCAGAAAGCGGCAGCTGCTGCCCTGGATGATAAAGAGCAGGTCGTCCGTAGCCGCCTTTTGGTGGCGGGAGCACGTCACCAGATTAAAGAGGGATTGAGGGGAATGGGTCTCAAGCCAGTTCCTGATCAGGCCAATTTCTGTTTTATAGATATAAAAACAGATTCACGACGGGCATTTCAGGCCCTTCTCAGGAAGGGTGTAATTGTCCGCACCGGCGATATTTTTGGTCAACCTACTCACATCAGGCTGACCTATGGTACCGAAGAGCAGAATGAACGGTTTTTAATCGCCTTGAGAGAGGTGCTGGCGGAGCAGTCTTAAGCATGTCGGCGGATTGGGGATTTTTCAGGAGGGGTAGTCCTTCGTCAAATAGCAATTAAGGTTTAATGATGGTCAGGCAGGTTTGACCGTACTTTTTCTGGCGAAAGTTTGAAAATATTGTGGTCCAATCACCGTTGGAGCAGGAATGTTCCACTATGATCAGGCCATCAGGCGAGAGGATGGATAGCCTCTCTATAGTTTTGATCACGGTAGGGATTTCTTTGCTGAGATAGGGCGGATCCATGAATATGAGGTCCGCCATGAACTGTTTACCTGCCAGGAAGGGTAAAGCCCTGTTCACATCCTGGTGTAAAAGAAAGGACCTTTCTGTAAAACCGCTTTTTGCCAGGTTGTTTCTGATAAGAGAAATATTTTTCCGCTTTATTTCCACGAACACTGCCTGGCAGGCGCCGCGGCTCAGAGCTTCTATACCCACTGCGCCGCTGCCGGCATAAAGATCAATGAAAACAGCATCGCCAACCAGGGGGCCGAGTATGTTGAAAAGTGCTTCCCTGACCCGGTCGGCAGTGGGACGGACAGATGTTCCGCCGGGAGCTTTTAGCTTCATTCCTTTTTTTGAACCGGCAATGATTCTCATGGAACTCCCTCCGTCAGCCATTGGAGTATGGTTATTAACAGGGTTAAACAATTATATCATTTTAGTTTGTCTTATGAAGTGATGGAATTTGTTTTTTTCAGGATGTTGAGAGTTAATTGTTTTACTGATTCTGCCATTTGCAGGGGACAAAGGATCCCGGGAAGGGATTGTCATTTGAAAACGGCTTGACGCTTCAGAAATGGATGATTAAGATTAAAAGGGTTTACAGAAGAGCACTTTGCGGGGAGATCGGGAAGATGCGCATAGAGATAAAAAGACTGGCGAAAAGCTATCAGCGTAAAAATGTATTTAGAGATCTTTCCTGGGAACTGGAAAAGGGGAAAAGTTATGTGGTAACCGGTCCAAATGGTTCCGGAAAATCGACCTTGCTGCGGCTTCTATGCGGGTTGGAAAAACCGACCGCCGGAACGATTACCTGTTACATTGGGAAAAAGGTGGTTGATCCCTCCAGCACGCGCAGCAGTATGGGACTGGTTTCCCCTGATCTACAATTTTATGGACAGCTTTCACCACTGGAAAACCTTGTCTTTTTTTCTGCCCTGCGGGGTCTCGACAACGGCAGTGATATATTGCAGAGGCTGCTGGTGAAAGTCCAGCTGGGGAAGGAAATGAGCCGTCCCGTTGCTACCTTTTCATCAGGAATGAAACAGCGTCTCAGGTTGGCTTTTGCTTTGCTTCACGAACCTGTTTTTCTCTTTCTTGATGAACCTTTTACCAATCTTGACCGTGCAGGCAAGGATCTGGTTATCCGCATTATTGCGGATCAGGTTAGTAAAGGGATTGTTCTCATGGCCACCAATGAACCGTGGGAGGTAGAATGCTTTGGGCAGGATATTTTGCACCTCGCTCCGGGGAGTATGGGCCCTGGTTAAAAAAGATCTGGTAGACGAACTGCGAACCCGCTATGCCATTACTTCCATGGGCCTTTTTGCCCTTACTACTCTGGTGATGGTCAGTTTTTCCACCGGAATTTTTGCCCTGGATGCTGGATTGCATGCTTCATTTCTGTGGATTATTGTCTTTTTTTCGGCTATGTCAGCCCTGGCTCGCAGCTTTATCAAGGAAGAAGAGAAGGGGACGGCTTCCACCCTGCGACTTTCAGCTTCCCCGGAGATTATTTTTACCGGCAAGCTTCTATACAATGTAATTCTCCTGCTTGGTTTGATAGTTGTGGTCTTCCCGTTTTATCTTTTTTTGATGAATCTTCCACCCGGTGGGAATTATGCGCTGGTTGTTGTATTTCTTATTATTGGTTCGGCCTGTCTGGCCGGAGCGACAACCATCCTGGCGGCCATGGTTTCCCGGGCCGGGGCGAAAAATTCTCTGCTGCCCGTTCTTGCTTTTCCTGTTTTACTGCCTGTCCTGCTTACAGCCATTAGAGGGACGAGCATCGCCCTGGCGGGTGGAAAAGCAGGTGGCGTTTCGTCCGAACTGACCTTTCTTT
Source organism: Bacillota bacterium (assembly GCA_034189085.1). GTDB lineage: Bacteria > Bacillota > Dethiobacteria > DTU022 > DTU022 > M55B129. The sequence continues at coordinate 6,305 of JAXHVH010000038.1, read as the reverse complement.
TTTCATATCTGGTGATTATCGTCACTGCTTCGCTTTTACTATTTCCTTTTGTCTGGGAGGATTGACCAAAACGTCCAGGTGTGGCAAAGTATATAAAGCGGAAAAAATCTGCAGTGGTTCTTGTAAAGTAATATAAAGGAGCACAAAAATGGGTGTTCTTGTTTTAAAAATTATTCTTGCCTTCTGGATGGCGCTGGTTACTATTGGTGCCTTTGTTTATGCTCCGCCTGCCCTTGGCCTGGGTGATCTGGCCCGGATAATATTTTTTCATGTTCCTTTGGCCTGGGTCAGTGTGTTGGCCTATCTCGTTTCCATGATTTACAGCATCCGCTACCTGAAAAAAGGAATGATGGTTGATGATCGAAAGGCGGCTCTTAATGCTGAAATCGGGCTTATTTTTACGGTGCTGGCCACAATAACAGGATCAATTTTTGCCCGTTTTACCTGGGGCATGTTCTGGAACTGGGACCCCCGGGAGAGCTCTATCTTTATCCTCCTTTTGATCTACTGTGCCTATTTTGTGTTGCGCTCGGCGGTGGAAGATGACACAAGACGGGCTCGAATGGCTTCAGTCTTCAGCATAATCGCTTTTATTTCCGTCCCTTTCCTGGTTTTTATTATTCCCAGGGTTTATGCTACCCTCCATCCCGATCCGATTATCAGTGTCGAATCAGGTTTTCAGATGGACCCGAAAATGTTCCAGGTTTTTATGGCTTCCCTGGTGGGATTTACCGGTCTTTATGCCTGGATAGCAAATATTGTTTCACGTCTTTCAGCGGTAGCACCTGGAACGGAAGGAGAAGAAAATGTCTGATCTGTACATCGTTCTTATTGTCGCATTAATTGCCTGGGGTGGAATTTTCTTTTACCTGCTCTGGATTGATCTGCGAATTAGAAAGTTGGAGAAAAAAAGATGAACAATAAAACAAAATGGATAATCGGCGTGGCGGTAATTATCGTCTTTGCCGGTTTTGCTTTTTTTTCATTTCGCTCTGCTCTCAATCCGTATGTTTCTTTTGCCGAAGCGGCTGAAACGCCACAGCAGGTCCAGGTGCTCGGTTATTTTGTCGAGGGAGAACCCGTCCAATACGACAGTGCAGCCGGCGAACTATATTTTTACCTTGTTGACGACGAGGGTACCAGGGCTTCCGTTACCTACCGTGGGGTTAAACCGAATAATTTGGAACATTCTGAAAATGTTGTCGTGGTTGGAGAATATCGCGAAGGAGTATTCCAGGCTGAAAAAATCCTTGTCAAATGTCCATCAAAATATGAAGAAGCAGAGGATAATCGCTGATGATTGGAAATATTGGTATTCTCATCGCTTTTGGAGCCGCACTCGTGGCGGCAATACTCTTTTTTAAAAAAGCGATTTCACCGCAAAGCAGCAGATCGGCTGGCATTGATTACGCCATGATCTTTTACCATCTACATACTGCGGGTATTGTTATTGCTTCTATTTACCTGATGTATGCCCTGCTTACTCACCAGTTTCAGTATTTTTATGTTTATGCTCATTCCAACCTCGATTTACCTTTAAAGTACCTGGTCTCCGCTTTCTGGGCCGGCCAGGAAGGAACTTTTCTGCTATGGGCTTTAATGGCCGCCCTGGCTGGCTATTTACTGATGAAAAAAGAAAAAGAACTGCTGCCTGCGGTGATGCCTTTTATTCTCCTCGGGCAGCTTTTCCTGATGCTCTTTCTTTTCCTGGAAACTCCTTTTTATCACCTCGGCCAGGTTCCTGCTGACGGTATGGGAATGAATCCACTGTTAATGGATCCGTGGATGGTTATCCATCCCCCGATTGTCTTTATCGGATATGCCCTGCTTACTATTCCTTTTGCCTATGCAGCTGCTGCTCTCTGGAAAAAAGATTGGTCAGCAGGTTTCCTGCGTGCTCTGCCGTGGGCCGGAGCTGGTTGGCTCTTCCTGGGAGCGGGAATATTTATTGGCGCTGCCTGGGCTTACCGGGTTCTGGGCTGGGGTGGTTACTGGGGCTGGGACCCTGTGGAAAACGCATCCCTGGTTCCCTGGTTGACAGCTACGGCTCTTGTGCACGGGCTTGTTGGCCAGAAGCAGAAAGGCCGCTTTGTTAAAAGTAATCTTTTACTGGCCATTATTACTTTTGTTCTTATCATTGTTGCTGCTTTCCTCACTCGCGGTGGGGTAATGGCCGATTATTCTGTGCATGCTTTTGCCGAAACAGCCCTGACCTATGTGCTGGGGATATTTGTCCTTGTCTACCTGGTTCTCGGGCTGGGGCTCTACGTAGCCCGTTTTAAATCCCTGCCGGTTCAGGGTTCTTCGGAAGGAATTTTCTCCCGTCAGGGCAGTTTCGCAATAACCCTGGTTGTCCTCTGCCTTTCAGCCCTGCTTGTCCTGCTGGGCACACTTTCGCCTATTCTGACCGGATTATTCGGTTCCCCTGCCAGTGTGGATGAGCAGTTTTATTTTCAGACCAACAGCCCCTTGTTTTTCCTTCTTTTTGTTGTTCTGGTTGTTTGTCCGCTGCTGGGATGGAAAAATGAAGATTTTAAAGTTATCTTTACCAGGCTGAAAAAGATTCTCATCATTTTCCCCATCGCACTGATTGTTGCTTATCTGGCTGGCATTACCTCTTTTTTAAATCTAATCTTTATTGGGATAATGGTTTTGGCTCTTGCAGTTAATGTCGTCTGGCTGATAAGGACTATGAAGGCTGGCCTGAAATTCAGCGGAGCTTACCTGGCTCATGTGGGGCTTGCCTTACTTTTTATAGGAGTCCTTGCTTCCACTGCTTATACTCAGTCGCAGCTTCTCAACCTCAAAAAGGGAGAACCGGTAGAGGCATTGGGGCTGGAATTTACCTACCTTGGCCTCACCGTTGAAGGAGAAAATAACTACCCGGTGGTCCAGATTGAAGACGGATCCAGGGTGACCATTGCCAGGCCCAATATTTATATCGCCGGAGAGCAAGTGATGCGTTCACCGGCAATTCAGCGTAATATTTTTCGTGATTTATACATCAGTCCCATGGAGCTGCAGATTGCAGGAGGTGGGGAAACTTTTGTCCTGGCCAAAGACGAACAGTATCAGGTAGAGGATTACCTGATTATATTTCGTGATTTTACCTTTGTTTCCCATTCTGAAACTAACGTATTTGAAGTGGGTGCACTGCTGGAAGTGGATGACGGCGATGGTTTCCGCGAATACATACCCACTATTGTGCAAAATCCGGTGGAGAGAACCAGTAATCCTATTACCCTTCCCGGGGGGGAGAGAATTATCATGGAAGAAGTTGATGCCGACAATGGCATGGTACAGCTTTCTTTTGAGGGAGGAGAGAGCCCCATCGAGGAAGAAATATTTATTGCCGAAGTTAAAATAAAGCCGCTCATTTCAATCCTTGCTGTCGGTGCGGTTCTGCTGGTTGCTGGCACGGCGATCTCTGTTTGGCGTCGTTTTACAACTTAAGAGGTTTAAAGGCGGGGAATTTATCCTGGTCTGTGAAATTTTAATCACCATTCTTATAGACTCTCCGGCACTGTTATGATATAATACAAGACGGTTATGAATAAGAATTTTTTTGATAGCAAGTAGGTATCATTTATTTTGAAATATCTTAAATCCAATTTTATCGTTTTAACAGCTTGAGGAGGTGGGGTTTTGGCAAAACGTGGGAAGGAATCATTAATATTTCTGGTTTCGTCAGTGGTCCTGGTTTTTGCAGCAGTACTCTGGTATGTTAATACCGCTCCAGCTCTTGGAGCCACACCCAGCGATGGCTGCATGGCCTGTCACCTGGATGCCGGGACAATGGAATCGATGTATGAAATTCCTGAAACATCAGCTGGTGCCGGTTGAGGTGTCGCCGGGCCCCAGTTGGGGGGTCAGGAATTATTTTATGTAAATCCAGATTTTGTTGAAACAGCTCACGGTGAACTGGGATGCATTACCTGCCACAGTGGACAGAACGTTACCAACAAGGCAGAAGCTCATGAAGGATTGATTACTCAGCCTTCCGCTGAGGAAGGGGGAGCCCTTTGCGCGACCTGCCACGAAGAACAGGGCGCTACTTTTGCCGGTGCTATTCATTACACCGTCCAGGGGATGAGAGAGGGTCTGGAAGCTTTTACCTATGATGGCTCCACCACAGAGGAAGGCAGCCCATACCAGCATGCTTTTGATGATAACTGTTCTCACTGCCATTCCAGCTGCGGTGCCTGCCATGTCAGCAGACCGCAGGTTTACACTGGTGGACTTCATTCCGAGCACCTTTTTGCCGGGAATCCGCCGGTTGAAGAGACCTGCTATGGATGTCACGGTGCCCGGGTAGCCGGTGAGTTTATGGGCCTGGTTGGCTACACATCGGATGTTCATTTTGAGGCGGGAATGACCTGTGCCGATTGCCATGACCAGAGCAACTTCCATGGCAGCGGAGAACCGGTAAATAACCGCTTTGAAGCTGATTTGCCAAGCTGTACTAATTGTCATGGCAATATATACGAAGAAAGCGATATTCCGGCTCACAAAGCCCATTCGGCAGATTTGATGAACTGCCAGGTTTGCCACGGTTCAGCCAACAACAATTGTTATGACTGTCACGTGACGATGGGCGAAGACGGGGCTCTGGCCAGTACTACCGGGGATGAAAGGATTATGTTCAAGATCGGATTAAACCCTGATCAGACGGAAGAACGTCCCTATGAATATATTTCTCTGCGTCATGTGCCGACAGCACCGGATACTTTCACCGATCTGGAAGGCGAGCTGCCAAACTACGACGAGATTCCTAACTGGAAATATTCACCAATGCATAATATCCAACGTCTGACCATGCAGAATGAAAGCTGCGAAGCCTGTCACGGAAACGAGTACCTTTTCTTGAGGGAAAGCGATTTAGTAGAAAATGACAGCAAGGCCAACATGGACCTGATTGTTACCTCTATACCACAGATGCCTTATTAGAGCAGGTCGTGTCAGGGTATGATATCGGCATATTTATTATGAAAAGTTGTGTTGTTAAAAAGGAATATATTGCCATGGCGAACCCAACATATAAATGTCAGGAGAAATAAAAGAAGGTTAAACCATGAAAAAGCTTTTTAGTTTATTGCTTGTCGTATTATTCATGGGGGTTATGGTTTTCGGCCTGGTTGGCTGTGGAACCGAAGAAACCGTCGAAACGCCGGAAGAAGAAGTAGTGGATGAAGAACCGACAGGTGAAGAGGCGGTGGAAGAACCTGAAGAGGAAACTGATGAGCCTGATGAGCCTGAAGAGGCTCTCGATGCCGGAGCAGTTTTGCTGGATGCGGCAAAAGATTATTTTGCCAAAACAGCTACAGATATCAATATAATCCCCCCGGCAGATGTAAAAGAGATGCTGGACAGCAATCCAAATTCCATTTTTATTCTGGATATCCGCAGTGCTGAAGATTTTGAGGCGGGACACATCCCCGGTGCAGTTCACAGTGCCTGGGCAGAAGTAGGCAATATAATGGATCGCATTCCACAGAACAAGCCGGTAGTGGTGGCCTGCTACTCCGGCCAGACCGCCGGTCAGACTGTTGGTGTCCTGAGGATGGCTGGATTTGACAATGTTAAATCGCTGCAGTCGGGGATCAACCTGGGCTGGGTTGAAGCAGCTGGCCTGCCTTTGGATGAAACAGGCATGAATGCAGCTGCCGATCTGGACAGCGTTTCATCGCCGGCTGATGAAAAAGAGGAAATTATCTGGGAAGCAGCCAAAGAGTTCTTTGCCGCAGTGGCTTCGGGGACCAATATTATTCCCGGTCCGGAGCTTAATGAAGCTCTGGAAGCCAATCCTAATTCTTTCTATGTGCTCGATATCCGCTCCGCTGATGACTATGCTGCAGGCCACATTGTCGGTTCTGTGCACAGCCCCTGGAGTGAAGTGGGCAACCTGCTGGAAGATCTGCCCAGCACCCGGCCCATCGCCGTGGGTTGCTACTCCGGCCAGACCGCCGGCCAGACAGTAGGTGTCCTTCGCCTGCTCGGTTTTGATGCTTATTCAGTGCAGTCTGGTATTCGTGATGGCTGGGTTGAAAAAGAAGGGCTTCCCCTTGTTACCGAATAATGATCCTGTTTCGATTAATTAATCAGAAAGGGCCGACCTTTAACAAGGTCGGCCCTTTTATCGTGCGCCCGGGCATGGGCGCAGTCTAACGGGTGGAAGTCCCGAACCCGCCCGGTAGCGGGAAGTGTATAGCCAGGGCCAAGCGCGTCCCTCGCGAGGTGGAGTGTGAAGGAAGGCTTAAGGCAAATCTCCGGCCTGACGAATAGGAACTGCATCAGGCACAAGCTGA
>JAXHVH010000037.1:0-24752 GCA_034189085.1 Bacillota bacterium | reverse complement strand
ATAAAAGTATCGAGGCCACTGTTGGCATGTAAACCATGATTCTCCGTGCATCCAAGGGGGACAAAAACTATGTCATTGTGTTTCCTCTTTTCAATTACCCGGGCGCGGGGTGTATTCTGAATATAACAGCCCGCCCTTCCCAGTTCAGAAGGAGAGGGTATTTCATATTCTTTAAGGATACCGCTGATCATTTCATCTTCAGCTTCCCAGATCTCTTTTTTTAATCGACCGACTGCAGTATCTTCAAAAAAAATCAGGGGGTTTTTCGTGAACAGCCACTTTTCTTTTTTCTCGTTCATTAACAGCCTTCCTTTCCTGATATTAACCATCCCGCCTGGACCGGTCTTTTTCTTAATCCATTACACAGGTTATTTTGCCCTCACGGCGGTCAGTGCGCAGGGCAATGATATTATCGGGTACTTCTTCCAGTTTAATTTTTTTTGTAATCAGCGGAATCAAATTCATCCCTGCTCCCATACATTCAATCACCCGGGGAAATGTACCATGTCCAGAGTGACCCTGGGCACCAATTATGGATGCCCGCCGGACCTGCAGGACTTCTCCCCGTACAGGCATAATTGCATCGGCCCGGGCTACGACAACTACGGTGCTGTTAAGCTTTCGCCCCTCCCAGATAACCTCTTCGATGGATGGATAAACATGTTTGGGCAGGCCTGTCGCCTCCAGGTACAGATCTGCGCCCATACCTGCGGTCAATTCAAGGATTCGACTGGTAAAATCTTCTATCAGAGGATTGATTACCACATCCGCCCCGATCAATTTACCGAGTTCAGCCCGGTATGGCTCCGGCTCGGAAAGGATAACCTGAGAAGCCCCCTGCCGTTTTAAAATTGCACAGGCAGCCAAACCGACCGGACCTCCCCCGCAGATCACTACACTATCACCAGGCCTGATTCCGCCACCCCTTTCCACAACCGCATTGTAGGCTACACTGGCCGGCTCAACAAGGCTGCCCGCGAGGAAAAGATCATCACCTTTGTACAAATGCCTGAGCGGTTCCAGGCTCCAGATAAGCCTGGCCGGCAAAGCGATGTACCTGGCAAAAGCACCGTTAACATTGAAACCGATCTCGTTAAGCCTTTCACAGTGGTTGGGGTAACCATCGGCACAGGGCTTGCATTCCCCGCACCAGATCATCTCCTCGGTGCAAACACATTCTCCGCCACGGAATGGGCGGCCGGTCTGTTTGTCGATAGCCCTGTCACCTGCGGCCACTACCACCCCGCTCATTTCATGACCAAGAATGACCGGAAAACCGGTCAGGCCGGGATAGAAAATATAACCTTCTTCATCCGCCTGGGCCATATGCACATCTCCACCGCAAATACCGCAGGCTTTTACTTCCACAAGTACTTCATCGGATCTACAGACTGGAACATTATGTTCAGTAATCTTGAGATGAGGATTCCGCCAGACCCTGCTCCCAAGGTAGGTCTGCTTGTATTCAATGTCTCTTCCTGACAATTTGTAATCGGGACGGGGATCCCAATCGGCAAAAAGAGTCACCCCCCACATTTTTTGTTCCATCGATTACTCCTCCCATCGCTTCAATAATTTAAACCGTAATCCGTCCTGACACCCATCACTGGAGGAACCCACCGTGATCATTTTTCATTTCGCCTCCTGATCCAAAAGAAGGGCTTTCTCCGCCTGGCGGGCTGATATCTCTTTCTGGGGATAGCGGGAAAAAACGATCACCCCAACCAGCAGGAACACGGCGGCAACCGGGCCGGTCAGGCGGACGCCCAGTGGCTGAGCCGGTGTGCTGCCGAACCATTCCAGTAAAAAGCCGGTTATCAAAGTGGATAAACCCATGGCCAGCTTTAAAATAAAATTTTGGGCCCCGTAGTACATCGCTTCCCGGCGCTGGCCGGAGAGGTTTTCTTCAAGGTCCGAGACTTCGGCAACAATGGCATCCGGAACCATAAAAATGGCAGCTACCGGTATGCCGGAAAAAGCCATCAGAATATAGGCATATGCCCAGGGAGAAAGAAAACCAACCGGCTGCCCCATGAAATAGGCCAGGGGCAAAATGATCATGAAACCGGCCAGTGATGTCATCATTACCGTCTTGAGACCGTATTTCTTGGCACAGAGGTTTAGTGGCATAAAGGAAAGCAGGGCCACTATCATGACAATACCGAGAAAAATAACTGTGTCACCTTCCGTTCCTCCCAGCAGGATGGTCACATAAAGGGGGATGCAGAGAGTAATGATATTAAAACCAAGCCAGAAGGTAACGTTGCCGACAAGATAGATAATAAAAGGACGGTTCTTAAAAGTGGTCTTAATCGCCTCAAAAAGGCCCAGGGTAGCAGGCTCGGCGAGGGCATAATCCTTTTCTTTGATCAGGAGGGGGAAATAGAGCATGATCAGACCGATCAAGCCCATAGTCCATACCATGCCATGAGGGCCGAAAAGCTCAATGATCACCCCGCCGAGACCGAAAGCAATCACCAGAGCAAGCAGGCCAAAGAAGCCCTTAATTGTAGAGAGATCAACCCGCTCACGGTTGGTACGGGCCAGTTCCGGAAGCAAAGCAACATAGGGGCAGACATAGGCGGTAAAAAATATGAAGTAAAGCCCGAGCATGATGATCAGGTACACACTGTTGATCGGGGACTGCCCCTCAACGGGGGGATAAAAAAGAGCGATAAAGACGGCCACGTAAACCACTCCACTGTATAGCAAAAAGGGCATCCGGCGGCCCATCGCCCCCCTGTAATTATCAGACCAGCGGGCGATGAGCGGGTCGGCAACCGCATCGACAACCCGGCCAAAAAACATAATAATCCCAAAGATAGCCGGGGAAACAAGGGGCTCGTAACCCCTGATCGGACTGACTACATAATAGAAAAGCAGCCAGGTAAGCAGGATACGATCAATGAGAGCAAACCCGCCCGCACCGACACCGTAAACCCATTTTGCCCAGGTAGGCAATTTTTTAACCATTTTTCAATTCCTCCCTCACGGCTTACTTAAAATCCAATTAAAGGAAAAACTGACCCCCCGCATCACTGCGATGATCAGTAAAACAATGAAAAAGAGAAAAAACAGGGCTGAAAAATAGGTCATAGCCACAGAAAACCGGCCGGGCTGATATTCCTGCGGTAAATAACGACGGCAGATATATACCGCCAGGCAGGCCACCACGGGAAGCAGGAGGGTATCGATAACAGCGGTGAGATGCAGCAGGATCACCGGTGATTGAAGGATTGTCGCAAAAAGGAAGGAGAAGACAATGTATATAGCAACGAAAAGGCGGTAGTTGCATAATTTGACCTCCCTCTTACCGGAACGATCTTTCAGAGCACCTGCAGCAACCCGGCATAATCCGTCAATGTTGGCTATCAGGGTGCTGTAAAGAGTACCAAAGATGCCGACCAGAAAAATCACCTCACAGCTTTTCCCAAAAAAATTTTCGGCAATGACGGCCCGGACAATACCCAGTTCATCGCCTTCAGGCACCAGTCCCACAGGCTGCAGGATGGTTGCTCCAGCGATCAAAAATCCGACTGTCAGCAACGCGGTGAGAACCGTATTAATGCCCAGATCAAGCTGATGCACTTTGATCCAACCCTTTATCCTTTCGCGATCACCAGGCAGAGGAACCGTTCCGACCCTGACTGCTCCCCTGCCGCTGCCCTGAGTCCACATGGAAAACCACACTGTTCCAATAGCACCAGCTCCAGCCCAGTAACGGAACCAGTTCCTGAAGGGAATCAGCAGGAACCCTGATCATGAGACCGGCCAGCGAATCACCTGAAGATGGCGTATTCTGACCACGGCATAAACAATGAAAAATATAATTACAGCTACCAGGAGACGTGAAACAGACTGAAGGCTGCGATAGCTGCCGCAGTACAAGATCAGGCCGGCACCCAGCAGGGCAACCAGGCAGGGCCCGTACAACATAAGAAAAACGGGGAAAAAGGCCCTGCAGGGTACTGCCAACGGTTAATGTAACTCCGCTCATACCAACAATACTGACGATAAAAAATAACCAGAAAATCCAGAGAATCCAGCCGGTCGGCAGTCTCAGGGGACCAACATGCAACCCGATCCGGCCAAAAGCGGAAACGGCATTTTCACCGGTAGCCACTGTATATCTGCCAATCAGCTCGGTCATGAAGAACTTAATGAAGATGGTCAGAATTGGAGCCCACAGTAGGGTCAGGCCGAAAATAGTCCCGGGCCCGGGTGGCAAAAACCTGGGATCCCACACCCACCACTCTGGCCGACCAGACCAGGCCCGGCCCGAGGAAAAGCAGCCTGCGCCAGCCATTCGGCGGCTCACTGACATTGGAAGAGACCTCTTCCTCCACAATTGCCCCCCCTTTACTTCATTAAATTTCCAGGGTTTCTCCAGGCCGGAGAACCCGACAGGCAATGCCAACATCATTAAGCTCTCTTTCCCGTTGGGACAGGAAAGCTTCCACCCAGGCAAGGTCATTAGTTTTCAAATTTTCCTTTACATCCAGATACTTGCCCCGGCAGGAAAAATGCATCGGTATGAACAGATGCGGTTTAATCCTTCCAGCCAGTGCAGCAGCCGCCTGCCAGTCCATCCCATCTGCTCCCAAAAAGGGATAACGGGCACAGGAAACCTGGAGGAAAGCAAGATCGAGTGAAATTTTCGACAGTCTATCAAGGCCGGGGTGGTCTCGCGTATCACCGCTGAAAAATAATGTTTTGCCAGCCGGCCCACTCAGCACAAGACCGATCGCATGTGGGCTGAGGGGATGGATCGCTTTCACCGCCTGAACTGTGGCATTGCTTCCCGTCCAGGTTTCGCCCGGCTGCAGGCCAATTGCGGTAAGGCCTTTCCTTTTTAGACGGCGGGCTGCATCAACGTTGGTGACAATAGTGCTATCGCAGCGACGGGCTAGCACTGCGGCCAGAACATCCCAGTGATCAAGATGGAGGTGAGAAAGGAGAATCAGGCAGCAAGAATTAATCTGATCCGGCCGGAGAGTCGGCGGCTTCAGGCGAGGAGCCAGGAGGGCGCCAAGGCCACCGGTTGAAAACCAGGGATCGGTCAGAACGGTCAGTGAACCGTCTTCAATATAAAAGGTAGCCTGCCCGATAGAAGTAATTTTCATCTTAATTTCACCTCCCCGGATTTTTTATTTCTGCAATATACCAGTCAAGGGTTTCAAGATTTGATTCCAGATCTGTGCGGATTGGTTCCCAGCCAAGGATGCGAACGGCTTTCTCAATATTAAAAATCGAATCTTTGAAAGCCAATTCAAGGTGCTGGGGGTTGATCGGTGGGGTGCCAAATTTTGCCCATAGATTGATAATTACCCTGACCGGCCCTTCCGGAAGACATAGCAATCGCGGTTCCTGGCCGGTCCGGCGGTAGAGGGCTTCGATCGTTTCGCGTAGAGTGGGGACATTCTTTGAGCCAAGATTAAAAACTTCGCCGTCCACACCACTGTTTTTCAGGGTCAGGCATACTGCTTCCGCTACATCCCTCGCATCTACCATCTGCAGTCTCACCCTCCCACTGCCAGGAATAATTACTCGCTTTCCACCGGCAACGGCTCTAAACTGATCGAGCAGGAAGGGTTCATTTTGACCCGGGCCGGCAATCGTCGGAGGGCGAAAAACAACCGTCTTTAGCCCCTGACGGCGGTAGGAAAAAACAAGCTTCTCTCCTGCTACCTTGTTGCGCCCATATTCACAGATGGGCTCAAGTGGAACGTCTTCCGGGCAGGGTAAAACCGGCGGCGGCCCGTATACTTCGACGCTGGAAATGAAGATAAATTTTTTCAGGCCGTGTCGAAGAGACGCAGCAAGAATGTTCTCAGTTCCTCCAACATTGATCTCACACATTATTTTTTCATCCTGCTGAAACTGGGCCAGGGCAGCTGCAGCATGCACAACAGCATCCATACCGGCAACAGCCCGGTCAACAACTTCTTTGTCCCTGATATCACCAAACGTAAAAGACGTTAGCTCCTTTTTGTCAGACGGTTCCCGACGATCAAAACGGTAAACGTGGTAGCCTGCGGTATCCAAAGCATCCACCAGGTAACGCCCCAGGAAACCCTCGCTGCCTGTTACTAAAACTTTCCAGTTACTGTTCATCATGATCCCGCCTCCAGCCTGATGCTCCGGTATGAGCAGGGCCAACCAGCGCCGCATAGCGCGCCAGCATACCTGTCAGATGCCGCTGCGGCGGACTCCATTCTTCCTGGCGCCGCTCCAGTTCATCTTTGGGGACTTCAAGATCGAGGTGCCGGTTTTGCAGATCGATGGTAATGATGTCACCGTCTCGCACCAGGGCCAGGGGACCACCATCATAAGCTTCCGGTGAAACATGTCCCACAGCAAAGCCGCGGGTAAAACCGGAAAAACGTCCATCGGTAACCAGGGCGATAGATTCATCCAAAGACTGCTGGAAAAGATACTCGGTCAGAGTGAGAAGTTCCCGCATCCCCGGGCCACCGCGCGGCCCTTCATACCGGACGACCCCCGTATCTCCTTCTTTAAATTCCCCGGCCATAGCTGCCTCAATCGCCTCTTCCTCACTGTCAAAAACTTTAGCCGGGCCACGGTGAACCACCTTTCCACTTTTAATCCCGCTGACTTTAATCACCGCTGAATCAGGAGCAAGCGAACCACGAAGAATATTTATACCGCCGGCCGGTGTAAAGGGATCGGCAAAATCCCTCAGGGCCGGATCAACGGCTATCTCAGCATTATCAATATTAACCCCTATGGTGCTGCCGTTAACTGTGACCGGCTCCCTGTGGATTAAATGACCCAGATTTTTCATCACCGCCGGGACACCGCCAGCCCGATGCAGGTCAAGGATCATGTATTCTCCTGAAGGGAAAACAGCAGTTATTCGGGGAACCCGGTCGGCAAAATTATTAAATTCGTTAATCTCCAGCTTTACTCCGAGTTCATAAGCAAGGGCCAGCAGGTGTAGAACGGCATTGGTTGAACCGCCGGTGGCCATGAGGACAGTAATAGCATTTTCCAGGGCAGAGCGGGTCATAATGCGTCTGGGAGTCAGGTCTTTCTCCAGCAGGTTGATCACTGCGGCGCCACTTTTCTTGGCAGTGAGAATCTTTTCATTGTGAACAGCATGAATCGTAGCGCTGCCGGGCAGGCTCATACCGAGTGCTTCGACCAAAAATTGCATTGTGTTGGCTGTTCCCATACCCGAACAGGCTCCCGCTCCGGGGCAGTGTAAGGCAGCCATGAAGGGATTGCTATCGGAAACAAAAAGATTGTACGGCAGCATGGCACCACCGGTGACGAAAATGGAAGGCAGATCAAGCCTGGCAGCAGCGATCAGCTGGGCGGGAACAATTTTGTCACAGCCCGAGATAAAAACAAGAGCATCCAGGTAATGAGCACGGGCCATCGCCTCAATGCCATCGGTGATAGTTTCTCGCTGCGGCAGAATATATTTCATACCCGCCAGGCCGTTGCTGTAACCGTCGCAGGGAGCTACGGTGTTAAATTCAAGGGGAGTCCCTTCCGCTGCCAGGATCCCATCTTTGACCGCCCGGGCCAGATCACGGAAATGGATGTGGCCCGGAACCAGTTCATTCCATGAATTGACCACCCCCACCAGGGGACGGCTGATTTCCTCGTCGGTCAATCCGGCTCCGTGAAGCAGTTCTTTCCTGAGCATGGCGGTAAACAGTCGATCACTGTTCTTCAACAGGTTCGCACTTCTTGGCTTAAGCACCTTACAACCTCCTTCTAAATCCGTTCATAGGTTAAAATTTTTGCCCGGCGACCGTGCCTTTTCATTATTTTTGAAAACGCCTCGCCGAGGTCTGCAGCATAATCCAGGCCCAGGCGTTCTGCCGCTGCAGCATCAATCCCCGCAGAAACCAGGATTACTCTGAATTTTTTGCGGGCGATTATATCACCCACCAGGGCCAGGTGAGATGCAGCAGTGAGATCATCTATTTTGCCCCGCTCAACCAGGGCCGCTACTTCACTGTAGGGCTGGTAGCCCCACTGCAAAACGGCCGGGTGCTCCCGCGCCACTCCATCGGGACAGGCTGCAGCCAATACCAGAGTCCCCTCATCACGGAGAAGGATATTGGCCACGTACAAACCGGCCTGTGCCTCCCACAGCTCGGGGCGGTCGGTTCCCCCACCCACGATCATGGCATCGGGTTGTTCCAAGGGCAAATCAAGCAGAGGCACAGAACGTGACTGTTCTACCAGGGAACGGTGAGCCTGTACGAAATCACCGGCGGCCAGTCCGCAGATCTGTCCCTGTTTGTTCTCAATAACATTTATGATCAGGTGCAAACCGACCATACCGACCGCTTCTTCAATTTCCAGGCGCATGGGATTATTTTCCTGACCGAATATTTCCTCCACGGGATAGCTGGCTGCCGTCCAGTGAAAATGATCAGTGGAATCCTTCCCGGCCAGTCCGGGAAGGATAATTTTTGCTCCACCCGACCAGCCGGCCACAGGATGAGGTTTGATCGTTCCCAAACCGATATGCAGGTAGCCCTTAAAAAGAAATCGATTAAACTGCAGTGGGATGCCAAGAGGTGAATATCCGCAGCTGACCAGTTCATCAGGCTCATTCCAGCGGTGACGCAGGAAGCTGTAATGCTCGATTATGTCTGAACCCCACTGTCTTTTTAGATCGGCATCGTTCATGGGATTATGGGTGCCCCCGGCAACGGCCATGGTAACACGGTCCGGGCCAAACCCCTCCTCCGCCAGTTTGTCAAGGAGGACAGTGAGAACGGGGGCCAGGTCGGTACGCCGGGTATGATCAGGTACGGCAACCAGAACCCCATTTCTATCCCGCAGTAAATCGGCCAGCGGCGGTGAACCAAGTGGCTTTGAAAGTAAACGGAGCAATTCGCCCGGTAAGTCGGTCAGCGGAGCGGTAGGCGGCGCAGAAGCAGTTTTAACCAGGTTATCTACCGGTATTTCCGCTGTTAAAAATTGATCATAATAAGCAAATTGAACTTTCTTTTTAAAGCCGCCCATATTTTTCATACACTTCCTTCAGGGAACGCCCTTCCCTGATCTCCTGCCGGGAGCGGCGCTCATCGTGGACTCTTTCTTCGGACAGTTTTAGCACTCGCCTCACATCTACTTCATTAACTGGAATAACCACCACCCCGTCTCGATCGGCGAAGACTATATCACCCGGTCTTACTTTGATTCCACCACAATCAATGGTCTGATTTACTCCACTCAGCTGGGCCCGGCCAACGGAGTCTGTGGGGATATTGCCCCGGGCCCAGACCGGATAATCTATTTCCAGAAGACGGGGAATATCACGAATCGGGCCATCGACCACCGCTCCAACAGAACCGCAGTAGTAGCGGGCAGTGGTCCCCATCAACTCACCGAAGGCTCCGGAACCATAAAAACCATTGGTAGTAATAACCATCATTGCCCCCCGGGGAACATTCTCAAAAACCGCTTCCAGGATTCCGGTTACAAATGATGGATCCATGTCGGAAAGATGCCGCGGCATCGATGAATCGGCCTCGTTTTCCTCAATTGTAAAAGCGGGACCGGCAACAGCCCGATCATAAATGATTGTGTTAAATCCGGCTTCCAGGGCTGCTTCGAAAAAACCAAGTTCATCAAGAGAATCGGAGACGGCCGGGGTATAGAGCTTCTCCAGGCTCCGGCAGATCTGGAAAATTTCCTCTGCTGAGAAAAGCATACTGATCACTCCTCATGTATAATTTGCACTGTCTGGATTCTGCCCGGAGGCAGGATTAATTCTGCCCCGGGCTCTCCTGACGCTTTCAGGTCCATATTTACCGGGCGAACCAGCAAGTTGCTATCCGAAAATGAAACTTCTTTATCGGCAGAAGAATAATTGCACAGGCGCAGGTAAATCCCATCTTCTTCCCTGAACAGGGCGGTAATAAAAGGGCGGGGCAAAGAAGAAGTCAAAAAATCACTTGCAGCACAATTTTTCAGCTGCTGCTGTTCCTGAACCACCATACCAGGTAGAAAAGGTTCAGCAAAGGAAACAGACGTTTTAACCAGTTCTTCTGCAGAAGTGGGACTATAATGCAGAGCACAGCGGTAAGTGTGCTTTCCTTTCAGTTTGGTATAACGGGAACCACCTGCGCGAATTGAATCGTCACTGGCATAAAGCCATTCGCCGGGAGCCCAGGCAAGAACTGTCTGCAGAAGGCCCTGTTCCGCCTTCCACCGGCAGCCGAAAGATCCCGGCCTGAGGAGGGACCATCCTTTCTTGCTGCCGCCGGCCGGAGAAACAAATCCGAAGGCATTAAAATCGACTATTTTTCGCTGCTCCACCACAAAAGTGCCGCCTGTGAGAACCGCTGCCGCGGGGGAGAAATTAAAATTCAGGTTCAGTTTCTTTTCATTCTGCATATAGTAAGCACGGCCGGTGCTTGATTCCTCTTTTTGGGGGCCGAAATTAAGGCCTTCCCTGCAATCGAGGGCTACAGTTACTTCAACCCTGGGCAAGACCCGGTAAAAAATAATCTCCTCCTGGAAATCTATATCTCCTACTCTGCCCCGCAATGAGTAAATATCGGCCACCGAACCGGATGAGAGCTTGTAAAGAACGGATTTTTGCCGGCGGGAATCATACATCCGCCCCGCAGAAAAAACTGTCAGGTAACCTCCCTTAACAGTATGGCCTTCTGCTTTTTCTTCCAGCAACAGTTCCCCCTCCAGAGAGAGCCGGGCATGGTAATATCTATTGGTTAAAACCACTTCTTCTTCCACTTTTATTGGGTGCGAACGGTCCTCGGATGAAGTGCCTTCTTCCATTCCACAGGTAATTGTTTTTCCGGCAAATGGGGGCAAATCAAGAACACAGATTAGGTGGCTGCCGTTTTCCCGCCTGACAATCTGGGCAGCCGTTTCTATCCCTTCGACAAAAAATTTTCGAGCCACCGCTGCTTTCAAACTCCCGGCCAGAGGAACAGTAATCGTCTCACAACGCCGGTAAGGCAGGGAATTAAAGACTACGCAGCCACCCTTTTCAGGAATTGCCTCGCCTTCATCCAACAGGCGCGCTCCGGTGATAGCCGCGAGGGAACTGGCCGTAATTTCCCTGGCTTTATCTGCAGAGGCGGCAGCAAGCTTACCGGCTACTTCACCCATTGGCATATCATGGGATAGGGAATACCAGGGACTGCAGAGATGCAAATCATGATGCTGCGATTGGAGAAGACTTTTCCAGGCTTCCTCAAGCTCAACCGCTTTGGCTATGCCTTCTCCACAATTCATAAAAGCAAGGGCATCAAGCCGTTCGGCTTCCAGGAGCCGGGCGGCAGCGTGCTGGGTTGCCCGGAGGGGAACATCTCCCATCAGGCCATAGGGGTAATAAGAGGGAAAATCATCACTGTCGAAAACTGCCTCGACCGAGGGGAAAGCGGGTTCTCGGCCGGCAGAGAGGGACTCCAGATACTTCCCGGGGGTTACAAAACGGACTTCACCGGAAGTGGCCAGGCGACAGAGGCCTTTCAGGGGAGCCCCCGAGAGGACATTAAAATCTTCGAAACGGGTCAACAACGGGCGCTTAAGGGAATGATCATAGGCCAGCTTTTTGAAATGCTGCAATCCCCTGCTATCATATTCGCTAAAGCCTTCCGGTCGGAGGTGGGCTCCCATGAAACAAGCGGGATCATCTGGGCCGTAATGCATGGATACCTTCTCAGGAGAATGGTTATTCTCCGCCGATCCTGCAGCCGGAGCCCTGTCTCCATAGTGCATAAAGGGATAACGGGGAACCGCCCTGATCCGGCTCCCGTCGGGAGCCTCCCACCAGAAAAGATTAGCCTGTAAGGGTGGATCGGCACCGAAAGGAGCCCAGTGTGTTCGCAGGATCACCAGCTGATAACCGAACGAATCAAGAATTTGTGGTAACTGGGGAAAGAAAGACGGCTCCTGGGCGGCAAAGGTTTGCACATCAATACCAAGGACATCCCTGATTGTCTGCCGACCGAAATAAAAATGGCGAATATATGATTCACCATCCAACATGCCGGCCAGGGGCTGAGCATATGTTCCATTGACCAATTCCAAACGTCCACCGGCCAGGGTTTGCCTGAGAATTTTTACCGCTTCAGGCATCTCAACAGCCATTACTGAAAAGGTATGAGCATCAATTTCAAAAGCGGCAGCCAGTGAAGGACAGTCATTGAGCCGTTCCAGAATTGATTCGGCCACCACCGGCCAGTTATACACTTTCCATGTTCCACCGCCGGGAATGATGATCCAGTTCCAGAAAGTAATTCCACCATGGTATCCGTCAACGAAATAAACGGTTTCATCCGGTTCTGTAAAAACCGGTACAGAAATTCTGGCCGACCGGTGGCGGTCACAGCGCCTTTCCAGGGTGACCCCGGCTTTTAAGACCGCTGCCGCCAGCCGTGCTATCCCAGCTATTATTTTTGCTCCATATTTCATTTACATCATTCTTTCTCGCTGTATAGATGCAATTGAGTAATTGCTAGCTCATCTCCACCAGCACTTTAAGGGCCACACCATCCCGCAGGGCGGCAAATCCTTCCTCAATCCCGGACAGGGGGACTTTATGGGTAATTAATTTTTGCAAAGGCAGCAGGCCGCTTTCCAGCAATTTAATGGCGGCGGGAAAAGTGTGGCAAGCAATATAGCTGCCGATAATTTTTAGTTCCCGGCGAGTGATATCATTCTGGGTAATGCTGGTACAAGCTGTTTTGTTCTGACCAAAGAGTAGAATGCTGCCACCGGAACGACAGATCCGCATAGCTTCACCAAAAAGACAGCCCGCTGCATCAACAACTATATCCGCACCGGGTAAATCATCATAACGGGCTATCAATTCTCCCGGATCAAGAACTGTCGCAGTAGGACAGATACGGCGGGCTGTTTCACGACGCTTGGAGGAAATATCTGTAAGGACAACCCTGCCAGCCCCTCCAGCAGTAAACAGAAGGGCAAACATAATACCAATAGGGCCGGCGCCCAAAACGGCAACCTCTTCCCCCGGCTGAAGGATTACTTTTCGATAAGCATTGAGAATACAGGACAGTGGCTCTGCCATTACAGCACATTCTATAGGAACATGGGCGGCGATTTTATAGAGGGAAGAGCAAGGAGCAACTGTATAAGAGGCAAAACCGCCATCAAGGAAAATCCCAAGGGTTGTCATTTCCGGGCAAGCGTTGGGCCTGCCATTCCGACATGCCAAACAGGCACCACAGGGTATGTTTGGATCAACAACAACCCTGTCACCCATTTTAATCAGTCCGCCGGCCGATCCCATTTTTTCGACAAAACCGACAAACTCATGCCCAAGAATAACGCCAGCCCGGGCAGGGTGACCGGGTGGCTGTTTCAGGATCTGCACATCTGTACCGCAGATACCGGCAGCTTCAACCCGAATCAGGGCTTCGCCATCACTTTTGATTTCCGGTCGTGGCAGGCGAACCAGTGCCAGCTGACCGGGAGACTTAAACTGTGCCGCCATCATTGATTGATTCAAACAGAGTCAGCTCCTTGACATCATATTGCATGCACCAATCCTTGTGAAAGAGAACAACTGATAATTTTCCTGTCCACCGCTGTAAAACAGGTTTTCCTGACTGTCAACCTGACCATTAATAACAGCCGCAGCTTCGTCTAATAACCAGCTCGGGAGTAAGAACTATTTTTCTTGCTGCCTCCTTTCTCTCACTGCCCAAATCGGCAAGAATTATTTCCGCAGCAGCTTCACCCAGCTTTTTCTTCGGCTGGGCTATCGTCGTCAAACAAATCCGTGGATAAGAGGCAAAACCGATATCGTCAAAACCAATTAGTGCAAGATCATCAGAAATTGACAACCCCAATTCATCAGCAGCCTGCATTATTCCCATAGCCAGAAGGTCATTGGCTGCGAAAATAGCATTGGGGCGACGCTCCAGGGCCAGCAGCTTAAGAGCATTGCGGTATCCTGACTCCCAGGTAAAAGATCCATAAAGGCACAATCCAGGATCTGCTTTCAGTCCCGCCCCGGCAAGGGCTTTTTCAAAACCGGAAAATCGTTCCGTTGTTGCCCGCGCTCCTGCCAGCCCACCTATGAACGCAATCCGATCGTAACCATGTTCCAAAAGGTGCCTGCCGGCCAAATAACCTCCCCACACATTATCAACAATCACCTGGTGACAACCTATATCCCTCTCAAAACTGCTGATAACCACCAGGGGGACACCAGTTTGAGCAAATTTTTCGGCTATCGCTCCGTCGTCGTTCGATGAAGCCAAAATTAAACCGTCAATCCGCCTGCTTTCAAAGAGAGCTAAAAAAGAGAGTTCCTTGTGACCATCCCAGTTTGTATTGCAAAGAAAAACGTTATAATCCGCTTTAGAAACTGTTTCTTCAACTCCTCGGGCTACTTCCGGGAAAAAAGGGTTGGTAATGTCGGGAATAACAAGGGCCAGGGCGCGAGTCTGGCTGGTCACCAGGCTTCGCGCGGCAGCATTGGGATAATAACCAAGCCGTTTGGAGACTTCCAGTACTCTGGATCTGGTGGCCTTTTTCACTCCCGGGCGATTGTTTAAAGCCCTGGAAACTGTGGCGTAAGAAATTCCTGCCTCCATAGCAATATCTTTAATAGTTACACCACCTTTTTTTTTCTTATGTTGCAAAGTAATCCGCCTTTCTGCAGCATAAAATTTTGATTATGCCAACTTTATTCATAAAACCATTTTTAGTGCCAGAGAAAATTGATTCATCTGTTTTGTAAACGTTTACAAAATTGTTTTTAAAAAAATTACCTAAAATTAATGGCATTATATTATTCGTTATTAATATAAAATATCCTCTTTTCTGACTCTTTTTTTTATAATTTTTTTACACCCGCAATAACTACAAACCGGTCAACGGCAATCAATCAAGCTTTTAAACATGATTATCATCTTATTCGCCGGACTCCTTTGGGGGAAGCAAGTCAACTGCAGGAAGAGAGAAATAGACGGTGGTGCCCCTGCCTGTTTCACTTTCAGCCCGTACTTCACCGCCATGGCGTTGAACAATGCGTTTAACGATGGCCAGGCCAACACCGGCCCCTTCAAAATCTTTTTCGTCGTGGAGCCTTTTAAAAACACCAAAAAGTTTATCAGCATGGGAGGAATCGAAGCCTACGCCACTGTCCCTGATGTAATAGGTATTAATGCCGTATTCGGTGAATCCGCCTATTTCAATGCGACGTTCTTCCACAGGCCGGGTAAATTTGATGGCATTGGAAATGAGGTTTTGCCAGACCTGCCTTAAGAGAACGGGATCCCCGGAAGCAGTAGGGAGGAAATCCAAAACAAAAGTGAAGCTTTCTCTAATCTTCTCATCAGCCAGTTCATCGTAAACGGAGCGGGCGAGGATAGCCATGTCTACTGCACTGTGCTGAATTTCAACCCTGGTGGCCCGGGAAAGAGCCAGCAGTCCTGTGATAAGCCGATCCATTTTCTCTGTATTGGAACGGATCTTATTCAGCAAACAGCGAGCTTCTTCGTTCAGATTATGAGCATGGTCCTCCAGCAATACCTGCGAAAATCCATCAATAACTCGCAGGGGGGCTCGTAAATCATGAGAAACAGAATAAGTGAACGATTCCAGTTCGCTAACCACTTCTTCAAACCTGGCAGTACGTTCATAAA
Organism: Bacillota bacterium; assembly: GCA_034189085.1. Taxonomy (GTDB): domain Bacteria; phylum Bacillota; class Dethiobacteria; order DTU022; family DTU022; genus M55B129. The sequence goes on along the minus strand of JAXHVH010000037.1, from coordinate 9,108 downwards.
CACGTTCTTCCAGCTGCTGGTTGAGAACCTTCAGGTCTTCTTCAGCCTTGCGGCGCTCAGTAATGTCAATCATGAACCCGCGTGCTTTGGCCGGCTTGTCATCAACGATTTCCACGATAACATCATCCCGCAGCCAGGCAATTTCTCCGTTCTTCTTGATAAACCTGTATTCAAATGTAAAATCTTCGCCCCGGTGGACACAGTCCAACCAGTGCCTGACAGCCCATTTGCGGTCATCCGGATGAATATGACTGCTCCAGAATTGGGGCTTTTCCCATTCCGCTGCCCTGTAGCCAAGAATTCGTTCCGCCTGGGGAGCAATGTAGGTCATGTGGTCTAATTGGAGATCATATTCCCACAGGATGGCATCCGCTGATTCAGCAAGTTTGCGGTATTTTTTTTCATTTTCCCGCATGGCCTGTTCAGCTTTGTTGCGTTCCGCAGCTTCCACAGCCAGTGAAACAACTAACGCCATTGCTGCAGCCGTTTTTTCATCATTTTCTGTCCAATTCCGATGTTCACCGGTACTTGCAAAACTGAGGAGGCCGCCGATGCGATCATGTAAACGGATCGGCGTGTCAAGGAGGGATTTGATATTATGGCGCAGGTAATATTCAGACGGTATGTCACGGGTGCGGGGATCGGCAAAAACATCCGCGGTGGCAACTATTTCACCGCGGATGTGGCTCTCGGTGTACAGTGGAAACTGGCTGCTCGGCAGTTCCTCTCCGCTGCAATGCCTTTGCTTGCTCCGTTCATAAAGATCAATGCAACGAATTGTGGCATAATCATCGCTGTATAACCAGATACTGACCCGTTCGGTCCGGATCAGTTCTGAACAGGCTTCTGTTATCTCAGCAACGCTTTCAGCCAGTTCACCCCTGGCCCAGGTACCGCGGGCAATGAGGGAAAGGAGTATTCTGTTGTGGGAGGGGTTTTTAATGATTTCCTTTTCCCTGTTCTGATCATTCTTTTTTCCCAAGGTGCTGTCACCTCCGGCGCCGGATATAATTCAGGAGAACTCCCATTCCAACCGGATTTTTTCTTTGCTGTTGTTTTATTGTTTCGACGCCGGAGTTGACAGCACCTGCTCAAAAACACCAAACTTATCTCCACTCTACATCCAATTTGATTAAATTTTAACGGCCGTCCCATAAACAAGAATTTCGGCCATCCCGGAAGCGATCTGTGATGATGCAAAACGAATGCCGATTATGGCATTGGCCCCAGCATTTTCCGCTTCCTTAACCATGTCCCCTACGGCCGAGTCGCGCACGCTGGTCATCAGATCAGCATATTCTTTCACCTCGCCACCGACCAGGTTTTTTAAGCCAGCCATAATATCCCGGCCCACATGAGCAGCCTTAACCCGGTTGCCCCGAACGATACCAAGCACTTCGTACTCAACTTTCAGATCAGTAGTCGTCAGTAACATTTTAAATCCTCCTTTTTGAGATTTAAGATCTGTGATAAACAATTAAAAATCTCTATATCTTTAAAATAACAGAGCAATGCATCACTGAAAATAAAAATTTACTATTTGTTGATATACATATGCACTCTTTTTCATCACTTTCGTCTCTCCAGGATTAAAAATCCCTGGCGGAAAATACTTTCACCCCACTATGAAAAACAGGATATTCAGCAAAATGCCCCAGCCGATACCAGGCCAGAGCGGCTGGCTGAACATAAGATAATCCACAGCCCGCATCTGGTGAAAAATCGAGAGATACCTGACGGAAGCAAACATACCGGGGATAGAGAACAAAACACCGGCGGCACCGATTATTACTCCGGCAGTCACCGGCTCCCGATTCAAAGTGGATATGATACAACCCAGGTGATAGTATGCCAGCATCCAAACCAAACCGATAACTTGTGCTGCAAGAAGCTTTCCCCAGTCTGCACTCAGATCCATTATTACTGAACCGATCCAGATGAAGAAGATCCCACCGACAGACAACATCAGCAAAATCAACGAACCAGCAAAGGTTTTGGCAAAGTAACCTTTCAGGCGACTTACCGGCCTGGTTAATTAAAAGCTGATTGTCCGCCTGCTCGCTTCTCCAGCAAACTGGGTGGCGGCAATGACTATTGCCAGGAGGGTCCCAACCTGTAAAAGATTTTTCGCATGCCACTGGGACCAAATATAAGTTGTGTAATCATCAAAGATGATGAGTAGTTCACGGGGATTCTCATATTGGGTCAGCAGTTCCACGATTTCGGCGGGAATTTCCGTCACAACTTCAGCCAGGTAGTGAAAGGTCCCTACGATTACAGAGGCCAAAGCCAGGCCAAAAAAGAGTCCAATTATAATGATCCAGCGCATCTGGTGCAGCTCCTTGCGTACAATGTTATTAAACCCCATTTTTGTCCCCCTCTTCCGAGTAATCATGGAACATGTCTTCAAGGCTGCGATGATAAATCTCCAGGACGAAGTGGGGATAAGCAGAACAGGCTTCATAGATCCCGTTAAAATTGTCTTTAATAATCAGCAGATAACCGCTCTTTCCTTCCCGCCGGATCTCCCTGACCCCGGGCCAGAATTATGGCCAGCTGTGTTTTTATTCCCCGAGAAAGATTCTTAACACTTTCGTCAGGCGGCAGATGAAACCGCTGCAGCAGGCTGCTGCACCTCTCACTGTCCCACCGTGGATAAAACCACCTGTTGAACTCAATCAGCCCGCTGACAGTCATGAATTCATAAAGGTTCGGCTCGTCGGCAATATAGGCAATGAGCTGCCAATCCCTGTCGGTAAGGTTATCCAGATCTTTATTAAAGATTTTGATGGAACCTCCGGATGGATGAAGTAACCCCACAAGGAGTTTGATCAGCGTGGTTTTGCCGGCTCCGTTGGGGCCGATCAGGCCGATAATCTCACCTTTTTGAAGGGTCATTGTTATTCCATTAAGGACTTTTTTATTCCCGTAGTTTTTATCAAGATTTTTCACCAGAGCTACACTTTCATCCATTACCACGACCTCCTTTCCTCCATTCCTGCAGGGCTTTTTCAAATATTTTTTTCAAGTCGGCCGGACCGACGCCCAGCTGGCGCCCTTCTTCCATTATGTCCAGAAGGCGTCGCCTGAGCAGCACTTCTTTCTCTGCCGGCCGGGAAACGGTTATGGAGGGCGATACATAGGTGCCCCGTCCCTGGATGCTTTGCAGTAATCCCCGCATTTCCAACTCACGGTAGGCTCTTGCCACAGTGTTCGGGTTAACCGTCAGTTCGAGTGCTACTTCTCGAACCGTAGGCAGCTGATCCCCCGGTTTAAGAAGACCACCAACGATCCCGTTTTCAATTTGCTGCACAAGCTGCCTGTAAATTGGCACCCCGCTGCGGAAATTGATTAAGAGTTTCAATGTATCTTCCACCATTTTGTATATTGTATTAATACTATAGACAATAAAATTATAATTTTTCCCCCTCTCCTTGTAACGTACTTTTAAAAGTATGTGTGTTTGTTCAGTGATATTGTTACCTTAAGAATGTTCAGGAGAAATGTAACTTCGGAAGTTTTTAGAGTCAGCCAGTTCCACAAAAAGCTCCACCACCTCGGGATCAAAACGATTTCCGCTCAACCAGCGGATTTGATCCAGCGCTTCTTCGCTGCTCAGGGTCCGGCAGTAAGCCCTTTTACCGGTTGTCACACAGTAAGTATTGGCAACGGCAAAGATGCGGCATTCGATGGGGATCTCCTCTTCCTTTAACCCCAGGGGATAACCGCTTCCATCCCAGTGTTCATGATGCTTGAGGATCAATTCGGCAATATTACTCAAATCAGGTGAGATGGAAGCAATGGTAAAACCGTGCTCAGGATGCTGTTTCATAACCGCCCATTCTTCATCAGTAAGGGGTTGTTTTTTAAGAAGAATACTCCTGGGGATACTGGCAATGCCAAGATCATGGTTGCGAGCCAGGAGGAGAAGGGCCTCAATCTGGTCGCTGTTTAAACCAGCCCGTTCACCCATAAGCCGGCAGAGGGAAGTCAGCTTTTCACGATGTATTTCACCGGCCAAACCCTTGTCTGCCAGTGCTGCCGACATGGTGCCTTTAACAGCACTTTCAGAACTATTATGCCGGAGCAATTTATCATAGTACATAAGGTCATCGGCCTTGTTGTAGGCTTCTTCCAATGAATCTTCTTGCTCGGTAGCAGTTACCACACCCATGGAAATGTGAAGAGGAAGCTCGGGATGCTCACTATTATATTCTTTGATGTTGGCCCTGATCCGGTCACGTATCTCCAGGGCTGTTTTTTCATCCGTGTGGGGAAGGATCACGGCAAATTCATCTCCACCGACCCGGGCCAGTATGTCGGACCCACGCAGGGAACGGCTCAGGCAGTGAGCACAAATACTGAGAAGCTCGTCTCCCCTGGCATGGCCCATGGTGTCATTGACCAGTTTTAAGCTGTCAATATCGGCGGCTATGATGGTAACGGGAAATTCCCTGCTTTTTGTCAAACGGCTCATTTCTTCTTCCAGGTAAACCCGGTTATAGAGCCCGGTGAGCCGGTCATGCAAACTGAGATATTCAAGTTTCTCCTGGTAACACATTTGTTCGGAAATATCTTCGGCAATACCGACACCCCCGGTTACCTTATCATTGGCAATAAAAGGAGCAAACTGAACTCTCAGGTAAGTTTTTTTGTTTGCAGTAACCGAATGATATACTCCTTCATATAAATCTTCCTGTCCCTTGAAGACATTTTTTACCGCCGCAACCACATTCTCATCAGGCAGGTTAAGCATGTTCAGTCCGAGCAAGGCTGTTCTGAAAGAACCGATAATGGAAACAAGAGCATCGTTGCATTCAGAAATCACCCCATTCTGATCGAAATGAATAATTCCAATGGGAGACCGTTCGAATATCAGGCGGTATTTCCATTCGCTCTCCCGCAGCGCTTTACTCGATTCCCACTGGTTGATCAGAAGGTAGGCAATACCAACATAGATGGGAATGGTAACCAGCTGGATGATTAGGCGGGTAGTCATATTGTCCACAAGGGGAACCCCAAAAGCCTGATAGAGAATTACAGGCATCAGAATGAGGGAACAGATAATCTGGGTCACGCCTATCTGAATAGCCAGACTGCGAACCCTTGTTGTGTCACCAATCAGGTGGGCTAAAAAACCGGGGATTATGCCGAACAACATCGATACAAGGGTAATCTGGGGCAGATATGGCCCGGACGGTTGCAGGGTATAACCGATTAGATCCATGCTCCCGCCGATAAAAGCCCCCCACCACGGCCCGAGGAATAAACCACCCAGGATAATGGGCAGTGAACCAAAACCAATGCGTACCGCTTCCATGTCCCTCAGGGTAAACCGGAGGCTGAGGGTTCTTTCAGCAAGGATACCCACCAGAACCAGGACGAGAGCCGTTCCCAGATTCCCGGCAATTTTTTGTCGCATTTCACTATCATTCAAGAATGACCGCAAAGGGATAACACCACACCACTATTTTAAATTATCAATAATATATATTCTCCAACAATGCTCATATTCCCGTCAAATATTAAAAGTTTTTTAACTACACGGTGTCCTTCTAAGTCACTGATATTTCCTTGCCCTGTCGCTGCTTTCGTATTCTCCTGTAAATAAAAAACATAATCAAAGCTAGCGACACAAGCAGTGGAAAAACCAGGACCGGCAGTAAAAGAGCCAGCAGAGAATTTAAAAAAGCAAAAAGAGATTCAACGGTTGATAAAAGGGGATTCACCGTTCCCCCGGTCACTGCTGTTGAGCCGGTGTGCAGTAGACTGCTTACGACACTACCACCGATGGCAGCACCTCCTCCGTCTACAATAGCCAGAGCCCAGGCCAGCATGGGGAGAAAATCGACAAGGACCGCCGCAGTAATCAGGACGCCAGCCAGGGCACTGGCCGGCGCAGCCGCTGCTGCAAGCAGATTGTCCACGTAGGGGAAAAAATAGGCAGCTATCTCCAGAACAGTAGCCACTGCCAGGGCGGCAAGAGCCGGATAAGTGCCAAACCAGGAAAACGCCGGGGTGAGCTCGAGCCAACCGGTAAGAGAAAAAACACTCAGCGCCAGTAAAGGGACAAAAATCCGGAAACCACTGGTAGCGCTCAGGCTGATTCCGATGAGTAAGCTGAGAAGGTATTCCATAATAATTCTCCATTAATTAAGTTAAGATTAAGTGGACAGGCTTGATATTGTTAACTTATTTTAGCATAATCTTCATGACAAAACTTTCACAATAAAATTTTTACCGCTGCCGAGCCTAATGGGATAAACGGCGATTGTGCAAATAGCTTTCTATCTCGGCGCGCGATCGGGTGTTAAAAACGTTTTCTTTTTCCAGCCAGCCTTTACGGGCAAGGGAAATTCCCAAACCAGTGTGATCAAAATCGGCAAGGCGATGAACATCGGGGTTTATAGAAACAGGGACACCCATTTTCTTTATTTTTTTCAGGTGACGCCAGTCCAGATCGAGGCGGGCGGGATTGGCATTGAGCTCGAGAATAACTTCGTAATCCCGGGCAGCTTTAAAAACCTGCTCCAGGTCAAGATGTGAACCTTCACGGCCCAGAAGGAGGCGGTTGGTGGGATGGCCAAGCATGGTTACAAAGGGATGGGCCAGGGCCTTCAATATCCGGGTAGTCATCTTCGTTCGCTCCATGAACAGTCCCGAATGGACCGAAGCAATGACGAAATCAAGCTTTTCAAGAACTTCATCGGGATAATCCAGGCTGCCGTCAACCCTGATATCAGATTCTATGCCCCGCAGGATGGCAATTCCGTTATATTTTCCCCGCAGCACATCAATTTCTTCAGCCTGTTTTTTTAGATCTTCTTCCTTGAGTCCACCGGCATAAAAAGCGGACTGGCTGTGATCGGTGATCCCCACATATTCATAACCTGCATCAAGGCAATGGCGGACAATATCCTCCAGGTTGGCAGTGCCATCACTGTATATGCTGTGAACATGAAATATACCGCGGATATCTTTCTTCTCGATGAGTTCTGGCAAAACATGCAGCTCGGCTGCTTCTATTTCCCCGTTATTCTCACGCAGCTCAGGGGGAATCCAATCCAGCCCGAGGGCGGCAAAAAACTCTTTTTCATCACGGCAGACAATCAGTTCTCCATCACGGAAGAGACCGTATTCATTAATTTTCAAGCCCATTTTCCTGGCCCGGCTGCGCAGGGCGGTATTGTGTTCTTTACTGCCGGTGAAGTGGTGCAGGGCACAGGGAAATTGTTCTCTTTTGACAGCACGCAGATCGACGTTGATCCCGTCTTTGAGCCGAACGGTAACTTTTGTGTCACCAAGGGCAATTATTTCATCAACAACCGGAAGATGGGCAACAAACCGGGTAAGGCGATCCGGTTCATCGGCAGAGGCGACTATGTCAATATCCTTGACTATTTCGCGGAACCGCCTCACACTTCCAGCCAGGCTCACTTCACCGAGGGTGGGGAATTCTCTCAGGTGAGCAATGAAATTTTCACCAATCCGGCGGGCTTCACCAACATAATAGCGGCCTTGATTGCGGCGCAGGAATTCAATGCCTTCCAGAATATTTTCCTGTGTTTTAAGGCCAAATCCCTTGAGGTTGATCAGGCGGTTTTCTCGACAGGCATATTCGAGCTCGGCCAGAGTAGTAATGCTCAGCGTGTCATAAAGCGCTTTTACCTTGCGCGGCCCCAAGCCAGGAATTTTTAAAATTTCAAGGAGACCATCCGGCACGCTCGCTTTAAGCTCTTCATAATATGAGAGGTTTCCGGTAAGAACCAGTTCTTTCAACTTATCATCGAGGGCCGAGCCAATACCCTTGACTCCCTGCAGTTTATCCTCGTTGATTAGCCTTTCCAGCTCTTCCTCCCCAAGCATCTCAACAGTACGGGCAGCGCTGAAATATGCCCTGCTTTTGAATGGGTTTTCCCCTTTCAGCTCAAGCAGAGTCCCGATCTCTTCAAGTATTTTTGCCACTGCAAGCTGTTTTTCCATTAAGCCTGTCCTCTTAACTTTTAACTTATTCCTCAATTAAGTGAGTGCCTTTGTTCACAGATCCGGACACCATCATCTTAACTCATTCTTGAGCCTGCAACAAGATATCCGTATAATATATAAACAGGAAAATTGAATTAATTAACTCTCAAAGAGGTGATGAAAATCATGTTAGGGGAAAAGATGAGATGCGCATATGGCGGTGGTGCCGCTGCAGCGGCTGCCATAATAGCAGAGGCCAACAAAGCCTCGGGAGCTATAGTGAAAGTAGAGCCTAACGCCTTTAGAATTATTGTCGATCGCTGTGAAAAGCCACTTATCATTGTCAGGAAAAACACGTTCATCAAACGAGCTGTCAGTATTTAACTTCTTATCGAGGATTCATTTTTTTCACCAAATCAAAGAAACCGAAAGAAACCGCTGCTTTTTAAAAGCACGGTGGAAATGATAAAAACCGATAGAATCTGGAAACCGGGTTAATAAAATGCATTAAAACGCACACGAAGTATTATTCAAACCTTATGCTCCGGTCGGATGGAGGTTTAAAATGCATTTAAAAAGAAGAAGAATTGAATACAGCGGGGCTATTTATCATGTAACACAGCGGGGAAACAACCATGAATCAATTTTTAAAGATGTTATCGACAAAAACTACTACCTAAAACTGCTTCGTTTATACAAAGAAAAATGCGATTTTAAATTACTGGGATATTCAATAATGGACAACCATTATCACTTGCTGTTAAAAACAGAGGCGACCCCGTTAAACAAAATAATGCATCGCATCGGGACCAAATACAGTCGTTACTATAACATGAAAAATGAACGCACCGGCCATGTTTTCAGTGATCGTTACACTGCAGGGTTAATTCAGGATGAAAAATACCTGTTTTCCGCCCTGCGATATATCCACTGGAATGCGGTACGGGCGGGTATTTGTGCAACTGTATCAGAATATCCCTGGAGCAGTGATCATGCTTACCGTAGCAATGATCGAAAGATGGTGTCAATAACATGTGAAAATGTCACTTGTTTTCGCTTTAAAAGCTAGTTAATTATCGCGTGAAAATGTCACCTCAGATTAATAAGGTGGGTGGAGTTTTTAGCTCCACCTGCCTTTTAACT
>JAXHVH010000036.1:0-25387 GCA_034189085.1 Bacillota bacterium | reverse complement strand
CATGCTTTAATAATGCCATGGATTACAACATTTGTACAGACATTTATTGGTAATTTAGAGATTTATTTTGTTTTCAAAGAACTGTGTGGCTTTCTATCTAACTGAGGGTGAGTGGTTACATAAATTTAACTTATTTGATAAGAGACATACTAATGTCACTACAGAGGCTTAAAATGTTTTCGAAAGCTAAAATTAAATGGGGAGGATGATTGAAATGACTTACAGGGATAAATTTATCTCTAAAATCAGAAAGTCGCTAGAAGCTGAAACGGTAGCATACCGTCGCATGGAAAAAGCCGAGGATTTTTTAAATGATTACTTTGGTGAGTTAACGGATGATTTGTTCGAAGAAAGCATGGCCGACCCTGAACAGTTTGAAATCGATTATTATTTAGTCAGGTACCATGATATCGAGCTAAGCATTGAATTTTCATCGGATACCGTTGATGTGTTTTTGAAAAATGAGCCTGAAGGTGAAAAAAACATTTTTGACAGGCTTACTGTCGATGGCTATTCATATAAAAGCCAGAAATATGGCCTTGAACTTTCGGCGGAACTGATGGACCAATACCTGAAAACGGCCTTTGAAAAAATCTTATAAAGGCATTTGGGATCAGGCCTGGGAATATAATCTTTTTCATTTTTGAACAGGGAAATACCTGATATTCTAAAACCTAACCTTTGATTTGATTCAACATCTCTTATTTAGAAGAAATACATGAGCTAAAATTAGCTAATAATAGTGTAGAGTATTTACTCTCCTGCATGAACATATTTTGGAGTTAAGACAGGATCATTCTGATATAAATTTGCTTATCTTAGGGCACATCGGCCCTAGAATATTTTAGGAGAAATTAATATGAAATGGGAACCTTGCCCTAGATGTGGCAGTGTAAGAGTAAAAAAAGAAAGTAATTGGTTGATAGTTTATGTCGGGTTACTTATAGGTGCAATCGGTGGTATTATTTCGCCCGGGTTACTCACAATTGGTATTATTTTTATGGTGGTTGGGATTCCAATTGGAATACTAGTATGGGCATTGAACAAAGACAAAATTATAATGCAGTGTAAGGACTGCGGATTTAGGTACGAAATTATAAAGTCAAAATCTGTGGGAAAGGCTAATGATCCAGCTGAGGAATACAGACGAGTTGCTCAAGATACTAAATTTTCGGGGCAAACAAATGAACCTAAAACAAAAATGTCGCAAGAGGTACTCAATAAATATCACATCTACTACTTATGTGAAGGTAAACAAATGGGACCAATTAAGTTTGATCAGCTTTTAGAATTTATTGAATGCCAGGAAGTTAAAGAAGATACCTTAATTTGGGTTAAAGGTTTTAAAAACTGGGAAGAACTATCAAACACTTTTTTTTGCGATTACATTTCCGATGAAACCTTCCTGGGAAAACCCATTAAATGGAGTGGAGGTTTGTACGCAGGGGAAATGAAAGATGGCCGCCCTCACGGACGAGGTAAGTTTACTTACCCAGATGGTCATTCATATAAAGGGGATTGGGTAGATGGTAAAAAGCATGGCTCGGGAATTTTTACGTATCCTTCAGGAGCTTACTGTGTTAACCAGTGGGAAGATGATCAGCCATTAGAAGGGGGCAAAATGATATACCCCGATAAAAAGTAGACAGCCATTAAGGCAAATCGGATGGAATCAATAACATTTGATAGTGGTATTACTAATATACCCATGTAATTATTTCCACCAAAAGATATTGTCATAAAAGAAGTTACCCCTGCTGGAAGAATAGGATCATTAAAGTTCTTACCTCTTCAGGGAAAAATGAATCGACGTGTTCCCATTTAATTTATACTGTCTTTTATCCCTCATATACCAGGCGTGGGAATTTATACAAATTTCGGGGCAGACATTGCTATTGCATGGATGAAACACAAACCAAAGTTATTTAAATAGCTAACATATTTAGTACATGTATAATTTACTTTACATAGCTATTGACAAAATATTTTACATTGCTTATAATGGCAATGTGAAGTTTGTAAATACCACTTTCTGAGGGAGGCAAAGATACACCTCAGAATATTCGTGTTATCAAAAAACAAAGCATCAGCAATTACATGCAAACCGCAGAAAACGGGGTAAAATTTAATCATGTTTGGTAAATTTATAAAACAACAACGGAACAAGCGAGATATGACGCAGAAATATCTTGCGTCAGAACTTGGCATTTCTCGTCCTACCTACCTGCAAATTGAACGTGGGGAGCGAGAACTTACGATATCCGAAGCCAGGAAGCTTGCAGGTCTTTTTGATATGTCTCTGGAAAATTTTCTTGCTTCAAAAGAGCCAAAGCATAGTGTTACTATTGAGAAAGAATCTGTATATAAGGCAGATGACCTGCAAATTCGTGTAACCAAAAAAGATCTTGATAAATTTAAACAAGTTCTACTTTATATCTTGAATAAAGTCGGTGGTAAGCCGAATATTGGCGAAACTGTTTTGCACAAGCTTCTTTATTTTATTGATTTTGATTACTATGAGAAATTTGAAGAAAACTTGATGGGTGCAACCTATATCAAGAATTATCACGGCCCCACTTCTATTGAACTCTGTTCAATAATCAAAGAAATGCAAGAGCAGGGAGAGATTGAATCTGTAAATAGTCAGTATTTTAAATACCAGCAGAAAAAGTATTTACCTCGAAAACGTCCAGATCTGAGTATATTATCTGCGCGTGAAATTGACCACATTGATGGCGTGTTGGCACGTCTTTCCGATAAGAATGCCTCAGAGATAGAGAATTATTCGCATGAAGATATACCTTGGAAAACTGCGCAGGACGGCAAACCGCTTTCTTATGAAAGTGTTTTTTATCGTGATGAACAATATTCCGTAAGAAACTATGAAGATGAACTTTAACAAACTGCCAGAATTTCAAAAAGAGCTCAAACGACATGGCAAAAAATACAAATCTTTGCCGGACGACTTGCAAGAATTTTGCAGGGTAGTTTCTATTATCCCTTTTGGTAATAGCAAACATTTTAAAATTATTGTTCAACATGAGATTTTTTATATCATAAAAGCTCGGCTATTTTGCAGATATTTGAAAGGAGATTCTTTACATATTATCTATTCCTATTTTGAGCAGGAACAACGAATTGAATTTATTGAACTTTATTTTAAAGGAGATAAAGAAAACGAAAATCGTGAAAGAATAAAAGAATACTTGAAGAATAATCAAAACTAATTTGAAGTCAGAGGGACGGAAGTCAGGGGGACGTTTTGTTTGACTTATCAGCTGCAAGCGAGAACCGCCCGTAGGAAAAAGCCCGCCAGGCAGGCGTTGGTGATTCAGTTAGAACCTTATATTTCAAGACCTGACCCCATTATCTTTGGTCTAAGATTTAATTGGAGGTGCATCTCATGCAAATCCCGGATGAGCTAAAGATATATTTTTGGGATGTTCCTGTTGATACAATTGATTTATGTAAACATAGTAAATATGTAATAACCCGCATCCTGAATGAAAGTAACCAGGAAGCTTTGATCTGGTTATTCCAAATGTATGATGTCCAGGAAATAAAGAATGTTGTCCAAACAGCACGAAATCTTTCACTTAAGACGGCCAGATGCTGGCAAAATTATTTTAACCTAAAGGATGATGAACTTTGTTGCACTGGTCTACTAAAAAACAGAGGAGTGAGCTGTTGTGCTGATTCAATGCACTAAAACACTTTTAGACAAGCTTGGACTGTCAAAAGAAAGTCTAAAACCGGCAGAAGGTTCTGAGACCTTACCGGAGAGCCTGATGGCCTGGCACGCAAACTATATTACTCTTGATCGGCGCAAGGCAATTATATTAATGAACAATGAAACAAGATATCCGGTAGTAATATACAGACCAAAACCGAAGGATTTTAAAAGAATAAATGCGCTGATTATCCAGGCTATTAGAACGGCTTTGTCCATGGAGGGGGTGTGTAAAGAAGTAATTGACAATTACATGCCTGCAGAAGGGGTGCTTGAATTTTCCAGAACAGCAGGCAGGGGCCTGGTAGCCCAGATGAATAATAGTGTCAATGAAATAGCTTTCATGTGGGACTACCTGGACGAAAAAACCCTGATCCAAAGATATGTTAGCCTTGTTGCCGGCAGGCTTATACAAAAATCTAAGAGCGGAGGCTATTATTACCCGGCCGATAGAATGCTTGAATGTCTTGGTATCTATAGTGGTGGTCGTCCGACGGCAAACCCGGATGATGTGAGGGAATTAAATCTCTACCAACTGAAAATAGAAATTAAGATGGAGGGTTATGAGATTTGGCGAAAGGTTTTAGTGCCTTCAACCTATTCTTTCAGGCATCTTCACGAGATTATTCAAACTGTTTTCGATTGGCAGAATTACCACCTGCACAGGTTTGAAGCTAAAAAAAGTGGAGCTAAAAATAAACAAATAGTTATGGATGACAATCCTGATACATTTGAATGGCTCGATTTTGACCTCGATGACGTCTTTCAGGAAAGGTTTGTTGCTCTCGAAGATATCTTTCCGGAGCATGCAGAAGTTATCTATGAGTATGATTTTGGTGACTCCTGGATACATAAGATAACTCTCGAAAAGGTTATAAAATCCAATTCCTTCAGAGCAACGTTATTAGCAAGAAAAGGTGAGAGGCCACCTGAGGATGTCGGTGGCTCGGGGGGCTACCATGAGTATAAACGGGTTATGGCAAATCCTGATGATCCTGAATATGAAAGCATGAAAATATGGTCTGAGTCGCAGAAGGAAAGGGATTTCAGCACGGAACAGATTAATGATCGTCTCAAACGTGTTATGTCAGGCTATGGTTATTATTATAATTAAACAGGCAAGATTCTTGATAGAAAAGCAAGCCAGGGGGACGTTTTGATTGACTTATTATTTGCGTTTGAAGCTGGCAGGATTAAGCGGGCAATATTTTACAAACAATAAAAATGAACCATCCCCACGGTTTTTCCTGTTATTAAAGTTATGGGCTTGTTAAAACTCCTTATCAGCAGGGCATCTTCAAAATCAGGGGTCTCCAATTCTAAGGCTTCCCTGATATCAGCGGGTGTGACAGCGGAATAAGAAGAGATGTGCACAACTATTAATATTGATGAAAAGTTGATCTGTGAAACAGAAGCGTCCGGCCGTAACCAGCCAAACCTTGCAGGAACAATTGTTCTCTGAGATAATACAACCACAGGGAGGTCTGGTAATGGCTCAGAATAAAAGTGATTCTCAACGCGTTCTTGATTATGTCAATGGCGCACTCAATTATTTCGGCATAATTTATGATGATGAAATGTTCTCCATTGTCCGTCAGCATCTGCCGGTGGAACTAAAGAAGCAAGAGTTCGACAGGATAATTACTAAAGTCCTTAGAGATGAAACCCAGAATTACTATTTCAGCCGCCACAAAAATATCTTATACAACGTTGGCATTGATGACCTGGCATTTATTATTAATGAACAAAACTCAAGACCGGACATTCCCTATAAACCCCTTACAGAAAAAGAAGCCCTGGCTGCTATAAATCTTGAATTACAAAGCGGTAGAGATAAATACACCGCGAAAATTATGCGTTTTCTCACCAGCAAAGGCTGGACTGGTAATGAGGTAGCTGATCAGCTGTTTGAAATCGATCTAAAATTAAACAACGGCGCCCAACATCCGGACCTGATTAAGGGTTTTCTAAAAGAAGTTGATTTCGCAGGTGAAAAAGAGCTGAACCGGTTTGTAACCATGATTACCGACTTCCTCAATAATACCCCCCTGTGGATTTTAAAAGGGTGGACTCCCGTAGAAATCTGCAGCCGTTTTGGAACACCATCCTCCAACCCTTTAACCGATAAGCCGTTTCGTCAGACAACCCTTGCAGAACAGAACAGGGTTAAAGTGGGCCGCAATGATCCCTGCCCGTGCGGCAGTGGTAAAAAATACAAAAAGTGCTGCCTGGTGAAGGATAACGAAAGCTACATTGGAAAAACACCATCAGCTTTTGTAGAACCAGGACAGACGGAACCGGAAAAACATTCAACAGTAAAGAGTGCAGCAAGGACCACATCCACCGGAGAAAACAGAGAACGCAAGCCTGCTTTAGAAGAATGGTCTGCCCTGTACAACGCTGCAATCAAGTTTAAGGCTATGCAGTGCTGGGATTGGATGTACGAAGATGAAATATTTGGCGTCCGCAACCCGGAAAGCGACGATATTGCTTATGTCAGTATTATGGGAACTCTGGGCCAGGTCTATGCCCTTCATGCTTACAGGGGGGCGGAAGGCCTCATCTCTTTTTTCAAAATCCAGGAGAGTTCTCAAATGGATATAACCGATGAACTTGAACAGATATATTTTCAACAAAACAGCCTGACTGTTTCTTTTGAAAATCGCGGGGATTTAAAAAAAGAAGATCTGGAAATTATTAAAAAATTGAATTTGAAATTCAGGGGCAAGAAACAATGGCCCATGTTTCGTTCCCTGCTGCCGGGCAAGTTGCCCTGGTTTATAAACTCGGAAGAATGTCGTTTTCTGACCCTGATCATTGAGCAAGCCATGGTGGTAGCCGATAAATGCCGTGACAATAATGATATTCTGATTGCCAAACCAGGCCGGCTGTTGGTACGCACCAGGCAGGGAAAAGAGAACCAGGCCAAGTGGGTAAATAGTTACATTGATATCGAAAAAACCGCTTCAATGTATAACACTTTCAGCTTTGGTGATGATATTGCTGTGCGCAAATTTATTAAATCCGCCAAAAGAGTAAAGGCAACCTGGGAGGCGGATATCTTTTATTCAATGATGCCCATACAGGAAAATAAGGACGAAAGACCATACCTGCCGGCTATCTTCTTAATTGCTGACAGTAACACCGAGTTGATTATTAAGCACGAACTAATTAAAGATATTACAAAGGATTCTTACCAGTGTCTTGAAGGGCTGCATTCAACAATAGAACAGACTGGGAAAATCCCGAATACTATGGTAGTGGAAAAGGATGCCACCTACTACTATTTGGTGGATGCCTGCAAGCAGTTAAACATAGAGCTCAAACTGGTAAAGAAGTTGAAAACAATCCCTCAAATCAGAAAAGAACTAAACCGGCTTGGCAGATAAACCAGGCTGCAGCGCTTGAGTCGTCCATCAAACCGGGACTGTGATGTGGTGATTTGGTTCCGGGCTAAATCCGGGCAGAATTCAATTAGGAGGTGGTCGTTTATAGCAAATTGAAAAGTTATTGCGGAAAAACATGAGATAACTGCCAAATTCCCTACGGTTATATATAACGGCCTCGGCCAACAATTTATTCTCTCTGCAGGGCGGCAATTACCTTATTGATGGCCTTTATAACCTTCTTGTACTCAATGTTAGCCCAGGCCTTAAGCAGGGGAATAAAGCGCCGGTCACCGGTCGCTTTTATTTTTTCCAGGAGCAGCAGGATCATCTGCCGGTTCCGATCTTTGAGTTCCCGTACAAAGGAATAATCACCGCCGGGTCCAAAGCCGGATCCAAATCTTTAACATATTTATTGGTAAAAAGCATAACCTCAGCATAGTGGAAAGTTAATGTAGGATTTAGCAGGGAAATATTTTAGAAGCATAGAAAAGGAACTTCAGGACAGGTCTTTTATCGCTGATCCAAAAAAGGTATTATTAACATTGAGCTGGCTGCATAATGTACACAAATGGTCGGCGTATCAAAAATATATTTAAACCGGATAAGGAATTGTCAACAATAATGAGCTTTGAAATAATCCTAACCCCGGCCGGCTGCCTGCGCCTGGTTTGTCCGGAAAGCGAACGGGCGGCGGAAGCCCCCGGAACTGACAGCGAAGAATTAAAATACGGCAGCTGGATGCAGAAAGTTGCCGCCGGCTTCAGAGAATCTTCCGCGGCCGGGCTTTTCCGCCTGGCTGCTTCCAAACCGGATTTGCCCCTTACTGCACCTGT
Source organism: Bacillota bacterium (assembly GCA_034189085.1). Lineage (GTDB taxonomy): Bacteria > Bacillota > Dethiobacteria > DTU022 > DTU022 > M55B129. The sequence continues at coordinate 17,435 of JAXHVH010000036.1, read as the reverse complement.
CCTTTACTGGCGTAAATTTGCTGAGGGTTATTTAACCGAACTCTGCCGCAGGCCTGAAACGGCTGCAGAACAGCTGGAACCAGTTGAACCGCCGCCGGAAGCAGAAAGGCAGATGCTGGCCCTGTCGGCCCCGCCCATGCCGGGTGCCGAATATCTAAACGAAGCGGTACTCGCTAACCTGTGGGTTGCCCTTGACAGCTGGGTTCGGCAGGAGGTTGAGGCCGGCGAAGCGGGCCTGAGCGGCTGGCTGAAAGAGCAGGCCCCCCTCTGGCACCAGGTTGGCCGGGTTTGTTTTCACCTGGCTGAAAACAAAGGTGACCCCGAGTATCCTTTTGCTTTCCTTGCTACTTATGCGCCGCAGCTTTCGGCCGGTGGAAAAATTCAATATCAACCCCTGGGCAGGGCCTTGCGGGAGTATGCGGGGGAAAATAATAAAAAGGCCCTCCTGAAGCTGCTAACCCCCGTCTACCGGGCTTCGGAGAGCAGCAGCATTGTGCGCGATCTGGTAGAATCCGGCGACATTTATCACCCCCTGGCCTGGACTCCTGCTGATGCTTATAAGTTCTTAAAAGATATCGCCTTGCTGGAAGAAAGTGGAATACTGGTGCGCATACCGAACTGGTGGCGCAAAAGGCCTCGCCCCCGGGTAGCGGTGACCGTGGGCGAAAAAGCGAAAAGCCATTTTGGTGCCGATGCCATGCTTGATTTCAAGGTAAGCCTGGCCCTGGGTGACCAGGCCCTTACTGAAGAAGAAGTAAGGCAGATCATGGAGGCCCAGGAAGGCCTGGTTTACCTGAGGGGGCAGTGGGTAGAAGTTGACCGGGAAAAACTGTCCGCGGTACTCGAACACTGGCAGCAGTTAGAAAATAAGGCTTCCGGTGGAGGGATATCTTTTATTGAAGCCATGCGCCTTTTGGCCGGTGCGCCGCCGGATTTATCAGAGCAGGGTAAGGCGATGGAAGATAACCGCCGCTGGTCATTTGTTAAGGCCGGGCCATGGCTCGCCGAGATGCTTGAACAACTGCAAACGGCCAGAGAGCGGCCCTTTAGTGGAAACAACGGGTTTAATGGTACCCTGCGTCCTTACCAGGAAACGGGACACAACTGGCTCCATTTTCTTTCCGGGCTGGGCCTGGGGGCTTGCCTGGCCGATGATATGGGCCTGGGGAAAACCATCCAGGTTATCGCTTTATTGCTAACCCGTAAAAACAGCACAGGGGCAGAAAATTCTGATCCCGGGGCGGGCAAAAAAGCATCGCTGCTTGTTTTGCCTGCTTCGCTGCTGGCCAACTGGAAAGCGGAAATTGAACGCTTTGCCCCCACCCTGAAGGTCCTGTATTTCCATCCTGCGGAAACCGGCCGTGATGAAATGGAAAAAATAGCAAAAAACCCGCAGGAGTGCCTTACGGATACCGACCTGGTTATAACCACCTACGGCATGCTTCTGCGGCAAAAGTGGCTGCAAGAGCTCGCCTGGCAGCTGGTTATCCTGGATGAAGCCCAGGCGATTAAAAACCCGGCCTCCCGCCAGACTGTTGCCGTTAAGAAGCTCCAGGCAGAAGCACGAATTGCCTTAACGGGCACCCCGCTGGAGAATCGGTTGACCGATTTATGGTCTCTCTTCGATTTTTTGTGCCCCGGGCTGCTTGGCTCGCAGAAAAAGTTTAAGACCTTCATTAAAAGCCTGGAAGAGCGAGAAAGCGACCGCTACGCGCCTCTGCGCAACCTGGTCAACCCCTACATTTTGCGCCGGTTGAAAACAGACCGGAAAATAATTTCCGACCTGCCCGACAAAACTGAAGTAAAGGTTTACTGCGGCCTGACCAGAAAGCAGGCAGCCCTGTATGCCCGAACGGTAGAAGAGATGAAGCTGGCTCTGAGTGAGGCCAAGGGTATAAAAAGGCGAGGCCTGGTGCTCTCTTACCTGATGAGGTTTAAACAGATTTGCAATCATCCCGGCCAGGCTTTGGGTAACGGGGTTTATGAGCCGGCGGCAAGCGGCAAATTTAACCGTCTGCAGGCGATCTGCGAGGAAATCGCATCTCGCCAGGAGAAAGTTTTAATATTCACCCAGTTTCGCGAGATGACCGGGCCTATTGCCTCCTTCCTGGAAGAGGTGTTTGGCTGTGGCGGGTTAATTATGCACGGGGGCACCTCCGTTAAAAAGCGTCAGGGCCTGGTTGAATCTTTCGGTATCGACCAGGGGCCGCCCTTTTTTGTGCTTTCGTTAAAAGCCGGGGGCACGGGTCTTAACCTTACCGCTGCATCGCATGTGGTCCATTTCGACCGCTGGTGGAACCCGGCCGTGGAAAACCAGGCTACCGATCGGGCTTACCGTATCGGCCAGCACCGCAATGTTCTGGTCCATAAATTTGTCTGCCGGGGAACAATTGAAGAAAAAATAGATCTGCTTATTGATGATAAAAAAGAGCTTGCCGATGATATACTAAAAGGTGGCCCGGAAAAAATGCTTACCGAAATGAATGATCGTGAGCTAATCAGGATGGTTTCACTTGACCTGGAGCGTGCTTCCCTTTAACCATAAAGGGATAGGCCTGCGGTTATGAGTTAATAAACTGGGCGAAGGGGAGGGCTTTGCTGTCGTGGGCAGATACGGTTCTGACTGGCCCAGGTACATACCGGTGGCCGAACGTCGTGAAAAGGCTATTAAAAAGGTGAAAAAGCTTCAAAAAAAGGGCATGATTATCTGCCCCGTAGAAATTGAAGGGCGAAAAATTGCCCGCACATTCTGGGGCAGCGGGTGGTGCAAGCACCTGGAGTCCTTTAGCGACTATGCAAACCGTTTACCCAGGGGGCGCAGTTATGTGCGCCAGGGGGCAGTATGTCACCTGGCGATAAACGAAGGTAGTGTGGAGGCCATGGTTAGTGGCAATCATCTTTATAACGTGCAGGTCAGTATTGATAAGCTGCCGGAATGGAAATGGACGCAGCTAAAAAAACAGTGCGCAGGCCAGATTGGATCCCTGCTGGAGTTGCTGCAGGGTAAATTATCGAAAAATATAATGGCCCTGGTAACGGACAGTAATAACGGATTATTTCCTCTGCCCGCAGAGATTCATTTTAGCTGCGACTGTCCGGATTGGGCCGTAATGTGCAAGCACGTAGCCGCAGTGCTCTACGGGGTGGGAGCTCGTTTAGACGAGCAGCCGGAACTGCTCTTTCTGCTGCGGGGCGTAAATGTTGATGATTTAATAAGCGAAGGAGCCGCTGAAGCGATAACCGCAGGAACCGGCAGTAAAAAAAGCGGTAAAAGCCGCCGCGTAGCAGACGCTGACCTGGAAACTGTTTTCGGAATTGATTTGGGCGATGTCAGCAGTGCTGGAAGCACCGATAGTGAAGCTGCAGAGCTCAATGAAGAGAGTAAGGGCCCTGAAACAAAGCCCGGGCCCGGCCGGAAGAAACGGAGCAACACAAGGAAAGCATTGGCAGGGCGAATAGATCGCGGAAAAATTAAAGGGACAGCTGTAGCCGGGCTGAGGGCTGATTTTGGAATGACACAAAGCCAGTTTGCCCGCTTGATCGGGGTAAGTGTTACAACTATTTGCAACTGGGAAAAGAACAGGGGCAACCTTAAGCTGCAGGAGCGGACCCGCAAAGCATTGCTCGAGGTGGTGCGCCTAAACAATGAAGAGCAGAAATGATCTATCCGAAGGCCGCCTGACTGCATCGAAAATCTATTTATTGCGGGTAACGATAATATCAATTTCACAGCGTCTGGCGCACTGCATCAGCAGGGCATCTTCAAACTGATCAATAAAACGCTGGGTCAAAAGATAGAAATAATCAATTTGCCGCCTGCAGTATAAACGCTAGAATTAAAGTGATCCACTTCCCAAAATAACCTGTATCTAAGGAATGGAATACTTCGGCGGAGCTGCTATGGGTTTTGTTTGTATTCCTTAATTTCTTCCAGTACACAGTGAATTTCTGTTTTTTCTTTTCTAAGATCATAATCCATCTGTAAACCCAGCCAGAAGTCAGCGCTATTACCAAAGAATTTGCCAAATCTGAGGGCTGTGTCGGCAGTTATACGGCGCCTGCCTTTAATAATTTGCGATATTCTTGTAGCAGGAATTTTAGTTTCTTTTGCTAACCTGTACGCGCTGATGCCCAATGGCTTGAGGAATTCTTCTTCAAGTATTTCACCCGGATGGACTTCAGGTATTTTGTTATACATTTTATATCACCTCCGGTTAATGGTAACCAGTTATTTTTACCTCATATGCATTACTGTTGTACCATGTAAAACATATCCGATATTGTTTATTAATTCGAACGCTCATTTGCCCTAACTGCTTTCCTTTAAGTTTTTCTAAACGGTTACCAGGCGGGACCATTAAGTCATTAAGAGATGTTGAACTGTGAATCATAATTAGCTTTCGAAAAGCAATTTTTTGAACCTCTTCAGGGAATTTATTTGTCCATTGCTGTTTCCAAATATTTTCTGTGTCTTTATCGGCAAAAGACTTTATCATGATGTCATAGTAACGCAATGCGTTATTAATGTCAACAGCATTTACTAACAATAAGCGTCAGAATGATTTGGCTGGGAAAGCATGGGGGGCAGGTCTTGAAATATAACTTTTTCATCCGGCTGGCGGGTGAAATCTTATACTTCAAGATTAAGCCCCATTTTATGACCTTACTTTAGTTCTCTGACCAGGTGGTGATATATTGCCGGCAGCAGCTTTCTTTGATCAGGATCGGGAATGCGTTTTCCAGGTCTAAACCAATAGTGAAATCTTTAAATATGTTGTTTAACAATTATCCCAAATAGTTTTAGTTTATATGTTAAAATTAATATAGGCCATCAATTCATTGAGGAGAGTGTTCGCCAATTATTGCCCAGGCAATAACTAAAAGTATGATGAAAATATGCCAGGACATAGCAGGGCAAAGGTTTGCGCAAAAATATTACCTCGCCGGTGGGACAGCTTTAGCCCTGCAAATCAAACATCGCAAATCTATTGATCTTGATTTCTTTACTGCAAAAAATATTGATGCTGAAGAACTATTTGCCTGGTTAGACCAGCATTATTCAGAAAAAGATTTTGAGATTGTTTTTCGAAAATCTGATCAAATCGATTTTAGAATAATGGGGACAAAAATTAGTTTTATCCATTATCCCTTTGTTATCATCAATAATTTGATTGACGGGGCCAATGTTAGCCCCAGATTAAAAGGGCTTAGAATTACGCCTGCCAGGGAAATTGCTTTGATGAAGGCTTATGTGCTGGGCAGGAGAACTTCTTTTAGAGATTATATCGACCTTTATTATTTGCTTAAAAAACCCTGCACCAGCATTGAAGAGATCATTAAGGATTGCATTAAGAAATATGTTATTGACGGAGAAAAGGTTTTTTCAGAGAAACTTTTCTTGCAACAACTAGCCTATACTGAGGATATAACTGACAAGCAAGAAGCATTATGCTTTGTCCTGGAGAAATCATTAACCGCTGAGACTATAGAGAACTTTTTAAGAAGCCAGGTGTCTGCTTATATGAGAACTCTGGGTAATCATGACCAGGATGAAGGTGGTTTATTATGAAGCTGCCGGCAGAGCTCCATTTGCTTTTTTGGCATTGTAATGCGGAAGAGCTTGATACCGAAAGGGCCAAAACAGAGATCATTTTAGAGGTTTTGGCCAGGGGATCTATCAATCAGATCAAACTCCTTTACCGGATCTATGATTTCAATACAATTGGCCAGGTATTCAGGGCTGATGTAAAAGGCAATAGAACTCTCCCTGCCCCCGTTGTTTATCTATTTAGCGGCTTATATTTAACAGCACAGGAATTTGCAGAATACAAAGCATGGCACAGGCACCCGGTACGCAAGTGGGAACAAAGGCGGATTGTTATTTAAATTCGACAAGACAGGGGGACGTTTTGCTTGACTTATCAGCTGCGAACCAGAACCGCCTGCTGTAAAAGCCTGCCTGGCAGGCGTTGGCTGTTATAGGATTGAAAATTTGGGGTCAGGTCTTGAAATATAACTTTTTTATCCGGCTGGCGGGTGAAATCTTATATTCCAAGACCTGACCCCATATTATATTCCAAGACCTGACCCCATATTATACATATTACATTCCAAGACCTGACCCTATTTTGTGCCCCCACTTCAGTTCTCTGGCCAGGTAGCGATATATTGCCGGCCGGGGAAAGTGGGAGCTTCCGGTTCGATAACCCACCGGCCGGGCAGATTTTGTTCCTCTGCCACCAGGGCGAAATGGCACATGGCGATTCCCATGTCGATATTTTGTATCCGGATTTTACCGAGAAAGCGGTTGTAAAGTTTATTTTCCTGCAGGTAAAGGTGATACTGGGCGGATTTGTCTTTGATTATCCGCCAGGGCTGACGGTTGGTTGCAGAAGGGCCCAGACGCACTGCTTCCAGGGGATCGCGGTATGGGCCGGCTTCTTTTTCGCTGAGCGGAGTTCTGCCGTCCGGCCCGAAAAACAGCTCGGACCAGGGCCTGCGTTTTTTTGCTTTTATAGCCCGGCGGACCAGCCGGCCGGCGTGGTAAATTTCTTCCGCCGGGTAACCGACTGGAGTGATTGCCGGCAGCAGCTCCCCTGCCTGAAGATCCATCTGTCTGGTGAAAGCGGCTCTTTTGAAGGTGCCGCCGAGCCAGCAGGTTCCCAGGCCGAGGCTGGTAGCTTTGAGGATAATTTGTTCCAGGCAAAATCCCAGGTCTTCCATCGCACCGGGTTTCTTTTTTACGGCGCTAAGGAGGTAAAGGCGGGCGCCCCTGATAAAGCCATAGGTACCCAAGTTCCGCAGCTCTTTTTTATCCAGGGGTTCCAGGTCAAGCAGTTTGAAACGTGGCCTGGTACCGAATGGTCCGCTTCCCACGCTTTCCATGTATGTTTCCAGTTCAAGGCGCAGTTTATCCTCAACCGGCCGGCTGGAGTAACTGCGCACCGAAATTCGTTCCTGAACCGCTTCATATACTGCAAAATTTACCATGAGTTTGCTTAAACCCCCTGTTGGTCGGATAAGTTATTTTAGATAACCGCTAAATGATCTATTGAGCCTTTTCAAGTTCTACCCCACGATTCGACAGGTAATTAGCCAACCCTTTTTTAGCGGGGAAATGTTTCTCAACCAGTGCAAGATGTTCTTTGATAAGCGCGAGGCGGTGTCCTGTAACCAGGCGTATCAAGTGAACCGGCAAACCGTAGTGATAAAGGACCAGGACCCGGTCAAATAACCTCAACCCATATTTCGCAGGTTCACGGGATCGTATTTATGACAGCATTTACATGAGCAAATATTTGTTGAAAAGGCAAAAAGATCTAATATTCTGAAAAGGTACTTTTATCCCCGATGTCCTGAGCAACTTTTACGGGGGATTTACCTGGCTCCTCCACCAGACGAACCATTTCTTTCTTGTATTCCGGGTCAAACTGCTTGTGATACTTGCTGCCAGATATTTAATAAACACTTCCCTTCAATAACTAATATAGAGTGTTTCTACGTGTCCGGCAAACCCGGTAATCTCCAGATTTAACACAGGTACTCTGTGTACTAACTTAAAAAAGGTTTTTATGCCGAACTTTACTACAGCGGAATGAGTTAGGGTTTTACAGTATAACTAATATATTTTATATGATTAAATTTCTGCTCCTGTCATGCTGCCCATTTTCATATCACTTTATGATAGAATGAAAAAAGCTGAAAAATATACTTTGCAGACTTTATTGATAGCACATTACAACTTATCGGTTGATGCAACGGAGGTCTTTTTTATGACCGGTCATATGCTCGGGGCGGTTTATGCCCTGATTGCTGCAGTTTTGTATGGTGGAGCTGATTTTGGTGGAGGATTTGCTTCCAGGCGTCTGAATCATTACCAGGTGCTGCTGCTTTTTTCACTGGTCGGGATTGTGGCTATGGCGGTCCTGGCCTTTTTGTGGAATGAAGGGATGCCAACATCAACCAGCATTATTAATGCCATGCTGGCCAGTACTTTCGGGGCAATCGGCCTGGCAACCCTTTATAAAGGCCTGGCCGGTGGCCGGGCCTGCATAGTAGCTCCTTCATCGGGGGCGGTCGCCGCAGCCATCCCGGTAATATATGCCGCTTTTAGCCAGGGGCTGCCCGATAGAGTTACCCTGGTCGGTTTCATTCTGGCTGTGATCGGGATCTGGCTAACCACGCAGGTTGATCCGAATGCGGAGATCGGGAGACCAGCCGAGAGCAAAAAATCCGGAGAGGGCCTGCTGATGGGAGTGGTGGCCGGATGTGGCTTCGGGCTTTTTTTCATCTTTTTAGCCCGTATCGAAGCAGGCCCGATATTCAGTCCCCTGATTTTTGGTAAAATGGCTTCAGCCGCAGTAGGCCTGTTTGTTGTGACCCTGAAAAAAATGCCTCTTCCCAACCCGGTGGCCAACCCTTATGCCCTGCTGGCCGGCTTCCTTGATGTTATGGCCAATGTGTTCTACCTCGTTTCTTCTACCCTGACACGCCCTGATATTGCTGCGGTCCTGGTCTGCATCTACCCGGCGGTAACGGTAATCCTGTCCATGCTGTTCTTAAAAGAAAGTATCAACCACTACCAGGGTTTCGGCGTTCTAATTTGCGTTGTTGCCATCGTCCTGATCATGATCTAACAGATTAGCAGATTCAGGCATACTGCGTACTAACTTATTTTTGCCGGGGGGTTTATTTCAGGAAGAAAATAAGTTAATCCTGCCTCCGGGCAGGGCATTGATATATTCCCTGATAGAGAGCTCCTCTTCTTTTCTGCGCATAGCCATTTTTTCTAATTCAACAAGCACTTCCTGCTCAATACGGGCTGGATTAGCGGAGCGGTTAAGGGAGAGATATCGTCTCGCCAGTTCCCCGGCGGCTGTTTTTTTTGCCATTGTAAAAGCGGGGCGGTCGGTGAGGATGAAAGCACAGATCTGGCCGATATCGCGGGCCGGGTCGCCTGTGTTTATTTCTTCAAAATCGAGGCCGTAAAAATCTTCTCCGGCGTAGATAAAGTTGCGCAGGTTGTTATCTGTTTTCAGGAGGGCGCCATTTTTACCTGTTTTACCTGCTATAGAACTGAGGTGCAGGTTGGCGTACCAGCAGGCCATTTTTCCAGTCCAGGCAGCCCGGGGGAGCATTTCTTTTTCAATAATATCTGTTAGCAGAAGCCCCTCCAGGTACTGCATATACAGAGCCGGCCCGTCCAGGCCCATGGGCCAGGGAACCTTTATACCGGATTTCTTCAGTTCTAAGAGGTTATTGAATTCCATTTCGGCTTGCCTGGCGGAGGGGAACTTTTTGAGGATCAGCAGAGAGCCGGGACAGGAGCTGTCCTCCAGGCGGATTTTCAAGACATGATTTTTCCTGCTGAAGTATTCTCCGATCACCCGGCAGTTTGTGCCGGACCGGTTAGTATTGCTGTTATTCATGCTTCTGCTCATTTTGATCAGCCCTGCAGTTCAGATCTTCTTTGTGTTTGCCGATTGAAATGCGGATGTCGGCATTTTCTTCGTAGCCGTCCAGTGTTGAAACGACGCCGGTCATGGTCATGCGAAGCACTTTCTGAACAAAGGGGACAATGGGAATCTCCTGCCCGTTTATCTCCAGCTTGACATTTGATTTCTCAAGAACGCAGTCAGAGCGGCTCTTTTCACCACGCAGGATTGCGGCCAGGAGCTCCCGGCAGCTCATCCCGCATTTGCTGCAGCAGGCAGGGGGAAAATCGGGCAACAGTTCCGGTACTTTTGCTATGATCTGATCGACCAGTTCCTCTGTTTCTGTGAGGACGTTGATAACCGGTAGCCCCCGGTAACTTTTCATTTTGTCAGCAAGCAACCCTGAGATGGCAAACACGGAATCGTCCAGGCGTTCGTCGACTTCAGATGTGTTGTGGGCGGTGATGATCTTGGGTGCATTGTAGTCTTCAACCCCTTCGAGGAGAACATAATCCTGGTTGTAGAACCTCAGTATCTCATCGATACTCAGCTGGTGGGGGAAGAGAATGTCCGTTTCATAAAGGCCGCGGGCAGTTACCAGCTCGGAACCTGCCCTGCTGTGGCGGTAGCTGTTTGAGCCCTCGATATCAATAGCAAAATCCTCGAAATGGATATCTTTAACCGAAGCCACTGTATAGCGACGCCTGTGCAGCTCTCCAATAACTTTTTCCACCACTGTTGTTTTCCCCGATTTGGTAATCCCGATGATTGATAATACTTTCATATTTCTACCTCCCGGTAAAATAAATAGTAAAAAGAGCTATTCCCGCCAGAAGCACCACTACCATAAGTGCATAATCGGCCTTCTGAAGGGTTAACTCTTTGAGATAAGTTCGCCGCTCATAAGCCCGGAAAGCCCTTGCTTCCATGGCAATGGCTGTTTGTTTGGCCTTCAGCAGGGACGAAACAACTACCGGCATAAAGATGTAAGTGTAAATTTTAATTTTCTGTCCCAGCGGGATCTCTTTAATATTAACACCTCTCAGCTGAACGGCAACCAGAGCATCGCGGATTTCTTCTTCGAGGACCGGTAAAAATCTCATGGCTAGCAGGACCATAAAGGCAATTTCATAAGGTATCCTCAGGTGAACGAAACCCAGGACTAAATCCATGGAGTCCGAGGTCAGCAAAATCATGGCGCTGGAGATAATCACAAGCATTCGAAGGATTACCGATAGCCCTTTTACTATCCCACCTGTAGTAATTATGTTGAGGGAGCCGACTGCCAGCAGGGGTTCACCGGCTGGCGAAAAGATACTCTGGATTACCAGCAGGGCCAGAAAGAGAAAAAGAAAGCGCTTCATTTTTGCTGCCAGGAATGACGGCCCCATCCCGCCCAGGAAAAGGAAGAGCAGAGTGCTGCAGAATAAAGCGGCCAGCCAGAGGATATCTGTAAAAAGGATGGCCATGGTAGAAATTAGCACCACCAGCAGGAGCTTGGTCCGGGGATCCAGTCTTTGCATCAGTTGCAGCCGGCGCATACCAGGTTCCCCTCTTTCAAAATTATCTCTCTATCACAGCAGATGCTGCTGAACTCGTGGTCGTGGCTGATTAATATATAACCGGTGCCTTTCGCTTTAACCTTCTCCAGCAGGACGGCAAAATTATCTTTGCGGCGCATATCCAACCCTGTAGTCGGCTCGTCGAAGATAATAAAACCGGGTTCCAGGGCCAGAACAGCAGCCAGCGCCAGGCGCTGCTTTTCTCCCCTGCTTAGGTTGAAAGGAAAGGCCTCGGCCCGGTGGGTGAGCTCGAAACAGTTAAGCATTTCATTCACACGGCGATTTGTTTCTTCCGCCGTGAAGCTCCGGTACTGCAGTCCGAAGTTGATCTCTTCCCTTACCGAAGAGGTGAAGATTTGCTTTTCCGGGTTCTGAAAGATGTAACCGATCCTGGCACCTATTTCACCCAGGGAGTAGTTTTTTATATCCCGCCCCTCAAGGAGGACCTGCCCGCAGTCAGGCTCCAGGATCCCCATCAGCAGCTTCCCCAGGGTAGTTTTGCCGCTGCCGTTTGGCCCCATCAGAGCTACGGTTTCACCGGCCTCGATGGAAAAGGAGACCCCTTTTAGCACAGGCTGGTTGATCTGCCTGCCCCGGTAGGTAAACTCCAGATCTTTGACAATCCAAAAGCTCATTTACAGCACCCTTTCTGCCGGTGTATTACCAAAATATTCTTCAAGCAGTTCTTTGTGATCCAGGATATCATTCATATTTCCCAGGTGGTGTTTGAGGCCGAACCCCATCACCAGAATCCGGTCGGCAAGCTGTAGCCTCTTCAGGTTGTGATCAATCATCACCACGGTTTTTCCCTTATGCTTAAGCTGCTGAACAATGGAAAGAATCCGCGCGCTGCTCTCCTGGTCAAGCTGTGAAGCTACTTCATCAAGAATTAGCAGTGAGGGATCCAGGCAGAGTACGGCTGACAGGGCTACCAGCTGCTGCTGCCCCCCTGATATTTCGTAGGGATGTTGAGCGAGAAGAGACTCAAGTCCTGTCAGGGCAGCGGTTTCATTGACCACCCGGGTAATTTTTTCCCTGGGCAGGCAGAGATTTTCCGGCCCGAAGGCTAGCTCGTAGATAATTTGGGGCAGGAAAAGCTGCGTTTCGGGATCCTGAAAGACAATGCCCACTCTTGTTGCTATCTGAGGAAGGGTGAGTTTTCTTATATCTTCTCCCAGGATAAAGACATCCCCCTCTATCCTGCCCTCAATGCGGTGCGGGATGATCCCGCACAGGGCCAGGGCCAAAGTGCTCTTGCCGCAGCCGCTCGGGCCGATAATTCCGAGTGCCTCGCCGGCCTGGAGGCTGAAACTGATATCTTCAAACAGCGGCTCAGAATCTGGATAATGAAAAGAAAGCCCTTTGACGGAGAGCACCTCGGTCAATTAACTTCAACCTCCACGGCAAATTTGCACCAGCGTTGTCCAAATTCATCCTTCCGGGGGACGATCATCAAAGGCCCGGAGCCCCCTTCATTCTTGCTGCCCAGGGGTTCTCCGCCTTCCAGGTAAACCACAAAGAGATGACTTTCATCCAGTACTTCATCCATGGAATAGGCGACGGTGTAGCCATCGATGGCCCTTACGGTAACCTGTTCCTTGCCGTCAAGCAGGGTGGGATCTACCTGCTGCAGGACCCTTTTTAGAGGCACTCCGGTTAAAATCAGATCCCGTGGTTCTTTACCGCTGGATCGAAGGACGATAGGGAACTCTTCTTCCCCCAGGGAACGGATCTCGTCCAGATAGACTTTAGCCACTTCTTCTCCGCCAGCTTTAACAGCAATACCCGGGTTGTCGACCAGACCCTGTTTCCCCGCCAGTAAATCCCGATTCATAAGGGCTAAAACCGCCACTACCAGGACGAGGATAACAATAATGGCTATCAATATTTTATTCTTTTTCAATGATGATCACCTCTTCACAATTTATTCATAGGTCAGGTAGGGGATATAAAGGTCTTCATGCCTGAACAGCCCGTGGTGGCCGCCTTCCTCGGTCTCGTGCATACCGTGATCGCTTAGGATGATCCGGCGGCCGGGCCAGGCTGCAAAAAGTTCTCCGACATAGCGGTCGATTTGGGCGAGGCTCCGGCATGTTTCATCAGCCAGGGGTCCGTAGGTATGTCCGCTTCGATCAATATCTTTGAAATGGACAAAAACCATATCGTAATCGCTGTCCATGTATTCGATGGCTTTCTGGTAGACCTCATCATCATTTGAGTCATTCTTGTTCTGATCGGTAGTGAGGCTCACCTCACCATCCAGCTGAATGGGGAAAATGGTGCCCGAGATAATGATCCCTTTTTTGCCCCGCTCATCCAGGCTTTCGAGCAGGGAGGGCACTTTTGGGACCCGATCGTCACGGCTCCTGACACCGTTTTCGTCAGGCAGTTTACCGGTGAGCATGGCCGTCAGCCCGCAGGGGGTGATCGGTGGGAAAACGGAAATTGTTTTTTTCACGTCAGCACCCGACATGATATTAGGGGCCAGCTGTTCTTCTGCTGCTTTTTCATAAAGAGGATAGCTGAAACCATCCAGCATCAGGACCAGCACCCGGTGGCCATCTTCAACCAGGTTGAGCACATCACTGTAGAGATCGGTTATCCTTCCGGCCGGCGGGTTGACGATTAACCCCGCCAGCTCAACGGGAGGGGTATGATCGAAGCGGTTTAAATAAATCTTGTTCCCGCGAACTTCAATATAGCTCTCCAGGCTTAAGGAGTGCATACTGCCGTCAGTGCCGACCGCTTCAACTGTTTTAGCCATCCCGGGGACTAGTTCAAGAACCTGTCGGGTGACATGCCGGGAAAGAGACTTCCCTTCATATGTGACTCCCTGATATTCCCTGCCGGTGCTTCCCTCTTCATAGATTCGGAGCCGGTGGCTGCTGGAAAGGAGATTGCCGGGAGTTATAGTTGCAAAATTTTGCCCTTCGCCAATCACTGCCATACCCGGGGCTTCTTCGCCCTGAACTATAATCTGCCTGATATTTTTTATATGCGTGTTGATCGGGTAACGCTCGGAGACAAAGTACCAGCCTTCTTCACTGCTCCAGCTCAGGTAGCTGCCCTCGAGATCCTGCACTGTTATGGTTGCCGAATGATCGTCAGCTCCGATAAAAGTAATCTGGCTCAGCCCGTAGGGCCTGGCTGCCTCCATAACTGCAGTCAGGGGGACTGCATTATGTTTTTCCCCTTCGATGGTCAGCGGGCTCAAAACTTCGGAATTGCTGTATTCTACTACTTCCCGGACATCGCCGGCAATAGTGAAGGGTTGAACCTTTGTTTCGAGGTGACAGCCGACCAGGACAAAGAAAGCCAGGGCCGGTATGATAAGGGCCAAACTAAATTTTTTTATCACCTTTTTGTGCAAAGCTTACTCCTTCTTTCACTGTATTAATCAGGAAGATTGAAGATTGAACTTCTTGAGCTGCCTGGTTATGCTGCAGGCAATTAAACCACCCAGCCCCCCGGAAAGGGCGGCTACAGCCAGGCCCAGGGTTAAGGGAAGCCAGGGCAGGCGGAAAAAGGCCAGGTTGACCAGGTAGGTCCCCGTTATATTGGCGGCTGCTCCCCCCAGGAAGGCGCCGATGGGCGTGTTTACCCCGCTGCGCACCAGGAGGTAGAGCAGGTCCACGGCAACCCCGGGAGCCACATAGGTAACCAGGCTGGCCGCCCCGTGGGTACCAAACATACCCAGGGCAATCATCAGTATAGCCTGGACCAGCCCGATCAGGGTTGCAGCCCCTGGTTTGTCGACCAGGCCGCGACCGAGGACGATGAAAAGCATGTAAAAACCGCCTGCCAGGACGCCGCCCGGAATGTAGAGAGGACCGGTTATGATTTGGGCAAGCGGGACAATAACCGGTTTAACGGCTATACCCAGCACGGCCATCATGGTGATCACCATCAGGTCAAACATGGTAAATTTTTTTAGCATCCCCTGACCCACCTGGGACACCTCCTCGAAAAATTGTATGAAGGCTTGGATAAATCTGGCCGGATTTCCTCAAGCGGTTATTCTCAGGCAATTTGCTCCTGACATCCGTAATCCGGCCCAGTACTGCTTGCTATACTTCCTGCCGGTTACCTGAGTCAGCCTGGATCATACCGGTTCTGATCAAATCGGCAGGATCAGCTGAAACTCCTCGAGCCGTGGAATATTATCAATTGTTCCATGGCCATCCAGGTTTTAAACTGCTGTAGTCCTTACTTCAGGTAAGTGCATTTATTTAGAAAGTAGCGGGTTCGACTGTGCCGGTTAATTTCAACTGTGTCAGATCCTCTTTGTCAATCGTCTGTTCTGAGGACATGCCTGGATTGATCACGATTTCGCCGTCAGGGAGGTATTCTTTCAGCATATCGTAGAATACCTGCCCGGAAACCTCCTTTTCCTCATAGGCGGTGCCGAAAAGAAAGGCCCGGTCACCGTGCATAATGACAGCCACCTGTTTAACATACATGGTCCTGGGCAGCTCGGGCGAATAAAACAGCGGGCTGTCTTCGCCGGCAAGCTGAATGAAGTACTGATGTTCATCCACAGCAAGGGTCTCGGTTTTGATTAACCCGTCTGCTGCCATGATGGTAATCCTTGATTCTTCTTCAAGACCGAGGAGTTCCGCAACGTCGACATTCATGTCATCTGTTACCTGCAGCCCCCCGAGAAGGTCTTCTAAGATAAAAATCTTATTGATAGAAGATTTCCCTTCATCGCTGATCAGCTCAATTTGGCTCAGCCCCTTGGCCCAGTACATGGAACGGACATCGGGGATCACTACCCGCAGGGGTTGATCCTTCCCCTCCAGCAGTTTGCCGTCAAGCTCGTAAGCGAGGATGACTGGGCTTGATTCGAGTATTTCCGGGGGAACCTCAATACTGTAGCCATCCAGTGCGAGGAGGCGCAGGGCTGTGTAATCTACAGAGCCAGCATCATGTCGCTCCAGTATCTTGTCCAGGAGCACTCCTTTGTAGGTGGTGACAGTTTCTTCCCCCGACGAGCTTATGGACATAGCCTCGTTTGATTCGGCAGGCATTTCCATAATTTCTCCAACCGTAACGGTAATTTCACCGGACGGCAGTCCGCTGATCACTATCGACTGGCTGTACAGATCCTGGCCTTCATTATTAGCAGTGGCCTCCCTGTTTTCCGGAGCCTGATCTTCTTCCGGGTTTGACGGGGGAGAAGACTGTTCACCACAGCCCGTTGTTACAAGCAACAGAAAAGCAATTATCACTACCATTAAATATTTAAATAGCCGGTGCATATAGTTTACCTCCAATATATAATAATGCAGAGCCCGTAACCGACAGCCGGTTTGATCAGATTAATAATACTCTATTACTCAACTTCAATTGTTGTTAGCTGTCCGACCCAGGCCTTGGGTGATTCCTCGGTGCTCACCAGGCGGAGAGGACCGTTTTTATCGTCGCTGCTTAAATCTTCCCCGTTGCTTTCGTAAGCGAGGATGGTATTTTCCGAAAAAGCTACATCCCCTGAAATTGAGACGCTGTAACCATCGGCCGCAATAAGGTTCAGATTGCCGGCTTCCGATATGCCCGCTTCTGCCAGGATATCGCTCAGTAAAGCACCCTTGAGATTGATTAATTCTTCCTCTTTTTCTACCTCCAGTTCAACAGCGGACATGCTTTTGATCGATTCGAGAGAAACCCTGGTTTCTTCTTCTCCTCCCGGCCCCACTATGGTGAGGGTCCAGGCCGCCTCTGCGGCTCCTTCACTTTCACTTTCGGCTCCGGGATCTTCTGCTCCACTGCAGCCGGCTGCCAGCATCAGTGAAAATACCAGCAGTAGCGCCATCATGGTCAATAAATTTTTCTTCATTTTTATTACCCCCTGTAATTACTGATGTAATAATGCTGAATCCGATGTAGGGCAGAGGTTTTACCCGTTTATGAGGAAAACCTTCTTTCCATATTGGGAGGGTCAGCCGTTCCCGGCCGTACCCGGTGCTTGCCCGTCATATACTTTACTTTTGATTGGGCAGGTTGAAGGTGGATATTCTTTTTTTATTCACTGTTTTATCCCGTTGTTCATACCCCCTTCTCCAGTAGTAGCTCTAGCTGCTGCCGGCAACGGGCTTTGCCGGTAAAATAAAAAGCCAGTCCACTGCGGACCGGCTTAAATAACCAGATACCAAGCTCTCCTTTCCACAATGGGAGGCTACCCGGTTTTCCGGATAACCCTGTCGACCGGTTTTTCATGCCCTGAGGTTTAGAAAAACCGGTTCGGAGATAATATGATTTTTAAACAACAAAAGCATTATACCTTTTTTCACAAGCGAAGTCAAAGGGTCGAATTGCATCGATGTGGTTAGTACGTGATAATGTCACCTTATTAATTATCATGATAATATGTCACCTATGGAAAGCCAGGTGATGATGACGCAGAAGCAATTAAATCGTTATGTAGCTATTGTACGTAGTT
>JAXHVH010000035.1:0-26333 GCA_034189085.1 Bacillota bacterium | reverse complement strand
ACTTCGGGAACATACATGTCCCCTTTTTTAAACCGGTCCCCTACTACGTTCATCCCGCTGATTAAACCCTTGTTGACTATCTCCAGCGGTGCTACCCCTTCGTCTACCATCTTCTTCGTCATCTCATCGGCCTTCCCGGCATCACAATCTATGATCGTCTGGGCCAATGCTTCAAAATCTGCCATTTACATGCACTCCTTCCAGTCAGCTGTATATTGGAATCGGCACAGGCCGCCGGATGCGCCAGCGCATCCGGCGGCTTGTCCTTTATTCCTTTACAGACGTTCCAGGTTTAAACCTGGCCGGCTGTTAACTATAACTGCTACATCTTTCTTTCAGATTTTAATTCGTTAATGGCATCTTCAATCCGTTTCTTTTCCAGGGGCAGGGTCCCTTCATTCCTTTCCTGATAAAGGGCCTTCATCAGGCAGTAGAGCATCAAGAACATGACAATCATGAAGGGGAACCCGCCGATAATCGACGAAGTCTGCAGGGCTCCAAGGCCGCCGGTAAAGAGCAGGATGGCGGCGATGACCCCTTCCAGGACTCCCCAGATGATCCGCAGCTGCAGCGGCGGGTTGGGATCTCCACCCGAGGTAAGCATGCCGTTAACATAGGTCCCGGAATCCGAAGAGGTGATGAAGAATATTGCCACCGAGAACATGGCCACCACTATCAGCAAGCTGGAAGCGGGGAAGTTCGATAACAGGGCAAAGAAGCCGGATGCTTCACTGGCTGAAACAGCATCAGCCAGTCCACCGCCACCAAAATGCTCCACATAGAGGGCCGAACCGCCGAAGACACTGAACCAGACCATGCTTACAGCCACCGGGATCAGCATTACACCGACAATAAAGTTACGGATGGTCCGGCCGCGGGAAATACGGGCAATAAAGGTTCCCACAAATGGCGCCCAGGCAATCCACCAGGCCCAGTAGAAAATAGTCCAGGCTCCGTACCATCCTTCCGTGCCGGCACCGGCAGCATCAAGCCCGAAGGACATGTAGATGATATTCTGCAGGTAATCACCGGTAGCATGGGTAAAGATATTGAGGATAAAGAGCGTCGGGCCAATTATAAAGACCAGCAGCATCAGCAGGCCGGCCACCCAGATGTTGATCTGGCTCAACCATTTAATTCCGCGGTCAATACCGGTTGCCGTGGAGATAACCGCCGCAGCAGTAACCACAGCAACAATAACCACCCAGGTTACACCGGTGCTGGGAATACCAAAGAGGCTTTCCAAACCTGAAGCAATCTGCATAGCACCAAGTCCCAGCGAAGTAGCCAGCCCGAAGAGGGTGGCAAAAACGCCGAGGATGTTAACCAGTATGCCCCAGGGTCCTTCAATGCCCTTGCGGCCCAGGATCGGCTCCAGGCAGGAGCTGAGGAGCATGGGCAGCCCCTTGCGGTAGGAAAAATAAGCCAGCGAACCGGCCACCACCGCGTAAATAGCCCAGGGATGAAAACCCCAGTGGAAAAAGGCATACCTCATCGCTCTGTGGACAGCTTCCGCAGTATACGGTTCGCCAAAAGGCGGCCACATATAATGCCAGATCGGCTCGGACACACCCCAGAACAGCAGGCCGATGCCCATGCCGCAGCTGAAGAGCATGGCAAACCAGGTCAAATTGGAATAGGCAGGTTTTTCATCATCTGCACCCAGTTTGATTTGACCCAGCGGGCTGAGCAGTAAGAAGATGATCAAAAAGAGGAATATACTGCCGCCTAGGATGAAAGACCATCCCCATGAAGTAACCATATAGTTGAATGCACTGTCCATTGCCGCACCAAAAGACTCCGGCATGGCAACACCAAAAATAACAAACACCAGCATGACAATCAGGGCAATCAGAAAAGTCGGTTTGGTGTAAAGACTACCTCCGTTTTGCAAAACAAATACCTCCTTATGATAAGCTATGAGAAGGGGAAAAAGATAAACTTACATCAATCAGCTCCTTTCATCTGGATTGGGCCCAATCTCTCTTGAAGCTGAATACACCGCTGTTACCGGACTCTTACCCTGCATAGTAATATAAGAGCAATATTCATGCCATTCTTCTATTGATAGAAAAATAATAAAATATTCAACGGTTGAGGGATAAAATAAAATAAACCCACTTTTTGTTAAAGTGGGTTCTGTCTCAAATTGCGAAAGAGATAATCCTCAGAATATTTAAAAGACAGCAGAATAGCTGTTGAAATTACAATTTCTCATAATGATAATATTTCTCAAATCAAGATACATCGTCATTGATGGTTTTCAGCTTGCGGTAAAGAGTTGCCCTGCTGATTCCCAGGGCTGAGGCTGCTTTTTCCTTGCCGTAAGTGTTGTGGCCGTATTTCTGGAGGGCTGCTTTAATTGCTTTCTTCTCCATGGAAGTAAGATCTTCCAGGCTAACGGTATCGGATTCACCAAAATACCTGGTAATCTTTTCAGGTAGGCTGCTTCGACTAATTTTATCTGCAGCT
The DNA here is from genome assembly GCA_034189085.1 of Bacillota bacterium. Lineage (GTDB taxonomy): Bacteria > Bacillota > Dethiobacteria > DTU022 > DTU022 > M55B129. Next base: position 23,861 of record JAXHVH010000035.1, on the reverse strand, counting down.
TCAATGTTAACAGCATATTCAATTGCATTTTCCAGTTCCCTTACATTCCCGGGCCAGGGATAAGCGAGTAGAGCTTCCCGGACATCTTCCCGAAAACCAGTTATTTTTTTATTCAACCTGGCACAGTAGTAATCGAGGAAATGATGCATCAGAAGTAATGTATCATCTTTTCGATCCCTCAGCACTGGAAGTGTGAATGGAATAACATTGATCCGGTAGTACAGATCTTCCCTGAATTTACCCTCCGCGATCAAATCTTCAAGATTGCGGTTCGTAGCAGCGATGATCCGAACATCTACGTCGCGGAAAGAAACTCCTCCAATACGACAAATATTTTTGTTCTCGATAACATGGAGCAGCTTAACCTGGAAATCAAGCGGCATATCGCCGATTTCATCGAGAAAAATGGTTCCCCCGTGAGCCAGTTCAAATTTTCCCGGTTTACCGCCTTTGCGGGCACCGGTAAAAGCCCCTTCTTCATAACCAAAAAGCTCCGATTCCAGCAGGGGGGCAGGAATTGCCGCACAGCTGATAGCCACGAAGGGCTTGCTGCGGCGGGGACTTTCTTCATGAATTGCCCGGGCAAACATGCTCTTGCCGGTTCCTGTTTCTCCCCGGATGAGGACTGTGGAATCAGTGGCCGCAATCAATTGCATTTTCTTTTTAATATTGGTCATCTCACTGCTTGTACCAATGATCCCGGAAAATGTAGTTTTCTTCTTCTCCCCGATTATCCTTTTGACCAGCCTTTCAACTTCTTCTCTCTTCCTGAAAGATAAAACTGCTCCCGAGATCCTTTCGTCTTCATACATCATAGTTGTATTGTAAAGCAGCTGTACATTTTTACCATCCGGTTTTTTTAAAGTAATCTCTTTCCCATAATACTCTTCTCCACCATTGATATGGTTGTTCCCAAAAACTTCTTCAAGATCAAGACCGGTAAAAAGTGTGCTGATATGACATCCGCTTTTTTTATGACTGTCGAGGCCCAGGATTCCCCTGGCGGTATGATTGATGTTAATAATGATTCCCTGCCGGTTAATCGAAATAATCCCCTCGTGGATTGAATTGATCACATCCCGAAATTGATTCATCAGGCTCGTGACCTTGGTTTCCATTTTCTTTTCATTGAGGGAAACGGTGATGGTGCTGCATAGTTTGGTAAGGAAATTATTCATCTTCTCGTACTGGTTTAACAATTTGCGCCTCTGCATTTCTGTCAGGGCTAGCAGGGAAATACTCCCAATTTTATTTTCTTCAAAAATTATGGGCAGCATTAAAAACGCCAGAACATCACACCTATCCGCGTAGGCACATTCTGCGCAGCAAACAGCATGGGCAGTATTTTCAACTAAAATAGAATCCGATTTTTCTGAAGATAGCAGCCTGTAGGTCATGCAACCCTTGTCATACTTTACCCCGACTTCTTTTTCAAAGTAACCGCTGCCGGCGATCACTTCCAAATTCATGTCGATAATACCGATTTCGATATCAACCACACCGGCAAAAGCACCGGAGACCTGCTGCAGGAATCCCTGAATTCTTTTCAGCTCTTCCAATAACGAAACCCCCTATATGTAAACTGTTTCGTTGCCACAGTGCTGGAGGAATTTTTCGAAGTCCTGGTATGAGATAGTTATCGTCGCAGTGTTGACATTAGGATGAAAATTGACCTGGTCATGTTTTTTCAGCTCACAGTCAATTATTACCATAACCTTTTTATCACGATCATTGATCAAGCCAAAAGGTGAAACCGCCCCTGTTTCCAGGCCGAGATGTTCTTTCAAGCGGCGATCAGAAGCAAAACTAAGACGCCCTGCGGCCAGCTTCATAGAAAGATCCTTTAAATCAGCAGATTTTGACCGCTCCATAACTACCAGGTAGTGACGGTTACCTTTGTTGTTACGCAGAAAGAGATTTTTGGCATGAGCACCATCGATATCTTTCCAGTAAAGCTGGGCTTCTTCAACAGTGTAAACAGGGGGATGCTCATATCTCCTGTAGTCAATATTAAGCTGTTCCAGAGTGTCATATACCTTTTGCTCAGTTTCGGAAATCAAGTTATTGCTCCTTTCTCTGTTACAAATCAAGTGCTCACGATCAAAGACTCTATTTATTGAAAATGCTAACATTTTCAAATAGAAGTGTCAAATCAAAACCGGATTATGCCTCTTTCCCTTTGGCCAGGAAAGGCCCCCGATCAAAAAGCCAGATTCCCTTTTTAAAAGAGCCGTTTGCGCCAGTTTGCGTCCCTTTTCCGCAAAAACGATCCAGGACCCACTGCCCGCAAAAAGTAGAACCATCTTTATCCCGAAAGATTCCCGTGCCGTGTCGATGACCTTTCCACCAGCGGCCGCTGTAGACACTGCCGTCGGCATAATTTCGTTTTCCCCAGCCACTATATTGCCCTTCTACAAACCAGCCTTCATAACTCTTCCCATTTTGATAGTAACAGCGGCAGAAACCATGCAGGCGATCTTCTTTCCAATTTCCTTCAATTCTTGATCCGTCGGCCAGCAGCATAACCCCCCGGCCTTGGCGCAAGTTGTTTTTGAAAAACCCTTCGTATCGCCTGCCATCAGCCCAGTTATACACTCCGGGGCCGTTAATTTTCCCTTCTCTCCATCGGCCCACGTAAGAAGAACCGTCGGGCCATAACTGCTCTCCCTGCCCATCTTTCAATCCATTCCTAAAGGTACCCCTGTATTCAACCCCCTGATTATCAGTGACCGTCCCCAGGCCATGAGGACGCCCCTTCTGCAGGCTGCCCTGGTAATCAGAACCATCGGCAAAAGTAAACTTGCCTCCCGCGGCCGTTTCACCGTGGATAAACATTCCGCTGAAGGAGGAACCATCGGAAAAAACCAGTTTCCCTTCCCCGTGAGGCCGGCCATTTTTCGTTTCACCGCTGTATTTTGAACCATCCTGATAGATTACTTCTCCCTTTCCTTGATCGACCCCCTGGCTAAAAGATCCGTTAAAAACAGTGCCGTCGGCAAAGATAATCGAACCCTTTCCGTGAGGCAAACCGTTCTTGAGTATGCCACGATAACCTGAGCCATCAGCAAAGTGAAACTGCCCCTGATCGGTAAATTTCCCCTCTTTAAAAGAACCTTTAAATCGGGAACCATCGCTGAAAATGTATTCCCCTTCACCATGCATGCGGTTGTTCACCCAGCCGCCTTCATATTTAGAACCGTCTGGCCAGGTCATCGTACCCTGCCCCTCCCGGCGATCTTCCTGCCACTGGCCGCTGTAGCTTCTCCCGTCAGGCCAGGTCATCGTCCCCCTGCCCTGTCGATAAGACTTTTTCCATTCCCCTTTATATTCTCTGCCATCCGGCCAGCTGTAAGTCCCTTCTCCCTCATACAAACCGTCGATAAAATATCCTTCGTATTTTTCACCCCCGGGCCAGTAGTAAACCCCGAAACCATGCATCTGATCATAACGCCACTGGCCCGTATATTTACGCCAGTCAGCAAAGTAATATGTGCCCTCACCATGCATGCAGTCTTCATTCCATTGCCCCTCATAACGGTCTCCGTTGGACCAGATGAAGGTACCCTCGCCCTGGAACATCCCTTTAAACCATTCTCCGGCGTACCTGCTGCCGTCCGGCCAGGTAATTGTTCCTTTTCCATGGGGTTTACCTCTCAGGAGATCTCCCCTGTATTCTCCTTCACCGGCTAATTTCATCGATTTTTTTCAGCCTTTCCCGGTAATAGTCGCGGACAAGCCGCCCTTTCCAAGATTTTCAACAAATCCGTCCTTTTCCCTTCCCAATTGGCTGCTGCTCTTAAGCATTATCATCGTCCGCCGAATGAGCGGGAGAGTGATTTTTTGCCTCTTTTCGCCGGGCAATATAAACCATGAATATGCCCATTTCATACAAAAGCATAAGCGGAATTGCCATTAAAACCTGGGAGAAAACATCGGGTGGAGTCAAAATAGCGGAAAATATAACAATTATGAGCAGGGCAAATTTTCGATTGCGTCGCAGAAAATCTGTTTGAAGAATGCCAAGGCTGCCCAGAAACCAGAACAGAACGGGCAGCTGAAAAACAAGACCAAAAGAAAAGATAAAAGAAGTAGTAAATGAGATATAGCGGGTAATACTGAAGTTCGGTACCAGGTCGGGCCCCGAAAAACCAACAAAAAAATTAAGGGCAAAAGGAAGAACTACAAAATAAGCAAAAGCTATACCCAGCACGAAGAGAAAATACATAACCAGGGTTAGCAAAAAGGCAACCTTTTTCCCCATTCCAGCTATCACAGTCACCATTGCCAGGAGCTGATAGAGAATCAACGGCATGGCGGCTGCCGCGCTAGCAATAAATGCCAGTTTTATATTGGCCAGAAAGGCTTCAGCCGGCGTCAGGAAGATAAGCTGCAGGTCAAATTCCGTTTCTTCAAGACCGCCATAGGACATATCAGCAGGAAATAAAAGAATCTCCCTGATCCGGTCGGCAAATGAAAACCCGATTATCGCCAGGATGAAAACGGTAGCTGCAATAACAATTAATCTTTTTCGCAGTTCTTCAATGAGACGGATTGCCCGTTCTTTTTCCATGAAACCTTATAACCTGTCCTCCCCACTTTTAATCGATAGCTGTGTCCTCCGCATCGCTGCTGCCGTTAAGATGTTCGAGATAATTTGCTACTTCCACATAAAGACTGCTGTCTTCGCTTTCTTCATCTAAGATATTTTGCAGGATTGCTTCCGCTTCGCTTTTTTGATCAAGATACTCGCCCTTCAGGACTGCGTAGTAAAACTGACTCTCGTTATCTGCTCTGTCAGCAGCTATTTCATCTTCCATATAGCCCTGCAGCCATGCAACTTCTTCTTTCATTAGTTGTTCCCGGTTCATGGAAGAAAGTAGCCCGATTAATGCAAGATGCGACCGGGCATCAGCATTTTCCCGCAGTGCCTGCCTGATGGTCTCGATTTCCTGTTCCACCTGCTCTTCATCACCCCGGTCGAACAGCAGATAAGCCAATTCTATCCGGTAAATTACGTTATCAGGGTTCATTTCGATAAGTTGATCATAAACCGAAATCAGACGGCCCCTGTATTCCTGCAATTTCTCTTCATCGTCAAAGAAAACTTCCTGGATGAAAACAAGGTAGCGGTAATTTTCGCTGAGCTCGAAGAGCACAGCCTCAGTAGGCTCATGTTCTTCAAGATACTGCTCGAGGCGTTCGATTTCTCCCTGGTAATATTCGATATAATCCTCCGGTTGCACTTCAGCCTGCTGCTCCGGAACAGCTTCTTCACTTTTTTCGCCCCGCTGGGCAAGATAAACCCCTACCAGCGAAACAATCATTGCCAGGGCTAATACAGCAGCAATTATCCCCGCCCAGCGTTGTTTTTTTATGTCTTTTGCCCGTACTCTATTCTTGGCCACCAATAATCCCTCCGGCTCCTTGATTCCCCGGCCCTGTGCCGGTTATCATTTCGAATGTAATTATTCCCGTAATCCCTGGATACAAAAAATAAAGCTTTTACTGATCTTCGAACCTGATCAGCAAACGCCCGCAATTTTCACAATACACCATCACGTCCTGATTGTAAAGTTTACCGCGCTGGCCATCGGAAATGAAAACCCGGCAAACACCGCAAATTTCATTCTCCACCCTGGCCAGCGCTTTCCCATTATGTTTTTCGGCCAGCACAGTATATTTCCTGAGATAAGCGTCATCAATTTTATCAACCAGTTTTTCTCTTTCTGCCATTTTTTCACTCAAGATCCCGTTAAGCCTATCCGTCTCGGCAGTTAGTTTTCTTCTCATCTCCATCAGATCATCTTCAGTTTTTTTTATTTTCTCCGCCAATACTTTTACTTGAACCTCTTCTTCTTCAACCCGTTCCATCAGCTCGAGAATTCCGTCTTCCACCTTTTTTTTCTCGGCAGCAAGCTGATCCATCCTGTGCTGCATCTGCTCGAGTTCCTTAACATTGCCAACTTTGCCTCCGTACATCTTGTCTTTCAGTTCACTGCGATCGTCAATAATTTTTTGCTCGTCCATTTCATACTGACGTAGCGCTTTATGATTTTTCTTCACACTTTCTTCCACCGCCGTGTAATCATCCCGGAGCCTGGTCAATTCTTCCTCTTTTTCACTGATACCACTCCGAACAGGTGCATCTTCAATTTCTTTTCTCAGCGCTGCCGCTGAGAGATCCAGTTCCTGTAGCTCCCAAAGCAGTTCTAACTGCAAATTAAAAACCTCCCTCTAAAAAAATGACGGGCAGGCCTCCAGCCTACCCGTCAACCAGGTCCCATGTTGAAGCAACCATAGTTGGCAAAAATACCTCGGCGGCAAATTGATCTGCTGCCAGGCAATTCTGCAAATACTCTTTCAGGTGAAAAACACCCGGCCATTCCGTAGCATCATGACCGGCATCGATGAGAGCCAGGCCACAGGTCTGAGCCAGTTTTAAATCATGGTAACCAAAATCCCCGGCAATTAACAGATCGGCTTTTTTACGGACAGCAACTTCAACCATGGAGCCGCCGCTTCCCCCACAGAGGGCAATTCTTTTGTAAAAAGCTTTTCCGGCATCATAGCAGCGCAGGCAACATGGTTTTAACAGCCTGCGGCACCTTTCCAATACTTCCGCTGCCGTCAACCCTTCCGTCAGGTCGATAACCAAACCAAACCCAACCGGCTCACCTTCCAGGGCGGAAGTATAGAGGTCATAGGCAGGTTCCTCATAGGGATGAACAGAGAGCATCGCTTCAATTACTGCATCCCGGCTCCTGACGGGTAAAATGGTTTCCAGACGCACTTCCTTTACCTTTTCCAGCGCATTCTCCCGGCCAATAAAAGGACGGGTCCCCTTTCCAGGCATGAAAGTACCACTGCCGGCAACCTGGAAGGTGCAATGACTGTAGTTGCCAATCTGGCCGGCGCCGGCTTCGGCAAGGGCATTGCGGACCTTGTCTTCGTAACCGGCCGGCACAAAAACAACAAGCTTTAAATAATCTAAAGACCCGGTTTGCTCAAGAATTTCTGCTCCTACGACAGGCAGGGACAGCTTTTCCGCCAGCCTGTAGCTTACCCCACCGGGTGCGGCATCAAAATTTGTGTGCGCGCTGAAAATATGCAGCTTCTTTCTGATAGCTCCGGTAATCAAAGCTATTTCCAGACGGCTTTCATCCACAGAGGAGAGGGCATGAAAAATAAAAGGATGATGGGTAACAAGCATCTCCACTCCCCTGGAAGAGGCTTCTTCGATTGCCCGTTCATCCGCATCAAGAGAAACCAGAATTTTTGAGACCTCTGCTTCAGGATCGCCGATCTGCAGGCCAATGGGATCACCTTCCGCCGCCAGATCCGGCGGCGCCAGGGCTTCAATGTAATCGATTATAGTCCTTACCTTCGGTCTCATTGGAAACACCCTTTCAGCCGGTGGCAATCTCTTTCTTAAATTCATCGATCAGGAGAGACCAACAGAATCAGCCCTGGCATTGTCAATCTGCACTCCATTGATACTCTTCACCGCCATAATTTCCATGGTCGTCGAGGTCAAAAAGAAAATCGCAGTTTTCAAGCATTATCTCTGCTTCATTAAAAGTGGTTATTTTACCGCCCATCCAGGCCATAGCGGTCATAACAATAAGCTCTGTTCACCCGCTTTTAAGCTCTACGGTAGCATAATTAAGACAGGCTGTCCATTGGATTCCAGCCCCGCTTACCTGCTTGATTCAATGATAGCGATAATTTCATCCTGCAGTTTCTTTTCCAGCGGTTCAGGATGATATTCAGCCAGGATACGGCGTGCTTCCTCAAGGGCATTGTCTTCCGCTTCCCGGCATCCTTCGGCCTGATAACGTCCATAGGGACTGCGGTTGATTACCGTCGGCTGCCACAGTTCACGCATATGAGCCAGAGTATGCGGCTCAACCATGAAATGATCACCCGAACCAACCCTTTCGATTGTGTCAAAGGCCAGGGTTTCGCTGTCTACCTTTATGCCTTCAGCCGTACGCCGGATTATTTCATAAATTTCGCAGTCAAAAAGCAGCTGGATGTAGGAAAATATAACCGCTCCCGCCAGGAGACCCGCTCCACACATCATATCGGCACCGGCAAAAACACTGACCGTTCCTGAAACAGCGTTTTCCACTCCGGCATGCCAGTTTGCCGCTTTAGCCCCGGTGGCAAAAGTCCCCACATTGGCCGGCAGATTATAATAGCGGGCCATCTGGGCTGAAAGTGCCTGGAGCAGAAAATCTTCGGGGCCGCCGGAGGCCACCGCTCCCGAACGCAGCTCCATCACCGTGCCGCATGAACCGTAAAATGTCGGGCAGCCGGGACAGTATGACTGCAAAAAGGTAATCCCGGCCAGTATTTCAGCGTTAGCCTGGGCCAGGCTGCCGGCAAGAGTTGCCGGTGCTGTCGAACAACCCACCTGCATGGTTAAAAATCCAGTAGGGATACCGGCATCGGCAAAAATCATAGCTGCAGCCAGGCCATCCGGATCATAAGCAAGAGGGCTAATACTGCACTGAAAATTGGAGATCAAAGGCCTCCGTCTCAGAGCTTCTTTTCCTCCGGCCACCGCAGCCGCTATCTCCACGGAGCCGCGGGCGGTTTCAGGATCTACAGCGGTCATCGCCTGGGCATGCTTGGTCGAGTTCTTCAACATGGCTAAAAGCTCATAAAGGGGCTGCTTTTCCTGCGGGCAATCCTGGGCACTGATTACCGGCCATAAAAAGGCAATCGCCTCAAGGTAGTCAGCCACCCTAACAGCATTTTCCAGATCTGTAAAAGTGGACCGCCGCATTTCCCCGTTTTCCGGATCGATTATCTGCAGGCCACTGCCATCAAGGGAAAGATAGCCGTGGTATCCATCGAGAGACAGATCGTTTGCCGGATCGGGAGCGCAGAGGGTAAAACCCGGCGGAGCCTTTTCCAGGGCGGATAAGACCAGTTCCGGTGGGAAGCAAACCCGACCGCTGTCACGATCCACAGTGGCCCCACACTGGCCAAGCACATCGAGAGCAGCCGGCAGCGGCATTTTGACGCCCACCTTCTCCAGTATGTCAAGAGAAGCCCGATTGACAGCCTCGGCTTCTTCCGTCGTGAGCAGGTCAAGGGTGGTTTTGTATCTGACCGGCCGGATCTCTCTTTTGCTACTTTCGTTTTTTTCAGTCACCAGGTACACTCTCCTTTATACAATTTTGGAGTCGAGTTTTATACGGCCAGCCCGCTTTGCATTCAGCCGCCAACGGCCGGCTCCATCAAGGGCTCTTTTTAAATCATTTTGAATGCTCGAAGTGAGAATTCGGCAGGCTTTTTGGTCAGGCCCTTTTCTTCCGACGTCGTTTTATAATATAGCGAACCAGGAGAACTATCACGACAATCAAAACCACCAGGATCAGAATGGGCCAGACAATAAGCGGCATTGTCCACTGCGGGTTGATCCGACCTGCTGTAGTTGCATAATAAGGATCAATTTCCGGCAGGCCGGTGTCACCAACCCGCTGCATGGCAGCATACTCAAGAACTGTGGCCCAAATTTTCAGATCATCCCCGTTTATCTTCACCGTTAAACGGTCCAGTTCCTCTTCAGGAACAGGATTCCCATGTTCATCCTTTAAAATAATGTCGAGCTTAGGCAGCATTTCACCCACCATGGGCAGGAAAGAAACTATATAAGAGTCGGTTACCAGGCAGTAAAGTTCTTCGTCACCCCGTTCAATGGGCACATATTGATCATCTTCCATTCCCTGCCTTCCTTCGCCAGTGTAGCGTTCGGCGCTGATCACCGCCCGGGTGCTCGGAACAGGAAGATCAATAAAAGGAACAGTCAGGAGAACCGCATTCTGTGGATTGTAGTTATAGCGCAAACCGGAAAATTGCAGGAAATAAGTATCTCCCATCATCTCTGGAAGAAGGGCAGCCACCTCGAGAACGCGACTTACCTCTTCCCCGGTCAAATAAGCGGCCACTACCGAGTAACCGGCTGTACCATCCGGGCCAATACCCAGCCCCACCAGCTCGCCCAGATCATAGACCGATATCTGGCCGAGGGAATGAGGCATGGAACCGGGGACAATACCGCCCCGGATCGCACCATTGGCCTGAATGGCAAAGTCAACCCGCCGGCTAATTTTTTCGGCTGTAACCAGGCGCATGGCATCGGTCACAAAATTACCAAAAGGAGACTCCTGCAGGGGAGGCTGATTGGGCATTTCAAAATTAGCAAAAGCAACAGTATCAAGAACACTGCTGAACTTCCCTCCCGTTTTTTTAGCTATCAGCTTATTCACTTCGGCCGAATAAACATCGATGAGGTCGGAAATTTCCGGATCAAGGGAATAACTGTAATCAAGATGGTGAAGATAAGGCAAGCTCTTTTCTTTATTGCGAAGACGGACTTTGCCGGATACCGGATTATAGGCCAGTTCAACCCGGCCGAGATATTCAAGCAGTGAACCGGTCTGGACAATAATAGTATCATTCTCCAAAATCGGCTCATGGAGCACTGTATGGCAGTGCCCCCCGACAATCAGATCAATGCCTTCCACTTCACAAGCCAATTCCCGGTCTTCTTCCACCCGGGAATGAGTAAGAGCAATGACAATCATTGCTCCCCTGCCACGCAGGTCTTCAACCATTTTTCGGGCTGTTTCATGCTGGTCGGTGAAAGTGACCGGATCATTGGCTGTGGTATAGGAAATAGCCTGTTTGCCGATCAAACCAAAAATGCCCACTTTCAGGCCATTGTCAAGTTCGACCAGGTAGCTTTCCCGGTAGAGACCTTCTCTGGTCAGGGGGTGATCGTCAGGCGCAACAGTGTTGGAAGCAATGACCATTGTCTTCTCGTGAGCATCAGGGTAACCCGCTTCCCGGTAGTAGTTGGCCAGGTTACCGGGACCGTAATCATACTCATGGTTGCCAATGGTCACAGCGTCATAACCAATGGCCTGCATTATGGTTAGCTCTGGAGCAAACCCCTCTGGAATCAGCCAGCTGTAGGGGGAACCACCGATATAGTCACCGGCGGATAGCAGCAAAACGGGTTCCCCGGCAGACTCTTTCTCTTCTCTGATGGTGCGGACTGCCGAGGCAAGGCGGGCAAACCCACCCAATGTTGGATTTTCCCTTTTCGGATGATAATCAACCGTCGGCGAATGGGGAATAACAGCACTGTGTTCATCATTGGTGTGGAGTACTGTCAGCATCAGCTCATCATCGGGAGCGGCCTCCGCCACATCAGTGAAAGCCCCGCCGCGGAGCACCACCACTAACAGCAACAGCACACCCACAAACAAAAATCGCGAAATATTCTTTCCCGGTTTAAAGATCACAGTCATCTCAACACTCCTGTCTCTTTAAATATGGAGCATTTTTCTATAGCTATTTGCTGGAATGGGGAACCGGCTCCAGAAATATTTCCATTATACCCCCGCAGGCCATCCCTTCATCTGCCGCTGCATCGGCAGTCAGCTCCTGCCTCATCTTCCGTGCCAGGCCGGTATCAAGGCAGTGTAGCGCTTCCCTTTTTGCTTCTTCTTCCGCACAGCCCCCGCCGATGGTTCCTACCACCGTACCGTCCGGATAAATGATCAACTGCGAACCAGCCTTACGGGGAGTTGAACCGAGCGTCTTTATCAGGGTAACCAGGACTGCCCTATCCTGATTTTTTTCAATTTTAAGAAGCTCCTGAAGAACATTTTTCTGGATCGCTTCATCATTGCTCCCGCTCCTGCGGACTTGAATTATCTCGGCCATAATGCTCACTGCTATTTCCGCTTCAGTTACCGCCCCGATGGACAGCCCGATTGGGGTGTGCACCCTGGCCAGCTGATCGGGGCTATAGCCATGATCCGCCATATCCTGAAGCTGCGTCCTGACGCGGTGCCGGCTACCGATCATGCCAATATAGGCCGTCTCGCGTTCAAGAACTTTTTCCAGGCAAAGCCGGTCATGCCTGTGACCACGGGTAACAATAACTATATAATCGTTTCCAGAGGGGACCAGTTGATCTATCGCTTTTTCAAAGCTGTCGCAGATCAGGCGGTGGGCATGGGGATGCAGGGTACCGCTGGCAAAGGAAGGACGATCATCCACCAGGACAATTTCAAAATCAAGCAGGGCAGCAATGCGGCAGAGTGCTCCCCCCACATTTCCTCCGCCAAGTATAATCAGGCGGGGTGGGAGAGTATAAAAATGGGCATAAAACTGCCTCTTTCCGTCCTTTACCAGGACTGCCTCAAATAAAAGATTTTGTTCAGAAACCGCAGCAGCATTGAAAGCTTCTTTGATCCGGGCCGAGTCGGCCTCCGAAAAATCGCTGAACAGTATTTGTTCTCCACTAAGGAGCATTTTTTGACCGGGGTGAACGAGGCCGCCCTTTTCCCCCACGAAGGTAATGACAACCGCTGAGCGCCCTGCCCTCAGCAGATCGGCAATCATACCGGCTGTATTCATATTTTGTTCCCCTTTTTTCTTTATATACAGGGGCACTTTCCGTAAAGTGCCCCCTCATTGCTTTTAGCTAAACATTAATCGCGACCTTACACATACCATGATCCTCAATGATTGTCATCGCCCGACAACTTATTCCCATAATTTCATCGTGCCTTTCTCTATCAGGTTGATATGCATATCAAAAGCATGACGCAGATTCTGGCTGATGTGCCCCGACGGCGATTCGGCCACATAGCGGCGCAGGTAATCGCGGTAGTCTGGATGGGCGCACTTTTCAATGATTCGCTTTGTCCTCTCTTTGGGACCAAGCCCGCGCAGATCGGCCAGCCCCTGCTCGGTAACCAGTACCTGGACCGAATGCTCATTGTGATCGGGGTGAGTAACCATGGGCACCACGGTCGAAATTTTACCCCCCTTGACTACTGAAGGAGCCATGAAAATGGAAAGATAGGCATTACGGGTGAAATCCCCGCTGCCGCCAATGCCGTTAACCAGGTTTGTTCCGCAGACATGAGTCGAATTGGCATGGCCGTTCAAATCAAATTCCAGGGCTGTATTCATGGCAATGACACCAAGCCGGCGGATTATGCCGGGATTATTGGACAGCTCCTGGGGCCGCAGCACAATACGGGGGGTAAAGAAATCCATATTGTCATAGATTAGCCGCAGGTTCTCGTCGTTGACCGTAAGGCTCGTTGTGCTCGCTCCCTGCAGCTGCCCCCGTTCCATCAGGGTAACGAGGGCATCCTGGAAAACCTCCGTGTACATCATAAACGGCGGGATATCGGGATCATCACCGAGACAGGACATGACGGCATTGGCGATATTGCCCACACCAGCCTGAAGCGGTAAAAATTCTTTTGGGATCCGGCCAGCCCGCAGCTCGTTAAGCAGAAAATCAACAACCTGATGGGCAATACGCCGGCTGATTTCGTCCGGGGGAGTGAAGGGGCTTATCCCATCAGGCTCGTCATTCTCAACAACAGCAACAATTTTATTAGGGTCAACCACAGCATAAGGAAAACCGATCTTGTTTAAAGGCTCATAGATCGGTATGGGGCTGCGGTGAGGTGGGGGCGGCAGGATCTTAATATCGGCCATCTCACTAAGTCTGACGGAATGATAGCGGTTTAATTCAATGATCACATTTTCTGCACAGTGCAGAAAAGTCGGTGAGGCACCGATTGATGAAGAAAGATAGATCCTCCCGTCACTGGTAATTTCAGCCGCCTCAATTACCGCCCAGGCCACATCTCCCAGGAACCCGAACAAAACAGTCTGAGGCAGATGTGACAAATGCATATCCGTAAATTTGATTTCTTGTTTATTAATCCTCTCACGCATGGCCTTTGATGATTGATAAGGGGCCCGCCAGGCTACCGCGTCGGCTTCGGCAAGCACTTCGTCAAGCTGCCCCGTTGAAGCACCGGTTAAAACATTTAACTTATATGGATCTCCCATGGCATGGATCTCCTTGGCTCTTCTGGCTATGGCCCGGGGAACCACTTTAGCTGCACCGGCAGCGGTAAAGCCGCTGAAAGCCACCGTCTGTCCGTGCTTGATCATCGAGGCAGCTTCCTCGGCAGATACTCTAGGAAAATGAATTGGACTCACCGATAAATCTCCTCCTTTGTTGAGAACCATCTGCCAGCCGCCCGTGTTAAAATACTGCAATTATTTGACTGATACCGTTCAACGGCTGGTGTTTTTATATTGCTGGCAGTAAGCTACTACTGTTCAGCTTAATATACTGCTGCAGGCATCAGCCATATCCTGATTTTACCATCTGGTTATTTGCTATATTAAGTGGGTGTCCCGGATAATCTACTATCTATTATAACCCAACGATGCAAATGTATCTCCGGGAAAATGAAGGCAAGATTGAGCGATACCTTTTCCAGAAATGATAGAACAGGGTTGTTTGGCAAATCAAATGCGGATAGGCTGACTTTTCCCGTAAGTAATTGTCCTCCAAAGCCATTCCATCGGCCCATAGCGAAAATATTTTAGCCAGGCGTTGCTCCATAACACCTGCAAAAGATAAATGGCAACCGTAAGCAGGATTCCCCGGGATATGCTGACCTGTCCGTACAGACCGATACCATACCCGTTAAAAAGAAAAATACAGATTAAGGTCTGGGCCAGGTAGTTGCTCAAAGCCATTCTGCCGGCATTTGCCAGCGGGGAAAAAATTTTTCTGCCAGGGGCACTCTGAAGAACCAGTAAAACCAGGGCTATATAAAAAGAAAAAAGGCAGATCGACGCTCCGTAATTTAGAGCCCACAGCCAGGTAGATCGCCAAAGGGTACTGACCGCCACAATTTCCCTTTCGATCAACCCGTGTAAAATCATCAAGAGGAGCCCCGGCGGTAGAGCTCTGGCCAGAATTTTTTTAAACAGGAGTCCATGTTTGGCCAGGTTCGAAAAAATATCCAGCCTCCCGGCGTACAGGCCACACAAGAAATAACCAAACACAGTGGGGATCGAAGCGACAAGGCTAATAAAAATATAGGGCACTTCATTAACCACCCGATAAAGTAAAAGCTCAACAAAACTCCCTTCAGTATAGACAAACATTGCTTCTTCGATCATCCTCAGCGTCACTGCCTCATATTCAGCCCCGCCTACCAATTCTCCCAGGCCCTGGAACAACGTAAACAGGCTATTGATGGCTAAAGCCATGAGGAAAAAACCAATAATCCTTTTTTTAAGGGTCGACAGTGGAAGGTGGTAAAACCTGAGCAGTAAAAAACCACCCAGCGCATATGTAAAAAGGATGTCTCCGGACCAGAAGATAACCAGGTGAATGAGTCCGAAAAAAAGAAGGGCTGTCAGGCGGCGTTTATACAGTAAAACCGGGTTCGCACCCTTACTGATCGCCCTTTTCATGAAGATATAAAATCCAAGCCCGAAAAGAAAAGAAAAAATGGCGTAAAATTTGCCGGTAAAAATAAACTGAATCATGTATGCCCAAAACTGCTCTGTGCCTTCCGGAAAATTAGAGGGATACCGTTCAAAAAAGATCGGGTATTTAAAGAAAGACATATTAACCATCAGAATACCAAATAGAGCAATGCCCCGCAGAATATCGAG
This sequence comes from Bacillota bacterium, assembly GCA_034189085.1. GTDB lineage: Bacteria > Bacillota > Dethiobacteria > DTU022 > DTU022 > M55B129. Next base: position 8,324 of record JAXHVH010000035.1, on the reverse strand, counting down.
CTCTCTTATCCGTTCAGATGGCTGAACCGGAACAGCATTTACTTCTTCCTGCACAGTTCTCATCCTCCTGGACCAGGTTGCCCCCGGCATTAAACTATTTCAATAAGGCTTAACCCTTAAGAATACGGCGATCGGCAAGAGCCGGAAAATCAGCCCTGATCTTCTCTGTGTTCAGGGGATCGATCTTCACCGTGAGCAATTCTTCCCCGAAACCGGCTTTCGCCGTAACTTCTCCCCAGGGGTCAACCGCCATACTGTTCCCGGCAAACCTGACTCCCCTTATTTCCCCGCTGCAGTTGCAGGAAACCAGGCAGGCAAGGTTTTCGAGGGCTCTGGTCCGGTTAAACAGTTCCCAGTGTTCCAGGCGGACCAGAGGCCAGGCGGCCACGATAAAAATTGTATCCACCCCCGCTTCGATCATTTCCCGGTAGATCTCCGGAAATCGCAGATCGTAGCAGGTGCTGAAACCCCATGTCCCGTAAATCGTTTTCAGTACGTAGATATCGCTTCCCGGGGTCAGGATTTTGCTTTCTTCCGACTGATAGCCGAACAGATGGATCTTGCGATAAGCCCCGGCCAGTGAGCCGCCTGGCCCGATCAGGAGCGTGGTGTTGTAGTAATGAGGCAAATCCTTCTCCACAATGCTTCCGGCAAGTAAATAACAGTCAAGTGCTTCGGCCCAGGAAGCAAGGCGGTTGTATGTTTCACCAAGCAACGGTTCACTTTCGGCTGTATAACGATCAAAATTAAAATATCCCGTTGCCCATATTTCCGGCAGCATGATCAGGGCTGGCCTTTTCTCTTCCCTTTCCACCCGGTGCAGATATTCTTCCACCCGCTGAAAGCGATCCTCCCGGGATTGGCCATCGATCACCGCCAGTTGAATTATTTTCACCTCATACATTGGTTCGGCCCCTTTAAAATAATGCTTCTTATTTCCGCAAAATAACCACTTAATCCTGCCCGTAACGTTCTTTGATTTCGAAAAAAGATCGGCCGCTCCCTTCGTCTGTGATCACCTCGCTTCCGGCTTAAAAAGCAATGAGCGGCTTCCCTGCCTTCAACCACTGGCTCTTCCACCAGGCCTGCCGCGGAGTTTCAGCCAGGGTAGACATCCATATCGGGTCCATTACTATTACTCCATAAAATATTGCCCCGGCTTAAATCCGGGGCAATATGATTAGTTCCGGTTTTATGATGACGCACCGGCAACCCTACTGCTGAGTCTGAACATACACTTTTTCTTCTATTTGTTTCTTTTCTTCTTGTTTCTTCTCTTCGCGGCGCGCTTTTACTTTGTCCGATTCTACGCCCCACTTTGCCGAGAGATCATCAAGATGAGCAGCCACCCTACCCGTAAGGATAGTTTCTGCACCCTTGTGGGTTGGGTGAGCCCCGCTTTCCGCTACAATGTCACGCAGCACCTGGGGATGATCAATGATGGGACACGGCGCAAGGTGGTTTTTACCGAAGGGCTGACGTTTCTGATAAGCTTTAAAAATCGGATTTTGCAGAACTTCTTTCAAACTCTTGTGGCGAATATTATCCGCGGCAAAGTGAGCAAAGGCACAGGGTTCTACTTCACAGGCAGAATTAATATGGAAATAGATCCTTCCGCCGGCTATACAGCCATTGGTTGCTTCACCGTCATTCCAAAAATCAGCCAGAAGAATCGGTTTTTCCGTCCTCAGATGAGGCACTCTTTCCGCCAGCCAGGCCCTCTGTTCAGGTGTAATCATCAAATCAACATTTGGATTGCGGCCAACCGGTACATAATGGAAGCTCCAGCAGTAAACTGCTCCTTTCTCCACCAGGAAATCAATAAATTCGTCACTGAAGAGAGTTTCAATATTATAGCGGGTTGCTGTCAGGGAGGTTCCGAAGAAAACTCCCCTTTCACGCAGCAAATCCATCGACCGCATTATTTTGTCAAAAACTCCTTTCCCCCGGCGGGAGTCGGTTTGCTCGCGCCATCCCTCAAGGCTGAAGGCCGGTGAAAAGTTGGCCAGTTCCGCCAGGCGATCGGCGGTCTTCTCGTCGATCATGGTGCCGTTGGTATAGCACATGAAACCCATATCGGGATGCTCGGCTACAACATCAAGGAGGGGTTTGTACATGAATGGCTCGCCACCGGACAAAACAATCCAGTAAATGCCAAGCTCCTTGGCTTCATTGAAAATGCGATTTAAAAGCTCCGGTTCCATCGTGTCAGCTTTTTTATATTCTCCCGCCCAGCATCCTTCACAGCGCAAATTGCAGGCAGATGTAGGATCGATCAAAATCAGGGTGGGAACCGATACCCCCAGTTCGCGGGCTATGTTCTCACGCATATCTTTACCTACCAGGGTATTGTTGGCTACCCAGTTGATCATGAACTTGGACAACATCTTTGGGTTTTTGGACAAACGCTTGGCCTGTTCAAGAACGTTCGGATGATTTTTGATATGCTCCCTCAGCTTGGCTATACTTTCCTTGTGTTCCGGACGGGTTGCCACTTTCTCAGCAAAATCAATCAGGATAAACACATTACGCTCGGGATCCCTGGTTACATATTGTGCAGCTCGATCAAGGGCCACCTCCGTCGCAACTTTTTTTACTATCTCGAAAGCCATTGTGCAACCTCCTTCTCCCTTTTAATTTATCTTCCAGTTTACTTTATTTTTTCAGCCGAACTTTGGTTACCAACATTGTTAAACAGGATCCGCCACACATTCTGCATCATGCCATTAAAATAATCTTCACTTTCTTTTTTGTCGAGGTCGTAAAAGTCCACCACCTTATCTTCAAAAATAGCATAGGCCCTAAGCGGGAGCATGACAAAAAAGAAAACGGAAGCCACACTTTTTCCCATCTCTCGGTTTATAACCAATCTGTTCCCAGCTGCTTTTAATGTTATTGAACATATAATCAAAAAGCTTGAAAAGGAAATAATCATTGGACCAGCTTTTCATCATTTCCATCAGGTCATCCGCAAAATTTCTTTTTTTCCTTGAACATTTCAAAAGTTTCAGATATGCCCGGTGCCTTATCATTTGAAAACGGTTTATCCAGCAGCATTCCGTATCTTGATTTAATAATATTCTCTATGTAGCCTTTGATCAGTTCTTCAAAGAGATCCTGTTTACCGGAAAAATAATAATAAAGAAGAGCCTTATTCACTCCCGCCCTGTTTGAAATATCGTCAACCCTGGCGGCGTCAAAACCCTTCTCTGCAAAAACTTCTTCCACCGCGGTCAGGATGCGCTTTTTTTGCATTCTGATTATCTCTGTTTGGCTCTCTGTAACCCATTGTTGACCCGACCTTCAACGTAGATTTAATTTTTAACTAATTCTCTTATTTAAATTTTAGGCCAGAAAATACCTCCTGTCAAGATTAATTAAGAAAAATACTCTATTCGAAGGGGATAGCCGCTTCAATCACTCCGCCGCCGACAACTTCTTCACCACGATAAAAAACTGCCGATTGACCGGGAGTGACCGCTTTTTGTTTTTCTCTGAATTCAACTCTGGCCCGGCCGTCCCGGGGAGGGTAAAGAACCGCCTCTACCGCAGGAGCACGATACCGGACTTTTACTTGCACCGTCATCGCTTCACGGGGGAAACGGCCGGATATGAAATGCGGTTTTTCAACCAGCAATCCGCTGCTAAAAAGCTCTTCAAGGGGGCCGACAACAAGCCGGTTGGTGGCTGCCTCAATCCTCACCACATAAAAAGGTTCAGCCGTGGTCAAACCCAGACCTTTCCGCTGCCCCACAGTGTAAAAAGCAATCCCCATGTGACAGCCTATTTTCTCCCCGGCAGTATTGACAATATCGCCCTCTTTTTTAGCCTGCGGACAGTGGCGTTCCAGGAAAGAACGATAATCGTGATCGGGAAGAAAACATATTTCCTGGCTCTCTGCACCAATCGTTCCTTCTATACCTGCCGCTGCGGCAATTTGCCGCACATCTTCTTTGGTCTTATGCCCCAGGGGAAAGAGAGCAGAGCGCAGTTCAGCCTGCCCGAGGGCGTAGAGCATGTAACTCTGATCTTTTTGCCGATCAAGCCCTCTTAAAAGCTGGTATTCGTTCCCCTCCGGATCTTTTTCCACCCGTGAATAATGACCGGTGGCAACATGACCGATGCCCATCTTCTCCGCCATTTCCAGGAGAAGAGCAAACTTGATAGTCCGGTTACATTGAACACAGGGATTGGGAGTTCTCCCCTGCAGATAATCTGCTGTGAAACCACAGACCACTCGCTCATAAAATTCTTCCTGCATATCAACAATATGGTGGACAATACCCAGTTTCCGAGCAGCAGCTGCTGCAGCAGCCGTATTATCCCGCTCTAAAAATACCTGTTCAGCCTGCTGTGCATCTTCTTGCGATTGGGGATCGATCCACAGGCGTATTGTAACCCCATCCACGGTAAAACCGGCTTCCTTAAGAAGCAGCGCCACCACCGAACTGTCAACCCCACCGCTCATGGCCACCAGCACTCTTTCACTGTTCAGTAATTTTTCATCAGCAGTCCCGCACACTGGAAAACACATCCCCGTCCTGACAAATTATTTTGTCGCCATATTATACCTGATTATACCTGACTGAGAGGGTTACCGCCATGCTCAGTTTGCTTTTGTTCCTGTACTGCTTTATGATTATGAAAGATCTCCAGGCGCAACTCACCAGGCCAGTGCCTGTAAAATTAAACAACCCTCCTGAAAGGCAAAATGAGGCACCGGACAGCAGGTTGCGGTAAAATTTTTGATCAAATAAAACCATAAGTAGTGATTCCCACGTAAAAAATATTTTGTGTCATCCTGGTTCTACTGGTGATTTTCCTGATTGAAGGAAGCTGCATCATTGCAGAAAATGATTACCCGGCCGGTATTGACCTGGCCCAGGTAAGAATAACCCGCGTTGTCGACGGTGACACAGCCTATGCCCGGTTTGTCGACGGCAGCGAAGAAAAAGTTCGCTTCATCGGCGTCGATGCTCCAGAGATTAGTGAATCAGCCGGCGGCCTGGAACCGTATGGTGCCGAGGCAACAGAATTTACCCGCCGGCAAATTGACGGGAACAAAATCTGGCTGGAGTTTGACGTGGAAGAACGCGATCAATACGACCGTTTGCTGGCCTATCTCTGGCTGGACATTCCTGAGGAAATCAATGAAAGCGAAATCCGGTCCAAGATGTTTAATTCTCAACTCCTCCTGGAGGGATATGCTTCCCAGGTAACCTTCCCCCCCAATACCAGGTATGTCGAATACTTCAGCCAATTCACCGCCGAGGCAAGAAACGCCAACAGAGGCCTGTGGAGTCTTTCCGGCGGCAACAACTATACTCGACCCAAATGATCAAGCAAAATTTTAAGGAACATGGAGCAATGAATAAACTGACCGGACTCGATTTCACGGGTCCGGTTAACTAAGATTGGAACAACATTACTCGATTACAGTTCCCGTTTTGCCGTCGAGGGCTTCCAGCGACTTAAAAAGTGAAGTAATAATCGCTTTTTTCCCAGGATTTTCTTTAACAAACATGATCGCCGCCTTGATCTTGGGCAGCATACTGCCGGGAGCAAAATGGCCTTCCGCCATATATTTTTCCACTTCCTCCACGCTTATCCGGCCCAGATTTTTCTGATCTGGTTTGTTGAAGTTAAGGGCTACCTGTTCAACTTCCGTTAAGATCATCAGGATATCGGCCCCGATATCCAGGGCCAGCCTGGCTGAGGCTAGATCCTTATCGATCACGGCAGCAATACCTTTCAGAGAACCGTCTTCATTTTCAATAACCGGTATTCCTCCCCCGCCGGCCGTGACAACGATTGTAGTATTCCACAACTCTTTAAGAGAAGAAAATTCAACGATTTTTTTCGGCATCGGTGAAGCAACAACCCTTCTCCAACCCCTGCCAGCATCTTCCTTAACATCATAACCCTTTTCCCGGATGATTTTTTGAGCTTCTTCTTCCGAATAAAAAGGCCCGATGGGTTTGGAAGGATTCTGGAAGGCAGGATCTTTTTCATCGACCACAACCTGGGTGATAATAGTTACCACCGGGATATCCCGACATCGCTTTTTCAGCGCATAGTGTAGAGCCTGCTGGATATGGTAGCCGATATAACCCTGGCTCATTGCCCCGCAAACATCGAAGGGCATCACCGGGACAACATCCGCCGCCGTTTCGCTGGCCAGAACTATATTGCCAACCTGGGGGCCATTGCCGTGAACAATAGCCAGTTCATAATCCCGGCAGCTCATCTCAGCTATGTACTCGACTGTTTCTTTCACCACTGCAAGCTGGGCTTCCGCCGTAGCCGGAGTTCCTTTTCTCTGCAAAGCATTACCACCAAGAGCCACTACTATCTTCGCCAGGGCCATATTTTCCCCCCCATTTTTATAATCGCATTTACACTCTGTTTTATTCTATTCATAATAGTATATATCCTTTAAGTTTTGGCAATACTTAATATTTTACCAATGCTTTGTCCCTGCAAACCCGGCAGGCATTGATGCCCCCGGACCGGCTCTGTGGTATTATAGAAACGGAGTCAATCTGTCGCAGCAATTGAAATTGCCCTGCTGAAGGAGAGGAGGAAACTGGCAAAATGTTCATTTATGAAAGATTTAGACCGACCGGGACGTTTTTCGGCCTGGCCATGATTATTATGGGGATCATTTTTATCGCTTTTCCCGGCCTGATCGCCCAGTTCCTGGCTGCTATCGTAGGGGCAATAATTGTCCTCTACGGACTGTTCAGAACGATAACAGTCGTCAACGGGTGGCCTTACCTGCCCAACAGGTTTCCATTGCTCATCGTGGGAATCCTGCTATTCATTGCCGGAATCATGCTTCTCTTTAACCCCAACCTGACCATCTCCATCGCCGGGACGATCATCGGCATTTTTGCCGTCCTGACGGCAACGGACCGCTTCATCACCGCCAACCGGCTGAAGGGGCAAATAAATGTCTGGCCAACCGTGATCTCCGGGATTATCCACCTGGTCTTCGGCCTGGTCATGATCTACTCGGCTGTTTTTGTTTTCTCGGTGATCATTGTTGTAATCGGCATTTACCTGCTTGTTGCCGGGATCATGTTCTTTCTCTCAGCCACTTATTTCCACGATTTCTAAAAAACCCGTTCCGCAGAGAATAAGCCTGCAGATAAAAATATTCCCCGGCGATATGGACAATACCACCGGGGAATTACAATCTCAGGGGTGAAATACAGTTGCGGGGATCTCTACTTCTTCTGATCCAGTTCCTTTAGCAATAGTTTCATAACTTTGCCCGGCTCTTCGTTGATCACTACCCTGGCTCCTTTATCAAAAGGTGTGGGCTCTGAAGCGATAACAACTATATTTTTGCATTCCCCGGGAAGCTCGAGATCCTGCTCAAGCCTTTGTTCAGGACCGATAACAATCATCAGTTCAGCCTGCCTGGCCTCATCCCTGGCCTTGTAATATGCCGGTGGCAGCGGTTCACCGGGAAGCACCACGTCCGGCTTCAACGGTTTTCCGCAGCCGGGACAAAGCAGCGGGAATGAAATATCGTCAATATCCTGGTCACCTATAATATCTTCAATATTGATCTTTCGTTCGCAGTGAGTGCAGGTGGCGCTCCTGATAGTGCCATGCAATTTTAAAACTTTTTTTGAACCGGCCTTCCGGTGTAATCCATCTATATTCTGAGTGATAACCGCTTTCAGTAAACCCCTTTTTTCCAGTTCTGTCAGCACCCGATGAACATTATTCGGTTCCAGCTGGTAGAGCACGCTGAAATAAGGGGCTCCCTCCTCATAGAAAGACTCCGGATCCTGTTTGTACCTGTTAATAGTAAATTCTTCAGGATCAACCATTTTCCACAGGCTCTCTTCCGGAAGATCCTCCCGGGGAAGATCGCTTTCGGCATATATGCCCGGACCGGTAAAAGCCACTGTATAATCGCTCTGTTCAAGCAGATCGACCACCGTTTTCACCTTTTCATCCATCTGGACCATCACAACAACCCCTTTCAGATCGATTTTTCAGGCAAAATATCAACCACAGTATTGCTTCGACATTATTCAGCTAACACCTTTCAGAGTTAAATCTATATACTTGTATAAATTCGAGGAACCATTCCTCCTCACCTTCGATTAGAATGTAATTGTTTGGAAAAAAACAATCTATTAGAAAAATGTGAGATTCAAAAACATTATTCTACCCTCACTTCCCTCGTATTTTATAACTATGAATCATTGAAAATCATAAAATAAGCGGCTTTGCAGCAATATTTTTATTGCAATTCCTCCAAAACATAGTTATAATTATAACTATGAGAGGAGGTTTTTGCATGG
>JAXHVH010000034.1:0-26339 GCA_034189085.1 Bacillota bacterium | reverse complement strand
GCAGATTGTGTCCTGGGATGGTAGCCGGGTGGTCAGGGATAAAGCACACCAACGGACGGAAATAGAGATAGAGGAGGTATGATATGGCTTGCCCTAATTGTACAAGCGAAAAGAAACCTGATGAATTATGGATGTTTCCTGAACAGCTGGAAGTGTGCCCGTATTGCGGAGACAAAGCTGAGAAGTTTTATTGTGGCGGGTGCGGGAAGCGACTGGCTAAGGTAAATGTAAAGATAGGGCTATGTTTTAATTGTCAAGAGCCGGACTTTAATGTACATCAACAGCCAAACACGGCCGGGAGCCGGAGAGAATATCTGAAAGAGTGGCGGTCCCGGAAACGTGCGGTGAAAATGGCGGAGTGAAAGGGGTGCGACATGAAAATAATTGTAACGATACTTGTTTTTTTGGTTATTGGTTGCGGTCATATATACGTTCCGCAAAAGATTCATGTGGATCAAATATCATGGCTAACAGTAGGAGATTGTTGCGTAAAGGCGCGGAAAGGACAAGTTTTATTTGCCAGATACGGGGTTAAGTCACGTCTTTGTTGCGGTTTTGTCGGAGTTACCGGGAACCCGCACGCACATTGCTGGAACGAGGTGTGGTGTGATGAAGATAAAAAATGGCACTTAATTGATCTGTCATCTACCAGCAACAACGACGGGTGGCCGAGGGATCAATATTACGAGTATATCACTCAAACATATTGGGACGGAGTGCCAAGCGTTGAGGAAATCAAAAACGACCAAAATGCTGATTGGCGGTCAACGGTTCCGGTTTTAGAGTTAATCGGTCGGCTTCCGGTGGGGAAATAGCAACGTAACCATTTATGTTATGCTGTAAAGGAGAACCCATGTCAATGCAAGATATTGATAAAAGTTTCCAGTTTGGGGAAGATCCCCCGCGGGATGACGAACCACCGGCATATTTGCAAGGGCAACCAAGACAGAATTGACACATGGATGAAACATTGCCCGGAATGGATAGGAAAATGACAGAAAACGACGGCATGGTTTTAAGGATATGCGGCCAGGATGTTCGAGTAGATTTTTGTAATCCCGGCCTGTGGAATAATGGAATGGGGCGTGCATCAATCAAGGATGGCATCATTACCATAAACAGCACAATGCGTGAAGACATTCAACACGGAACGTTGATTCATGAAATTTTGCATTTCATAGCAGACACAAACGGATTGATGGGATGCAAAATGGACGATGAGCACACAATATCTGTCGTTGCTTGCGCTTTACATGCCTGTATGCGCGATAACCATATTTTTAAAGAAATATGCGACTTTGGAAAAATTAAAGCATAACAAGCGGGTCAAGCGGACGCAAAAAGCGCGCCGCTTACCCTTAACGATAGGGGGAATAATGGACATGATATTTTTGGGCGTTGTTGTTGTGTTTGTCCTGGCTCTTTGGGCGTATGTAAAGGTGTCGGAATGGCGGCGAGAACGGGATTTTTTTAAAGACCTTTCCGAGTTTTTAGAAATGGCAAGGAACGGCAAGTGGTCGGTTCCTGCTCCACTACCGGACAAAAAAGTCTGTTATGGCGCAGGCGGTGGTTTAGTCCCTGGCGCAGTTTGCAAGAACGGGGCTGCGGGTTTGCCGAAAGGCTCCATGTGGGATGAAATAAGCGACAATACCCTAAAGTTCAACAAGTTTTTTATTTCTGATCCAGAGCGTTGCAGAATTGCAATAGCCATCCTTTCCGGCTGCACTTACAGGGATGTGCAGCGTGAGTTTCCGCGTTGGCATTTAACGAAGTCCGAGATATACACGATAACAAGGAAGGAGTGCCGGAAATTTCCACCGTATTTTAGGGAATACCCTGTTCGGTACGCTACTACGATGGCGAGTTTACGGTCCGAAAAAGATTATTATATCCCGCTATTGGAGGGCAAAAACAATGGGTAAAAAAGATTTCAAGCTGGGGGATAAGGTGACATATATCCCATATTACCGGAAGGATAAAATTCAAAATGGATTCGTCATTGAATCAGATGACGCCAAGCCATACGGGGTTAGGGTTTTGCTTGATGGGGGAAAAGAACTGTCTTTTATGCACAGCGGTATTATGTATGCCGGAGATGTGATACGGACGCTTTACCACGGCCACAACGTAACGGTAAAGATCGAGGGCGAGGAGCTGCCGGAGCGGATGACGGTGGAGAGAGTATCTGTGCCGCTGAAAGGGACATCATGGGAAAGTATTTCTGGCACGATGGCATACCGCACGATTGGCGATATTGACCTTCCCGCCGACCTTGCAAGGCAGGTTAGGGAATACTTTAAGGGGGTGGAATGAGTTGTCCAAACTGTAAAGACAAGAGGCTTGAGCGAAGCAAGGACTGGTTTTTAGTGTCTGAAGGAGTTTCGATCGGCCCGGTTGATGTCTGCCCTTTTTGTTCGTTCGATTTACGGCGGTTTGAGTTAATGGGTGATGTGACCGTAGACGCAAGGCTGGACATAATAAGAGATTACCTTAAAAACGCACCTTGTTGAAAAAATATTGACATGAAACACTATATCGTGTTATCGTTGCAATAACATGGACCTAGAACTTGAATTTGATGATAGGGACTATCAGATTTTGAGCCTACCAGACATAAAAAAAACAGACATGCCGGAAGGCTGCGACAGAGTATTCACACCCGGAGAAGTCCTGAATATCAGCTATCGAGAAAACAGGGGTAAGCGATGAACCCTCAGATGCAAGCAGCCCAAGCCCAGGCCATGGACCAGAAAAAAGCCGAAGAAGAAAACAAGATGAAAATGTTTTTGGATTGGCTAAGATCAAAAACCGCCACTTCTCCCCAACAGAAAAAACTGACCTCCCCGGCCGGTGGATATATCAGCAAAGAATACACGCGCAACCGGCTGGATAGGGCAGGAGATTACTAATGTTTACGTGCCCTTTTTGCTATTATGAAGTTGATGGTCGGACAGACGATAATTACGATTCCAGTCATAATAATTTATGCTGCCCGAATTGTGGCCGGTGGTTTTCTGCGTATGATGATATTACCGCCAAAGAGATCACCAATCCTTTGGCTTCTCAGGGCGTCGAAAAACATAGAAACTCGAAGAATACGGCATAATGGCACCAAAACCAAACAAGAAAGCGGCACCCAAGGCCAAACCGAAGGCTAAAGGAAAGCACCCGGGCGGCCGGCCGGTAAAATACAAGACAGCGGAAGAAATACAAGTGGTCATCGATGCCTATTTTACTGAGTGCGATGAGAAGGAAGAACCCTATACAATCACAGGTTTGGCTTTAGCTACTGACATGACCAGAGAGTCGTTAGTCAACTACGGGGAGAAGGAAGAGTTTTTTAGCACTATAAAAAAAGCAAAGCTAAAGTGCCATAATTATGCTGAAAAAAGACTGTTCAGTGGTGGCCAGGCGGCAGGCGTCATCTTCAACCTGAAAAACAACTACGGCTGGAAAGATAAGATAGAGCAGGAGATTACCGGGCCGGACGGCAAGCCGCTCGGTATTCAGGTCGAGTTCGTGGAAGCGAAGCATGATTAAGGCACAGATACCTAAAAAACTTGATTATTTATTCCGGCCTCACAGGTATAAGGTGGCCAGGGGCGGCAGAGGTAGCGCTAAATGTTTAGGCCCTGGGACTCCTGTTTTAATGTTTGATGGGTCGATTAAAAAAGTTGAAGATGTGGTTGTTGGTGATAAGGTTATGGGTCCTGACTCATCAGAGAGAGTTGTTTTATCAACCACAACAGGAATCTCTAACATGTACGAGGTCAAGCAGACTTCTGCAATGACATATTTCATTAACGACGAACACATATTATCTTTAAAAAAATCTAAGTCGTGCGGGAAAGATGTCGGCGTGTCGTCTGCCGGTAATCCGCGCCGACCCCGAGGGAGATACCCAGACTGGCCGGACACGACAAATATAAGCGTTAAGAACTATTTATCTCAGTCGATAAGGTGGAGAGAGAATTTTAGGGGATATCGTGCCGGGCTGATTGATTTCCCTGAGCAACCTGTTCCGGTCGACCCATATTTATTAGGCTTGTGGTTAGGCGACGGATTGCATAGAGAGATGATGATTACAAGCGCAGACAAGGAGATTGTAGATTGGTTGAGTGACTTTTGTTTTAAAAACAAGGCGAAACTAACCACCAGCGCAAAATCAGGGAAAAGCGACAAGGCTCATGATTATAGGATTGTTAAAAAGGAAGGCCGGGTCAATCCTATCTGGGCTGGGTTTAAAGAACTTGGGGTTGTGTCTAATAAACATATACCTCAATGCTATATCTCAAACAGCAAAGATGTTAGGCTAAAATTATTGGCCGGGCTTATAGACACTGACGGTTCTTATAGCACACATGGATACACTATCGTTAGCGCAAAAGAAGATTTAGCCTTTGGGATTAAGCGGCTTGTGGATTCTCTTGGGTTTAGAACATCAATTAAGAAGAAAACAACTTCTTGCGGTGATTTTCACGGCGTTGCCTGGAGGATATCAATTAACGGTGATGTGTGGGACATCCCATGCCAAATAGAGCGCAAAAAATACAAACATAATGGTACTTTACCTAACAAAGATAAAACATTATCATATTTGAAGGTTACTCCTGTAGGTGAAGGTCGGTATTATGGGTTTGCTGTTAATGGAGATAATTTATTTTGCCTGGGCGATGGTACGGTCACCCATAATTCCTGGAGTTTTGCCAGGGCGCTATTGATCATCGGGGCCAGCAAACCCCGTCGTGTATTGTGTACCCGTGAAGTTCAGATGTCCATCAAGCAGTCCGTTCATAAGCTCCTTTCTGACCAAATTCAACTGCTTGGCCTTGAGTCAATATACACGGTTCAGTATGACAAGATCATTGGCGCCAATGGGACCGAGTTCACGTTTTCCGGGTTGTCGTCCCTTACAGCAGACACCATTAAATCATTCGAGGGGTATGATGTTTGCTGGGTTGAGGAAGGTCAGGCGATTTCTAAACGGTCATGGGATATTCTGATCCCTACCATCCGCAAAGAAGGCTCTGAGATTTGGGTAAGTTACAATCCAGACCTGGAATCAGACGAGACGCATCAGCGATTTTGCATCAATCCTCCGGCTGATTGTATCAATGTGGAAATAAACTGGCGGGATAACCCCTGGTTTTCTGACGTTCTTAACCGGGAAAGGCTTCATTGCCAGCAGACGGACCCGGACAGCTACGATCATATATGGGAGGGGAAATGCCGGTCTGCTGTTGAAGGAGCTATATATTTCAAGCAGATACAGGACGCAGAAACCAACCGGCATATTTGCAATATCCCGAACGATCCCATGTTAAAAACCCATATTGTGCTTGACCTCGGTTGGGAGGATTCGCTCGCGGTCGGTCTGGTTCAGAAGCACCTTTCAGAAATCCGGATTGTAGAATACTTAGAAGCCTATCAAACAACTATTCCGACTCTTTTCAGAGAGATAGAGACGAGGGGCCATAATTGGGGTAAGGTGTTTTTGCCTCATGACGGGTTTGCGAAGACCCTGGCCGGCAACGGCAACAGCACGGCAGACATTATAACCGCCCTGGGGTGGAAGGTTCAGCCAAAAGACGAGACTATAACGGCAACGGTAGAAGAAGGGATACGGCAGACAAGGTTGTCGTTTCATCAAATCTATTTCGATTTGGAGAACGCGGCGGCAACAGAGCGACCGGAAGAATCGAAGATACCGGGATTTCATCATACAAATTATTCTCACCGGCTGGTTGAGGTCTTGAAGCGGTATCAGCGCAAGGTGTCAAGACAAACCGGATCGGTCGGCGCTCCTGTCCATAATGAGTTTTCGCATGGTGCTGATATGATGCGGTATTTAGTTTTAAACAAAGACCACATGGTAAATGAGGTTCAGGGCATTAACCGTGACCTGTTGAGGGGTCGCAGGAGAGGAAAACAAGGTGGTTGGATGGCTGCGTAAAAGCCGGGTGTTTTCTCCGTGGAGCATTGGCATAAAGGTAATATAAAAACAGTATGTTAATTTTTTCCCCAAAACACTCAATTTCGGCTTTTGCTTTACCCGGGTTAATCCTCTGGGTGAGTACGGGGAATTGATGGAAACCGTGATTGATACTGCGGCGATGGTGCTTGCGGTGGCGATTGCGGTGATGTGGGTAATGACAAACAGATAACCGAGGGAGGTAATAATGGATAAATACGAAGTTGCCTTGAGAGGGCCTTTGGGCCAGAGCAATAAAGTGACAGTTGAAGCCGATGGGATTGATACAGGAGGTGGTTTTGTTGGGTTTAGGGGAAGCGACGGACTATTCGTGGCGATGTTTGCAGCGACCGATGTTATTTCAGTAATTAAGGTTGTTGATTGGGAAGATGAAGATGTGTGTTTGGAAGGTAATGAAGAATCTTTAGCATTTTATAAAACCGAGGGAGGTAAAGAATGAAAGCAACAATGATCACAACGACAGGCCGGAAGATTAAGCTCACGGACGACGACTACAGCCGGATATCCAAGAAGGCAAAAGACTTGGGCCGGTCCTATCAGCTCAACAGCGGGGTGATTATCAACCTGGATCAGTTTGTGGAGATCGTTCCGGAAGCGGATCACGGTGCGCCCGAAGTTGTGGAGCAGATACCGGAGATTATACCGGAAGCGCCGGCAGTCGTAGAAGACAATCCGGTATCCCTCACGTCCGGGGAGATTCGGGTGCTGATGGAAAAACATAAATTAACAGCGGAAAATTTTGCCAAAGAGATCGGGTATTCTCAGTCGTCGGTCCGGTTTGCCCTGAAGGGCGACAGGATTTCCCCCGATTTCCAGAAGGCTGTCCGGGCGCGGTTCCCGGTGGAGCCGGTTGACAACGCAGACGCAAAATAGGTAGGACATGGAACAAGACCTTGTAACAGAGACGGAACCAACGGACAAGTATAAGCCGTTTGATAAGCTGAGTAAAGCCGAGAAGCTCAAGAAAGCACGGCGCGGGTTTGCCAATGCCGTTGCCCTTGACCGGACTTTTCAGAAATCGGCTTTGCTGGCTTATAAATTCTACTCTGGGGATCAGTACACCTCTGAGGAACGGCACATATTACAGGAGCAGGGTCGGCCGGACTTGACCTGCAACCTGATAAAGCCGACCGTCGAGTTAATCAAGGGCGTGAACGAACAGAACAAGATCGACGTTAAGGCCCAGGCGACTGAGCCGTCTGACGGCTTCCTTGCCGATGTACTGGATGACTGCAAGAAAAAGATGTATGATCTCGAAGACATAGCCATGAAAGAGGATGACGCCTTCGAAAACTTTGTCTGCACTGGTAGAGGGTTCTGCGCCGTTGATATCGCACCCGACCCGAATCATCCGGGGGAAATCCGGACGCCGGTTGTGTCCGTCATGCCGACCGAGATCAAAGTGGACCCCTCCTTTTCCGGCGACGACCTTGACGAAGCCAGTGAAATCTATTGGCATAAATGGGTATCGTATGAAGATTTTGCAATCAGGTATCCGCAGCACATCAAAGACATCGACGATATCATCCACGGTGAGTCGTTTGGTGATTTTATGGACATTGATGCTGATAACCTTGACGATTTTTCTGGTATCCCGGTTGATACGCCGGAGGACGACGAATACAGTTCAGAAATAGAAACAGGGTATTATGACAGGTCAAATAACCAGATAAGAGTGGTTCACAAGGAATACTGGTGTGTGTATGACCGGTATTACGGGGTTAATCCTTCAACGGGAATTTGGGAGGAATTCGAGGCCAAGAACCTAAAGGCACTGACCGAGGCGATCCCGGGCTTTCAGTATGAGACAATCAAAGACAAGAAGGTCAAGTGGTTCCAATTTACTGGCCACAAGGTTTTGTTTGATGGTGATTCTCCGATACCATATGAAGGATATTCAATAGTTGGGGAGTTCTGCTATAAAGACAAATCAGCCGGCCATGTGTCCCATTTTGGTGTGATTCGTGATCTGATTGACCCGCAGCGCGAAGCAAATAAGCGGTGGAGCCAGACCCTTAACCTGTATTTACAGCAGCACCAGGGCGGCAGTTTTGTGGAACTGGACGCCATAGCCGACATTAAGGAATGGGAAGACACCATACGAACCCCTGGGGCCGACACGTTTGTAAATCCTGGGGCGCTCTCCGGTGGCAAGATTCAAGCAAAGCCGATTCCGCAGCTTCCCCAGGGGGCTTACCAGCTTCATGAACAGGCGAAAGACCTGATAAAGAAAGTGTCCGGCATTGACAACGACCTTTTGGGTGTGGCGCATACTTCCGGTGAGGCTGGGGTGACAATCCGGTTACGGCAACAGCAGGGGTTGACCATGCTGGCCAAGCTGTTCAAGAACCATCACAGGATGCAGGAGCAGTTGGCCAAACGGATTTACGCGATCATTATGAAATACATGCCGGATTCGCAAATACAAAGAATACTTGGCGATTCTGAGCAATATAAGTTCCGTGGCGATTTGGTGGCCGACATGAAAAACGGAATTATCGCGCCGATCCGTAACCTTAAAGATTTGAAATACAACATCGACGTTGAAGAATCGCCAACAAACATGACAAAGACAATGGCGCAGCTTGCCGTGTTTATGGATATGATGGGTAAGGGATTCCCGACCGATCCCAAGACAGTTATTAACCGGCTTGATCTCCCGGAACAGGATAAGATGGAGTGGATCAAGTTTGTAGAGCAGTCTCAACAGTCGCAACAGCAACAGGCCCAAATGCAGATGCAGACACAACAGGCCATGATCCAGGCGCAGGTTCAGGACGCGGCAGAACGGCGTCAGATCGAAGCAGGGCGGCTCCAAACAGATCAGATGAAGGCACAGTCCGACGCACAGGATAAGGCCGCTCAGAGGGCGCTGGATTACCAGAAGCTGCAACAGGAAGAACAGGACGACCGGTACGACTTCACGGTGGATATGCTCAAGCTGGATATGCAGAGCAAGGAACTGGTGATGAGTTTAATAAAAGAGCTGGCAAGCCGGCCAATGCAATTACCGGCCCGGCCAGGTTCATTGACGCAGGTTGGGGGGGTTGGATGAGCATTCTTAACCAGCTATCCGGCGATAAAAAGCGTTCTGATTTCGCAATTCCAGAAAACAGGGCATACCCGATATCAGATGAGCGCACGGCCCGGATGAGCTTGAAGCGTGTTGAAAAGTTCGGGACACCGGAGGAAAAGAAACGGGTTAGGGCGGCGTGTCAAAAGAAATGGGGGATAGGGTGATGGCTGGCAACGACTTGGGCGAAACCCGGTATTGTCCTTTTTGCGGGGCTAAAAAGTTGAAGGCCGAAACAAGCGGCATGATTAAGTGCTTATATTGTTTCAAAATATTCAACATAAACTATTCTCGCCAAGGCCGAAGAGTCGGGGCAAGACCTGGAACCATGATGGAGCATCTTTCTGCAAGGGGGGAAGCATAATGCCAAGACGACTAAACAGGCCCGGCTATGGATGGAGCTATACCTACGGCAAAGGCCAGCGAACCGTGACGCCGGAGTTAAGGGATAAGCTTGAACAAATCAAATGGGATAAAACGCCCATGACCGAGGCCAACGGCTGGCAGGACGGGAAGAACGCCACGTTTGGCAACTGCAAGCGGAAGGTGTTTAAATAATGGAAGCGATGAAAGAAGCCTTACGCCTGCTTGAAGAACAGTGGCATAAAGAATGGGCTGCGTCTGGTTTTCGGGATGATATGTGTGTTAATGAGCCATTGGTGGTTATGATAAACAAACTTCGGGCTATTCTAAGTGGATGCGGAGTGGTTTAAATGAATTGGCTGATCCGAACATTAAAAGACTTGCATGATATCAAATTCTTTGGCAAGATAACAATCACATTCAACAATGGTTTTCCGGTCCATGTTGAAAAGTATGTGAGCATGAAGCCTCCGGAGGGAGTAATTTAACATAACAGCACCCTAAGCACTGCGGGTATTAGAAGCACTAAGCCCCAAGGTCATAACGACCTTGGGGCTTTTTTTATTTACGCCTTCGGGCGATGAATCACGCCACACGGCGAAGAACCCGGCCGGACGGCCGCAACCAACGGCATAAGCCGCAAACGTAAACGCCAACGTAAAACTGGTGCTAAACGAGGAGAACAGAAATGAGCGAAGAAACGAAAGACGCAATGGACGAAATCATTGACAGCGACGAAAACCTTGAGGCCCAGGCCGAAGAGCTTGCAGCCAAAGAGGACGATATCGTTATTGACGAACCGGAAGCAAAGCCGGCCGCCAAGGTCGATGATCTGGTGAAAGAGCTGGAGTTTTTAAAGAAGGAGAATAAGGGCCTGTATCACGCTCAGAAGAACGAGCGGCAGACCCGGCAGGGCCTTCAAAGCCAGCTTGACCAGTTAAAAGGCATGATGGAAGAGGCACGGGCGCAACGGGCGCTGATGATCGACGAAGCGGCTGAACAGTCGGTTGAAGGGGTGACGACAAAGAAGGGTGTCCCGGTATCGTTTGACGATGACGGAAATCCTTATGTTGACCCCAAGGAATTGACCGGCCTGGCCAATGCGGAGATTACGGCGTTAAAGAAAGAACTGGAAGCGATGAAGAGCCAGAACTTTCAACAGGAAACCGTGACCGCAAACAAAACCATCATATCCAACGTTATCGGGGAGAACGAAAATTACCCCGCAGCTTATCAGCACGTCCGGAAAGCGTATCAGTTTTTAGACGACAAGTCGGGTGAGATCATGGACCGGTATGGGTTATCTTTACAGACCACCAGCCTGGATGAAGTCATGTCTTTGTTGGAGCGGGATTATGGCGAGCAGTTTGAAAGCCAGTTCCCGGGTCTTGATATTGACGTGGTTGTCGAGGCTTGCACCGTCGGCCCTAACGGGATGTTCCGCCCTTTGAAAGTCCAGAAAGCTCTAAAGTCTGTTCTGCGCTCGCAGGGAACAAGAATCAAGGGAGACCAAGCAACAAAAAACCTTAACTTTTTCAAAGCGAAGGGCAGCAACCTGTCAGGGCAACAGAACAAGAAGGGATCGGCCGGCCGGACACTCAACGACATTGCAGAAAGCATGTCGGTTGATGATTTTCTCGGCATGGACGACAAGGATTTCAAACGCATTGAAAGGGCTGCTTTCGCTTTAGGCGAATAGGAGCAAAGACATGGCTTTAACAGAATTTAGCTCGACAGATGCACAGGCTGTAAAACTGTTTTCGAAGATGACGTTCCGGGAAGCGATTCGCGGTGCGCTCATCAACAAACTTATGGGGACCGACAAACAGAGCGTATTGACCCGGCTTACCGACCTCGAGAAGAACGCCGGCGACCAGATCAAATACGACCTGCTTGTCCAGACCTCCGGCAGTGGTGTCACCGGCAACAACTGGATGGAAGATAACGAAGCGCCGATGACGTATTACCAGGACGACATTGACATCGACCAGCTCCGCCAGGCCCACACGTTCGACAGCATGAGTCAGCAGAGAACTATCCACGACATGCGGAAAGACGCAATGGAAAACTTGAAAGACTGGTGGGCCAACACCCTGGATAACTATATGTTCCGGTCACTATGCGGAGATACCACATTCAGCCATGCCGGGAATACCGGCGTCGCCGCCGACACGGATCATTATATCGTCTGTGGTGACGTTGCCCATTCCGATACGATTGCGACGGACGAGGCGTCTCTCGGCAACAACGACCAGATTGACCTGATGGACCTGGATTATGCCAAGGAGAAATCAAGAACCATCACTCCCATGATCCGGCCCACCAAGATCGAGGGCGAGGAATATTATGTTGCGGTTCTGCATGATTATTCCTTGACCGATCTGCGGGTAAGCACCAACAGCTCGGCTACCGTAAAATGGACGGACATTCAACAGTATGCGAATGTACGTGGCCTGAAAAACCCAATATTTTCAGGGGCTAATGGCGTTTACAACAAGGTTGTTATCTACGACAGCAACCGGATTTACAGCCCCCGGGCGAACGTGCGGCGCAACCTGTTCCTGGGAGCGCAGGCCGGCACCTTGGCCATAGGCAATGCTTATGCCAAGATGGACCAGGGCAAGTTCGGTGATCTGCCGATGTCATGGGCTGAGAATATCCGTGACTACAACGACAAGAAGGGTATCGCGGCTGGCATGGTGTTCGGCATCAAGGCTACCCGGTACAACTCCAAAAACTACGGCTGCCTTGTGATGACTGCATACAGCACGTCTCACGGTTAGTCGTTTTAATTGGCCGGGTTGAACGTAGCGCCCAAACCGAGGGGCCTTACCGGGGATCGTAACCCCAAGGAGAATTAACATGGCACAAGTGAGTTTTACAGCATCAAGCGCAACCACCTACGATCTGACCGCAACAGCCACCAACGTAGACGCGGCCAATGAGGTGACGCCGAGAGAGGGCGGTTTTGTGGCGAGAAACAGGATCAATTTTGCGAACGTCACGGCCCCCACCCTCACCAACAAGGTTATGAATGTTTTGAAACTCCTGAAAATCCCGGAGCGATCCGTGATTGACGGTGTTTTCCTGATTGCGCCGAAAGGCACGGCGGGGTTGACCCATAACTGTAACAGCAAGTCAATCAGTTCCGGTACGGCCGGCGTCGGGTTCATCGCCTATAAATCTGCGTCTCTGTCGTCTACCTCGACTGATGCCGATGGTTTAGGGAAAGCCACTTTGACGAAGAGCAAGATTCATACCTCTTCCGTCCTGGCGCTGCCTGGCGATCCCGAGACCTCCCCGAAAGCGGCTGCCCGGTGGGTTGGTGTTGGCATTGCCGGCATGAACCACGGCTGGGCTGATGGTGGTGGAGACCAGCAGGGCGGTATGTACTTCCCCTATGGTGGGTATATTACCTTCCAGCTCTTGAGCGGCAAAGGCCCGTCCGGAACCGCTGCGTCGTCTCTCGACGGTGAGTTTTCCGGTACGCTCGAGGTCGCGGCAACTGGGTGGAAAGTACCTGAATAAATTAACCTTTTCGCTTATCGGCTGAGATTTGCAAATAAGCGAAACAACTATGGTGCCGGATAGGGCTTGCCCGACAAGCTGGTTCTCCTCGGTTTCCGGCTTCCGGCACCATTTTAAAACCGAGAATAAACCCAAAACCGAGGAGAGAAAACTATGGCAACAAACGTAATAGAGGTTGACAACCAAGTCTACAAGGCCCGCAACGTGGTGCCGGGGTCGTACTATGCAAAGTGCATAGAGGCTGACATCATATCAAAGATTCATCCTGTTTTAAAACAGGGTGGGTATTACCTGTCTTATGAAGGGGTTTATAAACGACTGGCCGTAACGGTTGGTGTTGACACCCCCTGGCATCATGTAAACCACTCAAGAACAAAGAAGTGCGGCCTTGACCATCATGTAAAGTTCAACACCCTGGGGTATGTTCCCCCAAGATGTCTCGAGTGCTGGAAAGTCGTGGTCAGTCCCAGAACATTAAAAGAGCTTTTTCTTTTGCTTGAAGTCCAGAAAGATCTTGAACGACCGGCCAAGTGCGGGATTGAAGTCAGGCACTATACCAACAGGCTGTACGGCGGTTACTTCTACAACAACAGCCTGGAAGAAGGCCGGGAACGGTATGAAGAAGTCAGAAAAGCGGTCGATGAGCATATCAGCCCAGATGTCGGTATTATTCTTAAACGCGGCTGCACGGAATACGAAATGGTTCTTGGCCCGTCTCCTGGATGGACGATGACCAAAAAGCAGCACGAGATTGACGGCCAAATTGAAATGATGGTTGACACCTATTCCCCAAACAGCACCGGCCAAACCCCGGAATGTCTTGCCCAAGTTCACACCCACTGGATCGAATGGGCGTGGGAGCATAACGACCCAACGGTCATGGAATACCTGGGGGGTAAACCTTTATATCCTCCGTGCGTTACCTACCATGAGGGCGACTTAACCACTATTAAGGCTGATCTCATGCGGGCCAGGGCAAAAGTAAAACACGGCATTGACCCGGAAGTAACCGACACACTCCATCATGCTATTCGTGGCCTTGCCATGACCAAGCAACTGACAATGGATAAGGTCGGGGCTTGCATTGGTTACGAAACCATCAATCCGCTGTACACCGGGGAGGGCATTGAAATTGGATAAAACAGATCAGCAGAAAGCATGTCTTGAATGCCGGGAGTGTTGTCAGTATGTAGAGGTGCCGACCACCATGCTGTCTATGGAAGTGGTGGAATACTGGTTGACCCGGGGCGATCAGTTCTACATAAACCCAAAAAGTGGCGCCATGTGTTTCCGGTTTTATAAGCCGTGCCAACACCTTACAGAAACCGGATGTGCCATTTACGAAAATCGCCCTAAGATTTGCCGGGACTTTATGTGTGCCTACAAAAACAAAGAAACCAAAGATGGCAAGGAGCGGATATGCGCTGAAACAATGGCGTATGTAGCTGAGGTAATAAAAAAATGGAAGGAAACGAATAATGATTTACAACCAAGTGAACCCGTCGAAAATGCGGGTATTCCCGGCGTCGGTCAGCCTGTTTGAGAAAACGATTCATTTCAGCGTGACCCCAGCATCTGCCGGTGATGTATTCCAGGTTATCCTTGTTCGGCCCGGGGATATTGTATTGGCATCCTGGGCGACTGTGGAGACCGCAGGAACGACAGCGGCTACTATTGACCTTGGGTATGGTACTGACCCTGACTACTTCGGAAACGCCTTAAAGGTTGACGCAACGGGTCATTGCCGGACTACGCTATCTGGAAGGCTAATATGGAATGCTCCGGAAGTAGCCGACGACACAACTGAGACGAACGAGATTGAGATTGCCGGGGCTAGATACGGCGACCATGTGACGGTTTCGTCCGGGATGGATTTGGCCGATATGGTGCTGACCGGTGAGGTTATCCATCCGGATTGGGTGGCGGTTCACCTTACCAACCAGACAGGCGGCGCTCTTAATTTGGCTTCACAGGTGCTTGATGTAGCCGTTAATAAGGCCCCCCAGATGGCAAGCCCTATCGTTATGGCCGCCGCCGATACCATTGACGTAACGGCTAACGAAGCCATCACTACCGGGGTGTTAATTGTTTCGGCCGTTATTATCAGGAAATAATCATGGCGACAACTGATAGTGTTATCCTTGAGGCCAGATACGATTTAAGGGCGATTATTAGCGGCGCGGCTGATACTAGTCTTTATACTGATCCCGAGCTGTTTTATTATGCGAACAGAGCACTGATCCAACTGGATAACGTTCTTTCTGCTATGGCATCGGATTGGGTTTACAATGAGGCAAACGTGACCCTGGCCCCTGCTGCGAGTTCTGCCGCTGTTCCCACTGGTTGCATTATGATCAGGTCCGCGTGGATCAGCACCACCCAGCTTGTCAAGAAAAGCCCGGAGCAGCTTTACCGTGAAAAGAAATATATTGGGGCGGCAACAGGGGAACCCTATTGGTTCGCAGAAGTCGGGGCCAATATGCAGTTTGACCGGACTGCTGACACAGGCTACACGGTCGTCACCTACTACGACAAGAGGGCGACGGCCTTGGCAACCGGGGCGAGCATGCCTTACAGCGATCATTTTAACGGCATGATTAAAGAGATGATTATCACCCTTGCCCACAAGCGGAATGAGGTCAACGTGTTTCCGGATACGGCTATTTACAATTTCTTTATGGAAAAGCTGATGGGTCGGGTAATTGGCAGAAACCATGTTCCAGTGAGAAACAGGCTTGATTTTTAATGTTCAATAAAAACATACAGACACAAGTTGAATATGCAACGTTGCCGCTAATCGATTTTCGGCACGGTTTAAACACGTCTGTTTCGGCTGATAGGATTGCTCCGACAGAAGCGTCTAAGCTGGTGAATTGGAAGATCAGGAAAGGCGGGGGGCTGGTCAGCCGCCCGCCGGTGATACGATATTCTACTGTTGCGACAATAGGAAATGCGGCAGTAAAAACGATTGAAGAAGTGAATATTGGCGGGACTACTTATGTCTTGTTTGTTGATGAAAACTATGTTTTGTATTATCTCGACGTAGACCTTGAGCCGGTTGCTATCGGGGCGCTTGAGGGCGATACGACGATCATGTCGTATAACGGCGTTGCCATGCTGTTTGACGGGTCGTACCTAAAATATTTAAGCGGTGTTACCAGTATTAAGATTTGTTACGATGGCGGTACTGGTGCAAGCGGGGTCCAGTTTACAAATCTTGCTTTAACTCAAGACACACACCTTGTTATTGGAAACGGCACCAACACCAGGGCGGCGCAAAAATTCACGTCTCAAGTCTGGACAACAGGATATACAATCCCGATTACTCAGATTGATGTTTATCTTGACAAAGAGGCTACACCGACTGGTGGGATAAATGCGGTACTGCGGAAAGTGTCTGATGGGTCGTCTATGGCTACAAAAGCTTTATGCGATTGTAGCGAAATAACAGCAGGAACACCGGCTAAATTCACGGCTGTTTTCACCTCATCCGACATTTCAACAGAGATGTCACCAAACACAGCATATTACGCCTCTATCGAATGCGCTGCTGGATATGCCGGAGATGTCGGAAATTATGTCAAGGTAATGTGCTACAACTGCACTTCCGGGGGGCTGTCTTATTATTATGACGGCTCCTGGCACGCCGACACCGCTAAGAACTGCGTGATGTCTGTCTCGCCTGGAAAACCGCCCAAGGGGAAATTCGGGGCAATCTGGAACCGCCGCCCGTTTGTGGCTGGTGATCCTGATAATCCTGGGTATGTCTGGTATGGGAATTTAACACACCTGGACTGGTCAACCACCGATGGCGGTGGGTATGTCGGCATGATTGACAGCAACAACGATAATTTCGAAGTCGGTGGGCTTAAAGCTTTTTACGGTGATCTGTACGTATTCGGAACGCAAAGCCAGCCGTATTTATCAAAAATATCTGGCACGTCTCCGTCTGATTACGCTCAATCACTATCATTTCAAAGGCCATGGGCAACCCACTTAACGTTGACGGATGCCGTTAATGATATCTGGTATTTTACCAATGAGGGGGCGGTCCCTATATCCGGTGTTCAAGAATATGGTGATTTACGGGCTATGTCAGAGACCGATCCGGTATCTGATAGGTTCGATGATTATTGGACAAGCAGCACGGCCATAGCCGGGTACTATCCTGTCGACGGGCAGATTTGGCTCGTCCTCGATTATCATAGGGTAGTTGTCATCCACACTAAAAATCCAGCCCAAGACCCCAGCGGAACAGGCATTAGATATCCCAGGTCAGAATATGAGTTGTATCTTCACAACCTTTCTTCGTCTTCTTACACCTGGATCAAATCGCAGAGCGGAACGAATGAGTATTTTGTGTCGGCTCCTCAATACGAGGACTGGACTGAATACACAGAGAGGGACTTAAACGGGCATAT
The DNA here is from genome assembly GCA_034189085.1 of Bacillota bacterium. Classification (GTDB taxonomy): domain Bacteria; phylum Bacillota; class Dethiobacteria; order DTU022; family DTU022; genus M55B129. The sequence goes on along the minus strand of JAXHVH010000034.1, from coordinate 8,962 downwards.
AACCGTTGCGGCGAATACTATTACTGCCGATCTTGGGCTGGGAGAAGACGCTTACGTTTATTATGATTTAGGCGGGGATATAATATCGGGAGATTTTGAATACAGGGTAAAGGCGAAAATCAACAGCGGCAACGGCATTGCTGTTTTTGCTGGTTTCTCTGACACAGTTGCGGATTTGTTCAGCTTGCAAACCGCTGGTGGGCATGAGATTTGTGTTAAGGGGTACGGCGACGGGTCTAATTATGTCATCTATTTATCTGAATCATATGGGGTTTATGAAGGAACCGATTGGCTGTCCGTAGACGCCGGGGTCGATTATTATTTAAAAGTTGTCAGAGACGAAACTGTCGGGACCAATGGGACTGTATATTGCTATGTTTATTCTGATGAAAACTATAGCGTTTTAGTCGATACGCTTACTTTGGCACTTAGCGGAAAATATGATTACCGCTATATTATGGCGGCGCAGTCATATTGTATCGGTGGAGTTGAACAGCTAAATATAACAATAAGCAATCTCATCGTTTACGAAAGGGCGTATGATCCCGGATTTGATCCTCAGCCAGATTATGTGACTATTGATAATGTCGTTTCAACTGAGGGCACTGTGGGGAGTCTCACGAATCATCAATGGGACTATGACGACAATGACGCCCTGGGGTTTAGTACTGTTTATATCAGTGATGTTAGCGGAAACCCTAATAAAACGTATACCAGAATCAGAACGATTTTAAAGCCGCAAAGTTTCGGCAAGTCTGGGAGTTATTTTTTAATAGGTGGCTCGGACGGTTATCTGTATCGAATAGACGATACAGACTATAAAGACATGAGCACCATCCAATTACGACCAATTCTCAGAACGGCTTATTTAGAAATGCCGTTTACGCGCGCCAATTTTAATGAATTCCAATTATACGCAAGTACGGTCGGGGGTGCTTACGTCACTATTGATTTCTATACGAACGGTATTTACGGAACAAAAACATTAACCAAAAACATTACGTTGGCGGTTAAGGATAATTTAACAGTTGAAGAAGCGATAATGGATGTTGAGGATGCCTGGTTTTTGATTGATCCGGCAAGCACCGCGCCTTTGTTCCAGTATGTTAATTTTAATGGAAGATCAGTAATGGCCGAAATGGTATGTTATACCGCAGGCTATCCTTTTTATAATAACGGGATACTCCTTAAATACAGGGGGCTAAGCTACTAATGACTGTTTCAAGAGATGCGCTTTTAAAGACAGATACAGTTTATTCGGCGCTATACACAAAAGTTAACGGTGACATGACCGAGCTTTTCAGTATCGCGGCTGAATTAGAGGCGGCAAGGGATGGCGAGTCAACATTGCTGGATAAGATTGATGCTATTGATGACGCCATTGCGGCCTTGACAGTAGGGACAGGGTGCCCGGTATCCGCGAATGATGCTGTTCCTGGGTACTTAAATGGAAAGTTAAAGGCCGGGGAAGCCATCGTATTAACAGAGCTTTATGACGGGGCCGACGAAGATTTATATATTGCTTGCGAAAACGCGAGCGCCACGAATAAAGGCGTGATGGAAATTGCTACAAGCGCAGAAACAGTGAGCGGTACAGACACAACAAGGGCAGTTTGTTCTACCGGCCTTATCGAAATGCTACGGTCTAAATTTCTTTTATAGGAGGCGAGCATGGCTTTTGCTTACAGTATTTTAACGGAGATAACCACTATCGCGGCTGCTACTGCTGCGGTGTACACCAATCCGGCCGGTACGAAAGCATATATCCGGACGATTATTTTATACAATGGGAACACAACCACCGAAACGGTGATGCTGTGGAATGTTCCGGATAACACCGGTGCGGTTGGAACTGCTGGGGCGACAAACAAATTCTATGAGCAGGAAATAGCTCCGAACCAGACGGTGTTTATCGAGTTTGCGGCTCCGGGTCTTATCCTTGAAGATGAAAACGATACCATTCAGGCCGACGCTGACACAGCGTCAAAAGTAACTATTCAGATTATGGGAGCGACAGAATAATGGCTATTACAACTATCCCTAGCGGGTTAAAAATTAAGTCAAAATCGTTTGCTGCTACCGACGGAACCTGGCCTATCCCTCCTGGAGTAACCGGGTTTTATTACACCCTTGTAGCGGCTGGAGCTGGCGGTGGCGGCGGGCATACTGCGGCTGATATAGCTGGCGGCGGCGGCGGCGGCGGGCAAGTGAAAACGGGAATATTTGTTGTTACGTCCGGGGCGTCGTCTTTGGCTATTACAATTGGGGCTGGGGGGGCTGGCCATGCTGCTTCGGCTGGAGGAGATGTAGCAACGTCTGGGGGCAACAGCACTATTTCTGACGGTACTGTAACGGTAACATCGTATGGCGGCACAGGAGGTGGGTCTGCGGATGGTGGTAATCCCGGGGCGGGTGGTGTCGGCGGAGGCGCTTATATCCCTGCTGTATCTGGCAGTGTTTTGGGCGGTAGTTCTGGAGGCGCTGGAGGCGGTGCTGGAGGGACCGCTGGGGTGGCTACTGGTGCCGCTGGGAGCGCGATGGGCTGTGCTGGATTTGGGAGTGGCGGAAGTCAAACAGCGGGTAGCGGCGGCGGTGGCGGCGGTTCATATGGAAACGGCGCGGCAGGCGGGGGTAATGCTGTGGGCGCTGATGCGTCAGCTAACACCGGCGGTGGTGGTGGCGGTGGTGATGGTAGCGGAGCCGGTGGGTATGCCGGTGGTGCTGGCGGTTCTGGTTATTGCATTTTGACATGGGTAGAATAGGAGTGGATTATGACAGATTTTACTATACCAACTAATTTATTCCCGACAACGACGTCTCAGTCTTCAGGCTCTTCCAGTAATAAAAATCAGTCTGGTATTAACTGGGGAAGACCGGTTGCGGCTCAGATGGAACAACCGATTATAAACGCTGGCCTTGCCCTTCCTGGTGTAGTCAATAATATGGGGCAAACCCTTCAGGGGCAATATGGCAATGCTATGAGGCAGGCTATGGGACCTAACCAGTTCCAAGGCACATTAAACCAACTGGCCGCAAGGGGTATGCTGAACAGCAACGTAGCGAGCGATACTCTGGCCGGGGCACAGAACCAGGCGGCGCAGGATATCGCCAACCAGGGTTTTAATTCTATGCTTTCACAGTACGCGGCTCAAATGAAACTCCCTGAGCTTTTGGGTACTATCGCCCAGCTTGCCAATGAAAGTTCCGGGTCGAGCTCTTCTTACAATTCGAGCACTTCAAAGTCACAAAACCCGCTTGCGCCTTACGAACTTATGGGTAGCATGTTGAGATACTAAAAAGGAAACGGTCATGGATTTTGCACAATATGTTCAGAGCTTGAGGAACAGGCGCGGACCGCAGATGCCAAACGGTTTGATTAATGATGGCATAAGACAACCCCCCCAGATGCCGAACGGTTTGATTAACGATGGTGGGCCAATAGGTATGATGCAGGTACCCGATTCCAGGCAACCCGGAACGCCGGGGTATGCACCACCGCAAAACGGTATAGCATCTCCAGGTAATAGTATTTTAAACCAATTAGCCGCTTTAATGCAGTTAAAAAGTCAGCCTGGACAAAACAATTTCGCCCCGGTTAACCAGGGGGCTGAACAGGCGCAGTTCCGAATGCCAAGCATTATTGATAAATTAAATAAAATGCAAGAGATAGGATATTTTTCTTTATAGAGAGAGGACAATAGAATGAACTTCTTTTCATCGTCCACAGAGACAAAAATCAAACCAAAAAAAATGGACATCAATCAGCGGGTTTCGAGGTAGGAGGACGCTATGGGATTAGGCGGAAGTATCGGAGGTCTTGCCAGCTCGGCAATAAGTGGCCCGGCTGCATTAGCAGTAGGTGCTATAGCGAATAGCGGCGGTGAATTAACTAAAAATAAAGCGAAGAACAAAGAAGAAACTGCCGCCGCTGAACGGGATGAAGGCCAACAAAAACTATGGGATGAGTTTCAAAGTTTTTTGTTTGGGTCACCAGATAAAGAATATGAACGCTTTGATATAGATTATTACATAAAAAATAATCCGGAAGTAAGCGGAAAATTAAAAATTGATCCCGGCAATATCACCGACAAAGACCGTAAAAAAGCAGAGAAATATTATAAAAGCGGCGCAAGTATTGATGCTGATTATTATATATTGAATAATCCTGATATTGTTGAAGCATTTGGAATTGATCTTAATAATATCACTGACAAAGACCGCAAGAAAGCCAAACGGCATTGGGAAAAATATGGCCAATATGAAGGCCGTCAAGCGTCTGATGCCCAAACGTATGATCCTGATACGGTCATAGAAAAATCATACCGTGAACGTCTTGGGGAAGATATTGACTATACAAAAAACGCGGATACGTCTCTTATTGATGCGTTGTCTAATATTACTGCTTCAAAAAACGAGGCTGATGAAAAATATGGTGGTACTCTTCAAGAATTGATGGATACATATAGTGGAGTGGCTAATGCTTCGCCAGTTAATGTTTCTGGTGCTGGTATTTCTGGCGGGCCGTGGCAGTTAACAACCGGTTCACAACGTCGGGCTGCTGATAATATTGCTGATTGGGGCGGGGTGTTAAATAAATTGGCTTATTCTACTGGGGAAAATGATTTAGCTTTAGCCCAGGCTCAAAATGCACTAGCTCATACATATACACCTAATAAAATAGAAAACGAGTATATGAATTATTTGCAAGGTCGCAATGATTTTTATGATACGTTGCGGTACAAAACACCAACAACTATCAGCACGGGTGAAACATCCCCCAGTATTTTAAGCCAACTTGGTACTTTAATGAGTGGTGCTGGTGGAATAGCTTCCATAGCGAGGTAATATTATGGCAAATTTAATTCCTGCCTTAGCCCAGATGGAGCGTAATAGCCAAGATGCTTTCCGGGCTGGATTAGGCGATCTTGTCCATGGAATACGGCAATATAAACAAGGGAAAGAACGGGACCGTATTGAAAAATTAAGTAAACAATTTATTGAATTAGGGGATTTTACTCCCGAAGGTATTCAAGAGTTTGCAAAAAATAATCATATAGGGATGTCTGATCTTAATGAAATTGTAAAAATTGGAGCTGGTTTTGAAAATTGGAAGCGCCAGAAAGCACAGGACGAAAGACAGGCCGCTTCGTCAAAAGCCATGTTCATAAACCAAAAGACCGGTGCCCCTGAATATTTTGAACCTGGCGTAAATCCAGGACAGGGGTATGTGTCAGAAAGGGCTTATCTGCAAGATCAGAGGATAAAGGCCGATCAGGATATGATGCGGCAGAGGATGGCGGCTGCTGGCCAGCAGGAGCAGGCGTCCATCGACCCATCCAAGGCGCTATCTCTTGTCGATAAAGCATACAGTGTTCTTGTTTCAGAAGACTTGTCTCTTGACCCTGTAAGCAAAATGCAAGCTCTTGAGCAAGTTGCGAAAGACCCTAACAGAAGCCCCCGAGACAGGTTAATGGCAAAAGGCGCGATTAATGCTGCGTCTGGTTCTTTCGGTATCAGCCCAGAGCAAATAAATATTGCCCAGCAACAGGGGACAGGAAACCCGATGACTGATGCCTTTATCAGGGGCATGGATCGAGCAGGGCAACCATCAGCGCAAACCCCAGGGGGTATACAGCAGACAGGTGGACAGCGCGGGCAAGCGGAAGTAAACGGGAAAATGGTTACAGGAACTTTAAGGTCAGACGGCACATTTATTGACGATAGCGGGAACGTTATTCGTCTCGAAGGAAGTGATAGGCAATCTGACAAACCACCTAAAACAATACGGAAGCCGAACCGATACGAAACAATGAAACAACAGGAATCAGCCGCGTGGAATAGCGCTTTTAAGGACGGTCAGGAAGCAAGCGTAACTCCTTTTGATTTAGTTGGAGGGGCCGCTAAAATATCCCCGGTTGGTCTTGCAATGAGAGGAGCCGGTGAACTGGTTGATTTAGCTCAAACCCCAGGCAAAGAAGTGAATAATAATTTCATATCAAAGCAGCTCGCCTTTTTAAAAGATATTTATAACGCAGATAGAGAGCCAAAAAACACGGTTGAAAAGTTGACTCATGGTATGGTATTAGATATCATGAAGAAACAAAATGTCACCAGAGAAGAGGCAATAAATATAGCCGCTGAAATATTGGTAAGAAAAAGACAAAAAGAAGGCCGCTAATATGTCGTTACCATTTTTTGGAAAAGGGACATACGAAGAACCGGATATTAAACAACAGCCTGCCGGAAGGACCGAAGCCGGGGAACTGCCTTTTTTTGGTAGGGGCGTGGTTGTTGAGCCGGGAGGCAAGAATAAGGATGAAGAAGAATCAAGTCTTTTAAGAAGGGGTATTGTCGATCCGGCAATATCGCTTTTAGGGAAAGGCATTGTCGGAGCCGGCGAAACCGCTGTTGGCTTGGCTGATATTATTTCTGGTGGCCATGCTGGAAAAGCATTGTCTGAATACGCTGGCTATAACCCACAAGCCACAAATGAATTTTTTACAAGTCTGCAATCGCCTGAATATAGAGCCAACCTTGAAAAGATGGCTGCCGCTAAAGGTGTAGTCGAAAAAGCAAAAGTGGCTGTAACAAATCCTTCTTTAATAGCCAGCACTGCGCTTGAGTCTATACCGTCCATGATTGGTGGGTGGGGGGTTGCTAAAAAGATTGCCCCTGGCCTAATGAAAAAATTTGGCCCAAAGTTGGGGCTTGCGCTGGCCGGTGGTGTCGGCGAGGGGTTGGTTACGGCATCCCAGAACTCTGAACAAATCAGACAGGAAAGCCCAGACCGGCTATTAAGCACAAAGCAAATAGCTTTAGCATTAGGGTCAGGCGCGGCTACTGGCGCTATCGGCGCAGTTAGTGGCAGAATAGCCCAAAAACTTGGCCTTGTTGACGTTGACACTCTTTTTATTCCAGCGTCTAAGGCCGTTGGGGAAGCCATACCGGAAGCGGCAAAGGGGAATATTCTGAAAACAGTTATTTCCGGGTTTTTACAAGAAGGGTTTTTAGAAGAACTCCCCCAATCTGTTCAGGAGCAAATGGCACAGAACCTGGCGCTTGATAAGCCCATAACAAAAGGGCTTGACGAAGCAGCGGTAATGGGCGCTTTTTCTGGTGGGCTTATGGGTGTTGGCGGCAACCTTATCGGCCGGCCATCTGGTTCTAAAGACAAAGCAACCCCTGGCAAACTATCTTCCCGCGAACAGCTTGAAATGGCCCGTTTCCGGGACCGTGTTCAGAAAGACCCCGGCAATATACAGAACCACTTAAACGATTTTTTATCAAGCAAGTTTGTCCGTCCGGAAATTAAGCAGGAAGTGGCAGCGGCTTTTGGCCAGCGTGGTGACGCAGCTCCGGTCTCCCCCCCCCTCCCCCCTGCCGGGGTTGCGCCTACCACCACCACAGGCCCCCAGGCTGGTGATCAGATAGCTCCGGTACAACCACAGCCAGGAACTGAGATCGTGGTTCCAGAAGGCAATGTGGAAGCGCAGGGCATAAAACCGGGAACACCCGAAGCCCAGGCGCTTATAGATGAAACCTTTGCCGATATTGACGATAACCGGCAGTCTTGGAAAACACGAAAAGAGTTCCATTTTATTCTGGACAATTCATCGAATGTCGAAGAAGCCAAAGAGCTTGCCCGGCAGATGGCAAACAAAAACTATACTGACCCGCTTATGGGCATCAACAATAAAGCGGCATGGCTTGAGTCTCAAATTGACGAAAGGGACACCCCGGACGATCAAAAAGCATGGAAGGCCATGTATGACCTTGACAACTTTTCATGGTTTAACGATGTTCTTGGCCATGAAACCGGCGACCAGGTATTAAGCAAGGTCGGGGAGATTTTAAAGGAAACCGCTGATAATCCGTTCCGGTTTGGTGGGGAAGAATTGGCAAATATTGGGGGTAATGATGAGGCCGCATACAACCGGTTGTTAGAGCAGAGCGAGGCCATACGGAATAAACTTGACAACGAAATCAAAATAGAGTTCACTATACCCAGGGATATTGTTCTTGATTCTGGCGAAGTTTATAAGCAAGGTGATGTAATTGTCGTAGACGGAATAGGAGTCAGCTATGGAATCGGCAGAACGGCAAAAGAAGCAGACGGGAATCTCATCTCAAATAAGGCAGAGCGCACCGGACAAAAACTCCGAAGCAAAAAAGGGTATGAAGCTCAACGAGTTTATCGAAAAGTTCGGGAAGGAGAACTGGTTAAGGGAGGCGCGCGTCCGGGTATTGAGAGTGTCCCCCAAAAATCAGAGTTAGAGAATCTTCCGTTAAATGAAGTTGTTGTACACGCCCAAAGAGCTGGGGTTGATTTTTCTGCTACTGACAACAAAGCAGATGTCATCAACGCTATTGAGGGCATAAGAGAAGAATACAGCAGCAAGCCAGCACCCCCCACCATTGCAGCACCAATAAAACAAACCCCTGCGGCTTTACCAGGCGTAAAGACCGTTACAGAGCCGTCTACCGAGGCGGCTCCAGCATCAAACGACACCCCTGCACCCAAGGCACTCGACTCGACTACAAAGGCAGAGACAAAAGAGCCGTATCAAAAGCCCGTATCAGAATTTTTAAAAGAATCCAGCATCACGCGGAACACGACAGACACACCGACACGGCAAGGGTCATATTACTATTCTTATAAAGCGTCTAAAAACGGTGAATACGGAGACCTTTCTTCTTCTCAGGGTTACGATACTGAGGAAGAAGCGAGAACAGTTTTAAAACGGGTTCATCGCCAAGCCGTCCGTGACGCAATCGCTGCCGATCAGTTCGTCCCCCGCGAAGTCCTTGAGGAATATCCCGACCTATTACCCGAAGGCATGGAGTTGATGGACAAGCCGGGTGATAAAGACAAGCCTTCCTTCCAGCTTACCGACACAGACGCCCGTTACCTAGAGTTAGCCAAGAACCCGGAGGAGAACCGGGAAGAGTTGCAGAAGATGGT
>JAXHVH010000033.1:0-27850 GCA_034189085.1 Bacillota bacterium | reverse complement strand
GGCTAACCGCCTCCACCATCCCCGGCCTTTGCGTGATATCGAAGAATGGGCTTTAGTTTGCGGCATTGAAGAGCTCTCTGGTTTAGCCCCGGAGCACCTAAACGACGACCGCCTGGGCCGGACCCTGGAAGATGTCGAGCAATATATAGATCAGCAGCTGCACATCCTGTTGCAAACTTGGGCTATATTGAGCCTGCCAAAGCACCCTGGAACATTTCGATTACTATGAAGATTGTATCCTTTTTGCATCGGGGCTCTGAGGACTGATAATGCTGATTAAACCATCTCTGAAATTGAAAAATATTATTTGGAGCACAATTTTAACCACCCTGTGTATTCTCTGCTTTTCAGTTAATCTCTTCGTTTTTACAAGAGTTGTAACAGTTAAATCATACCCCGTATTGTTCTACATCGGCTGGATTGTCTGGGCATTCGGAATGGTATTGGTCATGGCTCCCATAGTAACATTCCCAGCAGGAGAGGCGTCACAAAAGGAAAATCATTTGTAAAAACAACACAGCTGGTTGATACAGGGCTCTATGCAATCATCAGGCATCCACAATATACAGGAGGTATTTTCTCAATTTTTTTAACCACTATTTTATGGTATCCGCACTGGTTGTTTGTTACACTTGGCTTGCTCGGGACGGTAGTTATATATTAGCTGTAGACTGGAAGACCGTTTCCTTGTAGCAAAGTTCGGCGATGATTATAAAGGTTATATGAGAAGTGTAACGGGAATGAATTTTATCCCGGGGTTTGTGAAGTTAATACAGAGGAAAGTAAGATAATCAATGCTTTCAGCAATGATAGTATCCCTTTCCTTTATATTTTCTTCCTGAACCGACCACAACGTTTCTATCCAACCAATACCCATATTTGCTATCCTTCCTATACCGCGACGAATGTGCCCCGAAGTTCTGCGTGCAGCGGGCGGTGCTTGGCCAGATATGATCCAAGTGCCTTTACGCTTCGCTCAGCGTGATGTTGGCGGTTGCGACCGTATTTGCTCGCGACGCTCTGTTCGGTAATAAAAGCCGTGGGGTAATAGCGCCCGGGTTGCAGCTCTTCGTTTCCGATAAAAACTTGTTGCACACGCTGTCCGGGAGGATTCTCAATCTTGATGTAGGCGTTGAAACCAAGACTGCGTTTGACGTAACCGCCCATCTGGTCGTACGGATCACGGGCAAATGTTCGTTCCAGATTTTCCTCCAGCATCGCGATAATTTCCTCGCCCATCAACTCGACCGTTGAGATCGGAGGGTTCATTGGGACCATGTTGTAGAGGTCATTCACTGTTACCTCTCCAGGAATTACCGGTGCACCATAACGCCAACCATTCGAGAACGCCAGTTGTGCGCCCGTGCTTTCCAGCAAAGCCTGCAGCAGAAAATTATCCATAGTTGTTTCCAGCATAGCACCTCGATTGAGGGCCGTTGCTGTTTCACCCATAACTGTTGACAATTCCTCTTGATAGGGCTCAATCGCCTGGCGCACGAGGTCATCAACTTCGGGATCGGGATTTATCCTGGCTTCTACTTCAATCAGCTGGTGGCGGTAGTCAACTATATGTCCTCCATCAATTTCCAGGTCCAGGCGGCCCAGGAAAGACCCATGGCAGCCTGACTGTATAACCAATGTTTTCTCCTGGAAGGCCGGTTTATACAGCCGATTATGGGTGTGCCCGCTCAGGCACACATCGATACCCTGCACTTCCGATAAAAGCTTCATGTCCTGAGAAAAGCCAAGGTGCGAGACGAGAACAATCAGGTCCACCTTCTCACGGGTACGTAGAATATTGATGATGTGTGGGAGCTCCTGGTTACCAAGGGTGAACTCCAAACCTTCGCTGAAGGATGGCGGCATGGTTTTGTCTACAATATTGGAGGCAATACCCACGATGCCAATCCGCAACCCGCCGATCTCCTTCAAGCTGTACGGTGGGAAGAAACGTTTTTTTGTCGCCTGATCGTAAACATTGATCGCAAGCATCGGGTAGCTGAGCTCTGCTGCGCGCAGCTTGAAGATCGCAGGGCTATAAGCAAATTCCCAGTGGGCCGTCATCGCATCGATGCTCAATGAATTTAGAACAGGGATTAATGCCTGTCCCTGTGTTTTTAGGACGGGATAAGTGCCGTGGAGAGTATCACCGCAATCGCAAAAGAGCACAGACCCTTTGTTCTCAGCCCGAATTTGTTTTATGAGCGTAGCCATGCGGGCATATCCTCCTGAAGGACGATAGACAGCCTGACCTCCTTGCCAGAACATCTCCTGGTGCAGGTCAAGATAGGCATGGCTGTCATTTAGTTGAATGATAGTGAGTGAATTACTGTTATTTTTCATGGAATAAGGTCCCCTTGCAAATTATTCCATCAGCGATTGAAAAACCATAAAATAAGTGAGTCATTTGCTAACTGTGAATGATGGCTTCATTGTCGAAAATCCAATATTATCTCCGCCACCGGCTGTACCCAAACCCACCAAATAATATAATTACGACAATCACAATAATTATGATCGTGGTACTGCTCATCTGAACATCTTTCATTTTAACATCTTGATTAGAAATTATTACAAGAAGTGCTAAGAAATCTATTAGCAAAATTCACATTATTTTTGATCTTTACCCAGCAATGTGATAGTACAGGTTTTGATCTGTTAAACAAAAAGCATAGATATTGGAATAAATTAATTATGTGATAGCGCCTTTAGTTTCCTTATTTCAGGTAATATGCATAATCAGCCTGGATATTATATAGGGGGATTTTGCTAATAGAATTCTGCGCATTTTTGGTGATATAATAAGTAAAAAGACCACAAGACAAAATCTGATTCCATCGGAATTAGACATTTTTTTCAGGGGCAATAACTGTCCAGGAAAGGAGGCTTATTTCTATGTTGCCAGAAGGCGGCTTACCAATCGGAATCATCACTGTTATATTTGGGATTATTGTCATGATTTTTCCCAAGATCCTTAACTATATCATCGGTATCTACCTCATCGTTGTCGGAATCATGGGCATTTGGCTATCTCTGTAACGATAATTCTTATGAGATCCGTTGGGGCTACTCATGATCAGAAAGTAGTCAACTACTTAGCAACTAAACAATTGGAGGTGAGGTTGTGAACGAAGATATCTTAAAAGTAAAGTGGAGCCAGGTAAAAGGCGAGGCCAAGAAAAAATGGGGGAAGCTAACTGATGATGATCTGATGAAGCAGAGCAACAGCTGAGAAAAGAATGGCCAATGTGGTAAAGGTTTTGATCATTTAAATTTACAACAAGATAATCACTGCGGTTTCCCAACTATTTCGACTGTCTCTGAGGCAAGCGCAATGATACTATAATGTCCACGTTTGTCAAGACACGAAATTCGAATATTTTAGATAAACATCCTCCTTTCGAAATTGACTATGCAACTTTGGTCAAAGCATTGTGATAAACCTCAAATGATGTTAAGTATTCATGGCTCTGATGGCCTCTGACATAATTGTAAGTATGCATGAACTCTGCAGTCATCTCGCGTACTTGTTGAACGTTTTCCGGGCACATCAAGTAGATCCGTTCCCACTTGAATGACCTGAAGAATCTCTCAATCATGATATTGCCTGTTGCTCACCCTCTGCCATCCATGCTGATACGGATGCCACCATATCCCTTAACCAGATTGATATAGGCGTCTGAGGTGAATTGCGAGCCCTGGTCGCTGTTAATGATTTCTGGTTTACCGTGTTTGGAGATGGCTTCCTCAACGGTTCTCGTTACTATGTCTGCCTGTAGTGTATTGCTGATGGTATAGCCAACGATATATCTGGAATACCAGTCTATGATGGCTGTCAGGTATACGAACCCACTAGGGGTGCCTATATACGTAATGTCGATGGACCAAACCTGGTTCGGTCTTTCAATATCAAGATCAAGGTTCCTAAGAAGGTATGGATAGGTTTTCGCTTTCTTGGCTCTCTTGCTGAGATTAGGGCCAGGATAGAAAGCAACGATGTCCATTTCCTGCATATATCGCTTTACGCGTCGTCTTCCTATGTCCTTGAAGCCAAGTTTGCGAAGCTCCCGTTTGATTCGCCTCGCACCATATGCCGGGTCGAGGAAGTGGATTCTGTCGATAGCATTCTTGATACCTATCTCTTCTCTGGATGGCTGAATCTCGGGTGAGCGGAAGTAAGCGATGGACCTTGCCAACCCCAAATGTTCACATTGTCTCTTTATAGTCAGCGGGCAGTCAGTCCAGTCGATCATCCCCTTTTTTTCTTTATTGCTGAGGCCTGTTTTTGTTTTTTTTTTGAGCCAGTGACATCCATAGTCAGCTCGCCGATCTTGTTAATGAGGGTCTCCTTTTCGGCCTCATGCTCTTTGGCCAACTTCTCAGCTGCAGCTTGCTTCTTGTCAAAGACAGAGGACATATTGCTAATGAACTCGCCCTTCCATCGACTGATAAGCTGCTGGCTTGCGCCATACTTCTTGGATATTTCAGCTAGTGTGTTTTCTTCCCGGAGTACTTCAAGGACAATCTTGGCCTTCTCCTCCGGAGTCCATGTTTTTCTTTTTCTACTCATGCTCTTAGTTTATCTTATTTTTCAGATTTTGTGTCCTATACTCCGTGAACAGTTTAAACTATAGGCAAACATTAAGGGTTTTCAGGGAAGCTAAACTCCCCGAAAACCCCTTATTTTACTGGTGCGCCCGGCAGGATTTGAACCTGCGACCTCCTGATTCGTAGTCAGTTACTCTATCCGGACTGAGCTACGGGCGCATATGGCGGAGAGAGAGGGATTCGAACCCTCGAAGCAGGCTTTTACCCACTTAATCGCTTAGCAGGCGACCGCCTTCGACCTCTCGGCCATCTCTCCGTACTCTCTCCTGGCGGAGGGGGTGGGATTCGAACCCACGGCCCTTTCGGGTCACTAGTTTTCAAGACTAGCTCCTTAAACCTCTCGGACACCCCTCCCAAAAAGGCTGTTTTGCATGTTTCAGTATAGCAAAGCAGCATGACTGTGTCAATTGAGTAAAACAGGGCATTTTATAATTGTGTTAAATTTAAAGCTGCAGAGCTAATAAGGTTGCTCCGTCATCAAACGAAACCCCGTTTAAGCAGAAAAAATGACCCCCTAAGCCGGTAAACTTTCCATGCTGTTCATTAAGTCTTCACATATCGATTCCGCAACGATTCTGTTTTATTTATTCTAAAATTACTGTATAATCAGAACAAGGATCCCTGAACAATATCACGAAAGGAGCGCTTTAAAATGAAATTCCTGGTTTGCACGGACGGGTCAGAGCAAAGTCAAAAAGCTTTAGAAAAAGCTGTATTACTGGCCGGAGGATGTAATGCCGAAGAAGTGGCAGTAATTAATGTTTACGAAGAGAGGCCTTACATCGAAGCATACTCACGGCAGGGCATCGAAAGGCAGGTTGAAATAAAAGAAGAAGAAAAGAAACAGAGAGAAAAGATTTTAAAAGATGCTTCAGCATTTCTGGAAGGAAAGGGAATAAAAGCCCGTACTATCTTTAAAGAAGGACAGCCGGCAGAAACTATTGTGGAAGTTGGCTGTGGTGAAGGGTTTGATTTTATTGTCATCGGCAGCAGGGGATTGGGCGGATTGAAAAAAGCTTTGCTCGGCAGTGTCAGTAATGCCGTTGTTCAGCAGGCAGATAAGTGCTCAGTAGTTGTAGTTAGATAAAATGAAATTAGTTTTATAGAATTTTATCCAATACATGCTGTGCTAAAAATTAATTTCCCAGAGTGATGAGCTCTGGGAAATTTAAATTACGCGGCATAATTATGCATTATTATTTTGAGCAATATATGGCTTCAAATATGCATTTTTTACAATGATAGTTACAGGGGTGCCTGGTGCCGATGCATAAACAGGGATAATAACCGTTTGCCTCCATTTTTGTCATAACGGAACTCCGGGCGGTTTTCATGCGTTTGTCTTTTATCTTCATTTGCCATCCTCCTTAACAACTGAAGAGATAATTCTAAATATCTCTTTATTTTTACAACATTAATAATGATTATTACAAAGCTTTGCTATTTTGTAAAGTGGTTTTACTTAACCAGGGGCAATTACTGGGAAGAAGGGAACAAAAACAATAAAATACTGTATAATTACAGCAACTATTGATGCAGCACTCATTGAAGATGGTTCATGAAATGCTGATTTCTTACTTAATTCAATAAACGGAAAGGTGGCCTTGATGAGCAATGACTGATCAAATCAATAATTTGCTGACGTCGTTCAGGAGAAGGAATATCCCCTGTTTTTATGTTAAAAATCGCAGAGAGGCTGCAAAGTGGGTGCTGTCCCATATCCAGCCCCACAGCACCGTAGGAATCGGCGGGTCAGAAACAATTAACGAACTTAAGATAGAATTACTGCTCAAGGAAAAAGGATGCACAGTTTACTGGCACTGGCATGCTAAAAACCCGGAAGAAGCTGCCATGATCCGCCACAAAGCAATGAATGCAGATACATACCTGTGCAGTAGCAATGCAATTTCTGAGGATGGGAGGCTGGTCAACATTGACGGCACCGGCAATCGAGTCGCTTCAATGGTCTTTGGCCCGAAGAAAGTATTGGTCGTAGCAGGAATTAATAAGATTGCCGAAAATCTTGATAATGCCCTGCAGCGGGTGAAAGATGTTGCCTGCCCTTTAAATGCCCGCCGTCTTGGATTAAATACCCCCTGTGCTAAAACAGGTAAGTGCCATGATTGTAATTCGCCTCATAGAATGTGCAATGTTACGACAATCATAGAAGGCAAACCATCTGGTGTGGATATGCATGTTCTTATTGTGGGAGAAAACATAGGGTTTTGAAAAGCAGGTTGGCCGCTCCCTGCGTAGATTGAAGTGAGCATAACCTTTGTAAAACTTTTCCTTAGCCATCAACTACATCATCAATTAATTGCAATCTTTAATCCTGGTTACCTTTGCGGCCGGTTATCTTCAAGGCAAGTTTAATCCCCAGCGGTGTAACAATCAGGGTGCCGAGGGCAGCACCTGTATATGCTGCCAATTCATATGCCGGCATAAAAGGGTAGCCGGGAATTTCCAGCCATCCAAAGAACGTTCCGCCAATGACCAGACCAAGAAAAGCTCCGCCTATTAAACCAGCAATAAAGCCGAGCAACCCGCCTAGTATGCCCGCCGGTATCTTTCTGGCCATAAAATAGGGTCTCCCTTTTCTCAATTAGTTTCTTTTACTGATATTGAACAAACCCTCATGCTGATGTCTGTTCAAATACAACTGGAAATTACAGACAACTTCTTCCCGTTTTATTGATACTGCCAATCCTGCTGTCAGCTGGATTCTCCTTGCAGTTAAACAGGTACCACTCACCGCGGTACCTGTCCCAGCATCAACCTTTTTTGATTTTCTTGAATCACGGGGCTGTGATCCTATCTTCGCCGTTGAAATAAGGCCTTAATACTTCTGGAATGATTACGCTGCCGTCTTCCTGCTGATAATTTTCCAAAATAGCCGCTACCGTCCTTCCCACAGCTACCCCCGAACCGTTGAGGGTATGGACAAAGCGTGTTTTTTTACCCGCCGAGGGGCGATAGCGGATTCCGGCTCGCCGGGCCTGGAAATCGTGAAAATTGCTGCAGGAAGAGATTTCCCGGTAGGTGTCATAGGCGGGCAGCCACACTTCGAGATCATATTTTTTAGCCGGGGCAAAGCCGAGATCGCCGGCACACATCAGCATGACCCGGTAAGGCAGGCCGAGAAGCTGAAGGACCTTTTCAGCGTCATTAGTTAGCTTCTCCAGCTCGTCGTCAGAATCCTCAGGGCGGACAAATTTGACCAGCTCAACTTTGTTGAACTGGTGCTGGCGGATCAAGCCGCGGGTATCACGGCCGTGCGCACCGGCTTCCGACCGGAAGCAGGCGCTGTAGGCAGCATAACATATAGGCAGTTGCTCTTCTTCCAGTATCTCATCCCGGTGCAGGTTGGTTACCGGCACTTCAGCGGTAGGGATAAGGTAGTAGTCGGTCCCTTCCACCCGGAAAGCATCCTCAGCGAACTTGGGCAGCTGGCCCGTCCCAATCATACTGGCCGTATTGACCATGAAGGGGGGAAATACTTCCCGGTAACCATGCTCTGTGGTGTGCAGATCGAGCATGAAATTAATGAGCGCTCTTTCCAGGCGCGCACCGGCCCCGTAATAGAGAGCAAAACGGCTGCCGGTTATTTTACCCGCACGGGGAAAATCGAGAATATCGAGATTGGTACCGATATCCCAGTGGGCAAGGGGTTCAAAGAAAAACTGTGGTATTTCTCCCCAGCGGCGCACCACAACATTGTCGGATTCATCCTTTCCCGGAGGAACTACGGGATCAGGGATATTGGGCAAACCGAGCAGGAGCAGTTCCATGTTACTGTCAACCTGGCGCAACTGCTCATCAAGTGTTTTTATTTTGGCCGCTACTGCCTTCATTTCTTCTTTTTTCTTCTGCGCCGCTTCACTGTCGGCGCCTGCCTGGCCAATCTCTTTTGATACCCTGTTGCGAAGCTGCCTTAATTCTTCCGCTTCTTTAAGTAGGTCGCGCCGTTCGCTGTCCAGGGCCAGCACCCCGTCGAGATCGCCTAGCTCATTTTTCATTTCCATAGCCTGGCGGATTGTTTCAGGATTTTCACGGACAAATTTCAAATCGAGCATTTAATGTTCCTCCCTGTTGCTGCGCTGTATACCGGTGATGCTGCAAGGCTACATTTCTTCTGGAGCAATGATGCCCAGTAATCCCAGCCCGTTTTTAATAACCTGCCTGGTGGCATCTATGAGCAGCAGCCTGCCATGTTTTAAATCGTTGCTGCTGTTCAATACAGGGCAGTGATGGTAAAAACGGTTAAACTCCCGGGCCACATCAATGAGATAGCGAGCCAGGATAGAAGGTCGATAATTTTCAGCAGAAGCAATAATTTTATCGGGCAGAAGGGCAAGTGTTTTAATGAGAGTAAGCTCTTCCTCTTCGGTCAGCAGGGTAACTGCCCTGTCGTCCCACTGCCGATAATCCGGTTCGGCTTTGCGTAAGATACTGCAGATTCGGGCATGAGCATATTGAATATAGGCTGCTGTTTCGCCTGAAAAATCAAGCACTTTATCCCAGTCAAATTCAATGTTTTTGATACGGTCATTGCTGAGATCGCCAAACCGGACTGCCCCTATTCCGACAGCCCTGGCGGCATATTCCTTATCCTCGAGATCAGGGTTTTTTTCCTCAATAATCTGACGGGCAAGGTTAATAGACCGCTGCAAAACTTCGTCCAGCAGGATTATTTTCCCTGCCCGTGTCGACATGCGCCCCTCTTTGAAACGAATTAAACCGAAGGGCACATGCACACAATCCCGAGCCCATTCAAAACCAAGTAGTTCCAGGACCTTGAACAACTGTTGAAAGTGAAGCGTCTGTTCCGCTCCTACTACATAAAGAGAACGGGCAAAATTAAACCGCTCATGACGATAGATAGCCGCCGCCAGATCACGGGTGATATAGAGGGTGGCGCCGTCTTTTTTCCGCAGCATAACCGGGGGCAAACCGTACGGCTCAAGGTCGACGATCAGGGCCCCTTCACTTTCTTTGGCTATGCCCTTCTCGAGAACCAGTTTGATTACATCGTCAAGCATTTTATTGTAGTGGCTTTCTCCGTGGAAGTACTCGAATTTGATCCCCAGCAGATCGTAAATCATTGCATAATTTTCCAGGCTAAGCTGCCTGAAGCGCTTCCAGTAAGCTGTTGCTTCTTCTTCACCCTTTTCCAGCTTCTTGAACCAGAGGCGGGCTTCATCATCCAGCGCAGGGTCCTTGTCTGCTTCCTGGTGAAAACGAACATATAGATGATAGAGATAGTTCACCGGATCAGATTCCAGCTCTTTTTGATCACCCCACCGCTCAAAAGCCACTATCAGCTTCCCGAACTGGGTCCCCCAGTCACCGAGATGGTTGATGCCAATGCTGTTATAGCCCATGGCCCTGTAGATAAGATAGAGAGCATGGCCAATAACTGTGGAACGAATATGCCCCACACCGAAAGGTTTAGCAATGTTGGGCGAGGAATAATCAATAGGTACGTTGCCGCCATTTCCGATATTGGTATGACCGTAATTCAAACCCTGCCGCCAGATCTGGTTTAAGATTTCCCGGCCAAATGCCTGCGGGTCAATATAAAAATTGATGTACGGCCCTCTTGGCTCAGCTTTTCCCCAAAAATGGCCTTCGGCGTCAGCCAATTTTTCACTGAGCTCACGGGCGATCAGCAGAGGGGCCTTCTTCAATTTTTTCGATAGAACATAGCAGGGGAAAGCGAGATCCCCAAACTCCGATTCCGGAGGAACTTCCAGCAGGTTGATTACTTCAGACGGGTCAAGGTCGACCAGCGGAGCAAGGACCTGACCGATTTCTTCTTTAAGCTTTTGCATTGTTTGTCTCCTCGACGCTTTTTCGTATATTTTAGCTTAAAGAAGGGAGGTTGACAAATTATTTGCTCATTACGGTTCTTATGGCTCGGGATTGACAAAAAAAGGCTGACCGTAAAAGCGAGTTAAGGAAGGGTAACCGGCCGGCGGGATCCATCTTTCTCCGCTAACCGTTATCTCCACTCGCTGTGTATCCGTATTTGCAAAAACAGTCATAAACAGGGCATCAAGAACCAGGGTAACCCTTAATCTCTGCTGTTCCCCATTGCCGGCAGGGAACAGATCTTGCAAAGCACTGTTTACATCAATTTGCACTTTTTCCGGTGATACCTCGAGATCATTAAGGATGAGGTCGGAAGAAACAAAAGACAGTGAACGGCAGGCCTGCAGAGATTGTTCAACCAGTGAAGCCAGGGCCGGAGAAGAACCATCTTCCGAAGCCCCTTCCCCGTTGATCAGGTAGTACCTGTTCCCGCTGGTTACCGGGATATACACAGGAGATTGCCGCCTTTTCGGTTCGAGAGGTTGGTTGAGGGTAATCCCTTCCCCGAAGACAGCAAGGGCCTGACTGTCCATAGTCAGGTAAACTTCTTTAATTTCCGGGAAAGCACCTATTGTGTAGAGAATCGAATCGAGGGCTGCTGTGCTCTGGGCCAATCCAGACATCTGGGCCAGTTCCGGGGCCATATCAAGGGTCAACCGGCCGGAGGCAGGATCAAAGAGTGTTTCAATATCGATATTCTTACCGGGGATAGTCCGGTAAAGAGCACTGCCACGGGAAGGCCCGCGAATCAACTCATCGAGTGCCGTCTGGTAAGGATTATCAGTAGTGCCCACCGATCGGCTAACCGGGACCAGGTTGGTGTTTTCATCGATAAAATAAAGTGTCACCCTGCTTTCGCCATTCCGGGGAGCAGTTCTAACGGGATTATAAACAGGAGCAGTGGCAGTTCCCTCTCCACCGTTGTTATTCAATAACGGGCGCAGATCAATCAAATCGATGTAGCCGTCTTCTCCGCATACCACTACGAGATAAGGATGCCCTGATATGGTCAATTTATTTACACGCATCGCCACCTCCCAGCTGTTAATCTCATTACCGTCCTGGCCCATGAGAATCATCTGGGTATAATCTTCCCGGTAATGCTGCCAGGAAGCAGTTACAATATGTTGGCCGCCGACGGTGAAGGCAATAAGTGAACCGTCGGGTATTCGTTTCATCCAGAGTAAATCTTCAGCCAGGTCAAAATAATAAAGATTTTCTCCCACTCCTTCTCGTTTCCCGTACACCAGCAGGCGGTTATAATTCTGAGGGTTAAAGACTACCGCTTCCGGTTCAAAAGGTAGTTCGTTTTCCCAGAGGGTGTAGCCAAGTGAATCATAAACAATGAGCTTATTTCCGGCTACTGCAGCAAGATGGTTACCGTCCTTGGATACGGCAGCCAGCGACTGCCCCTGATAATGCCATAGTTCTGAGCCGTCCATATTAACAGCCGCTATGGCTGGCTCCTCCTGTTCCAGGTAGGTATAAAATACATTGGCCTGCTCCAAATACTCACTGGACAGAAAAAGGTTGACAATCGGCCCCGTTTCAACAGTCCAGATCAATTCCCCGTCCCGATTGAAAAGATCGATATGGTGATTGTTGTATGCCGGCTCAGAACGAGCGGCGGCAATCCAGGAGGCAGTGGGCGAAAGGGCAATATGCTCAACGGGATCCCCTTCGTTATCCCAGCTATAACTTTGATCAGTGGAGGTAAAGTGGATTCTCCCCCCGGCAGTGCCAACAACTGCATAACTACCGCAGGAAGATAGCTTCGCCTGGCTGGGAGCAGTAGAAAATGTCTCGTCCCAGAGCAGCTTCCTGTCCCGGTCGAGAAGGCTAATCGTATTATTATCTGCACTGAATAAAATTCTGTTTAGGGCATGATCAACACTGAGATCATATACCTTCACACTGCTGAACCAGAGATCATAGAGGGCTTCACCCTGATTCTCTCCCTGTGGCTCAATGGTAGTTTCAGAAGTCTCAGTGCCGGGCAACATCTGAATTGTGTAAACAGCTAACCCGGCCAGGATAAAGAGGCTGGTGAGAATGATTATATAATAAAATGGCTGAAATTTTTTCATATCCCAACACCTCCGGGCTATAAAGCCAGAGTGTAACAATTCTATCACAACAAAACCTCAATTTATTGCATACACTTTAAAAAACGGTTAAGATTTTCTAACAAGTTTATTCTTCAGCAAGAGGCAAAGCAAAATAGAAACGGCTGCCAACCCCTTCTTCGCTTTCCACCCAGACTCGCCCTTCATGCTTGGCTATGATTTCACTCACTATAGCCAGCCCCAAACCGGTGCCGCCGGCTTCCCGGGAACGAGCCCGATCCACGCGGAAAAACCGCTCAAATATATAATCAACGTCTTCTTCCGGTATACCACATCCTGTGTCTTCCACTGCAACAACTGCTTCCTTGTCTTTTTTATAAAGCAGTACTCTGATGGTGCCGCCCGGTGCCGTGTAGTTTAAGGCATTATCCAGTAAATTACCGATTACCTGGCGCAGCTGCAGGGTGGTAGCGTGCACGATTAATTCCTCGTCAGGCGCTTCGCCGTTCAGCTCAAGGCCAGCCCGGGCAAAACGGTACTGGTTCTCACTGATCATTTCCCTCAGCAGAGCATTGAGAGAAATACTCTCTTTCCCAACCTGATTATTTTCCAGCCTTGACAGGGTCAGCAGATCGTTAACCAGGGCAATCAATCTTTCAAGCTCATTATCCAGATCTTCGATAAATTCTTTTTGCTGCTGGGGCTCCATGTCATGCTCTTTCAATAATCCTGTCAGCAGGCTCATTGTTGTCAACGGTGTGCGTATTTCATGAGCCACATCCGCAGCAAATTTTTTCAGATTGCTGGTGTAATAATCGAGCCGTTTGGCCATGATGTTGAACTGATTGGCCAGCCTGCCAATTTCATCGTCAGAAGAGACCTCTATGTGCTGGTTGAGTTTGCCCTCGGCCATTCTCCTGGCTGCCGTAGTCAGTTCTTCAAGAGGTCCGGTGAACCGGTGGGCCAGTGCCACTGCCCCTCCTCCAACTATAGCCATTGCCAGGACAGTGGCCAGGAGAAGAAAAGAACGGATATCATCCAGGGTTTTATATAAATCCTCCAGGGAAGTAGAAAGTAAAATTATGCCGACGATGCTGTCATTCTCGTCTTTGACCGGAATGGACACCTGCATAACCTGATACCCAGTAGTTTCACTGTAGCTGACACTGCTGCTAGTTTCTCCTGTGAGTGCTTTCCTGATGTCCTCGTGATCAAGGGTCTGGTTGAGCAAACCGCCAACCCGGATTGAATCTCCGACCACCACTCCCTGCTGGTTGGTGAAAATAACTCTTGCCTGAGCTTGCCGGCTCATATTTTCAGCAAGAGTACTCAGTCTCACTGAATCGATCTGCCCCCTGAGATGGCCGACTAAAAAATCGGAAGCAAGAAAACCGGACATTTCAAGGCTTTCTCGCTGGTTGTTCAAATAATAATATTCAAGGGTATTGTATAAAAAGAGGCTGATAATAATCATCACGGCCAGAATAATGGCCAGGAATGTGGCGGTAAGGCGAAAACGAATACTGTAAAACCTGGCCATCACAGGTCCTCCCTGATCTTGTAACCGGTTCCCCAGACAGTCAGGATGTAATCGGGGTTGCCCGGATCCCTTTCCAGTTTTTCCCTGAGATGCCTGATGTGCACATCGACAGTCCGCACATCACCGTAATAATCATAACCCCACACCTGTTCGAGAAGCTGCTCCCGTGAATAAACATTGCCGGCATTTGCTGCCAGAAAACTGAGCAGGGCAAATTCTTTGGAAGTGAGGCTTATTTCTTGATCACTGAGACGCACCCGGTGCTGGAGAAGATCTACCTGTAGATCACCAATCTGGATCAATTTTTTGGCACTTTCATTACGAACGGCACTGCGTCGTAAAATAGCCTTGATGCGGGCGACCAGTTCTCTTGAATTAAAAGGTTTCGTCAGATAATCATCCGCTCCCAGTTCAAGGCCCAAAACTTTGTCAATATCCTCACTCCTGGCAGTAAGCATTATAATAGGCACATCAAGTTTTTTTCGAATGCGGCGGCATACTTCGAATCCGTCCAGGCCCGGTAGCATCAGGTCAAGGACCACGATATCCGGGGCAAGGGTAAAAACTTTTTGCAGGGCCTCCTCGCCATCATAAGCCTGCTCTACACTGAAACCTTCTTTTTCCAGGTTAAAGGTAAGAGCTTTGACCAGTGTTTTTTCATCGTCAACAAGTAGAACCAGATCTTTATTCATCAATCCCGCTGAACCTCCCCCAGGCTGTGGTAATAACGCGTTATTTCTTTAAAATCTTCCCATACTTGCTTTTTCTTACTGGGATCACGCAGCAGGGCAGCAGGATGAAAAGTGGCTATGTAACGCCGTTTATCTTTTTCATGCCAGGTTCCACGCATCCTGGTGATAGAAGCCTTTTTATCAATTAATGTCCGGGTGGCCAGCGCTCCCAGGCAAACCACAATATCCGGATTGATTAGCTCCAGCTGTTTGAATAGATGAGGCAGACAGGCATCGACTTCCGGCTGAAGGGGAAGGCGATTGCCGGGCGGGCGGCATTTTGCAATGTTTGTTATGTATACATCAGCCCTGTCAATTTCCGCTGCCTTGAGAATGCGATCGAGAAGCTGTCCGGCTCGGCCGACAAAAGGAGTGCCCAGCCTGTCTTCATCTGCTCCGGGGGCTTCACCGACCAGCATAAGGCGAGCCTGTGGATCACCCCCCCCAAAAACTACCTGACGGCAACCTTTTCTTAAGTCGCATTTCTGGCATTCCAGGCAAGTTTTTTCCAGTTCTTGCAACATGGTTACAGGATCTGCATTATTATCAGTATTTTCTCTGTCACTGTTCAGGATTTCGAAAAGGGACTGCTGTTCCTCAGTAATTGTGATCACCTCGCTAACAGGTACCTAAAAAACCACCGGGAAACTGCCTGATTACTTCAACATTACCGTTTTTATTTCCTTCCTCAATGCTCCAGGCCCGGTTTGCTGGACCGCTCCCTGGTTAAATAATATTATTCAGGAGGCACAAAGAGGAGGGATTGCTTGCGTTTAAAACGTTCTTCAGCCATCTCGAGCAGTCGGCCAATAAGTTCGCAGTACTTGATACCGCTTGCTTCCCATAATTTAGGATACATGCTTATACTGGTAAATCCCGGCATTGTATTGATCTCATTGATAAGAAGCCGGTAAGGATGCGACTGGAGGAAAAAGTCAACTCTTGCCAGTCCACTTGCTTCCACGGCCAGAAAGGCCTTGATCGAATATTCTCTGATCTTTTTTTCAATCTGCTCTTCCAGTTCCACAGGAATTATCAATTCTGAGCGGTCATCGACATATTTAGCCCGATAATCATAAAATTCATTACATGGGACAACCTCCCCCGGCCGTGAGGCAACAGGGTTAATATCGCCAAGAACACTGCACTCCAGCTCACGCCCTTCAACATAAGCTTCCACAACAACTTTGTCGTCATATAAAAGTGCTGCCTCAACAGACTCTGTCAGCTCAGTAACGTCATGGATCTTGCTAACACCCACGCTGGACCCCAAATTGGCGGGTTTTACAAAACAGGGATAACCCAGCTCTTTTTCAATTCGTTCCTGCCAGTATAAATGATCTTCTTTCCACTGGGAACGGTTAAAATAAAGGTAGGAGGCTACCGGTAAAGCGTGATGTTCAAAAAGTATTTTCATTACTGCTTTATCCATAGCAACGCTTGAGGCAAGGACTCCCGCACCGACATATGGTAGACCGGCCATCTCCAGCAGTCCCTGAATCGTCCCGTCTTCACCGTAAGTGCCGTGCAAAATGGGAAAAACAAGATCCAGGCGTTGAAAGATCCATTCCCCCGAAGAACTGCCGTTCTGGATCAACAAACCCGGCGCAGCCGGATCTGTGACAAGTACAGCACGGGCTAAGTGCTCGGAAGAACGGCTCTCCCAGAGGGCTGACCAGACATCCGGGCCAGCCAGCCAGGTGCCTTTCCTGGTAATGCCGATGGGGATAACTTCATAAGCATCTTTATCTATAGCATCCATGATGGAAGCCGCCGAGCGAAGTGATACTACATGTTCCCCTGAACGGCCTCCGAATATTACCGCCACTCTTTTACGTTTCATGCCTGGATCAACTCCACTTTAATCATTCTTTCCGAAAAGACAGATATATCGATTATAACATATGGGAAGAAATCGTCTCTTTAAAACTGGGCTTGCAAAAAAACTTCCGGAGCTATAAAGTTTAGATTGCAGGTTTTTTATAGACCAATCTGCCGGTAAACGGAGGAGGTTTTCCCGTCAGGCTGAAATTGAGATATTGAAAGAGAGGTTGGTATACATGGCAGAGGTCCCGGCAGTAATTCTTGGAGCCAATTTTTACACCGCCCTTGGAGCAATCCGCACACTGGGCAGGAGAGATGTCCCGGTTTATGCTTTGGATTATCATTTTCCAACAGCCTACGCTCTTTCTTCCCGGTATGTTACTGAAAAAGTGCTTTGCCCGGACATCAACCGGAATGAAAAAGAGCTGGCCGCTTTTTTAATATCCTTCGGCAAAGGCTTTGCCTTAAAGCCGGTCTTGATGGCAACCGCTGACAATTATGCGCTTATGATTTCACGCTACGCGGAGGAACTGAACTCTTATTTTCGGTTTCCCGCTCTCGCCCCCGGGCTGCTTGAGAAAATAATAGATAAAAAAGGACTCAGTGAGCTGGCCCGCGATCTTCAGCTGCGCATGCCAACAACTTATACAGTAATGCCTGGCAGCGATACTGCACAGATCGCCAGGGACATCAACTACCCCTGCATAATCAAACCAGCCCTTTCTCATAAATTTGTCAGGATTTTTCGCCAGAAATGTCTTTACATCGCCAGCCGGGAACAACTCTTGAAAGCATTAGATTCAGCCTCTACAAGTGGGTTGGAAGTGATGGTCCAGGAGGTAATCCCCGGTTTTGATGACTGCATGTATGTCTTTGATGCTTATATTGACTCTTATGGAAAGGCAACCCATACTTTCAGTGCCCAGAAACTGAGGCAGTTCCCAATTAATTTCGGATCGTCGACCTTCACCCACCAGTACTACGATCCTGCTTTGATCGCCCTGGGCAGAGAATACATGGAGCGCCTTGGCTACCGCGGTTACGGCGAAATTGAATTTAAAAAAGATCCACGCAGCGAAAAATACTATCTCATCGAAATCAATGCCCGCCTGAGCACTCTTAATGTCCTCTTTGACAAATGCGGGATCGAATTTACCTATGTTATGTACCGGGACCTGATCGGCGATCCTCTCCCGCAAAAACACCTGACAGAAAATTTGCCCTGGGCTTTCTGGCATGCCTACGAAGATGCAATCAGCGTCTTTAGCTATCTCAGGACAAATCAGTTAACTATCTCTCAGGTTATAAAGCCATGGTTTGTCCATCGGAAAGCCCATGCCATATGGGCTGCCGATGATATCAAGCCGCTTTTTGCTTTCACTCGCCTGATCCTGGGCAAGGTTTTGAAGAGGCTCCGGCGTTTCTTCGTGAAACCAGAACAGGAGGCGGCCCGCTAGGGCAACCTCCTGTTCTGTATGATGTTAATTTCTCTGATTACTTATGAAGATTCTTCTTCCCTGGCTGCTCTGGCAGCGGTAATAACCTGTTCGGCAACCTGCGCGGGAACTTCTTCATAATGTGAAAATGCCATGGTAAAAAATCCCCGTCCCTGAGTCATCGATCTAAGGTCAATGGAGTATTTGAACATCTCCGACATGGGCACCTGGGCCTTGATC
Organism: Bacillota bacterium; assembly: GCA_034189085.1. Classification (GTDB taxonomy): domain Bacteria; phylum Bacillota; class Dethiobacteria; order DTU022; family DTU022; genus M55B129. The sequence goes on along the minus strand of JAXHVH010000033.1, from coordinate 9,534 downwards.
TTTTGCAAACCGCCTTCCGGTTCCATCCCCTGGATACGGCCACGTTTACTGTTCAGATCACCCATGATGTCTCCCATAAAAGTTTCCGGGACAATCACTTCAACGTCAACAATCGGTTCAAGCAGGATAGCTCCGGCCTGTTCCATCCCCTTGCGAAAAGCCTGGGCAGCGGCAATTTTGAAAGCCATTTCAGAAGAATCAACCGTGTGATAAGAACCGTCAACCAGCCTGACGATTATATCGACCACCGGGTAACCGGCCACCACACCCTCCTCCATTGCTTCCCGCACTCCTTTTTCTACGGCAGGGATATACTGGCGAGGCACAGATCCACCGAAAATCTTATCTTCGAAGATCAAACCCTGTCCGCTTTCGGCCGGTTCTAATTCCAGGAATACATGCCCATATTGCCCCCTGCCTCCGGACTGCTTTTTATATTTACCTTCCACTTTGGCCTGACTGCGGATAGTTTCCTTGTAGGGAATTTTGGGGGTAAATAAGTCAACATCAACCCCAAATTTCTGGGAAAGGCGGCTTACGATAATCTCCAGGTGAAGTTCACCAAGGCCGGAAATGACTGTCTGCTTGGTTTCTGCCCGTCTTTCCAGCTTAAAAGTGGGATCTTCTTCCAGGAACCTGCTCAGGCCGGTACTTACTTTTTCTTCGTCACCTTTTGTCTTCGGTTCAACGGCAAAGGAAATAACCGGCTCGGGGAAATTGAGCTGCGGGAATACAATAAGGTTGCTACGGTCACAGAGGGTATCTCCAGTTGCCGTTTCCTGCAGCTTGGCTACGCAGGCAATGTCTCCTGTAACTATTTCGTCCATGTTCAGCTGATTTTTGCCTCTCATGGAGAAAACCTGGCCGAAACGTTCCACTGTTTCTTTGCTTGAGTTATAAATCTGGCTGTCCGGCTTGATGGATCCGGAATAAACACGAAAGTAATTAATCCGGCCGACGTAGGGGTCTGCCAGGGTTTTAAAAACAAACGCCGACAGGGGTTCATCAGGGCTGGTTTTCCTGGTCACTTCCTCCTCGCTACCGGGTAAATAGCCCTTTATTTCTTTTTGATCGAGAGGGGATGGTAAAAATCGTTTAATGATATCCAGGAGAGGCTGCGAGCCAAAATTCTTCGTTGAAGCGGCACAAAGAACAGGAATAATTTTACCATTCAGCACTCCCTGGCGCAGCTCACTGTAAATCTCTTCATCACTGAGTCCTTCCCCTTCAAGATACTTTTCAAGCAGGGAATCATCTGCTTCGGCAACAGCCTCAATAAGCCGTTCGCGCATCTCTCCGGCCGCTGCTTCCAGTTCCGCCGGAATGGCTTCCTCGGAAACTTTCATGCCCTCTTCAGAAAAGAGCAGGGCCTTTTGGCCGATCAGATCGACAACCCCTTTGAATGCAGCTTCTTTACCAATGGGCATCTGGAGAGGGGCTACATTGAGACCGAAATGATCTCTTAACTGTTCCAGAGTGCCTTCAAAATTGGCATTCTCACGGTCCAACTTATTGATCACCACAAATCGGGGCAGATTAAATTCATCGGCATAGCTCCATACTTTCTCAGTTCCCACTTCAACACCGGATACAGCACAGACAACAGTAATCACGCTGTCAGCCACCCTTAAGGCACCGAGAACATCTCCGATAAAATCAAAATAGCCCGGTGTATCAAGCAAGTTAATTTTAACTCCGTCCCATTCGAGTGGGGCAAGGCCGACATTGATGGTTACCTGCTTTCTAATTTCATCGGGGTCATAATCGGTCGTTGTGTTACCCGATTCAATTTTCCCCAGGCGGTTAATTGCCCCCGATGTAAAAAGCAGCGCTTCAGCAAGAGAAGTCTTGCCGGCACCGCCGTGGGAAATCAGGGCAACGTTGCGAATATTTTCGCTGGTGTACTTTTTCATATAGCAGCCTCCTCAAAATCTCCCGATCACAATGCTGATCGGAGCAAATATTAATGCCAAAAATAAAATAATGGGGGTATACCGGTTACCTGTTCACAGGCATGTTCCTTCCGGTTACACCCTAACATTATCGCTTATAAAATGCAAATAGTAAATGTTCTTTTTGATCTGCCTGAATGTAGATTTCTACTGAGAATCCGACGCGGGTAAGCATCAAAAAAGATGGGCTATTTTTGCAAACGGGATTTAACATATTCAATCAGGCCTCCGCGGCCAATCAATTCCTGCATAAATGGCGGAAAGGGAATAGCTCTGTAGACCAGCCCGCTCCCGGGGGCAGTGATCTTGCCATCATCAAGATCAACCTGCAGTCTGTCACTGCCCTCCTGAAGCATTGACAAATCATCCGGGCATTCCAGGATTGGCAGGCCGATGTTGATGGCATTACGGTAAAAGATACGGGCAAAGCTGCGGGCGATTACGCAGGAGATGCCCGCTCCTTTAATTGCCAGGGGAGCATGTTCCCTGGAGCTTCCACAACCAAAATTTTGACCGGCTACGATAATGTCGCCGGGTTCAACAAGACCGGGGAATTCAGGACGAATGTCTTCCATCAAATGCGCAGCCAGTTCCTGAGGATCGCTTGTATTTAGATAACGGGCAGCGATAATTGCATCGGTGTCAATATTATCACCAAAAATCCAGATCCTGCCTTCAAGTATCATTAGATAACCTCCTGGGGATGCACGATTCTGCCTGCAGCTGCCGATGCGGCAGCCACCGCAGGATTGCAGAGGTAAACCTCACTTTCCGGGTGACCCATACGCCCGACAAAGTTGCGGTTGGTTGTAGAAAGAGCCTTTTCCCCGCGGGCCAGTATACCCATATGCCCGCCGAGACAGGGACCGCATGTGGGCGTACTAATTGCCGCTTCTGCTTCAACAAAAATGCTGATCAAGCCTTCTTCAATGGCCTGCCGGTAAATGTGCTGGGTTGCCGGAAACACAATCAACCTGACCCGGGGATGAACTTTCTTATTTTTCAAGACCCGGGCTGCGATGCGCAGATCTTCGATCCGTCCGTTGGTGCATGACCCAATAACCACCTGGTCAATCTTGATATCACCCGCTTCGGAAAGAGGCCGAACATTATCCGGTGACGGAGGAAAAGCAATCTGCGGCTCAAGATCACTGATATCATAACGAAATACTTTTTCGTATTCAGCATCACTGTCGCTGTAAACCGGCTGATATGGTTTTGTTACCCTTCCTTCCAGGTACTGAAAAGTAATCTCATCAGGCTGGACATAACCGCATTTGCCACCTGCTTCGATGGCCATATTGCACATAGTCAGGCGTCCGTCCATGGAAAGATTATCAATCACCGGGCCGGTAAATTCCATCGCTTTGTAACGGGCCCCATCAACACCGATTTGTCCAATTGTGTAAAGGATCAGGTCCTTTCCGCTGACCCATTCGGGCAGAGTGCCGTTGAAGATAAACTGCAGCGTCGGAGGCACTTTGAACCACGCTTCACCAGTAGCCATTGCCGCCGCCAGATCGGTGCTGCCGACACCGGTGGCAAATGCTCCAAGTGCCCCATAAGTGCAGGTGTGAGAATCAGCCCCAATAATAACCGCACCAGGCCAGACCAGACCCTGTTCGGGCAGTAAAGCATGTTCGATGCCCATTCTTCCTATTTCAAAATAATTATTAATACTGTACTTTTCGGCAAAATGGCGGACTATCAGTGCCTGCTCGGCCGAAGCAATGTCCTTGTTCGGAGTAAAATGATCCGGGACCAGGACAATTTTGTCCGGGTCAAAAACTTGATCCAACTCAAAACGGCTGAATTCCTTGATTGCTACCGGTGCTGTTACATCATTACCAAACGCCAGATCAACGGGCACATTGACCAGTTCTCCTGGTTTGACTCGCTCCAAGCCTGCTCTGGCAGCCAGAATCTTTTCCACCATGGCAGACCCGGTGGGTGGATGCTTTCTATCCATAATATATCCTCCCCTGTCAGGTTTTTGCAGTTTAACCTACCGCTCCTGGAATCAGCTTTCCCGGGTTACTTTCGAGCCTCGCAGCAGGGCCACTTTACCGGTACGGACAATTTCCTTGATCCCGAAATGGTGAAGGAGCAGTTTAATCGCTTCCAGTTTTTCATCATTGCCTGTTACTTCGATGATCATTGAATCAGGAGAAACATCAACTACTTTCCCGCGAAAGGTTTCAACGATCTGCTGAATGTCACTGCGGTTGCCTGTTTCAGCCTTTACCTTTATCAGCATAAGCTCACGCAAGACCGTCGGTTCACTGGCCAGGTTACTCACCTTGATGACATTGATCAGTTTATGAAGCTGCTTGACAACCTGTTCAATAGTCCTTTCGTTACCTTCAACAGTTACAGTCATACGGGAAATCCCAGAAGTAACAGTCTCACCAACCGCGATATTTTCGATATTGAACCCACGGCGGCTGAAGAGGCCGGAAACGCGGGTCAACACTCCCGGCTTATCCTCTACGATAATTGCCAGCACGTGTTTCATTGCTCATCCCCCCCGGTAATAATGTCATTGATCGCCCGGTTTGGGGCCACCATGGGATAGACATTTTCTTCCTGATCCACAACAAAGTCGATCAAAACAGGACCTTTCATGGCAAAAGCCTGCTTTATCGCCTCTGTAGCCTCCTCTTCAGTGCTTGCACGCAGCCCCCTTGCGCCAAAGGCCTCGGCAACATTGACAAAATCGGGGCTGCCCTGCAGGCCGGTATGGGAATAACGTCGGTCATAAAACATTTCCTGCCACTGGCGGACCATACCCAGATAGCTGTTATTGATCAGGGCAATGGTCAAATCAACCTGGTTTTTGACCACCGTGGCCAGCTCCTGGATATTCATCTGGAAGCCGCCATCGCCGGTTATACAGATTACCCGTGAATCGGGAGCGGCAAACTTCGCTCCCACAGCAGCGGGGAAACCAAAACCCATCGTCCCCAATCCTCCGGAAGTGATAAACGTGTTGGGTTTGCGGATCACGAAATGCTGGGCAGTCCACATCTGATGCTGCCCCACATCGGTAACAACAATAGTGTTCTCATCACTAAGCCGGCTCAGTTCCCGGATTACATACTGGGGCCTCAGTTTCCCCACTTTGTCTTCTCTGCCCATGGGCATAGGGTACTGATCCTGCCACGTTTTAATCTGCTTCAACCATTTGGTAGTATTACCTGGCTTTAATCTCTGCACCAGCTCTTCCAGGACCAGCCGCACATCACCGACAATGGGTACGTCTATCATCACATTTTTACCGATTTCAGCAGGGTCGATATCGATATGAATAATTTTAGCCTGGGGAGCAAATGTATCCAGTTTCCCGGTGACACGATCATCAAACCTCACCCCGGCACCAATGATCAAATCGGCTTCCGTTAAGGCATAGTTGGCCGTTACGCATCCGTGCATGCCGGGCATGCCCAGGAACAACTCGCCGTCTCCAGGATAAGCACCGAGCCCCATCAGTGACAGGATTACCGGGATCCGGGCCTTTTCAGCCAGCTCTCGCAGGACTTGTGAAGCCCCGGCCCGTATCAATCCTCCTCCTCCGAAAATAACCGGTTTTTTGGCGTCTCGCATTGCTTTAACCGCCCGGTTAATCTGACCGATATGTCCCTTGTATGTTGGGTTGTAACCGGGGATGTGGCATTTCTCCTCATATTGAAAGGGCCCTTCAAGATCAAATACATCCTTCGGTACATCGATTAAAACAGGCCCTTTCCTGCCCGTGGAGGCTATGTAAAAAGCTTCGGACATCACTGTTGGAAGTTCTTCTATTGATTTAACAAGGTAGTTGTGCTTGGTGATAGGCATGGTAATGCCGGTAATATCCGCTTCCTGGAAAGCGTCGGTCCCAATAAGGTTCCTCCCAACCTGACCTGTGATCAGAACCAGTGGTACAGAATCCATGTAGGCATTGGTAATACCCGTCACCAGGTTTGTCGCCCCGGGTCCGGAAGTAGCAAAGACCACCCCAGTCTTGCCTGTTACGCGGGCATAACTGTCAGCAGCATGGACGGCAGCCTGTTCGTGCCTGGTCAAGATGTGCTTGAAGGGAGCATCATAGAGCTGATCATAAAGCGGCAGGACCGCTCCTCCGGGGAAACCGAAAATAACATCAACTCCTTCTTTTTCCAGGGCTGACAGGATCATCTGCGATCCTTTGATCATTTTTTTCTTCTTCATTGCTGATCATTCCCCTCGCCATTGTCGGCACTGAATACTGCTCCGCTGCTGGCGGACGAAACCTGCCTGGCATACCTTTTCAGGTAACCGCGGTTGATTTTCGGTTCAGGTCGTTTCCAGGAAGCCCGCCTTTGCTGCAGTTCTTCCTCGGGGACCTTTAAGTCAAGCCGTCTTCCCGGAAGATCTATAGATATCAGATCGCCGTCTTCAACCAGGGCAATAGGCCCGCCAGCAGCGGCTTCAGGGGAAACATGGCCGATCGAAGCCCCTCTTGTGGCGCCCGAAAACCGTCCGTCGGTAATCAGGGCAACCTTCTCGTCCAGGCCCATTCCCGCCAGCGCAGAAGTTGGTGAAAGCATCTCTCTCATGCCAGGGCCACCACGAGGCCCTTCGTAACGAATCACCACCACGCTGCCCTCCGTTATTTCGCCCCGGTTTATCGCCGCGCTGACACTTTCCTCGCTGTCGAACACACGCGCTTTTCCTTCAAAATGCTGCATCGAAGCGGCAACTGCTCCCTGCTTAACTACCGAGCCATCCGGAGAGAGGCTGCCGAAGAGGACCGCCAGACCTCCTTCCGGCCGATAAGGATTATCGATGGTCCGAATTACTTTGCCGTCTGCACCAGTTGCAGCTACCAGATTCTCGGCGACAGTTTTGCTGGTCACAGTAATGAGCTCTTTTTCCAGCAGGCCGGCCTGGAGCAGTTCTTTCATCACCGCTTTGATTCCGCCAGCGCGGTCCAAATCTTCAATTCTGTCCTGACCGGCAGGGCTTAGCAGGCAGAGCTGTGGTGTCTTTCTGCTGATCTCATTGACACGGTTGAAATCTATTTTCAGTCCGCATTCGTAGGCAAGCGCTGTCAGATGAAGCAATGTGTTGGTGGAACAACCCAGGGCCATGTCGACTGCCAGGGCATTTTCAAAAGCATCGGGGACGAGAATATCTAAAGCTTTAATTTTTTTCTCAAGTAAATCCATAACTCGCATGCCAGCTTCCTTGGCCAGGTGCAAACGTTTGGCACTGATTGCCGGTATGGTTCCGTTACCGGGCAGGGCTAACCCCAGCGCTTCCGCCATACAGTTCATGGAGTTGGCTGTAAACATACCGGCACAGGATCCGCATCCGGGGCAGGCATTATCAGCAATATTTTCTAGTTCCTCTTCGGTCATCCGTCCAGCATGAAAAGACCCAACAGCTTCAAAAACACTGCTTAAATCTATCTTTTTGCCGTCAATCTCCCCGGCGAGCATGGGCCCGCCGCTGATCATTACAGTGGGCAGGTTCAGCCTGGCCGCTGCTATCATCATCCCCGGTGTGATCTTATCACAGTTTGTCACCAGGACCAGGGCATCAAAACAGTGTGCTTCAACCATCACTTCAATGCTGTCGGCGATTAGTTCCCGACTGGCCAGGGAGTAATGCATGCCGGCATGATTCATGGCAATACCATCACAAACGCCGATGGTCGTAAATTCAACCGGCGTTCCGCCGCCCATCCTTACCCCTGCCTTGACTGCTTCGGCTATCTTCTCCAGGTGAACATGACCCGGCACAATATCGTTAGCTGAACTGGCCACTCCCACCAGGGGCTGCTCCAGTTCAGCAGGGTGAAAACCTGCCGCCGAAAATAGGGAACGGTGAGGCGCCCGGTCGGCACCGCGGGTTGCTTTATGACTGCGCATAATAAAACCTCCTTCAGGTTCATTCCGCTTATTTATTAAATGTCCATGATCCTTCTTCCACAGAAAGTTGTCGGCATTGCATCAGTCCACTGAAAAGGACATCCCATTAATTAAGCGACGGGCGTTCCTTCGCTGTTGGCGCGTTCCCGAAACCTTTTTATCAGGCGCCTGGTTACCGGCCCCGGTTCGCCGGTGCCTATAACCCGCATGTCAGCTTCAATGACCGGGATAAGTTCTGCGGCAGTACCGCTTAAGAAACATTCATCGGCTGTGTAAAGATCGTGCCGCGTGAAAGGGGTTTCCTGGTAAGGGATATTTTCTTCCTCTGCAATTTCTAAAATGACCGCCCTTGTCACTCCTTCTAAGATACCAAGATAAGGTGGCGGAGTAATCAATTTCCCTTTGCGATAGATGAAAATGTTGTCTCCTGTCCCTTCGCAAATGTATCCCTGACCGCTGATCATCAGCGCCTCCAGGACCCCGGCCCGGTTAGCTTCAATTTTGGCCAGGATATTATTCAAATAATTAAGGGACTTTATTTTCGGATCAAGGGCATCTGCCATGTTGCGGCGGGTGGCTACGGTCACAACATTGAGTCCTTTTTCATAAAGCTCTTCGGGGTAAAGCACAATTTTATCGGCGATGATCACAACCTGCGATTCCTTGCATTTCCGCGGGTCAAGGCCGAGATCACCTTTCCCCCTTGAAACTACCACTCTTATGTAAGCATCTTGCAAATTGTTCGCCTTGATTGTGTCAACAATGGCTTCGTTCATCTCCTGCTCGCTGTAGGGAATATTGAGCATGATTGATTTTGCCGAGTCAAAGAGCCTGCGGGTATGTTCATCCAGTCGGAAAACCCTGCCTTTATAAGCTCGGATGCCTTCAAAAACACCGTCACCATAGAGATAACCGTGATCAAAAACAGATACTACAGCTTCCTCCTCCGGAACCAGCTGACCGTTCATAAAAATTTTCCGGTTCACCTTCCACTCTCTCCTCCCATAATGTATATCAATATATAAAAATACCCTCCGCCCAAAGGGGCGAAGGGTTTCCTCCGCGGTACCACCCTTTTTCAGCATTATCTTTTCAGGATAATGCTTCTCGCTGATCATGGTAACGGTATCAACCCGATTCGGCTTACTGTAATTCAGCCGAACAGCTCCGGACCGACCTTCAACGACATGTTTTACCGGTTTGCACCTGCGCCGGCTCTCTAAAAAAACACCGCCGCTTACTCCTGCCCATCATGGCCTTTCAATGAAAGATTGCCTTTTATTATAGATCCACCACCCGGGGGTGTCAACAAGCAACGCACTACTTTTTTCGATAACCAATTTTTTACTGTTCTCATGGCTATTTTCTCCTGCAGGGTTTCTGCAAAGGCTATTATTTAAGCAGGGTAAATAACATTACTATCATCACTGCCAATAAGCGATTCATCAACCGCCTGCAGATCGGCCAGGGCAGGAATTCCCGTTTCGCTCTTCGGATCCTTTACTGCATTGATCACTTTACCGCTGTCGCAGCTTTTGTTAAGCTCCAACGGTGGGAGTGTGCCACAGCGCCGTTTGAAAAAATCGATAGCCACGTTGGGAAAAATAACGTATGACAGGACATCTTCTTCCTGTTCAATATATTCAGCTATTTCTTTTTTGGCTTCTTCCAGCTGGGGTTTGAGCTGA
>JAXHVH010000032.1:0-28496 GCA_034189085.1 Bacillota bacterium | reverse complement strand
AATGTTTTACCCTTCCCCCGTGGGGAAAGGGCAGGGTGAAACCAAACACTAACGATGGCAGCCTTCCTACTTATGTATTTTTTAGCTGCCGAACTATGCAGTTTTTACTTGCCAAAAACAGTCAGGCAATCCAAAAGTATTTATTATATATAAATGTATATAATTATAAATATAGTTTATTAAAAATCATGCTGGGTATGATTTTGTTTATTAAACTTGTATCTCTGATTTGTCATATTTGAGCTGTATGTAATGTATTTACTTATCTGTTTTGAGAAAGGTGAGCTACAAATAATTAAAATGGTTTTTTAACTTAACAAATAGTTCGATGCTGAAGTTTTATATAAAATTTGCATTGTTTCAGAAGATAAGGTGTCGATAATGATATAGATTTGAGCAAACATTACTTATTGCACGGTTAGTATATAAGGAAGGGAAAAATGGTATGAATATAAAAAAAATAGCTGTTATTGGAGCAGGCAATATGGGGCATCAAATTACCCTGTGTGCAGCTCTGGCCGGTTTCGAAGTTAAGTGTACTGATATTAATTCTGAAGTACTTATTAAGGCTGAGCAGTTTGTTAACTCATATCTGAACGAACGTGTATCTAAAGGTAAGCTTAATAATGATGAAGCAAAACAAGCACGGGCGAACCTTGCTTTTGTTTCAACAATAGAAAAAGCTGTTGAAGACGCAGATCTTGTGATAGAAGCGATTGTTGAAAAGCTGGAAGTCAAGCGAGACCTCTTTGCAAAACTTGATAAATTATCACCATCACATGCGATTCTTGCTACAAATAGTTCTTACATTGTTAGTTCTAAAATAGCTGATGTTACTAAACGACCAAATAAAATCTGTAACATGCACTTCTTCAACCCTGCTCTTGTAATGAAACTCGTTGAGGTTGTCAAAGGACCACATGTATCGGATGACACAGCACAGGCGGTAATGGAAGTGGTTAAAAAAATGGATAAAGTACCCGTTTTGCTTCACAAGGAAATATATGGTTTCTTAGTTAATCGTTTTGTCCAGGCCTCTCGTAAAGAAGCTTTAAAACTTTTTGACATGGGTGTGGCTTCTTATGAAGATATTGACACTGCTGTGATTAACGGACTTGGTTACGCTATGGGACCATTTCAACTGATGGATCTTACCGGGATAGATTTAGCTTATCAGGTATATATGGAACAATACCAGGAAAGTGGTAATCCTTCTGATAGACCATCTCCAACTATTGTTGAAAAATATATCAAAGGTGAATGGGGTAAAAAGGTAGGAAAGGGTTTCTACGATTATGAGCTTTAGTACTTTAGATTAAGATCTGTCAAATGGAGGTACATGTGCAATGGCTTATAAGTTTATCCTTTATGAAAAAAGCGAGGGGCTTGTAACCATAACCATCAACCGCCCTGAAGTTAGGAACGCTTTAACTCAGGCACTTATGGAAGAACTTGGTCTGGCGATAGAATATGCGGAATCTGACGAGGAGATAAGAGTGCTTATCCTGACAGGAGCAGGAGATCGCTCTTTTGTTGCCGGGGCAGATATCAAAGAAGTGAGTGAGAGAGATACTCTGTCTGAACTGGGTAATAAAAGCCGCTTGCGGCGATCAGTCTTTTCTAGACTAGAACAACTTTCAAAACCCAGCATAGCAGCTGTAAACGGATATGCGTTGGGAGGTGGATGCGAACTTGCTCTAGCCTGCACACTCAGGATTGCAGCAGATACAGCACAGTTTGGACAACCTGAGATTAATATTGGAATCATCCCTGGACTGGGCGGCACGCAGCGCCTTACACGCTTGGTAGGTAAAGGTCGGGCAATGGAAATAATACTCACAGGGGAACCTATAAATGCAGAGGAAGCTTTTCGCATAGGACTTGTCAATAAAGTGGTTCCCGCTGGCGATCTAATGAAAGAAGTTAAGAGTATGGCTAAGAAACTGGTTGATAAGCCTCCACTGGCTTTAAGAGCAGCAAAGGATGCAGTAGAGTATGGGACAGATATGAGCCTGACAGCGGCACTGGAATTCGAGAATCGCTTATTTGCAATTGTCTCGGGTAGTATCGACAAGAATGAGGGAGTAGCATCTTTTTTAGAGAAACGTAAACCAAATTGGCGAGGTTGCTAAACTTGAAGAAGTTTATTTTACAGGGGAGACGCCAAAACCATTCGTCTGGTTCAAGGAATAGTGATGGTGATGCTGCTTCCGAACAGCTTTTTTCAGCAAGTTTCATTTTGATTACAGTAGCCAATTTTTTTAATGCTTTTTGCACTCAAATGGTGAACGCAACACTACCTGTTTATGTGCTGAGCATAGGTGGCAACAAAGCAGAAGCCGGATTAATTGTCGGATTACTCGCTATCACTGCGCTTCTATTACGCCCATTCTTCGGTTGGGCAACTGATAAATGGAAACAACCACCTCTTGTTGTGTTCGGCAGTGCTTGCTTTGGGTTGGCCAGCATCATCTACTCCCTTGGTATTTCGATTTGGACACTTGTGTTAGGCCGTGTTATACATGGTTTGGGTTTAAGTTCATACAGTACTGCGTCTAATGCTTTCATAATTTCTATAGCGCCTATCAGGCGCCGTAGTGAGGCTATTGGTCTTTTCGCATCCGCTAACAGCCTTGGTTTTATCTTTGGACCTGCTTTAGGTTTTTATATTATTTCCTTTTTCGGATTTAATCAGCTTTTTAACGTTGCAACATCTTTTGCTGTTATTGCTTTAATAGTATCTCTTCTAGTTAGAGATAAAAAAAAGACACCAAACAACAGGAGCCAAGATCGTGCTTTTTTTACTAATATAGTATCAATTGATGCTTTTCCTATGGCCTGGATTGCCATCTGGTTGGGATTAGCTATGGCATCCGTAAACACCTTTATTGCAATTTATGCTATGTCTATAGGTATAAATAACCCAGGGCTTTATTTTACGGTTCAGGCGCTTGCTCTGTTGTTCTCTCGCGTTTTTCTGGGGCGACTCGCGGACAAGTGGAGCCGATCTAAAGCCATCATACTTGGAGTCATTGCTATTTCACTGGCAATGATTACACTCTTGTTGGTTCAAAATCTCATTGGCTTATTGGCTTGTGCTTCAGTATTTGGGCTTGGGACGGGAATAGCTCGACCTGCTTCAATGGCACTTCTCGCTGATCGGGTGCCCCCGGAAAAGCAAGGGCGTGGTCTTGCAACATATTTTATAGGTTATGATGGAGGGCATTTCCTGGGATCAGTTGCCTTTGGCATAGTTGCCCAATTATGGGGCTTTGGGGTTATGTGGCCTCTTTCAGCTGGGTGTACGCTTCTTAGCCTTTTGAGTCTTACTTGGATGCGGCGAAGGAGTTCAATTACATCTGCCTGAGGGATTTATAATTTAGAATGCAGCCTTTCTTTGAGGTTAGAGTAGCTGGGAGTTTGTTAAGCGATAATAGTATTTATTTTACCCCAAATTAGATCATAGTAAGAGGGATTCATAATCAAGTTTTATGGTTATAAGATGTCACATAAGCCAGTATGAGAAAAAAGCAATTTAACCAATTAATCTAATGCAGAATTTCTCATGGCAACGGACACGTAATATTTGAAAAGGAGTTGAATAGATGAGTGGGATTATAGATTTTGGTAATGTTGAAAAATTATCAATTAATGTATTGGTTGATAACATGGCAGATCATATCATGAAATCAACTAGCTCAGCTAATAGATTTACTGAAAAATATTTGTTGGCTGAGCATGGCCTATCGATGCTAATAGATATTAACGACGTAGGCGAAAGAATTATGTGGGATACTGGTGCAACTAAAATAGCGTTGATTGAGAATATGAAATCAATGGGTATTGATCCTGTTACTGTCACCAAGATTGCTCTTAGCCATGGGCATAAGGATCATACAACTGGCTTAATGAGTATGCTGAAGAAAATAAAAAGACAGATTCCAGTAGTGGCACACCCAGAGATATTTTTGGAACGATGGAGAGTTAAAGAAAATGGCAGAAAAGAACTGATTCCTCTTCTGCCAAGAGAAAAATGGGAGGCAAAAGGAGCAGAGTTAATCTTATCTAAAGGTCATTATGAGCTTGCCCCTGGTTGCTGGACAACAGGAATGGTGCCACGTCGCAGCTTTGAGAAATCAGGTATTTCTTCATGGGTGGTTGTGCGTCAGGGTAATGAGTACGTACAAGATAATATCAACGATGATCAGGCAATAGTTGTAAATTTAAAAGACAAGGGATTGGTAATTATATCCGGGTGTGCACATTCGGGAATTGTTAACACGATTGAATACGCAAGAAAAATCAGTGGAGTGGATAAGGTACGGGCTATAATAGGTGGATTTCATCTTGCTCGATCTAACCTTGATGAAATTAAGCGGACCATAGATGCTATTAAAAGTTATTGCCCGAGTATGGTGGTTCCAATGCATTGCACAGGTTTTAAAGCAATTTGTGAATTTTCTGTGCAGATGCCAGAAGAATTTGTATTAGGTTTAGTGGGAACAACATACAGGTTCTAAATTAATAAATAGTTGTATTGAGCCCACAAACAAAAAGCAGCATCAAAATATTCATGAAAGATCGTCTTAAAGTGCTGCCAGAAAAATAATAGAATGGTTACATATAAATCATATGTGAAATAAATTGGACAATATTTATAATAATGAGGAGTGAATTTATTGAAAAAAGGACCATTAAATGGTGTAAAAGTTATTGAATGTTGTAATTTTGTAGCCGGCCCTTATTGTACTAAACTTTTCGCTGACCTTGGTGCAGAAGTAATAAAAGTTGAAAACCCAAAAGGTGATGATGCAAGAAGTAGAGGGCCGTTTCTGGGTGATAAACCCGATCCAGAACTTTCGGGCCTATTCCTCTATCTTAATACCAACAAATTAGGAGTTACTCTGGACTTGAATTCATTAAAGGGGCGCGATATTTTTAAAAAGCTTATTGTGGATGCTGATATTTTGGTGGAAGATAAGATGCCTGGTCAGATGGAAAAATTGGGATTGGATTACAAAGTTCTTTGTGAGCAGAATCCTTCCTTGATTATGGCTTCCATTACGCCATTCGGACAGTACGGACCTTACTGTAACTATAAATCGTATTATCTTAACACTTACCATGTCAGTGGTGCCGGATATATTTTGCCTGCAGCTTCGCCAAACTCTGATAGGGAGCCTATAAAGGGAGGCGGGTATGTAGGTGAAACTGATGTTGGTATATGTGCATCAGTGAGCATTATGGGAGCTTTCTACTGGCGTAATATTGGGGGAACTGGGCAATACATTGATATATCTAAACAAGAAGCAGAAATGGCGTTGGAAAGAGTTAATATTGCAAGGTACTATGAACTCGGGAAAAGCCCTACTCGGTATGAGATTAATCGTGTCCGTGATACACTGGTGCGCTGCCGTGATGGTGGGTACATTATAGTTGTGCTGCATCCCGAAAAGCAGTGGAATGGGTTGGTTGAAGCTTTAGGCAATCCAGAATGGATTAATGATGAGAGGTTTAAAACCCAGGAAGCGAGAGAGGCTAACTTTGACGATCTTAGGACTTATTTGAGGCAGGAAACATTAAAATATGATACTATGAACCTTTTTCACAAAGTGCAAGCTAATGGTACAGCATGTGCTCCAATTTGTTCAGCAGAACAAGTATTTAAGTCCCCTCAAACCAAAGCCCGAGGATTTTTTGTTGAGATAGAACACCCAGTTGCTGGAAAATTGATGTATCCCGGGTTGCCTTATAAATTTTCAAAGACGAGTCCTTCCCATAATCGGGGAGCAAACCTGCTGGGGCAGCATAATGAGGAAGTGTATGGAAATCGCCTGGGATATTCTAAAGAAGAATTAGTCAAACTCAGAGAAGCGGGAATAATATAGCATTAGGGAGGATTTAACAAATGAACAAGAATGCTTTAGAAGGAGTAAAGATTGCTGATTTTAGTTGGGTTTGGGCAGGACCTCTTGCTACTTTACTTCTTTCTTTTTTAGGAGCAGAAGTTATAAAAATTGAAAGTCGGAAGCGTGTTGATCAAATAAGATATAGTTCCATCACAACAGGAGATAGTTATAATGATTACGATGCATCGCCAATTTTTAATAATGCTAACCTTAACAAAAAAAGTGTTTCCCTTGATCTTAAAAAATCAAAAGGTGTGGAATTGGCAAAAAGAATTGTTGCAGAAAGCGATGTGGTTCTTGAGAACATGCGCCCTGGTGTAATGGATAGGCTGGGGTTATCATATAATGACTTGGTAAAAGTCAAGCCTGATATCATAATGCTTTCATCGTCTGGATTTGGGGCTACAGGCCCATACAGTAAATATGCCGGCTACGCACCTATATTTGCTTCTTTTGGAGGATTGGCTTATCTTACAGGTTATGAAGATGGTGAGCCCAATACAATGAGTGGGGTTATTGATATGAGAGTTGGAACTATAACAGCATTTGTTCTGCTGACAGCACTGATACACAAACAAAAGACTGGTGAAGGTCAATATATCGATCTTTCTTCCTCAGAATGTATGAGCGCTCAAGTTGGTTCTGAATTAATGGAGTACACTATGAATAGAAGATCACCTCATAGATGTGGCAACCAGGATTCCATTATGGCGCCTCATAACTGCTATCGTTGCAAGGGTGAGGACAAGTGGATCAGTATTGCTGTGGCTACAGAGGAAGAGTGGAAAGCGCTTTGTAAAGCAATGGGTAATCCTGAATGGACCAAAGAAAGAGCTTTCTCCGATGGCTACAGCCGTTGGAACAACAGGGCTAAACTGGACAAGCTAATTTCTGAGTGGACCATGAAATATACTCATTATGATATAATGACCATGCTTCAGGATGTCGGGGTGGCAGCGACACCTTCTTTAAGCGCTGAAGAAATACTCTCTGATCCTCATGTAAATGCGCGTGGTTTGGTTACCGAAGTAGAACACCCCGTAATGGGTAAGAAAAAAGTCATTAGTCCACCCTGGAAACTTTCGGAGACACCTGCTAATATATGGAAAGCCTCTCCAGTGTTAGGGGAGAACAATAAAGAAATCTTTGGATCCTTACTTGGCATGTCTGAAAAAGAAATTGAGAAGCTGGTAGATGAAGGGGTTATCTATTAGTGGACATGCATTACTGATATATTTTTTTTTGCTCATATACAAGCGGATAAAGGAAGAGAAAGATGATGCTCCTAATTTTTTCATCGCGTTAAATGGAGGGATGAAGTTTTACATGAATAATCTTGATTTTGCTCTTCAGGTTGTTGTGTTAGGTTTTCTTGTAGTATTAAGTATACTTTTACTACTTTATGTCATTCTTCTGCTATTGAACAGATTACAGTTTTTATTACATAAAAGTCAGGAGCCTTTAATAGTGGAGGGTGAGCAAAACAAAATAATTACAGTTGCTGTTATTTCAGCAGTATATCGCTATATGCAAATGGAAGATAACATTTATAATTTGCAGTCATTACGGATAACCTGTCAACCTTTAATTAACAATTCAAGAATGAATTGGAGAATGGAAAGACATAAAGAATTATTGAATAATGAGGTTAGATTAAACCAGTCCAGGAGGGGTAAACCCAATGAAAACTTTTAAAGTAACAGTGGATGGTCAAAGTTATACAGTGCAGGTAGAAGAAATAAACAGTCCGAGCAATAATAATAGTATAGTTCATAAATCTGTTACTCCGGGTCATAATAAAGATGTCAAATTCACATCAGAAAGAACCAATATCACAGAAGCGAATAAAGAAAACGAAACAAAAACACCGAAGATACCTGAAAAAACAGTACCGAAACAGCCAATGGGAGAAGGATTTAAGGTTGATTCACCAATGCCTGGTTCTATTCTAGATGTTAAAGTTTCAGTAGGAGATTCTATAAATGAAGGAGATGTATTGCTGGTACTTGAAGCGATGAAAATGGAGAACGAAATTACTTCTCCATACAATGGCGAAGTAACAGAAGTACTTGTAAAAAAAGGTGATTCAGTTAACAGCGGAGACCCCCTGGTCGTCCTGTCCTAGTGAAATAATAGTTATTTAATCTCAGCTATGAAAGGGGTTACGCTGGAATGTTAGATTTAATTGTGGAATTTTTTCAAAGCACTGGTTTTTTGAATCTGCAGGTGACCGAAATTTTAATGATCATCATTGCCTGTACTCTGTTATATTTGGGTATAGCGAAAAAATACGAACCTTTGTTGTTAGTGCCAATCGGGTTTGGTATTCTTCTGGTTAACCTTCCACTCGGCGGACTGATGAACCCGGAGAATGGTGAAGAACTCGGAGGGTTGTTGTATTACCTTTCACTCGGTTTGGAACTAGGTATTTATCCGCCGTTGATTTTTCTTGGTGTAGGAGCTTTAACTGATTTTGGACCCTTGATTGCTAATCCCGTTACACTACTACTCGGAGCAGCTGCACAATTTGGGATTTTCTTAACTTTTATAGGAGCTTATTTCCTTGGATTTTCTCTTGAGCAGTCCGGTGCAATAGGGATAATTGGAGGAGCGGACGGTCCAACAGCTATTTTTTTGGCTAATCAACTGGCTCCTGAACTGCTGGGTTCTATAGCAATAGCTGCTTATTCTTATATGGCGCTGGTTCCCATTATACAGCCGCCGATTATGAAACTTTTAACCAGTAAAAAAGAACGTCTAGTAGAGATGGAACAACTACGCCCGGTTTCGAAAACAGAGAAAATCATGTTTCCGATTATTGTTATCATCATAACAGGGCTTCTTTTACCTGCTGCTTTACCTCTACTCGGCATGCTTATGTTCGGCAATTTATTAAGAGAAACAGGTGTGACGGAAAGACTGAGCAAAGCTGCTCAAAATGAATTGAATAATATTGTGGTTATATTTCTTGGTTTGACAGTTGGAGCAAAAGCGACTGCAACATATTTTTTGACACCCGATACAATTAAAATAATTATGTTGGGGTTGGTAGCTTTTGCAATCGGAACGATGGCGGGAGTGTTGATGGGTAAACTCCTTTATGTGCTGACAGGTGGCAAAATAAATCCTCTCATTGGTTCTGCAGGAGTATCAGCAGTCCCTATGGCTGCTCGTGTTTCTCAAGTAGTCGGTAAGGAAGAGAACCCGAAAAATTACCTTTTAATGCATGCCATGGGTCCAAATGTTGCGGGTGTGATTGGCTCAGCAGTGGCAGCGGGGATCATGCTTTCTATGTTAGTTTAAAATACAACGTAAATTCCCAAACTAAATGCTACACCGTGGTCCACTGTAGAACTTACTTTGGGAATTAACAGATGAAAATTTCATCGGTAAAATTAAATTTCTTCTTGACAGGTTTCTTCCGCCTGTGGTATAAAAGTACATATTTGAAAATTATCAAATGTGATGAACGGGAATAGTAAGTTTGCCTGAGGATGTTTCAGAGAGCCTGTGAAGGTGGGAAACGGGCACATGCTGGCAACTGAATGGGCCCGGGAGCAGCGGACCGAAAGCTCCTTCTGCGAGCAAGTAGGCTTCGCCGGAAAACCCGACCGTGAAAATGGGAAGATATCGGCTCCAATATATTTGCAGCCCGTATCTGTAAAGAGTGAGATTCTGACCGGCAGGCAGTGCAGGCAAAGTCGGCGGGGTCCGAAACCGGGTGGCAACGCGGAAGCGAACCTTTCGTCCCAGAAGACGAGAGGTTTATTTTTTTCCCTTAAACATTTGTTTTCGCCGTTGAACTTTCATCCCTTTCCGGGCTTTGTTGTGAGGCCGACAGCAGGCAAACCGCGAACCGGCTGGATCTAATTAAGGTGGCACCGCGAAAAACCTTTCGCCCTTAAGACGGGGCAAAAGGTTTTTTTATTGGTAATCACTGTGTTCGCTATGATTGACATTTACCAGATTACCCTGGGAAGGGGTGGCGTTCCCGGGCGTTAGTGGATCACTTTTTTACTGGCGTTTTGCCCGAAGTGGATCACTTTTTTCCTGGCGTTGGTGGATCAATATTTTTCTGGCGCGTGGATCACATTTTTCTTGACGATCGCAGAATGAAATGTAAGCCGGGAAAATGGGGGAAGGTTGGTGATAGTAAAGTCTGGAGAAAGGTAAAGATGCCAGGATTATTCTGTTAGAAAATAAATATCAAGGAGGAGTTAAAATGAGACCGAAAATTGCTTTTTTGAAACAGGAGGAAATTCCAAATAAGTGGTACAACATTCAGGCTGATCTTCCCACCCCGGTCCAGCCTTACCTGCATCCAGGAACAGGAAAGCCCACGGTACCTGATGACTGGGTGTCTCTTTTCCCGATGAACCTGATTGAACAGGAATTCAGCACTGAGCGTTTTTTAGATATTCCGGAAGAAGTGCTGGAGAAGCTGCTTATATGGAGGCCTACTCCCCTGATCAGGGCATATGGCCTTGAAAAATATCTGAATACCCCGGCCAAAATCTACTACAAGAATGAAGCAGTCAGTCCTGCCGGCAGCCATAAGCCCAACACGGCGGTAGCCCAGGTTTATTACAACAAGGTCGCCGGGGTTGAAAGAATAACAACTGAAACAGGGGCCGGTCAGTGGGGCAGTGCCCTCAGCTTTGCCTGTTCCCTGTTCGATATGCCTTTGAAAGTTTACATGGTCAAAATCAGTTTTGAACAAAAACCATACCGCAAGCTGTTAATGAACAGCTGGGGTGCGGAGTGTGTGGCCAGTCCCAGCCCGGATACTAATTTCGGACGGCAGGTGCTGGCTGAAAACCCTGACACCCCGGGAAGCCTTGGTATAGCGATCAGTGAAGCGGTTGAAGATGCAGTGACCTCCAAGGTGAAAACTAAATATTCTCTGGGCAGCGTTTTAAACCATGTCATGATGCACCAGACCATCATCGGGCTGGAAGCACAAAAACAGATGAAAATGTTTGGTGATTATCCTGATGTAGTAATCGGCTGTGTGGGCGGGGGCAGCAATTTTGCCGGCTTATCCTTCCCATTCATCAGGGACAAGATCTATGGCAAAGAGGTATCTGTAATTGGAGTGGAGCCTACTGCCTGTCCCACAATGACCAGGGCTCCTTTCCTTTATGATTTTGGCGATTCGGCTGCTACGACACCGTTTATGCCTATGTATACCCTGGGTCATACTTTTGTCCCTGCGCCTTTGCATGCCGGGGGGCTTCGCTACCACGGCCTGGCTCCACTGGTTAGCCAGTTGATCAAGGACGAACTTGTCGAAGCCAGGGCTTATCACCAGTTGAAAACCTACGAAGCCGGGCTGATCTTTGCCCGCAATGAGGGTATTGTTTGTGCCCCGGAGACCAACCATGCCATTGCTGCTGCGATCGACGAAGCCCTTAAAGCCAAAGAAGAAGGTCGTGAAAAGACTATCCTCTTCAACCTGAGCGGTCACGGCCTGCTGGATCTGAGCGGTTATGATGCTTACATGAGCGGAAAGCTGACTGATTACAGTCTTCCACAGGAAGAAATAAATAAAAACCTGGAGGCCCTGAGTTCATATCCCAAACCAAAATAATTAGAGTTAAGCCAAATAGAAATAGATTTCACTCTATTACAGATTAAAATCCTTAAGTAAAAAAACCGGGGTGCCCTTTAGAAAATAAAAGGGTACCCGGTTTGATTTTAACTTTTTCTGCTGAAGTTAGATCTTTGTGAAGAAGGTATATTATTCGGAGAGAAAGTATATTATCTTTGTATTATTATGGTTTGTAATTATCGGGTTTTCTGATGTGTTTGTCAGTCCAGAATGCGTTTCCTCATCAGAACAGCGATAATCACCAGCACAATGATAATAGCCAGGGCAATGAGCAGCTCGAACCAGACTGTGCTCAGCGGCTCTCCCATGATTGATACCTCCCAGATTGGGCTGATAACCCAGTAGAGAGGGAAAATCTTGGCGATCCATTGTGGCCAGTCGGGAAAGAGGTAAAAAATAACGGGGATGAAAAGAAAGAACCCCAGGCCTTTGATCAGGGTAAAAAGCATGGTTGCGGTTTTTGAATAAATACCGATCAGTAAACCGATTACTGAAGTGAGAGCGGCAGCGACAATGACAACAACCATTACTTCCAGCGGTCGTGGTCCAAAAGCCTGATTTAAAAGAAGGGTAACAGCTGCCAGGAAAGTGGCAAAGAGAAAGCCCAGCAGCCACTTGGCAACAAGCACTTCATTAATCCTGGCCGAGCTTACCAGCATGGCGGTGAGGGTTCCTTTTTCTTTTTCTTCCACAAGGCTGGAACTGGGCACCCACATGCCGGACATGGCCAGGGCATAGAAGACAATGATCGGCACCAGCCGGATTGAAATGGGCAGGCCTGGATCGCTAAAAAAGACTGTTTCCACCTCGACGGGAGGTTCTTCGCCTTCAAGGCCGCGGATCATTTCAATAGCTGTTACTGAGATAATAATCCGGTTTGAAGCGAGACTCTCTCCGCTTAAATAAAATTCCAGGGTCGGTTTTTCTCCTCCCTGAATCGCTTCGTCGAAACCGGGTTCAAGCACCAGGCCAGCATCGAAATCGTGTTTTCCCACCTGTTCAATCAGTTCGTCGGGGCTTTCCAGTATTGTTACCTCAAAACCCTCCAGTTCCTGTACGGAGGAGGTAAGTGATGATTCTCCTAGATCAACTATCCCCAGCCTCGGTTTTGGTTCGAAAAGCGAGCCAAAAGCAAACTGGAAAAGGAGAGTCAGGGCAAAAGGCAGCAGCAGGGCCCAGATAAAAAATGGTTTCCGCGGTTCAACGGCGAAATCTTTGCCTAAAATTTTTAAAATCCGGTTTATGCTCATAATGTTGCCACCTTCCTTTTTAGGACAAATAGGCCGGCGCTGTATATAATTGCTGCCCACAACAGGGCGTAGAGCAGCCATCCAAGGGAATCTACCCAGAGGGTGTCATAAATGGTGACATCGTAAAGGAGTCTGACGATAGGATAGCTGGGCAGCACACTGACCCAGGAAGCTACAGAACCGGGAAATAGCACAGCAAAGGAAGGAATGAGCAGGGGGATCAGGAACAGCAGGCTAAACATCAGCTGGCCGATAAAATCTTTCCCGGCGGCTCCGACAAACATTGCTACTGCCGTGAACAGCAGGGAACCCAGCAGAATGATAGTCAGGAGCAGGTGCCAGTTGTCAGTGGTGAATGACCCGACGAAGAGTAGAACGATCACCGACTGTCCCATAGCCAGAGCTGTGCCGAAAATAGTTTTGGCCAGGAGGAAGTGCCAGACTTTTAGTGGTGTGACCAGCAGGGCGGTTACCGTTCGTTGGAGGACTTCGTTGGAAATCAGTGAGGCAAGGGTGAAAGTCTCCATCATCATTATGAAGAAGGCCAGGAGCGGTCTCATTTTTTCCCGCAGCGATATTTGATTTCCCAGGCGGTCTTCACCGAGAATTATAGCTTCTTCATCTGGCAGTTCAACCGGCAGCTCATAACCGGCTACCTGGTAAGCCAGTTCGCTGATAAAACCTTCCATGGCATTCCTGATTTCATCAGGCACAGCGGCATCGGCGTAAACAGTCACTTTCGGTTTTTCACCCAGCGCAGCGTCCCGCAGGAAAGTGGGAGGAAACGACATGCCGATGTCAAGATTAACTTTTTCTGCATCAGCCGGTTTTTTTTGATCCCCTGCCGGGTCACGGATAATAAACTGACCTTGATCAGTCCTGTAAACTTCCAGTTCCCCGAGGATCACCTTTTTGAGTTCTTCTTCATTTTCGAGTTCAACCAGGCCAAGCCCCTCTTCTTCAAAACCCTCTTCAATCTCTTTTGCCTGCTGACGGACTGATTCTGGAACGCCCTGAGCGGGCAGCGATTTCAGCCCATCGTTGACGAGAACGGAAATTGGAGGAGTAATGGCAAAGTTAATATCTTCATCGACCGTGTCCGGAACGACCCAGTAGATGACCACAAAAAAAACCAGGCTGATTACAGTAAGGAATATGTAAATCATATTGCGGCTGTAAAGCCGGAGATCTTTTTTCAGAACAGCCAAAAGCAGGTTGCTGTTGGATGTCGGATTTTTCATCCTGCCAGCCCCCTGCCGGTTAATTTAATGAATATCGCTTCCAGGGTGGCTTCTTCAGTGTGAATGGTCAGCAGGTCAGGTGAGGCGGCCAGTTCACTTAGGAGGGTGGATGATCTTTCGCCGTCCAGGGGAAGTTTTTCTACCCGCACTCCGTCTCCATCTCGCAGGCGGATCCGTACTGATCTCTGGCCATATTTCTGTTTCAGATTTTCCGCTGTGTCCAGGGCTACAATCTGGCCTTCATTGATGAAGGCCACTCGATCAGAAAGCTCATCGGCTTCAAGCATATTGTGAGTAGTAAGCAGAACTGCTGCACCCCGGTCAGCTTCTTCTTTTATGATTTTTCGTATCCGGGCTGCGGTTACCGGATCAAGGCCGTCTGTCGGTTCATCCAGGAAGAGGATGTTCGGTTTGTTGATAAAAGCGCGGGCAACCATCAAACGCTGCCTCATTCCCTTAGAATAATTGGCCACCCGATCTCTGGCCCTGTCGGCAAGCCCTACGCGGCGCAGGGTTTCCAGTGATTCGGGATTGCGAATGCCGAATAGGGAGGCAAAAAAATTGAGGTTTTCCAGAGCGGTCATCTCGAGATAGAGATTTTTTTCTTCAAAGGTTACCCCGATCTGCGCTTGAATTTCCGGATCGTCCCTGCCTGCTTCCCGGCCCAGGATATGCGCTGAACCGCTCTGCAGGTCCAGTTGTCCTGTCAGCACCTTGATGGTTGTTGATTTACCGGCCCCGTTGGGACCGAGAAAACCGAGTATTTCACCGGGATAGACCTGGAAACTGATTTCTTTGACTGCCTGCAGGCTGCCGTACCGGTGGCTGAGATTTTCTACTTCTATAGCTGGTGTGGTAGTTTTATCGGTTCCGACCCGGTTTTCCAATGCAGGTTGCGATTCGCTTTTTTTCTTTGTTTGCGGTTCCTCCACCGGTTCGACGAATTGGCCCTCTTTCCAGAGCCCCTTTAATTTTTTACCGTCCGGCCGGGCGTAGATGCCATATCCGTTACGTTGACCTTTAATAAAGTTTCCCCTGTAGGCAGCCCCGCTGTCAAATACCATTGTTCCCTTCCCGTGCGGTTTACCCTCGTTCCACTCGCCGTCATACCTGGTGCCGTCGGGCATGATAAATCTACCCCGGCCGTGGGGCACGCCGTTTTTCAGTTCCCCGGCGTATTTTCCTCCCATCCAGGAGATACTCTGCCGTTCGGGAGTCTTTTCATGTTCAGTCAAATTTGCCACCCGCTTTTCTGTGCATATTATGGATACCCGTCACAGGGGGTCGATTCTTCCGTGACATTCTCCAGCACTGCAAAAAGTGTTTTTCCACCTTCTTAAATTCCGAGATTCGCCTTGCTTATTGATGTTAGATATGATAATAAATTAATTTTTTATACATCCAACGGTTAATTCGATTATTGTGCATATTATAACATGCATATGGTTAACTCAGAAGAACCTTAACCCTGTGTCTATCGGCCTACAATTGCCAGAAAATCACGATGAAATTTGTTGTTGGAAACGGCGAGGCCGGTGCTGTTAAGATCGAGAGTCTCACCTTTCAGGTTGGTGCAGCATCCCCCGGCTTCGTCAATGATCAGTATGCCGGCGGCAAAATCCCATAATGACAGTTTATATTCAAAAAAAGCATCAAACCTTCCGCATGCTACCCAGCAAAGGTCGAGAGCGGCGCTGCCAAAACGGCGGATGCCGTGCATATTCGCTTCAAAAAGTTTTTCAATGCTGCTGAGCGTTTTTTGCATAATTTCCCCGCGATCATAGTAAAACCCGGTAGCGACGATTGCTTCCTGCAGAGAGGAGGCTTGGGAAACCCTGATGGGTGCATTGTTCAGAAATGCTCCTTTGCCCCGGCAGGCGGTGAACATTTCATCGCGCATCGGATCATAAACCGCAGCCACCAAGATTTGTCCCGAGCAGGCATAAGCTATGGAGATGCTGAACTGAGGGATATCATGGGCAAAATTATTGGTACCGTCCAGGGGATCAATAATCCAGAGATTGTTAGAGCTGCTGTTTGCCCGGAAATCTTTTTCTTCCGCAATGATGCCATGTTCCGGAAATTGGCGGCCAATCATCTCAATAATTGCATCCTGGGCTGCGATATCGGCATCCGTAACCAGGTTGCTTTCAGCTTTTTCGGAGATTGCAGCATTCCCTTTTTTCTCCAGGACAATTTGGCCAGCTCGGCGGGCCGCTTCTTCTGCGGCTTGTATCTGTTTATCATAATGTGCGCTCATTTTTGTCTCATCCACTTTCAAGTAAGATATTTCCGGGTGTGATGTTCCAATTACAATACATAAGTTTCAAAAAGCAGGCTTTCAGAATCATCTTACTGGTTATCCAAGATGATATCGCCAAATTTTTTACCGAAAGCTTCACCCTTTTTGAAATCTTCTCTGGTCGGGCCACCGGCAAAATCGAAGGAATCGACCAGTTCCCATTTCAGCGTTTCAAGTATCTTATCCAGTTCCCGCCGGGCGCCTCCTGACCATCCATAGCTGCCGAAATAAGAAAGCTTCTTGTTTTTTACTCCTTTTCTTCCGGCCAGATCCAGGAAGTGGGCGGCCGGTGGGAAGAGGCGTCCTTCATAAGTCGGTACGCCGAGGACAACTCCTCGTTTTGACCAGAATGAAGACAGAATATAGCTGCCGCTGGTTCTGCTGACATCAAAAAGCTCGATGGATATGCCGGTACTGGTAAGGCCTTGCATTACTGCATCCATCATTGCGCTGGTATTTCCGTACATGGAACCGTAAAGGATGGTTACGGCGGGTTCCCCGCCTGTTTTGGCGTATTCAGCCCATTGTTTGTAGAGGTTAACTATCCTGGTGGGATTATTTCGCCAGATCAAACCGTGCGACGGGGCAATGATCGAGATGGGGACATCTTTCAGCCGCTCGATTGCCCTGAGGGTCTGGGTGCTGAATGAACCGACAATATTGGCATAATAGCGAAGTGCTTCTTTTTCGTAAAAATTGAGATCAACATGTTGATCATCGAAGATGCTCCCCCTGAGAGCGCCGTAACTGCCGAAAGCATCACAGGAAAAAAGGATTTGCGATCCCTTTTCATATGTCATCATCGTTTCCGGCCAGTGGACAAAAGGAGTCATGAAAAAATTTAGCTTTTTCCCGCCCAGATCCAGTTCGTCTCCATCTTCCACAACCCGTACTTTGTCGGTAATGCCATAGAAATTTTCAACCATGGGGACAGCTTTCGCCGAGCAGAGAATTTCTGCCTGCGGCGCAAGGTTCCTGATTAAGTGTAGGATACCGGTATGATCGGGCTCCATGTGATTGAGGATAATGTAGTCGATGCCCGATACTTCGGTAATTTCATTGAGCCGGTCAATATATTCTTCCACCTTGATTGACTTGGCCAGATCGATAATCGCTTCTTTCTCAGCTTTGACAAGATAGGAATTATAGGATACTCCTTCCCGGCTGATGGGCCACAACCCTTCAAATAAATCAGTGGTATGGTCATTAACTCCTATCCAGTGTATCCCCGGCTCTATAGTAACTGCGGGCATAGTCAAACCTCCTTGAGAAATAGGATTGATAGATAGTTTGCTTGATCCCATGTTTTTAAGGATGACAGGGGATCAAGCAAACTTCTTATTCTTATTTCAACAAGAAACATATTAACCCTTTAAAAACCATTTTTAATAGGAAATAGTAAAAGAACAGGCTACAAGACAGCTGAAAAAATCACACCCTAAGCAGTTGCAAATCACTGATATTTCCTCAACTGATATATCAATATATTATGTTATAATAATATATGTCCTTAAAGAAAATCACAAGGGGATGTATGTAAATGAGCAAAAAAGTAGTTATTGTTGGAGGAGTTGCCGGCGGAGCTTCCACTGCCGCCCGCCTTCGCCGCCTCAGTGAAGATGTGGAAATTATCCTTCTCGAACGCGGTGAATATATTTCTTATGCCAACTGCGGCCTGCCTTACTACATCGGCGGAAAGATTGAAGAACGCGACAGTCTTTTTGTCATGACCCCCGAAAAATTTAAAGCCCGGGTGAATGTTGATGTGCGTCTGCAGCATGAAGCGCTTTTAATTGATCGGGAGAAAAAAGAGGTGGAGGTATTAAACCGGATTTCTGGAGAAAGATACCGCCAATCTTACGATAACCTGGTATTATCGCCGGGGGCTGAACCGCTGCACCCGCCGCTGCCAGGTATTGACAGCCCGGGTATCTTCAGCCTGCGTTCAGTTAGTGATACAGACCGGATTTACAACTTTATTGAAGAAAAGGAGCCCCGGAAAGCGGTTGTGGTCGGAGCCGGCTACATAGGCATGGAAATGGCTGAAAACCTCAGGCATCGCGGGATGGAGGTTACATTAGTGGAACTGGTGCCGCAGGTCCTCCCGCCTGTTGACAGCGACATGGCTGTCCTGGTCCAGCAGTATATCAGGGCACTGGGTTTAGGGCTGCGCCTTGGTGACAGAGTTAAAGAGTTTCACTTACGGGAAAACGGCGGTCTTGCTGTTGATCTGGGAAACGGCGAGCATCTTGAGGCAGATCTTGTCATTCTCTCGATCGGGGTTAAGCCTGAGATTAAGCTGGCCGGCGAAGCAGGGCTGGAGGTTGAAAGGGGTATTGTGGTCAATGAATATATGCAGACCAGCGATCCGGCCATTTATGCCCTTGGTGATGCCGTTGAGGTAAAAAACCTGGTTACCGGCAAACCGGCGGTTATCCCTCTGGCCGGCCCGGCCAACAAGCAGGGCCGCATAGTTGCCAACAATATTGCGGGGCATAGAGATGAGTACAGGGGAACCCAGGGAACCTCGGTTTTAAAAATATTCGATATGACCGTAGCTACCACAGGCGTCAACGAGCGAACCCTGGACATTGAAAAAATAGCTTACCGTTCGGTTATTGTCCACCCCAGTGATCATGCTTCTTATTACCCGGGGGCCAGCCCCCTTTCCCTGAAGCTCCTCTTCGATCCCGGGGGAAATATCCTCGGGGCTCAGGCGGTCGGCTTCAGCGGGGTGGAGAAGAGAATTGATGTTATCGCGACCGCCCTGCGCTCCGGTGCCACTGTTTATGATCTGCAGGAGCTCGAACTGGCCTATGCCCCTCAATATTCCTCGGCCAAGGATCCGGTAAACATAGCCGGGTTTGTAGCTTCCAACCTTCTGAGGAAAGATTACCGGACCATTGAAGCGGCGGTACTGTTAAAGATGGAACAGGAGGATGTTCAGATCCTTGATGTGCGAGAAAGAGAAGAATATGAACTGGGTTATGTTTCGCACTCAATCAATATTCCCCTCGGTGAGCTGCGGAAGCGGTTAAACGAACTCGATCCATCCAAAAAGATCATTACCTACTGCAGCGTCGGTCTTCGTTCATATTTGGCTCTGCGGATATTATTCCTGAACGGGTTTGGTAATGTGCTCAACCTGAACGGTGGTTACCGCACCTACCAGGCCCTGCGCAGTGAGATGGGAGGTAAAGGATACAGCGACATGAATGGAAAAATGAAATAACCAGCAGGACTGAAAAAATAGCCTCTGTTGCTTTGGCTGCAGAAACTGTCAAACTCAATCTCTACGGGTTGCAGAGCCCGGGTCCAATCATGCAGGTTTTCAAAAAAATGAAAGATCTTCCCGGCGGTGCGGTGCTCAAGGTTTGCGCAACGGATCCGAGATTCTCATCGGATATTGCTTCCTGGTGCCAGCGCACCGGCAATACCCTGTTGAGCAAGGGGCACGACGGCAGGGGTTTTACTGCCTTAATCCGCAAAGGCAACGGCGGGGTTGATGATGACAATCGGAACGAAAAGGTCAGAATGAAAAAACCTTAACATACAGGATAAGAAAATGACGTTTGAACACCGAGCTCATGAAGATGATCCCATTGATGCTTGTCCCGGAGCCTGAGATAATGAAGGCAATACCAGCAGCGACGGCGCCGGTGGCTCCGATCAGGGGGGCGACCAGGGCAATCATGGAACAGTCTTCGGCATATATCGGTATTCCAGCCAGGGCACCGATCAGGATATCAAA
Organism: Bacillota bacterium; assembly: GCA_034189085.1. GTDB lineage: Bacteria > Bacillota > Dethiobacteria > DTU022 > DTU022 > M55B129. The sequence continues at coordinate 8,432 of JAXHVH010000032.1, read as the reverse complement.
AGGAGCCCGGGCTGCAAGGGCATTCTGAATTACTCCCGGTGGTACTACGTTGCTCAAAACCGCTGAAACAGCGATTACAACCGCCAGGTAAGGGGATATTCCTTTCAGCCGTCTTACATACAGTATGTGCTCAGGCTGGTGAGGCAACGGCCATCAACCTCTGTCCGAATGGCCCTTTCACTTCATCAACAGCGGTATTTGAAGCACAACAAGACTTACCGCTAACAGGTTCAGCAGAGCAGATTTCATCGGTCATGGACAGGGTTATATTTTCTTTTCTATCCATGACTGCTATGCCTTCCTTGAAGATCCCCCACTTGTTGCCAAATTTTTCTAGCAGTATTCCGCCAGCAAGAGCAGATGATATGGTAATCAGCAGGTAAAACAGGGCCAGTGGGAGACCGAATACCCTGATCAGGATCATAAAGGCCGGCATGCTGACGACGGGGCTGACCAGGAAAAAAAGAAAGGACTGCGCTGGCAGGAATGCCGGCCCGGATTAAACCAAGCATGACCGGAAAGGCGCCGCATTCACAGAATGGAAGGACTGCGCCCAGGGCTGCCGCCCGCAGCCTTCCGGTCCAGATATTCCGGCCGACCAGCAGGGTCCTCAGCTTTTCTTCTCCCAGCATTAAGCGAGCTGCTTCAGCCAGAAACACTGCTGCTATCAGCATTGGCACAACTCTTAAGATCAGTTCTCCGGCATAAGAAAGGATATTGATCATAAGCTGGTTGTTTTCAATGAGTACATTCATAGCACACTACCTTCCAGTTAGTAGAAATTGATTCTCCTCCGCTTTTGTATCTCAACTGCGAACAGCTGTGAATGAATTTTAATATTCATTAAAACAGTTTGAGATATTCTCCGTAACCTTCTTCTTCCAGTTTGTCTACGGGAATGAAGCGCAGGGCGGCTGAATTAATGCAGTAACGCAGGCCGGTAGGTGGTGGTCCATCCTCGAAGAGATGGCCAAGATGTGAATCGGCTTGCCGGCTGCGTACTTCTACTCGCCCTATCCCGAAACTTGTATCTTCTTTTTCGACAATGTTTTCCTCATTGATGGGACGGGTAAAGCTGGGCCATCCCGAGCCGGAATCAAATTTATCCAGTGAACTGAACAGCGGTTCTCCCGAGACAATATCGACATAGATACCGGCTTCTTTGTTATTCCAGTATTCATTGTTAAAAGGCGGTTCGGTAGCATTTTCCCGGGTTACAGCATACTGCAGGTCAGTCAGGCGTTCGCGAAGCTCGTCCATATTTGCCTCCTCCATCGTGGGATATTCGTCGTTAATGGCATTTTCTTCTATTGTGGAATTTTCACAGCCGGATAACAATATTAGAGCGGCAAAGAAAATACCTGATAACTTAAAAACATATCTTATTCTTAAATGTGTTATTTTAATCAATTATGAATTTTTCTCTCTGTTACATATTTAACTTAACCATTACTCATTTATTGCCAGCCATCGGTGATTGATAGACCGTCATACAGGAGCAGGACATTGCAGCGTAAATCTAAAGTATTAATGATTTTATTATATTATAATAATACGGTATTTACAAGGGTGATCAAAGTACAGGGCTCTTTTCACTGCCATGCCTCTGATGTATGATATAATCCAACGGAGAATATTTTCAGAGTGAGCGGAGGTTCATCTCTTGAAACCTGAAAAGATTAGGAATTTTTGTATTATTGCTCATATTGATCACGGTAAATCGACCCTGGCTGACCGGCTGCTTGAAGCAACGGGGACCTTGTCTACTCGTCAGATGAAAGAACAGGTTCTTGATCAGATGGACCTGGAAAGGGAGAGGGGCATTACCATTAAATTGCAGGCGGTTCGCCTCAATTACAGGGCTGCCGATGGGGAGGAATATATCCTCAATCTGATTGACACCCCGGGCCATGTTGATTTTAGTTATGAAGTGTCGAGGAGCCTGGCCGCATGTGAAGGCGCAATCCTGGTCGTTGATGCTGTACAGGGAATTGAAGCGCAGACTCTGGCCAATACATATCTTGCCCTTGAGCACGACCTGGCCATCGTTCCGGTTATCAATAAAATTGATCTTGACAGTGCCGATCCGGAAAAAGTGAAAAAAGAGCTGATTGGCTTAATTGGCGATGAAGCGGAGGAGGCCATTCCCATATCGGCAAAATTCGGGACAGGTGTAGCGGAGGTCCTCGAAGCAGTGGTTAAAAAAGTGCCTCCCCCGCCTGTCGGCGATCCCGGAGCGCCTTTGAAGGCTCTTGTTTTTGATTCGCATTATGACAAATATCGGGGCGTAATTGCCTACATTCGTGTGATGGAAGGCCAGATCCAGAAGGGTGACCGCGTAAAGTTTATAAATACGGGTAAAATATTTGAAGTTACCGAGACGGGCGTGTTTCGGCCAAGGATGGAGCCAAAAGACGGTTTATCGACAGGCGAAGTTGGTTACTTAATGGCATCGATTAAAAATGTAGGTGATGCCCCGGTTGGTGATACAGTTACCGGGGCAGACAATCCAGCCGCCAGAGCCCTGCCTGGCTACCGCCGCGTTTTACCCATGGTTTTCTGTGGCCTTTTCCCCAGAGACGGTGGTGACTTTGAACCTCTTCGGGAAGCCATTGAACGTTTAAAGTTGAATGATTCGGCGCTTACCTATGAACCGGAAAAATCTGCTGCTCTGGGCCTTGGCTTTCGCTGCGGGTTTCTCGGGCTGCTGCACATGGATATTGTCAGGGAAAGGCTGGAAAGGGAATATGATCTTGCCCTGATCGTTTCGGCTCCAAGTGTTATTTACCGGGTCCATTTGAAAAACGGTGACCTGATTGAAATTGATAATCCTGCTCTAATGCCGGCTACTAACGAGCGGGAAATGATTGAAGAACCCTATGTTGAAGCGGACATTCTAATTCCTGCAGAGTATATTGGGGCGGTCATGGAACTCTGCCAGGAGAAAAGGGGAGAATATCGCACTACAGATTACCTGGAATCCGGGAGGGTGAGGCTTTCCTATTATTTGCCGCTTGCTGAAATTATCTACGACTATTTTGATCAGCTCAAATCGCGCACCCGTGGTTACGCTTCCCTTGACTATATCATGCACGGTTTCAGGGTATCCAATCTTGTCCTGATGGATATCCTGGTCAATGAAGAAAAAGTGGATGCCCTCTCCTTTATTGTCCACTGTGACAGTGCTTACCAGCGAGGGCGGGAAATGATCGAAAAATTGAAAGAAATTATCCCCAGGCAGATGTTTGATGTTCCCATCCAGGCAGCTGTGGACAACAAGGTTATTGCCCGGGAAACAATCAAAGCCCTGCGTAAGAATGTCACCGAAAAGTTATACGGGGGAGATGTTACGCGCAAACGTAAGCTGCTGGACAAACAAAAAGAAGGGAAAAAGAGAATGAAAAAGATCGGACGGGTCGAAATCCCGCAGGAAGCATTTACTGCGGTGTTGAAAATTAAGTAAAGTGTCAGGTGTGTCAAATCCTTTATCCCCTGACACACTCAGGTGGAATGATATAATCATTTAAAAAGGTTGAAGTAACTGATGAATAAAGCTGCGGATAAATTTATTGAGGCGGTCAAAAAATATAAGATCATTGTTATCTATATCCCCGGATCACCTGACCCGGATGCTATTGCCTCGGCTTATGCCATCAAGTACATCCTCAGGCAACTTGGTATTGATTCGGACATCATAGCCGAAAAACGCCTTTCACTGACCCAGAATCAAGCATTTATAGATCGCCTGAAGATACCGGTTTTCTTCGGCAGGGAAATCAATTTAAATAAATATGAAGCCTACATTGTCCCTGATTTTCAGAACAACAGGGTTGACAGTATAGGTGACAGAATCCCCTGTGCCGTGCATATAGATCACCATGGCAGGGCAGAAAAAGCTGGTAACGCCGACTTTTCGCTGATCAGGAACGATGTGGGCTCAACGAGCACCATGGTGGCCTTGATTATAAAAAATCTCAATCTTGATATACCGGAAAAAGACATGGTTTCAATATCCACTGCCCTGATATTTGGCCTCCAGACTGATACTGATCAGTATAAAAATATCTCCGACCTTGATATAGAAGCAGTAACTTTTCTTTCCGTATTTGCAGACCGCACAATTTTAGAAGAGATAAACAGTATCCCCCCGTCGCTGCAAACCCTCCAGTTATTCAATCAGGCCAGAGAAAATGAAACGATTCACAAAGACTGGGCTTTTTACGGTCTTGGTTATGTAGATGCCCGGCACAGGGATTCCATTGCTATTATCGCCGATATGATCATGGAAAATTCCTCCTCTAAAGTAATCGCGGTATTTGCGGTAATTGAAAATTACAGTAAGAAGGAAACATACCTCGACGTCTCTTTGAGATCAAACAGCGGTGACATAGATCTCAATCGGATTATCAAAAGAATAGCACCAAATGGGGGAGGCCGAAAATATAAGGGAGCATACCAGGTCAAACTTAGTTACCTGCAGAATGCTCCTGACAAAGAGATGTTGTGGAAAGTCGTGGAGGCTGCTACAATCGAAACGCTGCGCAAAAGCAGGGATTCTTATTACATGACGGAGATAGAGAAAGTATATGCCGGTATCAGGGACAAGATCAGCTCATTATTTAAAAAGGAAGAGTTTTAAAATCATTGCCAGTAGCCGCTCTGTTCTATTTATAGTCTTCCAGGGTGCAACCGCAGGTATCTCCGCAGCATTTTCCTTTCAGATTGAACATATCCATTAACACGGCATAAGCGCAGCCGACACCGGGGCGGACGCTGATGGCTTCCTGCGGGCAGTTTCTGGCGCAACCTCCGCATTCAAGGCAGGCGTCACGGTCGGTAATTGAACTGACCCCGTGTTTCATGGTAAAAACCTGCTGTGGACAGACTTCTAAACACAATCCGCAGCCGTTGCATTTATCCTGGTCAAGGTGTAGAGTTACTACATTTTTCAAGTATCTGAATTTCATAGTCTGCGCCCTCCATTGACAATCCCTATAAAATATTGCATTGCTGTTTATATAAAATAAGTGGTAATTAAAGTGATTATGCCCAGGCTTGAGGAGGCTATAATCATCGGTAAAGCTATTTTCATCTCTTTGACTACCCCCGAAAGTGACGTGTAGGTAGTTGAACCGGTAAAATTCATGCCCAGAAAAGCGGTTATGGCGGGGATAATCAGGAAATGAGCGGATGTGATCAGCCAGTCTGATTGCAAACCGGCAAAATGCCTGTAAAGAAAGGCCCACACCAGTCCCAGAACAAAACCTTTCCAGGCCAGGGAACGGCCGGGAATATACGGCAGCAGAACAGGAACAAGGAAAACTCCAGCCAGCGCTGCAATCAGGAAAGGCAGAAGATCGTAAAAAGTCCGGCTGATCAAACTGACAGGCTCAGCGGGGCTGTTTTTTACCTGCATGGCAATAATATTTAGTAAGAGCAGGAGAAGAATTGAGCCGGCCAGTGGCTTGATCAGGGCGGTGAGTTCTACAGGAGCGAGGACCAGCCTCTCCCGCAGTCCGAAGGAGACCCTGCGCATAGCGGGATCTGCTTTGTTGCCGGCCTTGATGAAAGCCGGTACATCAGATGCCCTGACCGGCCCAAATATAACCCTGAAGCTGCACTGTCTTCTCACTTTATGGGCGGAAACTCCAGGAGCGGCCAGCTGGGGCAGGATCAGGTTGCGATGGGTTACGACTTTCTCCAGCTGAACAACCCTGATCATCCTGATAACTTCGTCGGTGCCAAAGGTGTTCTTGCCTGCGGCACACCAGACGTTGATTCCTTTTGTATCAAGGACTAATATCCAGAGGTTGAGATCGGTGAGTTCTCGCCGCAGGGCATCGAAACTGAGCTTGTAATTTGCCGATACCAGCACCGGTGAAGAATGGCCGGGTGAGCCGACTGCATAAAGACCGGGCGGGACGGTAAGCCTCATCCTGCCTATCCCCAGGCGCGCCCTGACTGTATCAAACAGGTCTTTATGATCCAGGGAGGTTGATATTCGGTATACCGGCCCGGCAGGTGTGTCTGTGTGACCAACAACCCAGCCGGCCTCTGCCGCAGTTCCGTAGTTTACAGTGGGGCTATCTTTGGTCACACAGCAGGAGGAGTCCTGTTTGTCATCAACCATGGGTAGATTAAACTTTTTATCGTTCATTATTTCATTCCTCCCGGCAGTATGCGCCGTTGTCCGCACCTGATACGGCACGGGTCAGCAGATTTATACTTTCCATTACCTGGTTTTGCTTTCCCGGAGGGAGGGCAGCCAGTATTTTGCTGTAATATGTGTTGGAAGTCCGGTTTATTTCATCAAAAACGGCTTTCCCTTGTTCAGTCAAAGTTATCTTCAAATAGCGGCGATCTTTTAAATCGGGCTGCCGCCTGACCAAATCTGCCTGGACCATGTTTTCGATGGTCCGGCTGAGTGTGCTTGCGTCAAGCCCCAGGATGGCAACCAGATCAACGAGGGAAATATCTTTGTGTTTGCCGATTTCCGACAGGGCATAGCACTGGGCAATAGTGATGCCGCAGCATGCCGCATCACTGCGTGACTGCCAGCTGAGTTCACGCTGCAGCCGTCGCAGAGCTTCCCTGAAATTTTGAATAGCCTCTTGTTCCAATGGTTTAAGGTCTCCCTGATGAATTATCCGGCATAACTTATTATTTGTTAGTAACAATAATTGTAGTATACAACTATATTTCCATTTTAGCAAGACGGCAAGCACAATTATAACATTGACCCGGTGTTCTATAGACTGATGAAACGGCAAAGCCTGCTGCGGGCAGCGCAACCATTGCTATAGTAGATACGATCAAGGTATGCTGTTTCTCATTTCTTCAAACCGGCGCTGGGCTGGAGCAGTTGCCACTCAGCATCAGCAGGCGGCAGCGATGGCTCATGATACTTTTGACCGGTTCCACTTGATCAAAAGCTGAACCCTGGTGAACAGCGTGCGGTTTGATGGCAGCATCCTGCCTGAGGCGGCGGAAAGATGGCTGAAAAAATCCCAGTGGCAGATTTAAAACTGGTTGACCATGGATATGGCAGCTGGTACTTTGATTCGCGGGTTTGGGATATGGTTATCGAGTTTCTCAAAGCTTAAATCGCAGGAAAGAAGGAGGAGAATGCCCCTGCCGACTGTTCCGGTCATTCCTTCGTGAACCATTGACAGGATTATGCCCCCGGAATTTAACGAAAAAGGGTTGAAAGTCGTAGTGAAGCGCCGGTTCATCAATAATTTGAAAGGCGGTAGAGAAAAAAATCCCTTTGGTTTTACCTGTCGGGATTTCCTGGATGTTCAAGATGTTCAAAGGGTTACTGTCGGTTTGATAACGGCTCTTGAGCCCTCAGAAATAATTCTCGATTATAATTCTCCCCGCAGGTCCAGCTCATCTGCAGCCGCCTGCATACCCTTGATCGTTTCATCGATTACTTCGCTTAAATCCATCTCCAGCATGGCGGCGCCTTCTTCGATAAGCCCGCGATCCACACCGGCGGCGAAATTTTTATTCTTGAATTTTTTCTTCACCGAGCTTACCTTCAGGCCCAGGACACTTTTGCTGGGCCTCATCAGGACGGTGGCTACGATCAGCCCGGTTAACTCGTCGATGGTATAGAGAACTTTTTCCATCCTTTCTTTTGGCTCTACGTCGGTGCATATTTTCCAGCCGTGGCTCATGATCGCCCTGATATAATCTTCAGGCCAGCCTTCTTCTGTCAGGATCTCCTTAGTTTTGACGCAGTGCTGTTCCGGGTATTTTTCGTAATCCAGATCGTGTGCCAGGCCGATAACCCGCCATTTTTCGATGTCTTCTTCACCAAGTTTTTCAGCGAAGTGGGCCATAACCGCTTCTACGGCCAGGGCGTGTTTGATCAGGGAATCATTCTGATTATACTTTTTTAAAAGGGCCATTGCAGTTTCCCGGGTCGGTTTTTCTGCCATTTCAGGTATCACTTCTTTCATCCAATTATTTGTCAAAGCCCGTTCTAAAAATTATCTCCGCGCAATACAGGCTGTTTTTTTATCTTCTATTACGCTGCTTTGAAATCCTGCAATAAAAATGACCGCTTACGCATAAGAAGTGTGAGACATCCGGATGATTCAATGGCGGTGGAGGCGTCTGTTCCTTGCAGGTTCAAAGATAAGCTGCTGTAAAAAAAATTTAATTCCCCTGAGATATTTAAACCGTGCATGCACGTTTGTAGTTATTGCGGAAATTGGCAGGGAAAAGGGAGAAAAGTGAAAAAGGGAAACTCATGTTCAGTTAAAACCAATCCCCATATAAGGAGTAAAGGGTCCTCTCTGATTTATTTTGATCAGTAAAGGACAAAGTCCTGCTAGTAAGGATGATCGTTGCTCAACGTGTAATTATAGCAGCGTGGCGCGGCCGGCGCAAGGGCGCCCCGGCAATGACACCCCCCTAGAGCGCGG
>JAXHVH010000031.1:0-28630 GCA_034189085.1 Bacillota bacterium | reverse complement strand
ACTATGCCAGGCCCTTTAATTGGAAATTTACTACTGCTGATTTAGAGATGCTGCAAAACCAAGAACCGTTTAAATTGCCTGTCGAAGCAGCAATTTAGAAAAGAATATATTTGGCGCATCATTAATATAAGAATAAAATAAAAGGAAAAGAAAGGAGAAACAATTATATGGAATACCCTGTACTACTCTCACCAAAAAAGATAGGCACAATGGAAGTAAAAAATCGTTTTGTGGTACCACCAATGGGGACAAACTTTGCAAATCCTGACGGCAGTGTGTCCAAGCAGCTCATTGACTATTGGGCAGCCAGAGCAAAAGGAGGGTACGGCCTGCTGATAGTGGAAGTAACCGCCGTTGATCCGTTAGGCAAAGCCATACCTTGGCAGCCGGGTATATGGGACGATAAGTTTATACCTGGATGGAAACAGCTTACTGACGAGGTGCATAAGTATGGAGCAAAGATAGCTGTACAGCTTCATCATGCGGGCAGACAGACAACCCATGAGGTTATCGGCGCACAGCCTGTGGCTCCGTCGGCAATCCCATGCCCTGTGGATAGAGAAATGCCAAGAGAATTGACGACCGAAGGGGTATATGACCTCATTGAGAAGTTCGGCGATGCCGCGAGAAGGGCAATGGATGCAGGATTTGATGCTGTTGAAGTACATGGAGCCCATGGATATCTGATAGCACAATTTATGTCCGCTTATTCCAACAAGAGAATCGATGAGTTCGGCGGAGACTTTATGAGCAGGATGCGATTCCCGACGGAGATAATTAAGAATATACGGAGAAAAGTAGGAAATGGATATCCGATTATATTCAGATTCAGCGGTGATGAAAGGGTGCCCGGGGGGAGGACAATTGACAAATCAAGGATGGTAGCAAGGGTGATGGAAAAGGTTGGTGTAGATTCCCTCCATGTGTCCACTGGCGTATATGGTAGTATGCAATGGCTCATTGCTCCTTCTGCTGTAGCTCCCGGATATAACATTTATGCATCTGAAGAAATCAAAAAGGTTGTTAATATACCTGTAATAGCAGTCGGCAGAATTAATGACCCGCTCATGGCGGAGGATATACTGGAAGACGGAAAGGCTGATATGGTTTCTCTCGGCAGAGAATCGATAGCTGATCCTGAATTGCCGAATAAAGTAGCAGCGGGGATGATAGAGGAAATATCTCCATGCATAGGCTGCATGCAGGCTTGTGTCGGATATCTGTTTGACCCCAATCACCTGAAGATATCCTGTCTTGTTAATCCGTTTACCGGCAGAGAAGGAGAGCTTACAATAGAAAAGACGGAAAAACCCAAGAGGGTTATGGTGATTGGTGGAGGACCCGGCGGATTGGAGGCTGCGTGGGTGTCGGCCAAAAGGGGACATAAGGTTACCCTTTACGAAAAGGAAAATGTACTTGGGGGCCAGTACAGGATAGGAGCCATACCACCGACAAAGCAGGATATACTGAAGGCTATAAGGTACTATATAACCATGGGGAAAAAATACGGAGTAGAGTATAAAATGGGAGTAGAGGTGACGGAGGACCTTATAGTGAAAGAGAATCCCGATGTGGTCATATTGGCCACAGGTGGAGTGCCTCTGGTGCCTAATATAAAGGGAATAGAAAATCCCGGATTTGTTAAGGCGGTTGACATACTGGAAGGGAAAAAAGAGGCCGGCATGAATGTTCTGGTAGTCGGCGGCGGTATGGTAGGTGTTGAGACGGCTGATTTCTTAGGCGAACACCATCATAAGGTTACCATAGTGGAAATGCTCCCGGAGATAGCGAAGGATGAGCAGGATGCTGTAAAGTATTTCCTGTTAGAGAGGTTAAATAATTATGGGATTAAGGCAGTTACCGGAGCGACTGTGAAGGAATTTGTTGACGACGGTGTGGTATATGAGAAAGACGGAAAAGTAGAAGAGCTCACAGGATTTGATACTGTAGTCCTTGCCATGGGTGCCAAGGCATATAACCCGCTGGAAGAGAAGATAAAGGGAAAAATACCTGATAATGTATATGTAATTGGTGATGCTGTAAAGGCAAGGAAGGCAGTTGAAGCCATAGAAGAAGCCGCAAGGGTGGCCGTGAAGATATAAATAAATAAACTTATAAAAACCTATAAACCTAATATTGGGACTGCTGATATCAGCAGTCTTTTTTTATTTAATGGTGTATTCCATTTTTGTGTTTAGCGGTACCTACATAAAATTTTGCACAGAAATTATGTATGAAAAGAGTTACGGCTGCTGGCAAAGTTGAGCCAGTGTGCCTGGAAAGTATTATCCACCTACTTGAAACAGGGCGCTTCATTTGATGATGCCAGCCCTGGTGCGGTCATAGCGGTGCAGACCTTTATACACGTGGGGTCAGGTCTTGAATTATAACTTTTTTCTTTTCAAACAATTGAGTTTATACATTGCATTAGTTCTTGTTTGTAAACTTATCAACTTGAGATTCGTCTTATCATGAAAAGTTATAATTCAAGACCTGACCCCAGCTTTTTTAGTTTAGATTTTCCACATGTCGGCGATGTTATCAAAATTATCCACCTTAAGAATCTGCTCAAGCCAGGCTTCGATCTTGGAAGGTGGTAAAAGCATGGACGAAAGGCGGCGGAACTTGGTCTGCATCTCTTCAAAAGTAATCTTGTTCTCCGGGTCTCCCTTGGGATAATCGGTTTGCTCATGGAGGACTGTGCCGTCACGCAGGATAACGCTCAGCTTGGCCGCCCATTTTTCAGGATAATTAGCATCGAGAATAGGATCAACCTCCACGGTACAGTGGCTCATCAAATCCCCGAGCACCGGATCATGCAGGCGCTCGTAGCTAAAGTCCTCAATGCCCACGTGCCCGTAAACGAGGGCAGTGGATACACAGAAGGGCAGGCTGAATTTAGCCTCGTAAATGGTTGTCGGAAAGGGTTCTCCCACCAGTTCCCTGGCTACTGAGTAAGTTTGAATCCTTAAAAGTTCAATATCTTCAGGCTTGATCCCCTGCTCGCGCAGGCGCAGGCCCAGGTCGATTCCGGCATGGGTGTGGCGGGTGGAAGCATAAAGGCGGAAGCTGATGTCCATGATCTGAAAACTATCGCCCAGGCCTTCCACCACTTTTTCAAATTTTGCATGGGGGGCAAAGACTTTCAAAAACCCCTTTTCACCGGATAAAATGGTTTTGGTGCTGGTGTAACCTCCGGCAGCGAGCAAAGCTGAAAAAAGACCGTTCTGCGCCGCTTTGCTGGCATGGAGGGGTTTGCTGATCATTCCTTCCGGGCTGTAGTGCAATTCCATCAAGCCGGCTGCCTGTGTTCCTGCATGTCCCAGGGCGTTGATCATCTGTTCACGGTTTAGTTTCATCACTTTGCATGCAGCAATGGCAGCCGCAAAGGTACCACATGTTCCAGTGGTATGCCAGAAGTTATAATGAGTAGGGGTAAGCGCTTCAGCAATGCGGATACCCACTTCATAACCCACAATGATAGCGGTAAGCAGATCTTTACCGGAAGCTCCGATTTTTTCCGCCGCTGCCAGGGCAGCCGGAATGATCGGCGATCCGGGCCGCAGGATGGAACTGCGGTGCAGATCATCCAGTTCGTGAGAATGGGCATATAAACCGTTGCCCAGGGCTGCGGCAAGGGCAGGTATTTTCTCTTTACGACCGATGAGGACTGCCTGCGGCGCCCCGCCCATATCTTCAATAATCTCGGTAACAACATGCCCGGGCAGGGCAGTAGCTCCGGCACAGGCTGCTCCAACCAGGTCGAGGAGGCATACCCTGGCCTGCCTGATTACTTCTTTCGGCAAATTTTCGTACGTGGTTTCACAGGCAAAATCCACTAATTTTTCTTCAATCATTTTAGATATTCCCTTCTTTCTCTTCGGTAACAGTTACAACAATCCGGTATTAAGTATTCTTGTTTTTACATTATACTCCTTCCTGCAAAAACATCTTAACGGAACAACTGCAGCGACATGATGATAATCAAGGTAATGAAGAAAATCAACAAATAATATTCAAAATTGGCCGTATTGATAAGCATGAAAAACCGGCCCCGTGGTGTGTAATCCATCTTGAAAAGGAAAAAGAAGACTGCTATAACAGCTTCTTTCGAATATTTGAAGAAAAGCCGCAGCAGATGGAGCCACCCGTCGTAAACCTTAAGCAGAAAAGTAGTCAGGAACTGAAAAAGCCTGCTGAAAAAGGTATGATACCAGGGACATGAGTTCAAAAAATAAAAAAAGGCTGAAAAAATCGGCCGTCAGGAAGACGCCGAGAGTTTCACCCAGCGTGAGCAGGTAAAAAGTATAATAACGGGTAAGCCGTTTTTCATGGGACATGTAGGTAAGCGAAAACAGGGTTGCCAGAAACCATATCAGGGCGGACAGAAGATTAAAAACCGCTGCAAGTCGGTCAACCCGGAAATTGAAAGGCAGATCGCCAAAGCCAACGGAAAACTGCTAACCACTACATCCTGCCAGGCCAACCTGAAAAGATAAACAGAAAACAATAATACCAGTGCTGTCAGGGCAGGACAAAATAATCACGGCCTTTTTCCCAGTGATGCCCGATTAAAGCCGCCAGGGCAGATCCGACGATTGGGATTAAAACAACAGCCAGAGGCAGTCCGCTGCTTATTGAATTTTCCATAACTGCACCATCCATTTAGTTGCTGCTCCTTAGAATAAACATTCCCTGATCGAACTTACCACAGCATTTAATACCGCCTCTACTGGACACAGTTTTCTGTGCAAATATCACCGTTTTGAGCAGGTTTTTTACATACTGAAGAGGAATCTGGCCGCCTCGACAACGAGTTCCCAGGGCCAGTTTTGGGGCATCAGGGCAAAACCTATACACCCTGCCGCCAGCAATCCCATGGGGACCACCATGTGCCAGGGCGCTTCCTGCCACCGTTTTCCGCTGCCGGTGGTAAGATGGCCGGATTCGTCAGGAAGGGCGTCTGCGTGGTGGCCATTTTTTTCAGTGGCGAAAAAGGCGGCTATAACAATGGGGAAGTAATAAGCGGCATTAAGCAGGCTGCTGATAATGAGTATAGCCACAAACAGGGGTTGCCCTGCTTCCAGTGAAGCCACCGAAAGCTGCCACTTGCTTATAAAACCGTTAAAGGGTGGAATGCCAACCATAGTCAGCGAAGCAATGGTAAAACAGATCATGGTCAGGGGCATTTTCAGGCCAATCCCTTTCATGCGGCTGATATTGCGAATACCCGTCTGGACGATAATGGCTCCGGCGCAGAGAAAGAGCAGTCCTTTCATAAAAGCATGGGTGAATAGATGATAAAGCCCTCCAACCATACCCTGCTCATTGAGCAAAAAAACTCCAAGCAGGATATAACCAATCTGTGAGATACTGGAATAGGCAAGCCGTCTTTTCAAATCGTCCTGCAGGAGAGCCATGGCCGAACCGAGCAAGATAGTGATTACAGCGATGACCAGCATGTAATCATCCCAGCCGGCACTCTTGATATATTCCGGGCTGTAAATATTGAAGGCCACCCGGATCATGCCGTATATACCGGTTTTCAGCATGATGCCGGAAAGGGCGGCGCTGACCGGGGAAGGAGCCGCCGGGTGTGCATCCGGCAGCCAGACATGAACCGGGAACATCCCCGCCTTCAGACCGAAACCAAGCATAAAGGCAACAAAGGCGGCCGTTGCCAGCCCCGATGGCTCGGTGATCAAGCCGGGGCGGTTAAAAACAACCGATCCCGTCAGGTAATATATAAGTAGCATGCCGAAAAATATTGAAAGCCCGCCGCCAACGGTCATATATAAATATTTAGCCGCAGCGAACATAACCACCGGTTCCTCTTCGTGAGCAATAAGAATATAGGTGGTCAGGGCCATGAATTCGAAGAAGAGAAACAGGCCAAGCAGGTCACCGGCAAAGATGGTTCCCATACAGCCTCCTTCAGCCATCAGGAAGAAGACATAATAACGTTCTTTTTTATGTTCATTAACCATGTATCCGGGAGAAAAACAGGCAGCCATGAACCAGACGAAAGAGAGAACTACTCCCAGGAAGAAGGTGAGCTGATCCACTTTGAAAGATATGGAAAGGGGAAAAGAAAAATATTCGAAGATGCCAAGTAATATTTTACCACTTCTTATGGCGGGGTACATGCTCAAAACAAGGACAAAGAAAAACCCTGTTATCCCAACACAGATGTATTCCTTGTAAGGGTAAAGTCTGTTGGGAAATAAAAAGATAGCCAGCCCCGCAACAATGGGTACAAAAATTATAATTGCAGGCAGCAGTGTGTGCACCACTTCGTATTCCAAGTCTCCTCACCTCCAAAAATCATGACCGCTTTTCAGCCAAATCTTCTTAATATTTATCTGACATTACAGATCATTCCGCCAGCCCTCATTAGATCAACGTCTTCCCTCAGAAATAAATGCTGGCAATAGCCCGGGCCAGGTTCAGGGGCCAGTTGGATGGAGCCAGGGTAAAAGCAGCGGCGCCCAGGGCAAGCAGGATAACCGGGATCATGCACAGGGGATGGACAAGCAGCCTCTGCCTCTCGATGTTTTTTAGCTCGCGGCAACCAAGGAAAGCGTTGATGCTAATGGGAAAATAATAAGATGCATTCAGGATGCTGCTGAGTATTAAAACAACAATCAGCACCGGCATACCAGCCTGCAGGGCCCCGTAGCCGAGATACCACTTGCTGACGAAAAGGTTGAAAGGCGGAATACCAACCGAGCTAACGGCGGCAATAGTAAAAGCAATCATGGTAATGGGCATCTGAAAACCGATGCCCCGCATCTCACTGATTTTTTTCTTGCCCGTGTTGATAAAAATCACCCCGGCACACAGGAACATGCCTCCCTTCATGAAAGCATGGGCCATGATGTGATAGAGCGAACCGACAAAAGCCTGGCTGGTCAGCAGGGAAAGGCCCAACAGGATATAGCCAACCTGGGCAATGCCAGAATAAGCCAGCCGCCTGTTGAGATCATCCTGGGCAATGGCACACAGGGAACCGTAAAGCATACTGGTTACGGCTAAGACAAGCAGGACATTGTTCCAGCCAACCTCCTGTAAAAAATCAAGCCCGTAAATATCATGAAAAACCCGGATCAGACCCAGGACACCAGTTTTAAGCATCATCGACGAGGAAAGGGCTGCAGCCGGAGTGGGCGCGGCGGCATAAGCATCGGGCATCCAGAAATGGAGGGGAATCATGGAAGCCTTGATACCAAAACTGATGAGGTAGCAAAAAAAGGCAACCATGATCAGCGGTGAGGTTGTTTCGATCAACCCGCCCTGCCCGAAGGAAAGGTCTCCGGTTTCCCAGTAGGTAATGGCCACCCCCCAGAAGAGCAACACACCGGCAATGATAGTCATGTAGAAAAATTTGAGTCCGGCGGCACAGGCCTCCGGTGTTGATTTATAGGCAACCATGGGCACAAAGAGAACGGACATAAATTCGAAGAACATAAAAAAAGTAAACATATTGCCGCTCAGGGCTACCCCCAGGCAGCCTGCAATGACTGCCAGGAGGAGGTAGAAAAATCTTCTTCCCCCTTCTCTCATGTGATAATAGCCAACAGAATAGACTGTAAAAATGATGCCGAAAAAGGCAAATATCAGGCTCACGTAGAGAGAGAGCATGTCAACCCGGAAAACCATACCCATGGGAGGCAGGATATTAAGGTGCAGGTAAATATAGTGACCCTCCACCACCTGCGGATAGATCAGGGCAATCAACAGCAGGGGAACAGCTGATCCGGCAATAACAATGTAGTTTCGCCATCCCGGGCGGTAGCGGTCGGCCAGCATAGCCCCTGCTGCTCCCAGAAGCGGCGCCAGGACAATCAAAACCGGGATAATTGATACAACGAGATCTTTTTGAGGCAAATCCGGTCCCTCCTCCTGCTGTTAAAAAATCGTCGCCACCACGGCTTCAATAAAGGGTATGGTGGTGTAATTGGCAAAAATACCGAAAAAAATGGCCAGGGCTGCCAGGGTAACAGTGGGCACCAGCATGGTCATGGGTGCTTCCGGCCCCTGCTGCCTCTTAAATTCCCCTTTCTTGAAAAAGGCATTCATAATAATAGGAAGGTAATAGATGGCATTCAGCAGGGAGCTGGTGAGAATGACATAGGCAAACACCGGCAGGCCGGCATCAAGGCTGCCGATGAGCAGGTAATATTTGCTGATATATCCACAGGTAGGTAAAACTCCCATCAGGCCGAGTGACCCGATGGCGAAAGCCATCATGGTCAGGGGCATCTGCCGGCCAATTCCGTGGAGTTGATCAATATTTTTTCGCCCCGTTACGGTAATGATCATCCCGGCGCAGAAGAACAAGGTTATTTTCAAGATGGCATGGTTAATTATATGAATGATCCCGCCGGTAATGCCTGCTTCGGAAAGTAAAAGGACACCGAGGGAGATATAGCCCAGCTGGCCAATGGTAGAATAGGCAAGTCTTAGCTTAAGCACCTTCTGCTTGATGGCCATCAGAGAACCGACAATGATGGTAAAAGAGATAATAACAGCAACAATGCCGGTTACATTCAAATCGAGCAGCAATTCGCGGCCGTAGAGTGAGAAGAAAACCCTGGTGATGCCAAATACTCCTGCCTTGACGATAGCCACAGCATGAAGAAGCGCGCTGACCGGTGTGGGCGCAACCATGGCCCCGGGGAGCCAGGAATGCAGGGGCATAATAGCTGCCTTGGTGCCAAATCCGGCGATGAGCAGGTAAAATATTACTTTAAGCATAGTAGCTTTTTCAGGACTAACTGAACCCAGAATCCCGCCGGACACAAAATCGAGTGTGCCCACAAGATCGTGAATCATAAAAATGGACAGCAAAACCAGGGCCCCGCCGCCCAGGCTGTAGCTGATGTACTTGATCCCGGCCCGTACCGATTCGGCCGTACCGGCATGGACTACCAGCGGGTAAGTGCAGATGGCCAGGTACTCATAAAAAATATACAGGGTGAACAGATTGCCGGCAAAGGCAACACCCATGGCTGCACTGCAGGACAAAACAAAAAAAACAAAATAATTACGCTGTTCATGTTCATGAGCCATATAGCCGATGGAGTAAACGGTGGCAAAAACCCATAGAGTCGAAGAGACCAGGCCAAAAACCATCCCCAGTTTATCAACTCTAAAGAGTATCCCCATTCCGTCCAATAGTTCCACCAGCCTGAACTCTATGAGGGCTCCACTCAGTGCAGGGGGAAGCATGGTAACCACGGAAAGGAAAACGATGCTCACAGAAGCGACTGCTACAGCATGGCGGGCAGAAGCATTCTTTTCATCGAGAATGCGAATGATTACCGCCCCGATGATGGGAATAATGACGGCTATGAGAGGTTGTGGAAAACCCAGGTTCAAATATATCGCCTCCTGCTAAAGCTGGTGTATCCCATCCCTACAGTAAAAAGAGCAGGCTCGCGGCCAGTATAGCACCGGTAACAAACAGCATAATCCAGAGATCTAAATCAATATTGGATATATTTACGGTCTGAAAAAGGCGATCACCTTTTGGGCTGTAATCAAATTTGAACATCATCATGAAAACCTTTTTCAGGAACCGGATTAACCTGGTAAAAAAGAAGTTTAAACCATTCATCCACATGCCATAAAGGCGGTTTAAACTAACGGCTCCGGCCGCGGTAATTTGACTGCCAACCTGTTGCAAAAAATTATTATCAACATAGTCAGCACCGCCGGAAAACTTCATCAGGAGAGATGGAACCCCGTGAAAACCAAAATTGAGATTGTCATCCAAAATTTTTCCTGTTCTTGTAAAGGCCACACCCATAACAGCAGTCAACGGCCGGTAAAGGGAATATTCCACGCTCAGGTAGGGCGGTGTTTTCAGGGTAAAAAGATCTTTTCTCCTGAACAGAATATACAGCCCTATACCCAGCGCCAGGGCAACAACTATCCCATACAGATCATGCACTGTCCAGACTCCCACCTCTGCCAGGTTATGCAGGTGATGTTCGGAATAAGTAAACACTTCGGCCATGGGTTCAATAACCCTTTTTAAAACCAGCGGTGACTGAAGGCCTAGGAATACCACAACCACAAGGTAAACCAGGGCCACTATTCTCTCAAGCCAGGTTTCCCGCACTTCTCCGGATCCCAGTTTGTCCTGCAGCTTCTCCGGTATCTTCCCAAAGAAGAGCGAGATAAAAATCTTGATAATATAGCACACAGTAAGAGCACTGGTCAACATGAACAGTTTCTCTGCCAGCCACAGATCCCAGAGATAGTGATGTTCAAAAGCTTCGATAATGGCATGGTGAAGCAGGGTTTTGCTGACATAACCATTGAAGCCGGGAATACCGGTGATTCCGGCGGCACAGGCGGCAAAAGCAGCAAAGGTAAAAGGAAATTTCTTCCATAGTCCACCCAGATGATCCAGCCTGATTTCGTGAAGACGGGCATAAATGATCCCGAAAAGGATAAAGAGTCCTGATTTGAAAAAGGCATGGTTAATAATATGGTAAGAAAAGCCACCAAAACCTATTGCCCCGTCATAGCCAAGGTATGCAGCCGCTCCCACACCCATGAGGATGTAACCCATCTGACTGATACTGCTATAGGCCAGGAGACGCTTGGCATTATTCTGCAGAATGGCCATCAGGGCAGCCAGAAACATGGTCATGATACCAATCCAGATAACTATATGGCCAATATTTGCGGTATAGTGCCAGAGCTCGCTGTGAGCCAATTCCTTGGAAGGGGTATATAACAGGTTGACCACCCTGATGATCCCGTAGGCACCGGTTTTGATCATGATGCCTGAAAGGAGGCCGCTGGCCGGCGACGGAGCAACCGGGTGGGCCTGAGGCAACCAGATGTGAAGGGGAATCATACCCGCTTTGACCCCGAAACCAACAATCATGAACAGAGCAATGAAAGCAGCACTTTTCCCGGTTAAAACAATATCCTGGAGGGAAGGTGTAATAGCCACCGAACCGGTCAGGGTACTGAGCATTATGATGCCAACAAGGAGAACCAGACCGCCGATTACACTGAGATATAAATAGGTATTGCCCGCTTTCATTGCCTCGGCACTCTGATTATGAACAACCAGGGCGTAAGAAGCCAGAGACATGAGCTCAAAAAAAAGAAAAAGGCTCAGAAAATCACCACAGAGAAAAACACCCACACAACCACCGAGAGAAAGGAGAAGGAAAACATAATAACGGGTCTGCCTGCTTTCATGTTCCATGTAAGGTAAAGAAGTAAGTGTAGCCAGGAACCAGACTGCCGATGAAAAAAGGGCGAATACCGCCCCTGTTAGATCCACTGCAAACCCCGTTTCCAGGCCGGCCATCGGGGGTAAACTGTAATAGACGGTGTATCCCTGAAGAGTCAGCAGGAAAAGTTCGATGCAGAGGTATAATGTCGCTCCGGCAGTGACAGCAGCAGCGATGTTTCTCAGCCCGGCATATTTTAGGCCGATTAGGCCGATCACAATGGATCCAACAATCGGGATCAGCACAATAGCAGGGGGCAGTATGCTTATGATAAAATGATCGAACATTTCTAATGTGAAGAATTCTGCCATTAATGGACCCCTCTATATGAAACAATTAAAGCATTCTATTCTCTTTTACAGTCCAATTTCCTGCCTTAAAAACATATTTTTGACAATTTAACAGCAAGCGAGGAAAAACAAAAATACCTTGACAGAACTACAAAAATGATAAAAAATAGAAAGCAGAGTTTATGGCCTTTTTTTTGTTTTTGGGAGTTTGTTTGTGATCCGGTAAATAAAGGAATTTTTATTGGGCCGCATTAAGCAGGTATATTTTTTTGAAACCAATTGTGAAGATTTTAACTTGCTGAATTTTCTAATCGTTTTTCCGGGTAACAGGCGTCCCGGCTAAATATAATATTGACGGTTGGACCAAACCAGGGGGGATGAAGAAAAGATGCACGATTATGTGACAAGAGTTGTCTTCCGTTACATGCTTCTTTTCGTTTTGCTGTACGGGTTTTATGTCATTATGCACGGTCATCTATCACCAGGAGGAGGATTTTCCGGCGGCATGATTGTCGGACTTGGCCTCCTTCTCTATATTCTAATCTTTGGCCAGCTCTGGAAGCCTCATTTTCGCCAGATGATCATCGACCTGGCCATTATCTTTGTCGGCATCGGCGGAATTCTGGAGGTTATAAAATTTTTAATTCCTCATGAACATGGCCCGATCGGCATTCCGGGGACTTTGTTCAGTGTAGGGATCATGTCGGTGGCCAATTTTGGCATCAGTATTCTGGTTACCAGCACTATTCTGGCTATCTACTATATGATCAGCGAGGAGGCATAGTTATGAATGTAGATATTCTACTGGCCAACTTTCCTTACCTTGTCACAATTATCCTTTTTGCCATGGGAACCCTTATTGTCTTGACCCAGACCAACCTGATCAAAAAAGTTATTGGCATTAATATTATGGAAACGGCAATCTTTCTATTTTTTATTATTGTTGGCAATATCCAGGGCGGTGTGCCGCCGATTTTTGATCCGCAGATGCCTGACGCTCTCTACATCAATCCGCTCCCTTCCTGCCTCATGCTGACAGGTATCGTGGTAAGCTTCAGTGTAACTGCTTTTGCCCTGGCCTTAATTGTTAAGCTGTATATCTTTTATGGAACGATCTGTGCTCCAAACTTCATGAAATTAAAATAGAGGTGAATCCCCGGATGGATTTAGTTTCTAAACTTCCTTTTCTATGCGTCATCAGCACGCTGATCGCTTCCTTCTGCATGCCCGTTTTGGCCAGATGGAAAAAGGAATTCTGCGCCCCGCTGGCAACCTTAATTACAGGAGCCGTTTTCGCCGCAACAATATATGTCGGATACCATGTCAATCAAGGCAATATAATCCATTATCAGGTATCGGGATGGGCTCCTCCCTGGGGCATTGAAATTGTGGTAGATAGTCTGTCAAGCATGATGCTTATGCTAATCTCCGGAATATGTTTTCTCATTCTCATCTACAGCTTCCATGCAATCAAGCATGAACTGGATAACAATGTGGTTGGCTGGTACTATACCGCTTTTCTGCTCTGCATGGCCGGGATGATGGGTCTGGTGATCACCAACGACATTTTCAATATGTATGTTTTCATAGAAGTTACCGGGATCGGTGCTGTAGCCCTGGTGGCAAGCAAAGGTAATCGCCTGGCCACCGAAGCAGCTCTGAAATATCTGCTTCTGGCAACAATCGGTTCCGGCTTCATCCTTTTCGGGATTGGTTTCATCTACATGATGACCGGCAACCTGAACCTTAACTTCATAGCAATGGAACTGAGCAAAGTAAAAGATTCATATCCCTTTTTGATCTGGACTTCGCTTAGTTTTTTAGTTGTTGGTTTCGGGGTTAAATCAGCCCTCTTTCCCCTTCACCTGTGGCTGCCCGACGCCCATTCGTCCACCGCCTCCCCTTCCAGTGCTGTTTTATCAAGCCTGGTAGTAAAGGTCTATATCATTGCTTTCTTAAAAATATTGTTAATTGCTTTCGGCCTGGAGATATTTCATGAAACTTACATCAGGAGCCTTATCCTGGTGCTGTCCGTAGTTGCCATGCTTGCCGGTTCGTTATTCGCCTTCGTGCAAATCGAACTTAAACGCCGGCTGGCCTACTCCACAGTAGCCCAGATCGGATATGTATTTCTTGGCATCGGGCTGGGCACGCCATGGGGCCTTACGGCCGGTATGCTTCATATAGTGGTTCATGCCTGTATGAAAACATGTCTATTCCTTACTGCCGGGTCTGTTTATTATCAGACCGGGCATAAAAAAGTCAACCAGTTTGCCGGACTGGGTTACAAGATGCCCGTGACCATGGGCGCTTTTACAGTGGCATCATTCTCCATGGTCGGCATTCCACTTTTCGGCGGGTTTATCAGTAAATACGGCCTGGCACTGGGCAGTCTTGAAGCAGATTTACCCCTGCTGATTGTAGTTATCATCCTTAGCGGCCTGCTGAATGCCACTTATTATTTTCCCATAATCGGGCAGGCTTATTTCAGCCAGGAAGAGGGCTACGAAAATGAAGAAAAGACTTTCCAAAAAGACAGAGTACCACTGAGCATGCTGGTCCCTATTGGCATTCTGGCTGCCTGTATTATCTATTTAGGAATATTCCCCGGAGGGGTGCTCGATTTCATCAATCAAACTACAGTAAGGCTGCTGTAAAATCTATCGTGTTTTGGTATAGGAGATGTTTGCTGTGCTCGATCGAACAAAAGGTGATCTGGCAGGTTCCCTGTTCATATTTGTCCTGTTAATGATTTTCTGGCTTCTCATTTCAGCGAGCGCCGACTGGCAGCACATTCTCGTCGGAGCAATATTCTGCGGACTACTAACCGTTTTATGGAGTAACCTGACTATTAGCGAAGGTCATAAAACAGAATTCAGACTGATTCAGCTTTATATGATCATCAAATATTTTGTTTCACTGGGCTTGGAAATCGTCATCGCCAATATCAACGTGGCCATGATTGTCCTCAATCCCCGCCTGCCCATCTCTCCCGGTATTGTAATCATGCGCTGCGACCTTGAACGAAGCCTGGTCCGGGTGCTCTATGTTAATTCTATTACCCTTACACCGGGCACGATCACTGTGGAACTGGAAGATAACTTGCTGATCGTCCACGCCCTGACCAAGGAGATCGCTCACGGTCTTGAAGATTGGCCCCTTTACAGCAGGCTGATGGAACTTGAGGGGGTATACAAAAATGCTTAGCACTATACTTAACTGGGTGGTTGTTGGACTGTTCTTCATCTCACTGCTGGCCATTGCCCGGGCTTATAAGGGACCGACAGTGCTGGATCGCGTTGTTGCAATGAACATCATTACGACAAACGTCGTCATCACAATTCTTATTTTTTCTTATCTCGATAACAGTTACTACTACATAGACGTTGCTTTTGTCTTTGTCCTGGGCGGCTTTATCGGTACTCTATGCATTCTAAAACTGCTGCGCGAAGGACACATCATTTAACAGTGGAGCTATAAAGCTTCTGAACGGGGTGCTTGTCTTGACTATAGTGCAATATATAGCTTTGTTCTTTATTTTTGGTGGCCTGTTTTTCCTATTTGTTGGAGTCCTGGGCCTAATTCGATTGCCTGATCTGTACACCAGGATGCATGCATTGGGGAAATGCGATACCCTGGGCACCGGGATGATGCTTATCGGGATAATGATCCTCATCGGCGACATTACAAACGCTACCAAGCTTTTAATGATCGGGACAATGGTCGCCACTATCAACCCGGTAGTTACCCACCTGATCGCTAAAACTGCTTATAACAGAGGAACACCCATGGTTGAAGGGAGCTTCGTGATCAACGATTACGTGGCCTCACAGCACCGCAGGAGAAGACAGCAACTGGAAGCCCTTGCCGAAAAGGAAGGGGGAAAAAGTGAATGAATATAGATATACTAATGATTTTGCTTTTAATTGTTTTGATCGTAACAGCCTTTTCAATTTTTGTCTTCAACGACCTGCTCTATATTGTCATTATTTTTGGAGCATACAGTATGATCATGTCCCTGGTCTGGCAGCAGCTTAACTCGCCCGACCTGGCCATTACGGAAGCAGCAGTCGGTATTGGGATGACTGTATTACTGGTGACTGTGATCACCAAGGTAGGGAGGCATCCACAATGACTAACCTTAGAACAATTCTTTTCTACGGTATGTCGATCACTCTTGTTGCCTTAATTTCATTCATGCTTGTGCTGGCCGTCACTGAAATGCCCCCTTATGGAAAACTCGATAATCCGACCAACAATTATGTTTATGAACGATACGTTACCAAAGGGGTAGAAGAAAGCGGCGGGCTAAACCTGGTAAGTAATATTCTGATTGATTACCGCGGCTATGACACCCTTATGGAATCGACAGTCCTCTTTACCACTGTTGTTTCCATCATGATTGTTTGGAGAACCAGGAGCAGCAAAGAAAAAGAAGAGGAGAATCATTAATACAAGATAAACTGTCTGAGAGGGCAAAAAATAAATGAACTACGATGATCTAATCAAGTACCTGCCTTTATTCATGATTGTTTTTCCCATCGTCGGAGCACTGATCACAGGAACAACCAAAGAAAACAATGATCGCCTGCGCAACCCGCTCGCTTTCATAATCAGCCTGATCAGTGCCGCTGCGATGGTCCTCATTATCTTCAATTATTACCATTTTGGCGGCTGGGAACTGCCTCTGCACCAGATCGCCCCCGGCCTGGAAATTAAACTGCGGGTCGATCCCCTTGCTGCTATTTTCGGCGGTACTGCAGCAATTTTATGGTTCTTCTCCGTTACTTATTCTATCGGGTACATGGCCCATGAACATAATCGCAGGCGTTATTATGTTTTTTATCTCCTGTCCCTTGGCATGACCATGGGCATCGCTCTGGCTGCCAACCTCCTCACTTTATACCTTTTTTACGAATTCCTTACCATTTTCACTTATCCACTGGTGGTCCATGAAGGAGACGATGAAGCAAAAAAATCGGGGGTCAAATATCTCGTTTACAGCTTCATCGGCGCCGGTTTAATTCTGATCGGATTGATCATCACTTACGGCCAGATGGGAACACTTGAATTTGCCCGTGGTGGTATTGTCGATCTCTCCACCGGTTCTTTAACCTTATGGCGATTCACTTTTCTCTGTTTTTTGTTCGGGTTTGGGGTCAAAGCTGCGGTTATGCCTCTTCACGCCTGGCTTCCGGCAGCAATGGTTGCTCCCACACCGGTCAGCGCGCTGTTGCATGCGGTAGCCGTTGTAAAATCCGGCGTTTTTGGCACCCTGAGAACAATGTATTCAGTGTTTGGCATCACCGCTCTTCTGGGCCTGCAAATGGGTTATTTCGTCGCCGGCTTTATCTCCCTGACCATCCTGGTCGCTTCCATAATAGCCATGCAGCAGGATGAGCTAAAAAAAAGGCTGGCTTATTCCACGATTAGCCAGCTCGGTTACATCACCCTCGGAGCGGCCCTTTTTAACGTCGCCGGATTGACAGGCGGCCTTCTCCATATTATTAATCATGCCCTGCTCAAGATTACTCTCTTCTTTTGCGCCGGCGCCATCATTACAGTAACGGGTAAGAAAAAGATCAGTGAGCTTAACGGAGTGGGTAAACGTATGCCCCTGACCATGCTCGCTTTTGCCATAGCGAGCATTGGTATGATCGGTATACCGCCTGTAAACGGTTTCATATCGAAGTGGTATCTGATCCAGGGAAGCCTTGAAGGAGAGGCCTGGATATTTGTCGCTGTATTAATAGGCAGCGCCCTTTTAAATGCCGCTTATTTCCTGCCCATCGTTACAGCGGCCTTTTTCAAAAAAGGTAATTTTCTATCGCCCGATGGTATTGAAGCCCCGCCGGCTATGCTAATCCCGATTCTCGTCCTGGTAGCGGGCTGCTTGCTTGTTGGTTCAAATTTACATTGGACAGTGCCCTACTTCGAAAATATTGCTGACTACCTGTTCTTTACAGGAGGTAATTAGACATGCACCAGGAAGTCGTATCATATCTACCAGTAATCGCTGTAGCCATCCCCCTGTTTTCATTTGTGATGATCGCCTTTGCACAAAACCTTCCCTGGTGGCGCAACAGCTGGTCGGTAATCGGCTGTGCAGGATCCCTTGTTGCCGTAGTAATGATTTACCCGCTGCTTTCAGCCGGACAGATACCGGTTTTTGAATTGCCCATGATTGTTACACCATATGGTTTAACTTTTCGGGTCGACTGGCTGGGCTTTTTGATTGCCCTGATCACTTCATTTATCTGGCTGATGGCCACTATTTTTGCTATTGAATACATGAATCACGAGCAAAACAGGGGCCGGTTTTTCCTGTTTTTCATGCTTACACTGGTAGGAACTGTCGGGGTGCCTCTTACCGGAGACCTGCTGTCACTGTTGTTTTTTTTCGAGCTCATGTCTCTTTCCTCTTATATCCTGGTTGTTCATAACCAGAGCAAGGAGGCTTACAGCGCAGGCAACCTCTATCTTTATCTTGGCATTTTTGGCGGCATGTGTTTACTCACCGGGATCGGATTAATTTATTTCAACTGCGGTTCACTGGCCATTGCTCCCCAGGAATGCATGGTTACCAGTTTTAACAATTACCTGTTCATAGCAGGCATCCTGATGGTAATTGGCTTCGGCATAAAAGCCGGTATAGCCCCGCTCCACATCTGGTTGCCCCGTGCCCACCCGGTAGCTCCAGCCCCGGCCAGCGCCCTTCTTTCAGGATTGATGATTAAATCAGGAGCTTACGGTATTATTCGGACAATCAATATGATTTATACCCCGGGGCAGGATATGTTGTCCGTAGAAAATCTCTCCGCTGAGGTGAGCAGCCTGTGGCAAACCCTGTCCGGTGGTGGTTATGTCATCATCTGGATCGGAATAATTACCATGTTTCTGGGGGCTTGCCTGGCTATTCTGCAAAGCAATATCAAGAAATTGCTGGCTTGCAGCAGCATCAGCCAGATTGGCTATATCATCATGGGAGCCGGTGTAGGTGCCTATCTTGGCTATGAGGGAGCAATGGGTATTGCCGGCTCCGCCTACCACATTCTTAATCACGCCTTTTTCAAGTCCACCCTCTTTTTAGCTGCCGGAGCCGTGGTATACCTGACCGGTGAAGTGGATATGTTCAAGCTGGGCAATCTAAAAAAAAAGATGCCCTTTACTGCCGTTGTTGTTTTGATCGCTTCTCTTGGAATAGTGGGGATGCCTCTTTTTAACGGATTTGCCAGCAAAACGATGCTTCATCATGCTATAGTTGAAGCTTATGAGCATCACGGCCTCTATTCACTTTACATCGCCGAAAAGATATTCACCATAACCGGAGCCGGGACTGTCTGCTACTTCCTGAAATTCCTTTACTACACCTTCTGGCGTAAAGCTCCTGCCGGAATGCCTGAAGTAAAAAAAGAACCCTTGTTAATGAAAGCCAGTCTCGGGGTCATGGCTGCAGTGATGCTGTTTATCGGATTCTCCCCCAACCTGGTGATGACAAAATTGATTGCTCCGGTTCTCAATACCTTTGTTCTCGATACTCATTTTATAGAACACCATATCCTGCATATCAATTTCTGGACCTGGAACGATTTAAGCGCTGTAGCCCTTGCCCTGGCCCTGGGAGCAATTTTCTTTTACCTGGCCCAGCGGACCAATGTCTATCGCCTGGAGGTTCCGTCCTGGCTTGGACTCGAAACAATAGGCAATTATTTTGGCAAACTGGCCATCATCCTGTGGTTGATCATCAGTATGCCTTTCACTATCCTGCAGAATATCATCAATCGGCTTGCTGAACGATTATACAAGCTCACTTTTGTTTTACTGCAGTCTGTTGATTATCGCCCCGGGCAAAAATCTATATTCAAGTCTATTAATATTAGCAATATAGATTTCGATATGCTGCTTGTCCTTGTGTCTTTTAGCTTGATTCTGATAATAGTCTTTTACCTGCGTTTTGGGACAAAAGTGTTTGGCCTGTAAAAACGCAGCAAAATAATTTGGTTTAACCCTGCAACCTCCTGATGTTCGGCCCTTCAGTCGTTTCCGACCTAATATGGCCACTGCTGACTTCTGGCAGCTCAGCCATCCATTACTGGACGGGTTGCCGTCTTGAAATTCATTGCCACGGCTTATCTGCCAGACTTCCCCGGGTAGAACGTTAACTTTCTTCCCATCTACCCGCCGCATTTACTGTGTGTGGTTCGGGCAGTGCAAGACTCCATTTTGAAATGCAAACTCATCCGCCCCTGTTCGGCCGTGTATGCGGTTCTTGTTCATCAGGCCGGGATTTTGCCTCCGGCTTCCTTCAGATTCTGCCTCGCAGTGGACACCCTTGCCTTCAGCTTGCGATTCCTACTGCCAGGCCCACAGCGACTTTCACCGCCAGGTTAACGCCCTTGCCGTGCGCACATCGAAAAAACAGGAACATTGTAAATGTTCCCGTTTTAAACATTATACTATTTCAACTGTGGAACACTGAACGTCAAACCGCCCGGTCTCCAGCCGTATTTATATTATTTCTGATTGGCCATCGGCACCGGAACAGCTTTTATTTTTCCAAAATGTGAACGAGAGGTTTTCCACTCAATGTAAGGAACGAAGAAATTCATGATTAATATCGAGTAGGCCACACCCTCGGTGATGGAAAAACCAACCCTGAATATGACAACCAATATACCGATTGCCACACCGAAAATGATTTTACCTTTGTCGGTAAAGGGACTGGTAACCCAGTCGGTAGCCATAAAGAAGGAACCGAGCAGCAGTCCGCCGGTTATCAGATGATAGAGCGGGTTAGCGCCAAAAATCAGGGTCAGGATCACTACTGTAGCGAGAATTGATACGGGGATCCGCCAGCTAATGTGTTTTTTATAAAGCAAATAGGCTGCTCCGATCAGGATCGCCAGGGGTGATACTTCTGACATAGCGCCTCCCGGGAAAGCCAGGAAAAGCTGGCTCAGCGGAGGCATTTCCAGGCCCCTCTGCATCATGGCCAGCGGTGTGGCCTGAGTCACTACGTCAATAGAACCCAAATAGACATTTAACGGCTCAAACCAGCTGTAAACAAAGGCAAAGAGCGGCGCCAGCAATATCAGGGCCACCCTGCCGAAAAGTGCCGGGTTAAACCGGTTCCAGCCCAGTCCGCCAACCAGTTCCTTGGCCACTCCTACAGCAAGAAAGGTAGCTATCACTCCCTGCCACCAGGGCGTGGTAGCGGGGAACAACAGGGCAACAAAAAGACCGGTCAGCAGCGCACTCCAGTCTCCCGGCCTTGCTTTTCTGTTCATCAGGTTCCTGAACAGAAGCTCGGTTAAAATGGCAGTAACCAGGCAAACAGCTATAAAGAAAACCGCATAGAATCTGAAAAAATATATGGTTACCAGCGTGACAGGCATCAGGGCAATAAACACGTCACGCATAGCTTTTGATATCGTACCCTCATCTTTAATATGCGGGGACGACGATACTATGAACTTACGGGCATCGTTCACCATTTATCTCCTCCTTTTCCCCACTTTCGCTTTATTTCTTGCTCTGTATTTCGCGGATCAGCGGTTTGGTCCGCTGGATTAACTGCACGGTAGGCCGCTTGGAGGGACAGACATAAGCACAGATACCGCATTCTATACAATCCAGGGCATTCCACTCTGCAGCTTCTTCGATCATGTATGCTTCACAGAATATGCTCAGCTGATTGGGATAAAGCAGCATCGGGCAGTGTTCCACACACTTACAGCAGCGGACACAGTCATGGTATTCCATATCTTCGATGGCCATATCTGGCGGCAGGACAATCACACCTGTCGTTCCTTTGACTACGGGAACGTCCAGACTCTCCTGTGCTTTACCAGTCATCGGTCCTCCAATCACTACTTTGGCCAGCTCTTCCACTATACCACCGCATTCTTCGATCAGATGGCCGATGGGAGTGCCTATTTTAACCATCAGGTTCTGTGGATCCTTGAGGTTTTGACCGGTTACCGCAACCACTCTTTCAATTAATGGCTTCTTATACCTGACTGCCTCATAGATCGCCACACAGGTACCCACATTCTGGATAATTGCTCCCACATCAAAGGGCAGCCCCCCGGAAGGAATTTCCCGGTCGAGGGTCGCTTTGACCAGGTGTTTTTCCGATCCCTGCGGGTACTTTGTTGGCATCCTGAGCAAGACGATCTGGGGATTGGTGTTCTTTTGCCGGACAGTCTCGATAGCATCATCCTTATTGTCTTCAATGCAGAGATAAGCCTTATCCACGCTTAGCATCTTCATTATCAACTCGATGCCCTGCAGCAGTTCCTCAGGTTTTTCCAGCATGAGGCGATGATCGCAGGTTAAGAATGGTTCACATTCACAACCATTTATTATTAGGGCATCGATTTCTTTATCCGGCGGAGGGCTTAATTTAACTGCCGTCGGGAAAGCGGCGCCACCCATCCCAACGATACCCGCCTCCTTGATGGCCTTGACCATCTCTTCTTTGGTAACAGTCCCAACATCGATGTCGGCAAGCTCAAGCTCATCCTGTTTTTCGTCGACAGCAATGACAATGCTATTCACCTTCTGGCCGGTTAAGTAAGGGCGGGGCTCAATTGCCGTAACCGTCCCCGAGAGGCTGGCATGGATGGGCGCACTGACAAATTTGTCAGTTGCACCAATCTTCTGCCCGGCCTTCACTTTATCACCCACTTTAACGAGCGGTTCATTGGGAGCACCGGTATGCTGAAGAAGCGGGATAACAAGCTCCCCGGGAAGAGAGGCTTTTTTTATTTCTTTATGCTCGGTAAAACTCTTATAGTGGGGAATCCTGATCCCACCAGTAAATTTTTTCACTTCCACTTGTTTTCACCCCCCGGTTTATTTTGCTTCGCTTTTGGCCTGCTCAATTTTCTTCGAATGTGAGCGGTTTACCCACAATCCAAAAGCCACCGCGACAATAACCAGCACGCGGAAGGGTTTAAAGAGAGCACTCCAAATACGGGTTTGTAGTGATACCTGCGGATCGACCGGCAGGCCGTACTTTTCCGGTTTATCAGCCAGGACATAGAGCATAGCCGTCCCGTCCACTTCGTCCAGACCATAGATGGTCGCGTTAGTTTTACCGGCCGCTTTGAGTTCATCCACTCTGTCCTGGGCCTGATTGATCAGTTCACGGTAATCCCCAAACTGGATGGAACCGGTTGGACAGGCGTTGGCACAGGCCGGCTGCAGGCCGGCATTAAGCCGGTCATAACAGAAAGTACATTTCTGTGCCTTGTTGGTCAGACGATCAAAACTGATTACATTGAACGGGCAGGCCGCTACGCAGTAGTTACAGCCGATGCACTTGACCGTATCAACATTGACCGTTCCGAATTCAGTCCGATACAAAGCTCCGGTGGGGCAGGCCTGCATGCAGGCTGCATCGGTACAATGCATACAGCCTTGCTTGGACATGAGAAAACTGACATTGCCATCTTCTTCATGTTCCCTGTAGACCACCCTCATCCAGGTCTGGGCTGAAAAACGGGGCGGATTTTCATAACTTCCTTCAAAGGTTGTCGCTTCCGCCGGCAACTGGTTCCACTGCTTGCAGGCTACCTGGCAGGCACGGCAACCGATACACTTGGAGGCGTCAATTACACAGATTAGCTGAGACATTTACCCTGCCCTCCTTATATTGCACAGGAATGCCTTTGATTCAGGAATGGCCGTATTGGCATCGCCGACAGACGCCGTTAAGTCGTTGGTTACAGCGCCGTTGCTCATTCCCTTGAAACCCCAGTGCCAGGGCATTCCAACATAATGTTTTTTCTCGCCGTTGATAATCAGCGGCTTGATGCGCTTGGTAACACAGGCCTTCGCCTCTATGCTACTCTGGTTGCCGTCTTTGAAGAGACGCTTGCTTTCGATGGCTACCATATCACCATTCTCGATACCCAGCTCGGAGGCCAGTTCTTCACTGATTTCAATGAATAGTTCCGGCATCAGCTCGTTTAACCAGGGGATATTCCGGGTAACAATCCCCGACTGGTAGTGTTCCACAATCCGGTAGGTAGTAATAATATAGGGATACCTTTCCCTCTCTTCGTCGGTTTCTACAGTATGATCTTCATAGAAACGCTGGCTGACCGGATTGTAGGTGGCATTAGGATAGAGCAGGTTGGGAACAAGGCTCTCCGCCGGCTCATAGTGAGTAGGCATGGGGCCATCATTCAAGGCGCTGTGGGAGTAAAGCCTTCCCACACCTTCGGGGAGCATGATAAAGGGATTTTCTGTGGACTGCTCGAGGGTCCAGGATCCCGGGATATCGGGAATATCGTTGCCAACCCACTTCTGCTGCAGCTCATCCCACCAGACCACGGGGGCATCGGGGTTCCAGGGCTTGCCTTCCAGGTCGGCAGAACCGCGGTTATAAACAATGCGCCGGTTCAACGGCCAGGCAAAAGACCAACCCAGGTTGGTTCCGATACCTTCTTTTTCCCGATTCCGATTCTTGGTAGCCGGTTGATCATAGTTGTTATAGTATCCGCTGTATAACCAGTTGCCACAGGCCGTCGATCCATCATCCGCCAGGCCAACAAAGTTGGTAACCAGCGAACCGTCAGCTACCCGGTAACCGTTAATATCTTTACAGACCTTGACAATATCCACTTCACCGTCGGGGCCGTCATAATCCCAGAACATTTTGGTGATCTGCTCTGGAACAACGCCGCCCTCGTTCTCATACAGGGCCTGCAGCCTCTTGAACAGCTCATTGGCAATCCAGAGGTCAGATTTTGCTTCACCCGGTGGATCCTGGCACTTCCAGGTCCACTGAATCCAGCGGCCGCTGTTGGCCTTACTGCCTTCCCTTTCATAACCGGCTGCAGCGGGGAGGATAAAGACCTCGGTGTCAATTTCAGCCGGATCCATGCCGGGGCCCTGCCAGAAGGAAGCCGTCTCATTTTCAAAAAGATCCACCGAAACGAGCCACTTCAGGTTCTTCTGGTAATTACGTTTGTTGGCGGCGCTGGGACCGGATACGGCCGGGTTGTCAGCCCAGCAGATCATCCCTTCCACTTTGCCTTCACCCATGTCTTTATAGAGAGCAATGTGGGAGTGATCGCGCCCATCCAGCTTCGGCATCCATTGATAAGCAAAATCATTGGCCCGGGTGGCGTTGTCGCCGTAGAAAGCCTTCAGGAGGCTGACAAAATACTTCGGCTTGTTGGTCCACCAGCCGGAGGCCGGGGTCTCTTTCTCCAGGTAATCGGCAAGAGTAGGATGGGTTGCCTGCTGGGGAGTAGCCATGTAACCGGGAACAATGTGATAGAGTATGCACATATCAGTTGAACCTTGCACATTGGACTGCCCGCGCTGGGCATTCACTCCGCCACCGGCAATTCCAATATTCCCCAGAAGCAGCTGGACAATGGCACAGGAGCGGACATTCTGTGAACCGTGCGTGAACTGGGTAATGCCCATGGCATAAAGCAGGTTGCCTGCTTTGCCGGGTTCACCACTGCTGCTGTAAAGCTCATAGGAAGCTTCCAGAGCTTCCGGGTCGGCACCCGTTATCTTACTGACATTATCAATGGTGTACTTGATATAGTGCTTCTTCATCAACTGCAGGACACAGTTGGGGTCCTGCAAGGTGGGATCTTTGAGCGGATTGCCCTCTTCATCCCGCTGGTACTGCCATGTTTCAGTGTTGTATTTTGTAGCGTTGCGCGCCGGGTCGTCTTCGGCTCCGGAAAACAGGCCCGTTGCTTCATCAAAGGAGAAATCTTCGTTCACAAGGTAAGATGCGTTTGTATAATTTTCCACATATTCCTTGTGATAACGTTCATTGCTGAGGATATAATTGATCATACCGCCCAGGTAAGCTATGTTTGTGCCGGGGCGAATTGATACGTAGAGATCGGCAACCGCTGCAGTCCTCGATATACGCGGGTCGACTACTATTAGCTTCGCTCCTTTGGTCTCCCGGGCTTTTTCAATCCATTTCATGGAAATAGGGTGGTTTTCGGCGGTGTTCCCGCCGATATTGATAAAAACATCAGAATTTTGATAATCAATCCAATGGTTGGTCATACAACCTCTGCCGAACGTGGCGCCGAGACCGGCGACCGTGCTCGAGTGTCAGAGGCGGGCACAGTGATCAATGTTGATCACGCCCATAGCCCTTGCCATTTTATGGAAAAGATAATTTTCCTCATCAGTGCAGAAAGCGCTGCCCAGCCAGGAAATGGCCTCGGTCCGGTTGACAGTAACCTGCCTGCCGTTTACATTGACCGATTCAACATAGTTCTGATCACGTGTGTCTTTAATTCTTCTGGCAATGGTATCCAGGGCCCAATCCCAGTTCTTCGTTTCATAGCTGCTGCTTCCTGGTGCCCTGTATAGCACATGAGTTAACCGGTTCGGGTTGGGCTTCGGTTTCCCTTTCTCATCATAAACATACGAAATGTTATAATGGGAACTGCCTTTACTACAAAGTGTACCTTCATTAATCGGGTGGTCCGGATCTCCTTCGGCATTGACAATTACGCCGTCCCGGACATGACAAACCACACCACAGCCAACTCCGCAAAAGGTGCAAATTGTCGTATACTCTTTTGTGTACTTAATGCGCAGCGGGTCAATGGTTGACGCAGAGGCCTTATTCAGGCCAACACCGGCAAGCGTTGCCGCAGCAGCAGTTGCACCGGTCAGTTTTAAAAAACTGCGTCGTGTTAACTGCATAAGAAATTCACCTCCTAGTCGTGTCGGTCTACTATCTCGCTTTGATTAATCCACTCCAGGCCGGAGCCGGGAGAAAAACCTTCCCGTCTGGCCAGTAAATCATGAGTCAGAGTGGCAAGGTTGTGGATGGTCAGTATTTCTGCTCCATCCATGTTTAATTTACTTCCGTCGAAGATCTTGTAATACTGACAGCATTGACGGCAAAAGTAAACCCGGCATGTTTCCATCCCCTCAACGCTAAAATAACCGAGTTCCTCTCGCTCTTCATTTCCGCAGTACGGACATTTGACACGGCTGTACACCCAGCGGGTTCCGCATAACCAGCATTCGAGCTGTTTTGCACCATCACTGCTGCGCAGCATACCAAAATGAGGCTTTTCACCGCATAACGGGCAATCCCCTCCTTCCCATATGTCAGTCCGCAAGACCTCGTTTACCGGCTGTAAATATTGCCTGTAAAAAGAAGATAATACAATTGAAAAAATAAAGGTAGCCATGTCCTGCTCCAGGACGTTTTCCTTGACCAGCTCATCTCTGAGCTCCATAAACTCTTTTTTCCCCATTTTATCCGGGTTTTCGGTCAGGAACCGTTCACCTGCTTCTTCTAATACTTTCATATTGTTTTTTAAACTGGTATTCGTTTCTTTTATGGCCACACCAACTTTTTTCAGCATTCCAATGACAGCGCTGGAATTCAGCGGTGGATTGCAGTTAAGCGACTGGCCCTTCTGCAGGGTTTCGTACGTTTTCATCTCATCAAGCGGCGCTGCAATTTCAATCGGATTTTCCAGAATATATTCATTAAGAACGGCAAACACCTTTTCGATAAAGGGAACTGCTTCTCTAAAATTTCCATAGAGGCGGATGCAGCGGTCGATTTCTTCCCTGTAATTTTTATACGGCAGGATAATCAATTGTATATCTCCTTTTAATTTAAAATCATACCGATTATTACTATTGGGAATTTCGTGTATTGTGAAATATTTAACATGTACTTACATAAAAAATACCTTCCTTATATTTAAGCATTATCACACAGATCACGTATAATAAAGTGCGCAAAATCATAAGATGAAGAAAAGCCATCAGATTCTCCGAACCAGTTAAGTGACTAACAAACCTGAAAGGAGATAATATCTGATGGCCCCCCTAATTCTACTGTATCTTTTGAAAAAATGCTAATGCAATTCATGACTGCTCCTGACCCCATGCTGGCCATGCTTATTGTTTGCGGTCTGCGCATGGACAGCACCCGTGATATCTTTAGCTGCCTTAGCCCATGTATGAGGAATCTGAAGCCAGCTACAAGCACAAGCACCTGTTTGATTCTCTCAAAGCCCGGGATCTCAAAACGGTTTGGCTGGTTGTTTCAGATGCCCATAAGGGGCTGGCCGCTTCAGTCCGAAAGTCATTTGTCGGCGCTTCCCGGCAAAGATGCAGGGTCCACTTTATGAGAAATATCATGTCCCATATTCCAACTAAAGGAAAAAAATCTTTTGCCGCCAAACTCAAACAGATCTGGCTGCAGCCTGACAATGATAGCGCTTTAAAATATGCCAGAATGTTCATGGACGAATATATGGATTCTTACATCCGCCTGGTGACCAGCTACCTGATTGAATACAGCGAAGACTGGTCCACTTCCAGGTCGTATGTCGATTCTAAACTGTTAGACCAGATTTCGTTAGAACGTTTCAAGGTTGCTTAATCTAATATTCGGAGACTGATGGAAATTGAGCACTTAACTTGACACTAACATCACATGTCTTTTTTTTGTGTTAATAAATACTGACACCTTTTTCACCAATCCCGTAATAATCATTTTACTGATATATAATTCCCTCTCCTCTAAGATTTTAAACGATATAAACCGAATATGATATAAATTCAATCACGAAATATTTACTTCTATAAAAACGCTGCCAATCCTTTTTTCCAGAGTATTTTTTTCTGCTCATTTTCCAGTCTCAGATCGGCTGATATCCCGTTTCAAATAGGACAAGATGAACTTCCATCTGACAAATTTTCAGATCTTACTTAATTACAATTCAGCAGGGCAAGGCTAACTGGATCACTCCTTCGTTAGCAGTTTCACACAATCTTGGATTTGATCACGGATAATCCGAAATTGATCCAATACTTCCTCCTCCGTTCCCTCAGCTCTGGCCGGATCAACAAGGGACCAGTGTCTCTTTTCCACTTTAACGGGAACAACGGGGCAATTCTCGCGGGCATCACCGCACAGGGTAATGAGCAAATCAATTTTAGAAAGAAGGTCTCCGTCAATCCGATCCGAGGTCTGGTCGCTGATATCAATACCAACTTCGTCCATTACCCTCACCGCCTGCCGATTCAACCCCACCGGGTTGATAC
>JAXHVH010000030.1:0-28770 GCA_034189085.1 Bacillota bacterium | reverse complement strand
CTCACCCCTGTCTAGTCAATTTTGTTCACTCTTATGACTATACAGGTTATTTTTGGAAGTGGATCACTTTTTTTCTGGCGTTTCGCTTAAAACTGGATCACTTTTATTGTAGCGTTTATACTGAGGAGGGTTTTTGGAATTTAACGAGAATTGAAGCATTATTACTTTTATAAACTATTAACATTTTGCTTAATAAATAGCGAAGTATTTTTTCTCAAAGATTGGGATGATGAAATAATTATGTTTAAAGTCCTCATATCTTCAGTAGGCAATAATGATCCGCAAGGGCGAAACCAGAGTGATGGGCCTGTTTTGACCGCAGTTAAAGAATTAAACCCTAATGTAATATATTTATTTCCGACAAGAAAACAAGTTGATCCTACCTATACCTGGACAGAAGATAATAGTGAAGCGCTCATTAGGCAATTACAGGAAAATTACCCAGAACTGATGATTTGTAAAAGGCCTCTAAACTTACCAGATCCGACAGATTATAGAAGTATTATTCAGCAGTTAACCGACGAAATTGATGAAATAAAAAATCAGTATTCTAAAAGTGAAACAGAATATTATATATCCGTATCTTCTGGTACTCCTCAAATTCAAGCGGCTTTTTTAGTTTTAGTCAGCAGCAACAGAATCAAGGCGAAAACCTATCAAGTTATCAACCCACAATTCATTAAAAATGAACAAAGCAGGTTGCGGGAAGTTGATACGCATTTTCTTGAAGAAAGCAATCAAATTCGTAGAGCGAAAGAATATTTTAGTTGTATAAACTTCGATGCTTCAGCTAATGAAATGTGCGGTCTTGCTTGCTATACGATTTATCCAAAACGGGAAAAAATAGCAGAAACTTTTTTAGATCTTATCAAAGGCTATTTCCATTGGGATCTTTATCAACATTGGGAAGCAAAAGATTGTCTTGAAAAGAGTTATGAGCATATCCAGCGCTACGGTTTTGTCGATCTTTCTAATAAGCTGGAATCGCAACTTAAAATCCTTGATCAAATTATCAAAATAGGTGAAGTTGAAGATTATATCAACCTTGCCGATCTCTACCATAATGCGCATAGGCGTTATTTATGCAAACAATACATTGATTGCCTTAGCCGGTTTAAGAGAATTTATGAAGGTGTTTTTTATTATATTGCCCACCATGAATTGGGAATCAACGCGAAGAGTAATATAGAATACCAGCCGGAAGAGGTAAAAAAAGAAATCAAAAAGAAGAGAGGTTTTTTAAATACTTACGATATAAGCAAATTATACGAGGGAAGGAAGAACCAGAAAATAATCCCCGAAACTCTTGAAAACAAACTAAATGAGTTTTCTAAACAGAGAAATAACACTATAAATAATCACGGGATGAACTCAGTGGAAGCTGAACAAGCCAAGAAGGCTCTTGATCTTGCTGCTGAGTTGCTGAGAATAGTATTCCCCGATAATGATTTGTCTGGATACCCATTTTCCAAAGAAGCATTAACTGAATTAGAAAATTTGATTTTTTCTAATCTTTAACGATAATAAGTCCCTATAATTTTCTAATTAAGGGAAGTGATAAGTTGGAATATAAAACAGTTGCCTTAGCAGGTTTGCTGCATGACATTGGTAAATTTTTTCAAAAAGGTAATTTCCCCGGTCTTAAGGTGACCGGGAAACACCCCGAGGTTTCTGCCAGATTCGTCAGAGCATTTAAAGATACTTTTGCTTCTGTATGCGATGTAAATTTACTTGAAAATTTGGTCTTGAAACACCACGAACATCCAGGTTTTCCAGAGGAACTCCAGGTAAACAGCGCTCCTCAAGAAATAATACCTTTAGCTCTTCTCGTCAGTCGTGCAGACAACTATTCATCTGCAGAGCGTGGCGAAACAGGGGATATTTATCATGATTATAAAACTCGGCCTCTCGATTCTGTTTTCTGCCGTTTGGATATTGGGAAAAAACTACCGAAGATGCTTGGATATAAAGTTGGAGTTTATTCTCCCAAAAATTGTTTTCCAGAAGATATCAGGGAGCAAACGGAAAAAGATCTAAATGATCTCCTTCGGGATTTTGGAGGTGATTTTGCCAGATTGGTTCAAAAAAGACCAGATTATGATACCCTTTATACGGGACTTTATTCACTTTTGTTAAAGTATACGTGGTGTATTCCATCAAACAGTCAGGAAAACATTGCCGATGTATCTCTTTTTGATCATCTAAAAACAACCAGTGCTATTGCTTCCAGCTTGTATTTGTATCATCGGGCCCACAAGAACCTCAGCATAGAAAACATTAAAAAAGACAGCGAAGATAAATTTCTTCTTGTGGTTGGTGATATTTCTGGTATCCAGAACTATATATTTTCAGGAATCAGCATTGGCAGCAGTGGGGTTGCTCGTAAACTAAGGGCTCGTTCATTTTTAATCAACATGCTTTCTGAATTAACAGCACACCAATTGATTCGAGAGCTTAATCTGCCTTTGGCTAATATTATTATGTCATCAGGTGGAAGATTCTATGTTCTTATGCCGAATATTGAAGAAGCTATAGCTGCTATAAATAAAACCCAGGACACTTTAGACCGCTGGATGCTTGATACTTACAGGGGAGAGTTGGCTATAAACCTCGCTTATCAAAGTCTTTCTGGGGAGAATTTTAATGTATTTGGCACAATGGTAGAAAAGGTAAATCGAAAACTAACACAAAAAAAGATGATGCCCTTTATAAGTGTGCTACAGCATGATTCAGGATGGGTAGAAAAAAATTTTACATTCGATGTTAACGATGAATATGGACTCGGTCCCTGTCGGGGTTGTGGCCGAGAGTTTGCCAAAAAAACAATAGATGACATAGGTTACGGCTCCCGATGTTTAAAGGAAATGGAATTGGGTAGTCGGTTACCAAAGACGCAAATAATAGATTTTACTTCTTCTGATTATGATATCGAAGCAGGTTTTAATATCGGTATAAAACTAAAAAAAGAAATTGGTAGAGATAATGACGAAAGCGAACTAACGGTAATTTTAAATGACAACAATATCCCGCTTGACCGTCCGGTTTTTTTCTATCACCTCGCTAATCATGTCCCCATAAGAGAAGACCGGATCATGATTTTCGATGAAATTGCCAGTTGCAGCAAAGGAGTAAAAAAACTTGCTTTCTTGAAGGCTGATGTTGATCATCTCGGTAAGTTATTTGCTTTTGGATTAAAACAGGAAAATGATAATTTCGATACTATTTCAAGGGTTGCCACCTTAAGCCGAATGCTGGATCTTTTTTTTACCGGTTATATTAACGAACTATTACATGACAAATACCCAAACTGCTACACTGTTTTTTCTGGTGGGGATGATCTGGTAATTATCGGCCCATGGAATGAAATTATCGAGCTGGCTTTGTCTATACAAGGTGAGTTTTGTCGCTTTACCGGTTCGAACCCCAATTTAACTTTTTCGGCAGGAATATCCTTAGTTAGGACAAGAACCCCCGTATCAAAAGCAATGCAATCGACAGAAATGATGCTTGAACAAGCTAAAGAAAATATCAGGCCGAACTGTAGTGAAAGCCGTAACCAGGTTAGTATATTTGGTAGGACATTATCCTGGGAAGGTTTAAGGGTTACCGTAACCGAGGGTCAAAATTTGTCCCGCTGGATTAACAGTAGAAAAATGAATAAAGCTGATCTATGGCGCCTTAAACAATACGATCAATTGTACCAGAGTTTTATTTGTGAAAACAATGTGGAAGGCTTACTTTATAAAGCCTTTCTGGCTTACTGGATTGGCCGCAGCAAAAAAGACCGAAATATCGATCAACAGGTTTTAGCTTGGCATGAAAAGTTGCTGGAAAATATGGATGTTAACTTGGAGAGCTTGGGTCCAATCGCTGATTACGCATATTGCAGTACGAGGGAGGTTGATTAAATGAATAAGAATCAAGGCGGAAGTTCCAGAAAGGGGAGTGATAACCGGGCAGGAAGTTTCCCTCAGGAATACCTCAAAGGTGGCTACTTTGATCAGGAGGGAGAAATCAAGACCAATCTGCTTGTAGATACAGCATCAAGGGTAGCAAAAAGCTTTGGCCATGGGTTGACCACGGGACAGCTCAGACGGTTTTATGGACATGCAAAAACAGCAGAAAAAGCTTTTAATTACTCGCAAAATGAAAAAAAACTGATAAACGATATCAAGGTTCTGGATGCTTTTGTTGCTGAAGCATATGGTAAAGAGAACGTCCCAGAAAATTTTTATAAATTTATCAACATTAACACATCATCGATTGAAAACAGCAAGGATATTATTAAAGGTTTTTTGCCTCATTTTCAGTCTGTAGTAGCCTATCATACCTATCATTACGGTGA
The DNA here is from genome assembly GCA_034189085.1 of Bacillota bacterium. Taxonomy (GTDB): domain Bacteria; phylum Bacillota; class Dethiobacteria; order DTU022; family DTU022; genus M55B129. The sequence goes on along the minus strand of JAXHVH010000030.1, from coordinate 24,425 downwards.
AAATAAGGAAAGGAGGGTTAACCTGTGAAATTGTTGAAAACAGCTGCCATTACCGGGCAGATAGAAGTAGTGACAGGAGTGCATATCGGCGGTAGCGCCGAAGCTATCGAAATTGGGGGGATTGATAACCCGATTATCAAGCACCCGCTTACTCAGGAACCTTATATTCCGGGTTCATCTCTTAAGGGCAAGATGCGGTCTCAAATGGAAAAGAAGGAAGGCAAGATTGGTAACAGTGGTGAGCCATGCGGATGCGGCCAAGAAGATTGCCTGGTTTGCCGGGTTTTTGGCCCGCACAAGAATCCCAGGCACGGTCTTGGACCAACCCGGATCATAGTCCGCGATGCTATGCTCAGCGAACAAAGTCGGGAAGAAATGCGCAAAGCTATTGATGGTGGGAAAACCTACTTTGAAATTAAAACAGAAAACATCATTAATCGAAAGATTGGTACGGCTCTTCATCCTCGTCAGCAAGAAAGAGTTCCGTCGGGAGCGCTATTCGATCTTGAAATAGGTGTTCAGGTCATGGATCTTGATAGTAAGTATGACGTTGTGGGCTATGTAAAGAAGGCGCTCAAGTCTGTTGAAGAATCATATATAGGGGGATCCGGCAGCAGAGGATACGGGAAGGTCAGGTTTAAGAAAATGAAACTTGATGGTGAACCGTTTGATCTTTAGGAGATGAAATAAATGAAGCTTTACCGGTTTAAACTTTATCCTGTATCAAGTTTCATAACCCCTTGGCACAGCGATATGATCATGGGCAGCCTCTGTTGGGTAATGAAGCAGTTGTATGGCGAACAGGAACTGAAAAATTATTTAAACCTGTGTTTGAGAAATGAATATCCCTATGTTATTTCCAATTGTTTCCCTGGTGATTTTTTGCCTAAACCATTAGCTGGGAACTACTCCCTTGAAAAGTCAAATATTAGCAAAAATGAAGCGATGGCTGAATTTGACAAAGGGAAAATGGCAAAAAAGACTTCATATGTGACCCTGGATGAATTCAATAACATCATCAGTGGGAAAAAGGCAGAACTTGCATCTGGTCGTGCCGATAAAATTCAGATTAGTGTTTTACACAATACCGTTTCCCGCCTTAGCGGCACGACAGTAGAAGGCAGTCTTTTCGAACAGCCCGAAATATTTATTTGTGAATCTTATTTAAGTTTGTATGTTCTTATCAAAAGCGACTGGCTTGAACGTTTTCAGGATATGCTTAATACATTATCAAAGCGAGGTTTAGGCAAAAGAGCCAGTGTAGGAAAGGGTGCCTTTAAAGCAGGTGAGCCTGAAGAATATAATATTTTTGCATCTATAGACAAACCAAATGCTAAAGTCATGCTGTCAAATTATATCCCTGCTGAAAGTGATCCGGTTTATGGTCAATACCGGGCTTTTATTAAATATGGCAAACTTGGGAATGAGTATGCCGCATCAAAAAATCCTTTTAAAAAACCAGTTTTAATGTTTCAGCCAGGCTCGGTCTTTAGGGATGGTAACGTTAATAAAAAAATCTATGGGCGCACTTTTTCCGGAATTAGCCTTGAAAAACCTGAAGTTGTTCAATTCGGATGCGCACTGGCAATCTCTGCATCTATTGAAAACTTTTAAGATGCCGGGAGGTTATTTAACTGCTTCAGCAGGTACAGATAAAATTAAAGTGTTTAAGGCCAGGTCAGCTTTTTGGGCAGGGCGGCGCAGAGCTACATGCCTTCTTTTTCAGATGCTTAAGCCAGCTTGATCTTGAACTGGCAAAATTAGTCCATGCTCAAGAAATTAAGCCCTTTGCTATTAGCCCTCTTAAAGGTAGTTTTGAACATCAGGAAGGATTCACTGTTCTTAAAGAAAATAGCCCATATTATTTTACTATATCAACTTTAACCAGTTCGCTATCTAAAGTAATGCCTGACCTAATAGATGTCATGATGTCGGCGCCAATTGATCTTGGAACAGCCGGTCTTGAAATAGAAAAGAGCAGGTTATCCTACAAGAATGGTCTGACATATTTCAAACTGATGTCAAAAACGGTCGTTCAGGAGAAATTTAATTTGTTTTTTCTCTCACCAACTTGTTTTAGGCATGATGGCAATCTTCATTTATTGCCACTACCAAGTCTTATATTTAACGGGTTGGTTAAAAGATGGATGTATTTTTCAGATATCCCCATTCCGGTTATTAATACTGATCACCTGCAGATATTAAGGTATAAACTCAAAACAGATTCGGTATTATTTAATAACTATAATTTGGTCGGTTTTAAGGGGAACTGCCAATATGGATTTGTTAATGAGCTCGCAGAAATAGAACGCTGGCCATTTTTTATTTTGTTAAATTTTGCATCTATTGCTGGACTCGGTTACAAAACAACTATGGGTATGGGGCAGGTCAAGGTTGGTTGAGTCGTTTGCTCGTTCTTTGAAAAACAAATTAGGTTCGCGTACATTAAGAGATCCTTTTAATAAGGCATTTTACGCTAATATTATTCTAACTGAAAGCTTGTTTTATTATAAATAATTCATTTAAACATGGAGGTTCGCGAATGATTAAGTTTTTAGCCTTAAATATAAGCACTTATTAATTATAGAGTTACAATCAACTACCTCCCGTTTAGGGAATTGAAACCACCCTCCCAAACTATTTTTGCGTTTTCACCAGGTTACAATCAACTACCTCCCGTTTAGGGAATTGAAACTAAATTAACTGATACTATAGCTCCATTGACAGGAGTTACAATCAACTACCTCCCGTTTAGGGAATTGAAACTCTTTGGAGTCTTTGTCCGCAACGATTTTTTGAGTTACAATCAACTACCTCCCGTTTAGGGAATTGAAACTAGTGGTTATTTTGATCCATTTAACTTCCAGCTGTTACAATCAACTACCTCCCGTTTAGGGAATTGAAACTTCTGCCTTCCCATATATCAAGCGGTATCTTTTGTTCCAATCAACTACCTCCCGTTTAGGGAATTGAAACCCTCGTAACTGTATAACATTTAAAATACTCCTTTCGTTCCAATCAACTACCTCCCGTTTAGGGAATTGAAACTCCTCCGCTGCGCTATACACAGCTTCATACGTATGTTCCAATCAACTACCTCCCGTTTAGGGAATTGAAACTAAGGTCTACGTCCTTAGCTCCATGGGTATCAACGTTCCAATCAACTACCTCCCGTTTAGGGAATTGAAACGGCGTTCCAAGTATTCTTTACTTAATAACATGGCGTTCCAATCAACTACCTCCCGTTTAGGGAATTGAAACCTATCATATCCGTTAACACAATTTTGATTCCATGTTCCAATCAACTACCTCCCGTTTAGGGAATTGAAACATCCTTAACGATACCAACATAATCAACGTAATCAGTTCCAATCAACTACCTCCCGTTTAGGGAATTGAAACTCATTAGAGAAGCAAACTCTCGATCAAACTCTCTGTTACAATCAACTACCTCCCGTTTAGGGAATTGAAACCGGTAATCCATAGCCACGTACCGCACAATTCAAGTTACAATCAACTACCTCCCGTTTAGGGAATTGAAACAATTTTTGGGGAGACATGCAGCGAAGTCTTAAACTGTTACAATCAACTACCTCCCGTTTAGGGAATTGAAACGGTACTTCTAACTCAGACTGGATTTTCCCAAGTGTTACAATCAACTACCTCCCGTTTAGGGAATTGAAACTAGGTATCATAAGTTCTTGTCTTCCTGTCCGGCAGTTACAATCAACTACCTCCCGTTCAGGGAATTGAAACCCTCCTTTCTCCCCTATAATCTCCATTCGTGTTACGTTACAATCAACTACCTCCCGTTCAGGGAATTGAAACTCACTTAAGCAAATCTCAAAACCTTCTGGCGGTTGTTACAATCAACTACCTCCCGTTCAGGGAATTGAAGCTTCTCCCACGTCTTTACAGCAGCCTTTCAATCCGTTACAATTTACCACCTCCAGAGAAGCCAATTTTTCAATTTTCTCTAAACTTTTTGAATAAATATCGTGTGTAATACTGGTGCGCGTGTGTCCTAGAATTTCAGAGACAGTTTGTATAGGAATTACCATGCAATATGAAGTGTGGTGTCTGTTTTCCGTAAAGCATGAAGCTTCGTGGCAATGCGTGACGCTTTAGAAATTTAGGGAACCACCTGGATATAGCGTTGATGTGCATAGACCAGGTTAAGTATAATCTCTGAATGTTTAGTTCAGTGGATATTTGAATATCTTGACATAGTATCAAAATTTGATACTATGTATCCATGAATAAGAAGCAGCGGCAGACATTGGCTAAAATATTCGAAAATCGTGAACGCCCCGATATATGCTGGGATGATATTGAGTCATTGTTAACTGCTCTTGGAGCTGAAATATCTCAAGGCAGTGGATCAAGGATAAGGGTTGCCCTTGAGGCGTTAAGGCTGTTTTCCACCGGCTCCATCCAAAGCCGTTTGTTAATAAGCCGACTGTTCGTTCTGTACGTAGATTTCTTTTAGAGGTGGGAGTGAATAATGATGGAATATAAGGGTTATTATGCTAAGATAGAGTTTGATGAAGAGTCTAATATCTTCCATGGTGAAGTAATAAATATCAGCGACATTGTTACATTTGAGGGAACATCTGTGGACGAACTAAAGCAGGCTTTCCAGGATTCTATAGATGATTATCTCGATTTATGCGCTAAAAGGGGTGAAGATCCGGTTAAACCGTATTCTGGCAGATTTCTGGTACGTACTAATCCTGAGCTTCATAAAAGCATTGCAATAGAAGCTAAAGCAGAAGGGAAAAGCCTGAATGCCCTGGTTAACGAAATTCTCTCCGAATCGGTAAAAATGAAAGGTAACAGATTCGCTGTAGGGGTAGCTGCCAGGGGTAGCATCAGTGAAAGAGATAAACAATATATTGAGAAACTTACCAAAGAAAATGAGCAGTAAATTAGGATCAATTGTGCCATTGCAAGCACTTAGTATTTTTTATTTTTCCCCGGGCTATTTCATGGCCAGGCTCCGGTCGATCCATCTTAGAAAATCGATTGGACGCGGTAATCAAAATCGAGATTGTAATACATAATGGCAAAAATAGATCAGGCAAATAAGGGATTCAAGTTTTGGTGTTTCTAAAGACATGCTCAGGGGGTAATATTCAATGCTCATTAAATCAATTCTAAAAACGGCACAGCCTTTTTTAACAGGTAGAAAGGTGCGCGGCCTGGTAATTGGGATATCCTTAATGGCAGTTGAATTGGACAACGGTTCCCTGGGGGTATCTTATGTCCTGAGAGAAGGGTTGAAATCCGGTTGTTCCATTTTTCCTTACGGCCAACAGGTGATCGGGCAGGAAGCTTCTGCTATTGCCGAATGGGCTGAATCAGGTGGCGACAATGTTCAAAAAGGGATCGCGATGGCTGTTTTAACAGCAGCATCGAGGGCACAAAACCTGGAAGATGCGGATACGCCTGACCGCTCTTTCGGTGTTGACTTGAAGAAAACCGATACAATGGCTATGATCGGTTTTATAGCGCCCCTCGTCCAGATGTTCAGTTCAAGAGTGAAACAGATGTACATTTTTGATGAAGGCATATCGAAATGCGGCGGCTTCAAAGGGGAAGTTGTACCCATGAAAGAACAGCCCCGTTTACTGCCTCATGCCGATATCGTGATGCTGAGCGGGACCAGTATTATTAATGGTTCAGCAGAAGATATTTTATCAATGTGTGAAAAAGCCAGGGAAATAATCATGATTGGCGCATCAACCCCCATGTATCCGGAGGCATTTTTGGATACGCCTGTAACGGTCCTTGCAGGTTCATGGTGGAAAAAGGAACGCAAAAAAGAATTATTTAAAAAGATTTCTTTGGCCTGTGGAATAACTGAGCTGAGTGAATATGTCATTAAAAAATCGGTAAAAGTTTCTCCTTAAATTTCTCTGGAGAGTTTTTAATAAACGCAACGGTGCTGAACTGTAGAAAAAATACTATCGCTACTTGACGATGCCATGAAATTAAATAACCATGCCTTTATCAAATGGTTGGACAAAAACGGCTGCTCCATCTGGAGCAGCCGTTATCATCATAATGTGATCTTTCAGGGGAATTGCTCTGTTTTAGTACTTCTGCAGATACCTTTTATATTCCCAGTCGTGGACTTCTCTTTCGTATTCAAACCACTCTTTATATTTGTATTCCAGAAACCGGTTGCTGCAGTGACTGCCGATTGTTTCTTCAATGAGTGGGTCGTTTTCCATCTCTTTTAAAGCCCGGTAAAGGTCACGGGGCAGGTGCTCAATATCGAGGGCAGCCCGTTTTTTTGCGCTCAGATGATGGATATCTTCTTCAACCGGTGGCGGTGGTTCTATTTTGTTTTTGATGCCGTCCAGGCCTGCTTTGAGCATAACGGCAAAAGCGAGATAGGGATTGGCAATGGGATCGGGGTTGCGAAGTTCAATGCGCGTACCCTTGCCCCTGACTGCCGGGACCCTGATCAATGTGCTGCGGTTGGTATTGGACCAGGCGATATGAGTTGGTGCTTCGAAACCTGGTTTAAGGCGTTTATAACTGTTGATAATCGGGTTGCCAATAGCGGTCATTCCCTTGGCATGTTTAAGAAGCCCGCCCACGTAATAAATGGCCGTGTCGCTCAGCTTATAGTCCTTTTCAGGATCGTAAAAGATGTTTTCGCCGTTTGCAAAGAGCGATTGGTTGCAATGCATGGCCGAGCCATTTTTTTCCGGAAGTGGTTTAGGCATAAATGTAGCATAGAGCCCGTGCTGCTTGGCAATGTTTTTCACTGCATCCCGGAAAGAAACCCATTTATCTGCTGTTTTGAGGGCTTCATCGTATTTGAAATCAATCTCGTGCTGGCCGGGAGCGACTTCATGGTGGCTTGCCTCAATCCTGAAATCCATCTGCTTCATGGTTAAAACAATATCTCTGCGGCAGTCTTCACCGCAGTCCGTTGGTGCCAGGTCGAAGTAACCGGCCTGGTCGTGGATGTTCAGGGTCGGGTTGCCGTTGCCATCGGTGTAGAAGAGGAAAAATTCTCCCTCGGGGCCCATATTTAGTTCATAACCCAGTTCTTTAGCTTCCCGGATAACTTTTTTTAAAATCCCGCGGGGGCAGCCCTCGAAAAGAGTGCCGTCAGGATTGTATATGTCACAGATCATCCTGGCTACTCCTTCTTCTTTCTGCCGCCAGGGCATGATTTGAAAAGTATCAATATCGGGAACCAGGCGCTGATCCGATTCATTAATCCTGGCAAATCCATCAATTGAGGAACCATCGAACATAAGGTTCCCATTTAGGGCGTTGTCCAGTTCATCTGTGGCGATGCTTACACTTTTCAGCACCCCGAAGATGTCTATAAACTGGAGCCTGATAAACTCGATGTCTTTTTCTTCAACCTTCCTGAAAATATCTTCTTTCTTCCAGCGATTTTTCGTCCTGCTGTCAATTTCCTGCGTCTCTGAATCGATTGTTCTTCTCCTCCTCGGGTTAAATCCATTATGTCAGCAATAAAATAAGAATGCCTCAGCATTCCATTTTTATATGTTACAGCATATTTCATATAATTACCAGTTCAACCTGCAGGTCTTCTGAGGGGAGAACCCGGTTATGAAGGGCTGGTTCAAACCTGCAGTCCCGGTTCTCCTTATTTGAGCTTTTAAACCTCATCTGCGGCTATATACTGGCTTGCCACCTGGAATTAAGGGATTAACCCTGCCGGCACTCCTTTTCCTGGGTCCCCTTCGAACATATGGGAGATGAATACAGGCAGTATTTGCATTGGTGTAAAACTGATTGGAGGAAGGGATTAGTTTTTTTTATAAAAAGGGGTTGTATAAATAGGCATTTAGGTATTATAATACCGAATAAAGGCAGACCACATTGAGGGGAGTTTGGTGACAGGATGTTTTGTTTTCAGTGCCAGGAAACGGCTAAAAATGAAGGATGTACCATTAAAGGCGTTTGCGGTAAATCGCCAAAAGTGGCAAAACTGCAGGATTTGTTGATTTATTTACTCAAAGGGATTTCCATAAGCAGCCTGAAAGCGGATGAAAAAGGAATTGACCAGGCTAAAGTCAACAAGTTTATCGTGGAAGGGCTTTTTTCTACCATTACAAACGTAAACTTCAATTCAGACTATTTCATGAAGAAAATCAAAGAAGCCCTTGCTTTGAGGGATGAAATAATTGAAGAAATAGGGGACGACAGGAACGAAATGCACGATGCTCAGGTCTGGTCACCGCAAAATGATGATGAGATTAAAGAAAAAGCGGGAAAAGTAGGAGTACTGGCCACGGAAAATGAAGATATTCGCTCGCTGCGAGAACTGATAACCTATGGTTTGAAAGGCCTTGCTGCATATACGGACCATGCTTTTATCCTTGGCTATTCGGATGATAATATCTTCAGCTTTATCAAAAAAGCTCTGGTGGCAACGCTGGATGACTCTCTTTCTGCAAATGATCTCATTTCACTAACTTTGGAAACAGGGCAGTACGGCGTAAATGTTATGGCTCTGCTTGATAAAGCGAACACGTCAACATACGGCGACCCGGAAATAACGAAAGTAAATATCGGGGTCAAAGATAATCCCGGTATTCTGATCAGCGGTCACGATTTAAAAGATCTGGAAGAACTGCTGGAACAAACGAAGAGAACAGGGGTTGATGTTTATACCCACGGTGAAATGTTGCCGGCACATTACTATCCTTTCTTCAAGAAATATGATCACTTCGCTGGTAATTACGGCAATGCCTGGTGGGAGCAAAAAGACGAATTTGAGTCTTTCAACGGGCCTGTCCTGTTAACCACCAACTGTCTGGTGCCGCCAAGGGATTCTTACAAAGACAGGGTTTATACCACGGGAACAGTTGGTTTCAGCGGTTTAACCCATATTCCAGACCGGGAAACCGGCAAAGCAAAAGATTTTTCTGCCATCATTGAACATGCCAAAAAGTGCGATGCACCTCAAGAAATTGAAACTGGAGAAATTGTCGGTGGCTTTGCTCACGGTACCGTTTTAGGCCTTGCTGATAAAGTAGTGGAAGCTGTAAAGTCAGGGGCTATCAGAAAGTTCATGGTCATGGCCGGATGTGACGGCAGGGCTAAAATGAGGGAATACTACACCGAGTTTGCCAAAAAACTGCCTGATGATGTGGTTATTTTGACCGCGGGCTGTGCAAAATACAGGTATAACAAGTTTGATCTGGGTGACATTGGTGGAATACCGCGGGTATTGGACGCAGGACAGTGCAACGATTCCTACTCCCTGGCCGTGATAGCCTTGAAATTAAAAGAAGTGTTTGAAATGAATGACATCAATGAGCTGCCTATTTCCTATGACATTGCCTGGTATGAGCAGAAAGCGGTTATTGTTCTGCTGGCCCTCCTTTACCTGGGTGTCAAGAATATCCACCTGGGGCCCACTCTGCCTGCTTTCTTATCGCCCAACGTGACGGATGTGCTGGTTGAAAAATTTGGCCTTTCCGGCATTTCGACAGTGGATGAAGATATAAAAGAGCTGGGTTAAGCGCTTTAGCATGAAGACCATAGAGCACTTTGTATGATGTGACAGAAAATAATTGAAGGGGGAACGGCAGGGGGCGTAAATGCCGCTCCTTCTTCAATCTCCTTAAAGGTGAATGGATAATGAAGGTAAACTCTGCAGTAAATATATCTGAAATGCTCTCACTGGCCCTGCACAGCATGGTTTTAATAGCCAACAACGGCGGTGAAGTGGTAAGTGTAAAAGATATTGCCCGGGAAACTGGCTATTCAATAAATCACCTGGCCAAGGTCATGCAGCGCCTGGTAAAAGCAGGTCTGCTGCAGTCGCTCCGGGGCCCGAAAGGTGGCTTTTTACTGAAAAGAAATGCTGCTGATATTTCATTTCTGGATATTTATGAAGCTATTGAAGGCAAGATTGATCTGGAAAGCTGTCCGGTAGGCCAGATTAAATGTCCTTTCAGTAAATGCATCTTCGATGGAAAGATCAAAACGTTGAACAAACAGTTCCTGCAGTTTTTGACAAGCAAGACTCTGGACAGTTTCCTGGATTACCAGAGAACTGTCTAACATGATATTTTTCTATATTGAAAGGTGTTACTTTTAAGTAACACCTTTTTTGGTGCGCCCGGCATGGGCGTTAGCCTGGCAGTGAAAGTCAGCTGTGGGTTTGGCAGCGAGTATCACTGGCCAGGAGTAAGGGCGCCCGTCGCCCGGAATGAGAATGGTTTTATAAATACTGAAACTGGCGACAATATTTGGTGTTTAACGGGGCATTAGAATAGCCTGAAGGAGATGCGCAAGGCTGATGAAAATAAGATGCCCGGGAAAAAGGTAATACTCTCAATGTTTGGAAAAAGGGAATAAAGGCTCAAGCGTCAAAAATATTAATAGTCATTAAAACTACCACTTTTGAAAGGAGCAGAAATAAGGGGCAAAGGAATGGCCTTTGCCTGGAATAATGTTAAAATTTAAAAACCTTTTTACACCAATTGTCCTGGGCAAAACACAGTTTCGCAATAGAATTTTTGCCGCCCCCCTGGGATTGGAATATTATCCTGCTGCGAACCTGCACCCTGGAGACGATTTTATCGCCTTCTTTGAAAGAAAAGCGCAGGGAGGGGCAGCTACTGTCTGTGTAGGATCAGCCATGGCTGATAATACGAGAGGTGCCGTAGGCCCCACCATAAGGCTGGATGACCCTACTGCCCTGGCTCCTCATTACCGCCTGGCTCAGTGCATTAGCAGACATGGCGCTGTTGCGGATATTGAACTTCAGCACTGTGGAGCCAACGCCTATTTTAGCAAACTTGGCCTGGGCAATGAAATTTACGGTGCTTATGCTACCCGAAACAGCCTTGGCATGGAGATCCCGGAAATGCCCGAGGAAATTATCCTGGAAACAATTGAAAAATTCGGTGATGCAGCCCAGACTGCCCAACACTGCGGCTACGGGATGGTTACCATACATGCCGGTCACGGATGGTTGCTAAACCAGTTCCTGGGCCCAAAAAATAATCGCAGGGACCGGTGGGGTAGTTCCATGGAAAACAGGGCCCGTTTGGTGAATGCCATTGCTGATAATATAAAGAAGAAATGCGGGCGGGGTTTTCCTGTCAACGTGCGGATCAGCGCTTCGGAAATTTTCGAAGGCGGTTATGATATCGATTACGGGGTGGAGATAGCCAGGCATCTGGACAGCCATTATGATCTGATCAACGTGTCGGTGGGGGCTCACGAAGCGCCTGACGTATTTACCAATACCCACCCCAGCATGTTCCTGGAAGATGGCGCCAATGTAAAATACGCGGCGGCAATAAAGAAAGTGGTCAGGCATGCAAAGATAGCGGCAGTCGGCGCGCTGGCGGAACCTGCTCTTATGGAAGAAGTTATCGCTTCGGGTAAAGCGGATGTGGTAATGCTGTGCCGCCAGCTCCTGGCTGATCCGGATACCCCCTTTAAGGCGCAAACCGGGCGTGAAAAAGAGATCCGCAAATGCATTCGCTGTTTTGAATGTTTTTCCGGGCAGTTTACGAAGCTTTCTACTTACTGTGCCATAAATCCCGAAATTGGCTTTGAGAGGGAAACCAGGTATGCTGAACCTGTAGCAAAGTACAAGAAAAAAATCCTGGTGGCCGGTGGAGGGGTGGCCGGTATGCAGGCAGCCCTCACCGCTGCAGAACGCGGGCACCAGGTAATCTTCTGTGAAAAATCAGGTATACTCGGCGGCACTCTTCGCTGTGAACAGAAAGTTCCTTTCAAACAAAATTTGCAGAAATACCTTGATCAGCAGGGCGAACTAATTAAAACATCCAGTATTGATCTCCGCATGAATACAGAAGTTACCCCTGCCCTGGCAGAAGAGATCAAACCGGATGTGATCATATCGGCCCTGGGTGCCCGGCCTCTGGTTCCTGAGATTACGGGGATCGATGGGAAAAATGTTATATCAGCGGAGTTTGCTTTTAGGCACGCCGAAGAAGTCGGCAACAGGGCAATAATCCTGGGCGGCGGCCTTTCGGGCCTGGAACTGGCCATATATCTTTCCGGATTTGGCAAAAAGATTTCCGTTATGGAAATGGCCAGCTGCTTGAACTACTCGGGGAATATTGTCCACGCCATGGCCATTAACAAAGAAATTAAAAGATTTCATATTGATATTATCACTTCGACTAAAGCTGTCGAAATAAATGACAAAGGAGTTTTGGGAGAATTTGTCGGTGACAGTTTTTCACCGGCTCCCCTGTGCGAAACAATTAATAAAGGGATGTTAACCTCGGTTATTTCGGAAGCGAAACTGGATACAGGCAGTAAAATTGGCAGCAAAGAGTTTTATGAAGCGAATACGGTCATTTATGCTGTCGGACAGGTGCCGCTACGCAGTGAAGCCGCTGCCCTCAGAAGCTGTGCTCCGCTGTTTTTCCAGATTGGTGACTGTGTAGAACCCGGGAATATCTATACAGCCAATTCTACTGCCTATACTGTAGCCAGAGATATTGGCAGGATTTAAGGGGAGAGCAAATCTCTCCCCTTTGGTTATATTGGCGAGCCGGGTAATCTTTTTTACTATCTATTTGCAGATGAAATGGAGGAGGCCTTTCAGACCCCGCTGTATCGGCGGACTATCAGGCTGGCATTTGTTCCCCCGAAGCCGAAGGAATTGGATAATGCCGTGGAAATGTGTGCCCGGCGAGCCTTGTTTGGCACATAGTCGAGATCGCAGTCTGGATCCCGGTTTTCAAAATTTATGGTTGGGTGCAGAGTTTCCTCCTTGAAAGAAAGAAGGCAGGCAATAAGTTCAACAGCCCCTGCTGCGCCCAGCAGATGCCCGGTCATCGACTTGGTCGAACTGATCGGCACCCTGTAAGCATGATCGCCGAAGAGCTTTTTAATGGCCAGGGTTTCGATCATGTCGTTATATTCGGTAGAGGTGCCGTGGGCATTAATATAGTCTATTTCTTTCGGCTGCAACCCTGCACTTTCCAGGGCCCGTTTCATGCTCAGGAAAGCCCCCCTCCCTTCCGGGTCGGGGGCGGTGAAATGATAGGCGTCGCCCGACATGCCGTAACCGGTAATTTCGCCGTAAATGTAAGCTCCTCTATCAAGGGCCCGCTCGAGGTTTTCCAGGATGACGATGCCAGCCCCTTCGCCGATCACGAACCCGTCGCGGTCGCGGTCGAAGGGCCTTGAGGCGCGCTCCGGGGCATCGTTGCGTGTGGATAAAGCCCGGGCGGCGCAGAACCCGGAGTAGGCCATGTAGCTGATCGCCGCTTCGGCCCCACCGGCCACCATGATGTCGGCATCGCCGCGGCGGATTATGTGCCAGGCATCGCCGATGGCATGGCTTCCCGATGCGCAGGCGGTGACGGTGGTTGAATTGGGACCGCGGAGGCCGAGAACCATGGAGACATATCCGGACCCCATATTGGCGATCAGGGCTGGGATAAGAAAGGGGCTGACCCGCCGGGGCCCTTTTTCGAAGAGGATCTGCAGCTGGGTTTCGAGGGTGCGGATGCCTCCGATACCGGAGCCTACCAGCACACCAGCCCGATCATGATCCGGTTCGGCCCGGTCAAGGCCGGAGTCCTGCCAGGCCTGCCGGGCTGCTGCCACTGCGAACTGGGTAAAGCGGTCGATCTTTTTTGCTTCCCGTTTATCCAGCCACACATGTGGATCAAAATCTTTTATTTCTCCGCCGATCTGCGAGGGGTAAGCGGAGATGTCGATGTTTTCAACCTTCGAAACGCCGCTTCTGCCGGCAACGAGGTTTTCCCACAGCGTATCCTTATTCAGACCCAGCGGGGTAACTGCTCCAATTCCGGTAACAACCACTCTGTGCATCTTCACACCTCAATTTTTTTAAATAACCAGACCGCCGTCTATTCCAATCACCTGGCCGGTAATATAGTCCGCTTTTGAAGCAAGGAAAAGAACTGTCTCCGCTACATCTTCCACCGTGCCAAGCCGGCCCAGGGGAATCCGCTCGAGAGCAGCCTTGATCTTGGCGGGATCGAGCCTGGCGGTCATATCCGTTTCGATAAATCCGGGCGCCACGGCGTTAACAGTGATGCTGCGTGAACCCACTTCTTTGGCCAGGCTGCGGGTAAAAGCGATTACTCCGCCTTTTGAAGCGGCGTAATTGGCCTGGCCACTGTTGCCGTAAATTCCAGCTATCGAAGCGATGTTAATTATTTTGCCGCCCTGTTTCTTTTTCAGCAAGGGACGCAGGGCTGCCCGGCAGCAGTTGAAAACGCCGGTTAGATTGGTGTCAATTACCGCCTGCCATTCTTCCTCTTTCATCAGGGCAAGCAGGTTGTCACGGGTCACGCCGGCATTGTTAACCAGGATATCAAGATGGCCGAAGCTGTCGAGGCAGAACTTGATCATTTTTTCCGCCTCTTTGTAAATCTTAACATCGGCCTGAAAGGGCAGCGCTTCTGAACTTTCACTCTCGATGAGATGGCAGGTTTCTTCAGCGGCCGCCCGGTTGCTGCCGTAGTTGACCACTACTTTTGCCCCGGCCCGGGCCAGGCTGAGCGAGATAGCGCGCCCTATGCCACGTGATGCTCCAGTTACTACAGCGGTTTTGCCAGCAAGGATCATTATTCTATTCCCCCCAAAAACTTTTCAATTGCCGGGGCGCTGTCAAGCGCTACGGTTTCTGATTCAGGTGATATCCGTTTCATCAGCCTGGCCGGTGAAGTACCTGGCCCTATGCTGATGAAATGGTTGATGCCTCGTGAGAGAAGGGTATGCACTGATTGTTCCCACAGGATGGGGTGGCTGACCTGAAGGACCAGGTTTTCCTTGATTTTCTGCGGTTCGCTGCACCAGGCGGCGTTAATATTAAAGACAACCGGTATTTCAGGCCGGTTGAAAGAAATTGTCTCCAGGATTCCGGCCAGTTCTTTTTCGATGGGCTGCAGGAGGATGCTGTGAAAGGGAGCGCTGACCTTGAGGGGTGTGATTCTCTTTGCCCCGGCCGCGCTGGCCAGTTGATGGGCATGCTCCAGGGCTGCCTTTTCCCCGGAGATGACAATTTGTCCGGGGCAGTTGAAATTGGCCGCTGCTACAACTCCGCTTTCCCGCGCTCTTTTGCAGATTTCAATCACGTCTTCATGGCTGAGCCCCATAATGGCAATCATTCCACCCGTGTCAGGTGGAGTTGCTTCCTGCATCAGCTGGCCGCGTTTTGCAACCAGGGGAAGGGCGTCACTGAAAGCAACGGCATCCGCAGCTACCAGGGCGCTGTATTCTCCCAGGCTCAAGCCCGCCAGGCCTTCTGCTTTAATTCCATGCGAGGTTAAAACCCGGCAGATGGCGGTGCTTACGGTCAGGATGGCCGGCTGGGTAGTTGCTGTTTCCGTTAATTTTTCTGCGGGGCCTTCAAAAATGATATCGATAAAGCCGGGCCCGAGGACTGCTTCAGCTTCTTCGAAAACCTGCCGCGCTTCGGCAAAGCGGCGGTAAATGTCAAGCCCCATGCCGGGGTACTGGGCCCCCTGACCGGGAAACAACAGGGCGGTCTTCTTCGGTGACTGCTCACAGCCTCCTCGATCATTGGTTTCAATTCCGGTATGTCTGGTTATTTCTTTTACCATCTCAGCAGTACTCCCCCCCAGGTAAGGCCGGCTCCGAAAGCAACGAGTGCAACCAGATCATTTTTTTTCAGGCGACCGGCCGCCGTCTCTTCATGCAGGAGCATGGGAACAGATGCCGATGAAGTATTGCCGTAGCGGTCGAGATTGATGGGCACCTTTTGCGGTGTAAGGTGGAGGCGTTTGCGAATATGTTCGATAATGCGCTCGTTTGCCTGGTGCAGGAAAAGATAGTCAAGCATCTCAGCCTTCATGCCCTGCCGGGTCAACAGTTCTTCCAGGACATTATCGACCACATGTACGGCAAACTTAAAAATTTCATTGCCATTCATCCTGACAGAATGGAGATGCTTGGCTACACTTTCTTCACTGGCCGGTTTTTTACTGCCGCCGGCCGGAATGTAAAGGAGCTCGGCGCCTCCTCCGTCGCTTTTCAGGGAGAAATCAATGATTCCTCTTTCGCCGCCGCTTTTTTTAAGCACAGCGGCCCCGGCCCCGTCGCCGAAGAGGACACAGGTGGAACGGTCGTTCCAGTTGGTGACCCGGCTCAAAACTTCAGATCCGATCACCAGGGCGTTGCTGTATACACCGCTGCTGATAAAACCCTGGGCAGAGGCCATGGCATAAACGAAACCGGTGCACCCGGCTGACAGGTCGAAAGCGGCAGCATTGCGAGCCCCCAGCTTGTCCTGAACCAGGCAGGCAGTTGAGGGAGTAGGATAATCAGGAGTGACAGTGGAAACTATAATTAGTTCAAGTTCGGAGGCCTCCAGGCCGGCTTCACGCAGGGCTAGCATGGCAGCTTCAGCTGCCAGGTCTGAACAGCCAAGATCATCTTCCAGGATTCTTCTTTCCCGGATCCCGGTACGGGATAATATCCACTGGTTGCTTGTGTCGACCATCTTTTCCAGCTCGGAATTTGTCAGGATTCGTTCCGGTGTAGCCATGCCGGTTCCCACGATCATGGCCCGATTTTTCTGTTCTATCATGCGCAGTATTTTTTCTCTTCCTGATGTGGTATAATCATAGTTGTTTTTTAATGACATCTCCTGTCAATTTAGTGATTTGTGTGGCAACTCCTGACCAATAGGTAGATTATACATAGGCCAATTTCGATTGTCAATCGGAATTCGAAGGAGATGATTTTTTGCTCAATATCTGTGAACTGATCAAAACCCACTATCCCCTGATTCAGGGTGGCATGGCCAACATTGCCGATCACCGTCTTGCTTCAGCTGTGAGCAATGCCGGAGCTTTGGGAATGATTGCCGCCGGTGGTGAAGAACCGGAAAGGGTGCGTGAAGAGATTCGCCTCTGCCGAGAGCTGACCGATGCTCCCTTCGGAGTAAATATAATGCTCATGAGTCCTCATACCTCTGATATTGCTCGGCTCGTTGTGGAAGAAAAAATTAGTGTCGTTACAACTGGAGCCGGCAATCCTGGCCGTTACATTCCGGCCTGGAAAGAGGCCGGGATAACGGTAATCCCGGTCATTCCCAGTGTTGCTTTCGCCCTGCGCGTGGAGCGTGCGGGAGCCGACGCAGTGATTGTTGAGGGCACCGAAGCCGGGGGACATATTGGTGAACAGACTACCATGGCCCTGGTGCCTCAGGTTGTCGATGCAGTCTCTATCCCGGTTATCGCTGCAGGGGGTGTTGCCGATTACCGCCAGGTGCTGGCTGCTTTTGTTCTCGGGGCTAAAGGAATCCAGGCCGGGACCGTTTTTCTGACAGCTGAAGAATGCCCGGTGCATGATAACTATAAACAGTTTGTGATCAAGGCGAAAGATACAGATACAACTGTGACAGGCAGGCAGACAGGGGCGCCGGTGCGCGTACTGAAGAATAAAATGGCCCGCCGCTATAATAAACTGGCTGCCAGCGGAGCGCCCCTGGAAGAACTGGAGAAAATGACCCTGGGATCATTGAAACGGGCTGTACTGGATGGGGACCTTGAGACGGGTTCTTTCATGGCCGGCCAGGTAGCCGGCATGGTCAGATCGGTACGGCCGGTCCAGGAAATTATCAAATCACTTTTTGATCCGGTGGAAGATTACCGCCGTAACCTGAGAATCCTTTAACAGTTTTTTTATTCAAGGAGGAACCGGTTATGTTATTGAACAGCAATGAAATTCAGAAAATTATACCCCATCGTTATCCCTTCTTAATGGTGGACAGGATTATTGAACTTGAACCCGGATTAAGCGCCGTGGGGGAAAAGGCCGTTTCAGCTAACGAAATGCATTTCATGGGACATTTCCCGGAAGAGCATGTCATGCCCGGGGTGTTGATCATCGAAGCCCTGGCCCAGACCGGGGCAGTGGCCATACTATCTCTTGCAGAGAATTGTGGTAAAACCGCTTACTTCGCCGGGATCAAAAAAGCCCGTTTCCGACATAAAGTGATTCCCGGCGACGTTTTGCGTTTGGCAGTGGAGATAAACCGCTCACGGGGATTTCTGGGAATGGGGTCAGCCAGAGCTTATGTCGGCGACAAACTGGTCTGCGAAGCGGAATTGAGCTTTGCTCTTGAAAGTAAAAGTTAATAGAGGTGATAGACTCTGCTTGTTGTCCCCAACCATATCTGAAGGGCACAGAATTTTTTATGCTGCCGTGCCGAGAGTGTTAATTGTACCGGTTATTGCATTGCGAACTGAGCGTATAGCTTCCATTTTTTATGTTTCGGGCATAAAGGATTGTGGTATAATTTAAAGGGATAATCTTAAGATTATTGACACAATTAAGCGAGAGGGAGTGAGGTTAATGAAAATCCTGGCCTGTACTGATGGTTCCGAGCACAGCAGGAAAGCTCTTGTAAAAGCAGCCGAGATTGCTTCCGGGTGCCGGGCCGATGAAGCGGCTGTGATTCATGTTTACGAAGAGACTCTCGATATTTCGGCATTCCCTATGTTTGAACCCGGATCAATTACAAAGGATTCTGTAACCAAGGAAGATGTTGAAAAGATGCAGAAGTTAAGGGATGAGCTGGATGCCCAGAAGAATAAGATTCTTGATGATGCCCTGGAGATTTTTGAACAGAAAGGAATTAAAGCGAAAGCTATTCTTAAGCAGGGGCATCCTGCCGAAACAATCGTCGATGTTGCAACCGAAAATAATTTTGACATGATTGTCCTGGGCAGCCGGGGATTTGGGGGTTTGAAAAAGATTTTGCTCGGCAGCGTTAGCAATGCTGTATTGCAGGAAGCAAAAAAATGCAGCGTACTAACAGTTAAGTAAGTAAGCTTAAGGCTGTGATTATCTGGCAAAGAAAGCCCTGCTTGCCCTGGTTAAGGGAAGCGGGGCTTTTATGAAATATTTTTAAGCGGCATAATAATTATTTCATTACTGCTTTCATCAGCATTTTTTCCAGGAACCAAAGGAACTGATACTTTTTACATAAGAATCCAGTTTCTCGGCAGGCAAGTTGGTGAAGTCGGTGATTTTTGAAATATTGAAACCGCTTTTTTCAATAAAAGAATTTACTGAATCAAGTTTCGTGTTTTTCGCAATAAACTGATCGGTAATGACTTCCTCCAGGTCCAGGTTGTCCAGGTCGACATTTTTGGCCAGATCCCCGGCCATTTTGCCTAATTTACTAAAATCCATTTAAATTCACCTCTTATCTTTCTTTTAGTATATATCGAAATTAAATCCGGGTAAAATGGATGGAGAGCATCACTGATCGTGGATCTGCAGCCTCCAGGTGGTCAGTTACCGGTGGCCAAAAAGTGATCCGAAAGGATTTGTTCTTATGTTATAATAAATTCCAGTTGTATTCATATTAAACCTTGCCGGTTGCTTAAGCTAAACAACAGGGGAGCGAATATAATGAAAATATTAGCCTGCACGGATGGTTCGCAGTGGAGCACCAAAGCCATTGATAAGGCCGCTGCCATTGCCGCTCAGTTAACGGATTCTGAGGTGACGGTTATGCATGTTTATGAAGACAGGTACGAGCCCTCATCCTCTTTTTATGAAGTCCGTCCCCTGACCCGGGGAGATGCAGCGCGATTTAAAAAACTGCAGGACAGGGAAAAGGCGGGAGGAGAAAAGATTTTGAGTGAAGCAGGGGTAATATTTGCCCGGCAGGGGATTGAAGCCCGCACAGTCCTCAAAGAAGGGCACCCCGCGGATTCGATCATAAAAACAGCTGCCGATGGAGGTTTTGACATGATTGTCCTCGGCAGCCGGGGAAGAGGCGGCTTGCAGAAATTGTTTCTCGGCAGCGTGAGCAACGCCGTGGTTCAGGAAGCGGAGAACTGCATGGTGGTTGTTGTTAAATAGGCTTAAGTTCTACCCTGTCGCGCCAGTCCGGTATGACTGTTTCGATGGCCAGTTTTTCCTGGATGAGGCGGGTAAGGGTTTCCTGGGCGTCTTCTTCACCGTGCACGATAAATAGAGTTTTCGGTTTTTTCTTGAAGTGATCCAGCCAGTTTAAAATATCTTTTTGATCGGCATGAGCCGAGTAAGCCTGGTTGTCTTCTATGCGGGCTTCAACGGATATCTCTTTCCCGAAAAGCTCCACCTTTTTTTCTCCACTGACAATCTGCCTGCCCAGGGTTCCCTCTGCCTGGTAACCGACAAACATGATTGTGCATTCAGGACGCCAGAGGTTGTGCAGCAGGTGGTGCTGGATTCTCCCTGCATCACACATGCCGCTTGCCGATATGATGATTGCTCCGCTTTTGATCTTGTTTATAGCCATAGATTCGTTTTTGGTGTGGGAGTATTTCATATTCGGCATTTGCAGCGGATGGTGTCCTTCTCTGATCAGGTGGTTGGTTTCCCGGTCATAAAGTTCAAAGTTGCGTTTAAAAATTTCCGTGGCAGCAATGGCCAGAGGACTGTCTATATAGACGGCAATACCAGGGGCGAGCTGTTTTTCGCTCTGCAAAATGCTTAAATCGTAGAGCAGGTCCTGGGTTCTTTCCACTGCAAAGGAAGGAATGATCAGATTGCCGCCTGCCTTCAGCGTCTCATCGATGATTTTTTTCAATTCTGCCGGGCGATCCGGCATCTCCGGGTGCAGTCGATCGCCGTATGTTGATTCGAGGATCAGGTAATCTGCTTCTTCTATGAAGGCGGGGTCCCTGATAAATGGTTGTTCGGGCCGACCCAGGTCTCCACTGAAGACAACTTTTGTTTTCCTTTCACCTTCTTCAATCCACAGTTCAACAATACAGGAGCCAAGGATATGGCCAGCTTCGCGAAAGTTCATTTCTATGCCCTCTGCCGGACGGTAAATTTTGTCCAGTTCAAGGATGGTGAACTGGTTGAGGGTATTATTTGCATCGCGGGGTGTGTACAGGGGTTTTACTGCCGGCTGATCAGTGTCTTTTAAAGCCCTGTTTATCCTTTCGGCTTCCCATTCCTGGATGTGGCCGGAATCTGGCAGCATGACGGAACAGAGATCTTTTGTTGCCGAACTGCAATAGATCTCACCTTTAAAACCATTTTTACATAATCTGGGAATAAGGCCGGAATGGTCAATATGAGCATGGGTCAATATCAAAAAATCGATGGATTCCGGATTAATGGGATAATCCGCTTTGTTGCGTTCCACAATCGATTCTGAACCCTGGAACATACCGCAGTCAACGACAAAAGTTGCTTTTTCGCTTTCAACAATATAAAAAGAGCCTGTCACTGTTCGAGCAGCGCCTAAAAAATTTATCTGCATGAACCGGCCTCCTGTTATAAATTTGACCTGGTCCAGTATTTATACCTCTTTTACTGTTTCTTTTCCGCGTTTTCCAAGGGGCAAGTATTCCTGTTTATCACAGACTGCCCTGTAAGCAGGACGGATAATTTTATTGACGTTGATCATTTCTTCCAGGCGGTGGGCTGACCAGCCGGCAATGCGGGCGATGGCAAAGAGCGGTGTATAAAGCTGTATGGGTAGATCAAGAAGGTTGTAAACAAGCCCGCTGTAGAAGTCCACATTTGCGCTGACTCCCTTGTACATGCGCCTTTTTCCGGTGATAACCCTGGGGGCCAGTCTTTCGACCAGGGCGTGAAGTTCGAATTCTTCTGTGCGCCCTTTTTCTTTGGAAAGTCTCTCGACGAACCGTTTTAAAACGCCGGCTCGTGGATCTGATACAGAATAAACAGCGTGGCCGATACCGTAGATTAATCCGGCCTGGTCGAATGCTTCCTTGTTCAGCAGTTTTAACAGGTAGTTTTCCACTTCATCTTCATCAGCCCAGTCCTTTACATTGGCTTTCAGATCCTCGAACATTTTCGCAACCTTGATGTTTGCACCGCCATGCCGAGGACCTTTTAAAGAACCCAGGGCTGCTGCGATAGTTGAATAAGTATCCGTTCCAGTGGAGGTTACCACGTGGGTGGTGAACGTAGAGTTGTTGCCTCCCCCGTGTTCGGCATGCAGAATCAGGGCCATATCAAGTATTTTTGCTTCGAGTGGAGTGTATTTGCTGTCCGGCCGCAGAATATGAAGAATGTTTTCTGCTGCGGAGAGATCCGGCTGAGGGGAATGGATAAAAAGACTCTGGTTGTCGTGATAGTGACAGAAGGCTTGGTAACCGTATACAGCCAGAAGGGGGAAAAGGGCGATCAGCTGCAGGCACTGCCGCAGGACGTTGGGCAGTGAGGTATTACTGGCTCGATCGTCATAATAGTACATAGTTAAAACACTGCGGGCCAGGGCGTTCATCATGTCCTTGCTTGGCGCCTTCATAATAATATCGCGGACAAAAGATGTAGGTAAAGTTCGGTAATTGGCCAACATCTCGGTAAATCTAACCAGTTCTTCAGCATCGGGAAGTCTGCCGAAAAGAAGGAGGTAGGTAACCTCTTCATAACCGAAACGATCTTCCTCGATCAGCCCTTCCACAATTTCTTCCACATCAATGCCCCGGTAATAGAGTTTACCCTCGCAGGGCACCTCTTTGCCGTCGACAATTTTAGTGGCGTAGATGTCCGATATTTCAGTCAGCCCGGCCAGCACGCCTTTACCTTCAAGGTTGCGCAGTCCTCGTTTAACGTTGTATTTTTCGTAGAGGGAAGTGTCGATGGTGCTGCTTTGCTTGCACATTTCAGCTAATTTTTCAAGTTCGGGTGTGACCCGGGAATAAGGATTGCTCATAATTTAAATCATACCTTTCTTTTCTATTAATCTTCATAATTATATCATTTATATGCCATTCGGGCTACATCATGCCGCTGACAGGCCAGAGCTGACAGGAATATATTTACTTAATTCAGTCAGCGGAATTGAGGAGCAATGCCGGTGAAAAAGTTGGAGTTAGGAGGTCTCATTATAAGGTAATTTGGGGAATCCAGACTAAAAAATATTGTCAACGATTGAATAATTTGTTGATTTTCAGGTAATGGAAGAGCCAGTATAGCAGAAACAAGATTACGAAAGCTAGAGTAATACCAAAGAAAAGAGCAATTATTCCGGTTGTCGCAGTAAAAAAGAAATTATCTGTTCTGACGGCACTTTTCCCCAATTCAAAGCTGGAAAAGAGTAAAAGAGCTCCTAAAGCGCCATAGGGAATTAACCCGGTCAACTCGGGGCCAGCAAAAAATAAAGCAACTATCAAGAGAATTATTCCAGAAATTATGTTTGATCCCCCGGTGCGTGCTCCGAAACGATACTGGGCGGCAAGACCGCCGGCTCCGTGGCACATGGGAAAACCGCCTAAGGGAGCTGAAATCAGACACATCAGGCTCATGCTTAGTACAAGTTTTTTTTCCGGAACCCGGCGATTCAGCAGGTCGGTAATGAGAAGGGATGTGGCCAGGACTGCATTTCCCAAACTCAGGGGCAACTGGGGTAAGACTCCGTTAACGAAACCTCCCAGCAGTTCCCGGGTGGTGGGGATTAACAGGTGTGGCAATGAAAAATAGGTGATGGGAGGAAGGCCGTGGTAGTATATTCCAACAGCCAGACCGATGGCGAAAACCACCAGCGCTGAAATATCCAGAATGGGAGCAAAGGTAAAAAGTAGAACCAGAAAGAGAGAAACCAAGCCCAGCTGCCAGTCAGAAATTATGAAGTTAAGAGCTTGCTTCATGAGGGTTAAGGCCAGGCCAAGCTGGATACCCCTGATAATGCAGGAGGGGATATATTTTTTTATATATTCAATACTGCCGGTTATACCGAGAAGCAGGAGGATAAGCCCCATCAAAATACCGGCTCCGGCAATTTCGGCAGCAGAAAGAGTCCCGGCTATAGCGATTACCCCAATTGCTTTCATTGGTTCTACAGGCATGGGCAGATGGTAATAAATACCAGTAGCGATGTAACTGAGGGCAAAGAAAAAAAGAATGTGAGAGAGGTTTACTTCGGAAACAACTGCTACTCCCATAACAATAGGCAGCAGTGTACCGTAATCGCCGATTGCTCCGGCTATTTCATGCAAATTAAAACGAAAGTCTTTTTCCATTCTATTCCCTCACTGGTGATCAATATTTGCTGTTTTTCTATCGGGGAGCATTGTTGAAAAGTGGTACTGGATGCAAAATAAAAATAGTATTTTCTCTGTGGAAAATACTATGCCTTCTTATAGACAGACCTTCTTTCCACACTGGGAGGCAAAGCCGTTTCCTGCTTTACCCTCTCGTCCATTTTCCATAGCTCAAATTAACCTGAGCCTTAGCAAAAATGAATCGAAGGTACATCTGTATTTAATTTTTTAACATTTTACAGTATATCAAAGCTAAGGTCAAGCTTATTGGTTAATAGTTGTGGTTAGTACGTGATAATGTCACCTTATTAATTATCATGATAATATGTCACCTATGGAAAGCCAGGTGATGATGACGCAGAAGCAATTAAATCGTTATGTAGCTATTGTACGTAGTTT
>JAXHVH010000003.1:0-111264 GCA_034189085.1 Bacillota bacterium | reverse complement strand
GATCATCACCGCCCTTTCCTTGCATGTCATTACCGAGTTTGGTTTAAACCCGGAAGAGATTTTGTGGGACACCACCTCCATCTACTTTGAGGGTGATTATGACTCTTCAGAGATGCTCTGTGTCGAACAGCCGATGCGGCACCTTAAATCAAAGATCAAGATCAGGCCGATATTTCTGCATATCGACGAAAGGATCAGGGGCCTAGCCCTGGTAACCTTTATTGCTCTGATGGCTTATTGCATCCTGGAACACCTGGACAAGCAGAAGCTTGACCCAAAGGCTACCACTAACCTGTTGATGAAAGAGTTTGCCGCCATTGTTTGTTCGGCAGGAGAGATGCTCGACGGGACTCAGTTTCAAACTGTTGGTAATGTCAAAGATCGACATATCCGCATAATCAACAAGCTTGGCCTGGCTATCGGCAGCTATGCTGCCATTTCTGAAGTGCGATTAGAGTAATTACCATATTATGGCAATCAATGGGCTGATTTAATTGGCCCCACCTGCGAAATATGGGCTAAGATTAAATAGTTTATTTATTCCTCTTCCTATTGCAATCTCTATAAATGTTCGAACCTTCTACAGATTGCCCTGTGAAGGAGTGGCGTTCCCGGGCATTAGTGGATCACTTTTTTCCCAGCGTTTTGCCCAAAGTGGATCACTTTTTTCCTGGCGTTGGTGGATCAATATTTTTCTGGCGCGTGGATCACATTTTTCTTGACGATCGCATCCAGACTGGTAAAACACAAAAATCATTAACTGATCCTGATTCAAAACTGATGCTTACAGGTGGTAAGATGGATGTATGTTTTAATGTGCAAACGGCGGTTGAGAGTAAAAGTCACATTGTAGCAGACTTTATGGTTATTGACCATCCAAATGATATTGGAATGCTTTCCGAGGTGGCCAAGGGTGCCAAAGTTGCGCTGAACTCTGATGGAATAGCTATCGTTGCGGATAAAGGGTACAGGCAGAATGAAGATATTTTGAATTGTCTTCTTGAAGGTGACACATCAAATGTCTATACGCATGAGAAGCAGGAATGTTACACATTTAAATTTACAAAAAAAGATGATGAGATTACTGAAGAAATGCGCATTTCCACAGAAAAAGAAACTATGCTTAAATGCATCAGCGCGGGAGTATTGCTAGAAATACTGGAAAACAAAAATCTTGTCGTTGAAGAAGTGGAAGCTTACAAAGAAAAGACGCTTATTGTCGATGAAATAACGGGAGAAATAATTACCAACAGAGCTGCAGACGAATCAATAAAAACAGAAGAAGTTTCAAATCCACCAAAGCAGCATTATTTCAAGAGGGATTTGCAAACCGACACCGTAATCTGCCCGATGGGAAAGATTCTCCATCGAAAGGGGTTTATTGCGTCAAAAGGAACCCGCTATTATAATAGGCTGGCCTGTAGCCAATGTGCAAACAAATGCACAACATCAAAATACAGATCTGTAGATTTTATCGGTAAGAAGACCATTATTAAAACAACTTTTTACACAAAAGATTCCTGGCGGTTTGGCAGGCACCCTGCACTGAAAAAAGGTGAAAAAAGAATACGAGTTGATACTTTTGTAGGCAACGAAGTATTGTTGAAATTTTACCCGGATGAGGAGTTGCTTAAACTCCGGGGCCGTATTGTAGAGCATCCATTTGGAACAATTAAACGGTGGTGTGATGGCTCTTACCTGCTTCTTAAAGGCAAGAAGAAAGCTACTGCAGATTTGGCCTTATCTTTTTTGGGATATAATTTGAAAAGAGCTATTACTAAGGTTGGAGTTAAAGGGTTGTTGACTGGGATATAGGCTGACAACATTATTTTTTTGCAGTTATGCGCTATTAACAGAAAACCACCCTGTTTGGGTGATTTTATTTTATAAAAGGTCGCTGTTGGTTTGGTTTTCGGACAATCTGCCCCATGAAAATTTGCACCCGGGGTTGTGCATACTTTTTGGCAGAAGGGTGTGAAAAGGTGTAAATTCGGCCTTTTTTCAGTAGCCCAATTTGCCCCTGAAAGCACGAAAAGCCCTTGCAGCAAGGGCTTCCGTATTGTATCAAAGTTTAAGTTTTTATTTGGTGGAGGCGGCGGGAATCGAACCCGCGTCCGAAGGTCCAGCAACAGGAGTTTCTACAAGCTTAGTCCCGGCTTTGTTTCTCGCGCCTTGAGCTCCCCGGAACAGGATCCCCTGGCACCAGCCCGCTTAAAATTCCTGCTCAAGCGGCCGGGCAGCCTCTCAAGCAGTAGACCGGATTAGTGTCACCCCGTATCTTTCCCCCGGCCGGGGAAAGAAGGGATGCGCTGCTTTAGATTAAGCAGCGAGAGCTAATTTAGGTTTGGCGTTTATAGCCGTTCCATGTTTTTACCAGGCCATGGTCCTGGACTTGCCACTCCTGCATCTACAACCCCCGTCGAATCCTTACGCCCCCTCAGTTAGCCTTCTCGCTGTTTTTCGCGAAATGCTCTCTCCATCTCCCGCTTGCTGTCCCGTTCGGCAATATCACGCCTCTTATCATAAAGCTTTTTACCGCGGGCCAGGCCAAGCTCTATCTTTATCAGCCCCCCGCTCAGGTATATCCTGAGAGGGATTAAAGCATAGCCCTTCTCTTTTATTTTCCCGGCCAGCCGGTTAATTTCCATGCGGTGCATTAAAAGCTTGCGCACCCTGAGAGGATCATGGTTAAAACGGTTGCCCGGTTCATATGGGCTTATATGCATATTATACAGGAAAAGTTCTCCATTTTCAACTCTGGCATAGCTGTCCTTCAGGTTGACCCGGCTGTTGCGGACGGATTTAACCTCAGTTCCAGTAAGGACGATTCCAGCTTCGTAGGTCTCTTCTATATGATAGTCATGCCGCGCTTTGCGATTGGTGCTGATAATCTTACTCATGACGTTCTATGCTCCAATGTTTTCAGGTCCGAAGGACTTTTTTTATTGTACCCTAATCAAGTTCAAATTGCTGATCCCATTTTTCAGCAAAGATTATTTCCGTAAGCTCTTTGCGAGGACGGACAGAAGGTTTTACTGCCGGGTAACCCAGTGGCGACATTGCCACTACACGATAATCTTCCGGAATGCTGCATACTTTCTTCACCTTTTCTTCATCAAAAAGGCCCACCCAGCATGTGCCCAGGCCTTCAGCATGTGCAGCCAGCATTAGCTGCTGCATGGCCAGGCCGGCATCGAGCATGTAATAATCTTTACCGTCATGCAACCCTGATTCAGAAGGTTCAGCACAGAGCACTATGACCACCGGGGCGGTTTTACCGACCGCCGACCGGGCAGGGTTGGTCGTGGGCATACTTTCGGCCAGCTGCTTTTTCAATTCATGATCCCTTACAATAATAAACCGCCAGCACTGCAAATTTTTCCATGATGGGGCGATCCGGGCTGCCTCCAGGATGTGTTTCAATTTGTCAATTGGTACCGGCTCAGGCTCATACTTTCGGATGCTTCTCCGTTCTTCCAATATTTTGTAGATATCCATCTTTATTTGACCTCCCTGCAGTTATTCTTATTTACATTAAATTAGCAACAATGCAGCTGAAAAAATTTTAACCCGGTTTTACAAATGGGATAATGGGGTTATTTAAATCAAATTCCTCGCAGGGCAAAACTATATGTG
Organism: Bacillota bacterium; assembly: GCA_034189085.1. Lineage (GTDB taxonomy): Bacteria > Bacillota > Dethiobacteria > DTU022 > DTU022 > M55B129. Next base: position 107,628 of record JAXHVH010000003.1, on the reverse strand, counting down.
CCAATCCTCCATCGCACTGTCACAGGGATAAAGCTGGGTATGTGTCAAATTCCCCGTCTCCCTGACACATTTTTATTCTGCCGGGGCAAAGGTGACCTGCCCTTCTTCCCTGCTGGCCCTGATTACCCGCACTTTAATGGCATCTCCCAGGCGATAGGTTTTTCGTTTTCTCTCGCCGACCAGGGAAGCGGCCTTTTCATTATATATGTAATAGTCGTCATCCAGTTCACCGACCGGGATCATGCCTTCTATGGTATTGTCAAGCTCGACAAAAAGGCCAAAGTTGGTCACTCCATTGATGATACCGGAATAAACTTCACCGATTTTTTGTTCCATGTACTGCGCCTTTTTAATCTCTTCATCTGCTCTTTCAGCTTCCACTGCGGCTCGTTCTCTTTCTGATGAATACAATGCTACTTCGGGCAGCCTGGCCTGCAGACGTTTTGCTCTTTCACCGGACAATCCCTGTGGAGATAGCTGCTGCTTGAGAATACGGTGCACCACCAGGTCGGGATAGCGCCGGATGGGCGATGTAAAGTGACAGTAGTACTGGGAAGCAAGGCCAAAATGCCCTTCGTTCTCAGCACTGTACATGGCCTGCGGCAGTGAGCGCAGTACCAGGTAGCGGACTAATCTTTCCGTCCGTTCTCCCCTGGTCTGTTCCAGGAGGCCGATCAAATGTTCCGGCTTGAGAATCTTTATATTGGACAGAGCCCCGATGCCCATCAGGGTCAGGGTTTCACGTAGCTGGGCCAGTTTTTCCTCGGCCGGAACAGCATGCACACGGAATATACAGGGCCTTTCTTTCCCAATCAGATAGCCCGCTACCGCTTCATTACAGTAAATCATAAATTCTTCGATCAGTGATTCGGAACGCCCCATCACCCGTTTTTCAATAGTCACAGGAACTCCTTCTTCATCAACCTCAATTCTCGCTTCGGGAAGATCGAGATCCAGTGCTCCCCGTTTCATGCGCCGCCGGCGCAGCACTTCCGCCAAAGTTGACATATTGTCCAGCATCGCTTTAAGCGACTTATCTTTAAAAGCAGGCTTTTCCTGCTGCCCTTTTAAATGTGCCTCAACCTGCTGGTATGTTAATCGCTCGGTTACTTTGATCAGGCTGGGTGTAAAACGGGCCCCGGTCATTTCTCCCCGATCATCAATGTCCATAATCACACTGACGGCAAGACGATTTTTGTTCGCCTGCAAACTGCAAAGATTTTCTGAAAGTGCAGGCGGCAGCATGTGAATAACCCGTTCCGCCAGGTAAATACTGGTTCCTCTTCTAAAAGCTTCCCGGTCTATGGGTTTACCTTCCCTCACATAGTGAGAAACATCGGCAATGTGAACTCCCAATCGCCAGCTCCCGCCGGGGAGTTCCTGTAAAGATACGGCATCGTCAAAATCACGGGCCAGCTCGTCATCTATCGTAACCATACTCAGGTCGCGCAGATCTTCCCGTCCTTCCGACGACAACGCTTCGGCAACTTCGTCTTCACCCGGAAGCTGGTCCAGGGCTTTTAAAACAGCGGGCGGAAAATCACCGGGCAGCTCATACTTGTGGGAAAATGCAAGTTTCTCAGTCAGCTGGCTACCGGCAGGACCGAAATGCTCGACTATTTTTCCCCTCGACGGTTTAGTCCCCTGACCCCACTTTTCAATCTCCACTACAACCTTGTCGCCCACTTCAGGGCCCTTTACTTTTTTAAAGGGAACTATGATCGGACCGGGAAAGCGCCGATCGTCAGGAATAACATAATAATTTTTCTTGTCGCGGTGAAGAGTCCCCACGAGACGGTTGCTGCCTCGTTTAAGAATGCCAATGACCGTCCCTTCACGGCGCTTTTTGCTTCTTTTTCTGTTTTCAAGGCGAACCATCACCCGATCACCGTGTGCAGCACCTTTCAAGTTATCGGCACTGATGAACACATCTTCGCTCTTCAGATCCGGACGGAGAAAGGCAAAACCCCGTTTGTTACCCTGCAGGATTCCCGCCAGGTAGTTGAGACGCTCGGGTAATCCATACCGGCCGCGGGCGGTTTTTATCAACCTTCCATCATTCTCCATCTTTCTTAATTCATCAACTAAAACTTTTTTATCCTGGCTTTGCAGTCCAAGGGCTGATAGGAGATCTTTTTCGGTAAGAGCATTTTTTTTATGATCTTTTAAGATTTCTTCAATTTTATTCTGAATTTCTTTCATGGTATTACTTCTCTTTTCCAATTATTAAACCACGCCTTTCGTACGGCAATTTAATTGCCTCTCCAAAATTAATGCTTGATATCATTATAAATCCTTCCCCGATAAAATAAAAGGCAGGGGACACAACCGGCTCCCCTGCCGTCAATAATATTTTTCAAAACACTGCTGTTAGTTAATAACTAGCAGCAAAATAGTAAAGAGCATGAAAGCAACGGCCACATACGTGGTTGCTTTACTCAGCTTCTCGTCCAGCCCTTTCTTTTTACCGACCAAAGACTGGGCACCGCCCGCAATTGCACCGAGACCGGCGCTGCGTCCGGACTGCAAAAGCACAATGCCAATCAACGCGATGCATATAATCAAGTAAATTACGGTAATCACTGTCCCAATCATTTTATATTAACCTCCAAAAACTATCACTGAATAGCGAACAGCCCTTATTTTAACATAGATCCGGTACTTTGACAAACAGTTATTTTTATCGGCTAATACCATTCCTTTTTTTACCAGATCCGCTTTGATGGCTGGCAGGGATTACGATTTGAAACTTTCAAACTCCAGGCCGGCATAACTTGCTGCCTGTCCCAGATCTTCTTCAATCCAGAGCAGGCGATTATATTTGGCCACCCGATCCACCCGTGACGGGGCGCCGGTTTTGATCATTCCCGCTCCGGTTCCAACGGCTAGATCGGCAATAAAAGTATCCGCTGTTTCGCCCGAGCGGTGAGAAATCATCCGGCTGTAACCGAAGCGTCCCGCCAGGGCTACTGTATCCAGTGTTTCACTGAGGGTACCAATCTGATTCAGCTTAATCAGAATGGCATTGGCAGCCCCCGATTCAATCCCGCGTCGGAACCGCACGGGATTGGTAACAAATAAATCATCCCCGACGAGCATGATCTGGCCGCCCAATTTTTCGGTCATCTTCCTCCAGCCTGGCCAGTCTTCTTCACTCAACCCATCTTCGATGCTGATCAGGGGGTATTTGTCAATAAGAATTTTGTAATAATCAATGAGCTCGTCGGCTTTTGAGGTTCTGCCTTCGATGCAATAAAAACCGTCTTTGAAAAATTCGCTTGCTGCAGCATCGAGGGCCAGTGAAATATCTTCGCCCGCTTTGTAACCGGCGGACTCTATTGCTTCCATGATCAACCCGAGTGCAGCTTCGCTCGAATCGAGATTCGGAGCAAAACCTCCTTCGTCACCAACATTGGTGTTCAAACCGCTTTTCTGTAAAATCTTTTTCAGCTGTTGAAATACCTCCACTCCCATCCGCAGGGCACGGCTGAAACTATCTGCACCGTGGGGAACTATCATAAATTCCTGAATATCCATATTATTATCGGCATGGCTGCCTCCGTTCAAGATATTCATGAACGGTACCGGAAGGATTGAAGCCGTCAGGCCGCCCAGATAGCGGTAGAGGGGAAGATCAAGCATCGCCGCGCCGGCTCGCGCCGCTGCCAGCGAAACACCAAGGATGGCATTAGCCCCCAGCCGCGATTTGTTCTCAGTCCCGTCCAGTTCAATCATTAGCCGATCCAGATCTTCCTGGTAGAGAATACTGAGACCACACAGCTCCGGGGCCAGAATTTCGTTCACGTGATGGACAGCATTGAGAACTCCTTTACCTCCATAACGTTGATCATCATCGTCACGCAGCTCAATTGCCTCAAATACACCCGTCGACGCGCCCGATGGCACTGCGGCAACTCCTTTCCAACCCCCCGCCAGAGTGAGTTCAACCTCCAGGGTAGGGTTACCTCTGGAATCGAGGATTTCCCTTGCCCTGATTGTCCTGATCTCTTCATCCATTTACGATCACTCCCCATCTATGCTCTTCAATTCTGTGGTAATTGAAACCGCCCTTTATTTATAAAATCAGATCATTTTCCCTCGGTTAAAGAATCACCGGCAGCACAGATGAGTCCCCTGAATGATTCTGCCTGCAGGCTGGCCCCGCCAACCAGGGCCCCGTCAATGGAAGGCATTCTGACGAAAAGACCGATGTTGCTGTCCTTAACACTACCTCCATACTGGATCCGCAGTCCCCTTGCAGATCTTTCCCCCAGCAGCTTTTTAACCATTTCCCGGATCAGAAGGGCAGCCTCTTCAGCATCTTCAGCAGAAGCTGCCTGGCCGGAACCGATAGCCCAAACCGGCTCGTAGGCTATGACCAGGCTTTCCGTTTCAGCAGGATCAAGACCTTCCAGAGCTCCTCTAAGCTGACGTTCCAGCACTGAGGCAGTGGCCTGCCGCTTCCTTTCTTCTTCCGTTTCGCCAACGCAGAGAATCGGCCTGAGACCACTGTTTAACGCAGCTAACATTTTTTTGTGAACCTGGCTGTCGGTTTCACCCATTAAATGCCGTCTTTCAGAGTGCCCGATGATTACAAACTCAACCCTGTGTTCGAGGAGCATGGGGGCAGATATTTCGCCTGTAAACGCCCCCTCATTTTCCCAGTATATATTCTGTGCTCCCAGCTTCACCGTTGTCCCGGACAGGGCATCTGCCGCAGCAGCCAGGGCAGTAAAGGGCGGGCAAAGCAAAATATCAATTCCTTTGTACCTTTCAAGTTTACGGCAAAAATCGTGACAAAAAGCAACCGTTTCGGCTGCTGTCTTATGCATTTTCCAGTTCGCAGCAATAATCAGCTTCATGGTTATTCCCCCCGGTTTTGTTCGGCCGGCACCTTTACGGTTTTCATTTATCCTGCAGTACCGCAATTCCCGGCAGTTCTTTCCCTTCCAAAAATTCCAGAGTAGCCCCGCCGCCGGTGGATATAAAATTAATTTTTTCAGTCAATCCAAGCCCTTCCAGGGCGGCTACCAGATCCCCACCTCCAACTACTGAATAAGCTTCACTGCCGGCTATCGCGGCAGCCACACCAGCCGTACCGTTGTCAAAAGGCGGCACCTCAAATACTCCCATAGGACCATTCCAGATAATCATAGCGGCGTCGGCAATGATATCGCCAAAAAGAGCAACGGTTTCCGGGCCAATATCAACCGCCTTACCTCCTTCTTCCACCTCTTCGGGGCTTAAATTTTTGAAGGAGGAACCCGTCTTAAGCTCTTCCGTCACTGCCAGATCAACAGGCAGGAGCAAACAGCACCTGCTTTCTTCGCTCTCATCAAGAAGGTCAGCTGCCTCTTCAACCATTTCTTCCTCATAAAAAGAATCACCCAGGGTAAAACCATCGGCCACGAGGAAGGTGTTGGCCATGCCACCTCCAAGCAGGAGATTGTCGGCCAGATCCAGGAAGCGCCGGATTACATTAATCTTACCTGAGACCTTGGCTCCGCCAATGATTGCCGTCAGCGGACGAGCCGGATCGTTCAAACAACGGCTCAGTTCTTCAATCTCTTTTTTCATCAGCAGTCCGGCTACAGCCGGCAAAAAAGAGGCCACTCCTGCTGTCGAAGCATGGGTACGGTGGGCGGTGCCAAAAGCATCATTGACAAAGAGATCAAAAGGTTCAGCCAGCAGGCGGGCAAATTGGGGATCATTTTTCTCTTCCCCTTTTTCAAAACGCAGGTTTTCCAGGATCAAAACTTCTCCTTCTTGCATTTCCACAACCTTTTTATTAACTTCAGGGCCAACAACGGAGTTGATTTTCTGAACTGGCCGGCCAAGAATTAAGGCCAGTCTATCAGCAACCGGGTCCATTTTCAGTTCCGGTTTCGGTTCTCCTCCGGGGCGCCCCAGATGGGAAGCCAGCACTACCCTGGCTCCCCTGTTAATCAGGGATTGTATGGTTGGTACGGCTGCTTTGATCCTGGTGTCATCACGGACCCGTCCGTTCTCCAGCGGAACGTTGAAATCGCTCCGCACTAATATTTTTTCCCCCGCAACCTCAACATCTTCTATGCTTTTTTTGTTAATCATTTTTTTGCTTCCTCCCGACAGTCGTATTACGACGCCTCTTGTATGAAGCGGGAATGGAGATTTCCTCCCGGTATTTGGCAACAGTTCTCCTGGAAATGCTGATACCCTTTTCTCGAAGTATCTCCGCGAGGTGCTGGTCGCTGAGTGGTTTACCCGGATCTTCAGCATCTACCAGCTCATGAATATATTTTTTAATACTGCGCGAGGAATAATCTGCTCCCTCACTTCCACTTATGCCGCTGGAAAAGAAAAATTTGAGGGGGAAAAGGCCGCGTGGAGTTTGGATGTATTTATTGGCTGTAGCTCTGCTTACTGTCGACTCGTGGACTCCCACATTAACGGCCACTTCCTTGAGGGTTAAGGGTTTCAATTTTTTTATACCTTCGTCCAAAAAAGGCCTCTGAAGGTCGATAATTTGCTGAGAAACCCTGAACAGGGTGAGACGTCTCTGTTCGATACTGCGAATCAGCCAGTAAGCTCTTTCAATTTTATTTTTAATGAAGGCAGTCAATTTTTCATCGGCGGTACCGCCGGAGAGCATGCGCTTATAAAACGGGTTGATTGTCAACTGAGGGGCACTGTTGTCGTTGCTCATGATTACATAACGATCATCGACTTTTTCAACAATCACATCGGGCACAATATAACGAGTTTCATCCCCTCCAACGAAGATGCTGCCGGGTTTGGGATTCAAAGTGCGGATGACAGAAACTGCTTCTTCAACTTCCTTCTCGGTGCAACCAAGGCGAGAGGAAATATAAGCAAAGCGACCGTCAGCGGCTGCCGGCAAATACCTCTTGACAATTTTCAAGGCCTGTTCGGGAACCCTTTCCATTCTGTTAAGTTGAAGAAGAAGGCATTCCTGCAGGTTCCGGCAACCGATGCCAGTTGGTTCCAATTTCTGTAATATAGCCAGTGCTTCTTCCAGTTCTTCCGCTGGTGCACCAAGAGCAGCGGACAACTCTTCAATCTCACCCTGCAGATAGCCTTTATGATCAAGATTACCGGCAAGAAAAGCGGTAATCCTGTACTGTCGATCACTCAAAGAAAGCATTCTCAGCTGACTCAACAGATCTTCGAGCATTGTACCCCCTGCTCCGGCACAATTTTCAACGGAAGGCCTTTCATCATTCCCTTTCGCCAGGCTGCCCCGTGTAAAAGACATATCCACATCCATATCACGGAAATATTCTTCCCAGGGGAACTCATCATCGTTTGTCTGATCCTGTTCATGTTCTTCGTTCAAATCGGCCGGCTTGTTTTTTTCCTCTTCTCTATTATCCTGGATCTCCAACACCGGGTTGTTGAGAAGTTCTTCCTGGATGTGATCTTGCAGTTCAAGGGTGGAATACTGAAGCAGGGTAATGGCCAGTTTGAGCTCCGGAGTAATAATCAGCTTCTGGGTCTGTTCAAGCTTCAGATTGTAACCAAGTTTCACCGCTGATTCTCCTGTTCACAGATATTCCCGCACGGATGGAATGTTATAGCTGTTTGCGGGGCTTTCGGGTAGAGAGGATCTAAAAAGCTGTCCTGATGATGCCTATTTCGACATGGGCGTCAAGAAATCCTCCCCTTTTACTTCCGGCTGGCATGCTTTTTGCTTATAGTAATAGCAGTTGCTTTCTCTGCAATTTTTTCAAGGTGGCGGAAGCGGTGATTCATAGCTGATTTGCTGATGGAAGGATCACATAACTCGCCAAGTTCTTTCAATGATGCTTCAGGATGGCTTCTGCGAGCCAGAGCTGCTTCCTGCAGGGGAAGGGGAATATTCTTGAGTCCAATAAAACGATCAATTTGTTCGATTGTCTCAAGCTGATGCTGGGCTGATGCAACTACCTTTTCCAAATTTGCCGTTTCACAATTCACAAGGCGGTTGACCCTGTTGCGCATGCTTTTTACAACACGCATGCTTTCGAGCTGCAAAAGTGCCCCTCCCGCCCCGATAATCCGTAAAAAATCGGCAACAGCTTCTGCATTTTTAAAATAGATAAAAGAATCATTTTTTCTTTTTCTGACCAGTGGGGAAAGGTTGAAGCTTTTCAAGACCCGATAATAGATTTCGGCATCTTCGCTGCTGCCGCAGTTCAACTCCAGGTGGTAACCGGAACGTTTCGAGACACTCACACTCCCCCCGGCAAGGAAAAGCCCTCTTAAAAAAGCCCTGCGGCAGCAGACCCGCCTCGGCAGCGCAGTTTTTCTCCTGTAGAAACCGATCTGGCGTCCGGCTTCTTTTAAATCCAGATAGATCAGCAGAGCATCAATCTGTTCCTTTCCTGTGATCTGAACCAGGAAACGGTTTAAACCAAGCCTTCGTTCCTGCTGCCTGATTATCAGTGGGTTTTCTACACCAGCCTCATGGAGCAGGTTAAAAAGCCGCCGGGCAACAGCATTATCCTCGATCGCAATGCTCAGAATGTGATTCCCGCTGCCTATAGTATAATAACCGTGCCTCAGCAGAAGGGCTTTCAATTCCCAAGAGCTGCAGCAAAGCAGTGCATTGTTCTGCCGAACCAATTCATGTTTGATCTGTGTAGTTAAAGACACCTGCAACCATTCCTCCAGCAGGATTAATTATTATCAATGTCCCTGTGTTCAACAAAAAGGTTATAATGGGACCCCAGCTCGCGGCCCAGCTCATCGGCCAGGACGACTGATCTGTGATGCCCGCCCGTACAACCAATGGCAATAACCAGGTTTGCTTTACCCTCTTTGACATAGTAGGGGATGGAAAATTCAAGAAGCTCTTTTACCATCTGAAAGTACTTCACTGTTTCAGGCCATCGCCAGAGATATGATCTGACCTGTTCATCTTCCCCCGTTAAGGGCTTGAGATGATCAACATAATGAGGATTGGGTAAAAAGCGTACGTCGAAAACAAGATCAGCATCAATAGGCAGGCCGTACTTAAAACCGAAGGATATAATTCGGATCTGCATGTTTTTATCACGCTGACCAGGTTCATAGGTCTCGACTATGCGGTTTTTCAATTCCCACGGTTTAAGATAAGATGTGTCTACAACCTGATTGGCTCTACCCCGCAATTCACTTAATGCTTCCCGTTCTTTTTGAATTGCTTCCGGCAAGCTAAGGTCAGCAAGGGGATGACGGCGACGTGTCTCCTTGAAACGCCTGATCAGGACATCATCGTCAGCAGTGAGAAAAAGGATTTCATAATCGATCCCACCAGTTTCCAGTTCCCTGAGAGCAATAAAAAGATCTTCAAAAAAGGCTGCACCCCGCATATCACAGACCAGGGCTACTTTTTTATTTTCAGACTGGATAAATAGTTCGGCAAACTTGGGGATTAGCGTAGGCGGCATATTGTCAACACAGTAATAACCCAGATCTTCAAAACAGTTCAGGGCGAAACTCTTACCTGCTCCGGACAAACCGGTAATCAGCACAACCCTCATGGCATCATCTTCAACAATGGTAATCAGCCTCCCCTGTGATCAATAAAACCCTTCTGTTTTATAAGTGCTGTGATTAAGAATGTACTTTTCGATCACAACCGCAACTCCATCCCTGCTGTTATCTGCGGTAACCAGATCTGCCGCTTTCAGTAATTCTGGTTTGGCATTGGCAACGGCCACACCAAGACCGGCGTAGCCGACCATATCCAGATCATTGTGTCCATCGCCAAAAGCCAGTATTTCTTCCTGCTTAATGCCTTTTATCCCGGCCAGCCAGCACAGAGCCTGACCCTTGGTAGCTTTTTGATCGGTGATGTCAAGAAAAAATGGGCGGGCTTGCAGCATGGACAGCTTATCTCCAAAACGGCGATTTAAAACTGAGGCAATTTTATCAAGGCTGCCCTCCGGGCATATTACACTTATTTTATCCGGCATTATTTCTCCGCTCTGTAAAAAGTGCTGAAGATCACCAGTTATCTGCAGTTTTACATCGGCCAGCTGACTGTAAAACCTGGAATGTTCCCCTTCTTCCTTGATATAAATTACGTCATCTGAAAAGAGGCTGGCGTAACAACCATTTTCTTCAACCACATCGACAACGGCTGCAGCCATTTCCATAAGCAGGGGGCGCCTTAGAATAACTTCTTCACTTGAAGACATTTTTACCAGGGCTCCGTGGCAATTGATCATGGGAACATCACCATGGAGTCCCAGATCCCTTACAAATGGGACACTGGTTCTATACATCCTGCCGGTAGCAATGACAAATAAGATTCCCCTGTCAACAGCCTGCCTGATAGCCTGTCGGGTTCGGACGGAGATCTTTGCTTCATCATTGAGCAGTGTATCATCGAGATCGGCGGCAATTAATCGAAAACTCATTGGTTGATCCTCCGCAGTATTTTTCCTTCTATCCACATGGAAAAATGAAGAGCAGTATTTGAACGAAAAAGTTTGCTGTGTAACAATAGTATAGCATATACCGCAATTTTGTTCGTGCTACATGGCGATTCCTTTTATAAAATCCACCTATCTTTAAGTCAAGCCTTTCCTTCTCTGTGCAGCTCGTTGTAGACAACAGCGGCCAGAGCATCGCTGATTCCAGGCACCGCCAGCAGCTGTTCCAGTGTTGCCTGTTTAATATCCTCCACACTGCCAAAGTGAGAAAGGAGAGCAGCCCTGCGGATGGGTCCGACACCGGGGATATTTTCAAGTTTTGAACGAATCCCGCTGCGATCTCGTCGCTGCCTGTGGCTGCTGATGGCAAACCGGTGCACCTCATCACGGATGCGCTGCAGAAACTGCAGCAAAGAGTCATCGGAAGCAAGGTGCACCGGCAGTGTTGCCTCTTCCATGAACAGGCGGTCTGGATTTTTAGCCAGTGATATTACAGGAACACCTGTCAATCTGCTATCACGCAGCGCTCCTCTAACAGTTTGCAGCTGTCCTCTGCCTCCGTCGACAAGGATTAAATCAGGCCGGGGCCATTGCTCTTTTTTGCTTCGCCTGATCAGTACTTCCCGCAGAGCTCCGTAATCATCACCGGCAGGAGCTTCCCTGATATTAAAGTGACGGTAAGATTCTTTATCCGGCTCTCCGTTATGAAAAACGGCCATCGCTCCTACAGCCTGGCCACCGCGGAGATGAGAAATATCATAGGCTTCTATACGAAAAGGAATCTCCGGTAGCCTGCAGAGGCGGGCCAGTTCCTGCAAAGGTTCTTCTATCCTCATCTTCCGACGCTCTTCCTCTTCCTGGAGTTGCAAAAGGCCATTGCGCTCGGCCAGTTCAATCAGTTTTTTCAGGTTGCCCCGCCGCGGCTGACGCAAAGTTACCCTGCGCCCTCTTTTCCCCCGCAGCCATTTCTCCAGCAGGTCGGTTTCAGCCGGGCCGACGGAAAGAACAATTTCAGCAGGTGTTTCTTCAGCCTGGTTGTAATAGCCTTTAATAAAAGAAGCCATAATTTCGTCATCAGCCACATCACCGGTCCCGGTAAGCAGGAAATGATCCCGGCTCAGCATTTTGCCACCCCTGACTCGAAACAGGTGAACCGCTCTTTTCTTATCGTAACGGACCAGGGCAACTATGTCCCGGTCAGTTTTATTAACTGCTGAAAGCATCTTTTGCTGCTGACCGGTAACTTTCTGCAGAGACTGCAGCCTGTCCCGCAGGCTGGCTGCTTCTTCGAAGCGTTGAACAGCTGCCGCCTTCTCCATCTGTTTTTTTAACTTTTTTTCCAGTTCATCATAGCGCCCCTGTAAAAAAAGAATTACCTGAAATACAATACGGTCATATTCAGCAGGGGGAACGACCTCCCGTCCCCGGCAGGGTGCAAGGCAGCGCTTCATCTGGAAATTCAAGCATGGGCGGCTGGAAGACGGGCTGCCATCCAGCGGCTGCCGACAGCGGCGAAGCGGAAACACAGAATTCAATAGCTGCATCGTTTCCCGGACCGCACCCACATCTGTGTAGGGGCCAAAACGAAGCTCATCCTTGCCGGGAAGCGGCTGATAACGGGCTCTGCGACTGCCCTTCTGAGAAAGCCGCAGCAGCTCAAGACGCGGGTAAAGTTCGGGGGTAATAATTAAATAAGGATAATCCTTGTCATCCTTCAGCAGAACGTTAAAACGGGGGCGGTACTCCTTGATCAGGTTACATTCGAGAATCAATGCTTCCACTTCGGAATCAGTTACTATATAATCAATGTCTTCCCACTTTTTCTGCAACGATTTCAGGCGAGGTGCAGCAGTCCGGTTTTCGGCGAGGTAAGAACGTACCCTGCGGTGAAGAGAAACGGCTTTACCGACATAAATAACCCGTCCCTGCCCATTTTTAAGAAGGTAAACACCGGGCAGATCGGGAAGTCTGGACACTTTTTCCCTGAGCTGATCGTTCATATTAATTCCGCGCAATTTCAATTGCGCCATACCTGCCTTTTCATGTGATTCGGAAAAACCATTTTATATTTTTTATGGAGCAGCGGCCTTTTTCCTTGATTTACGGCCTTTGTCCCGTTTACCTGAAGGAGGGGAAAGGATACCGGCCAGCCACTCCCCTGTGTAAGAACTGCTGCAGGTAGCAACTTTTTCCGGCGAGCCGGCAGTTACGACTTCCCCGCCCTTATCACCGCCTTCGGGACCCAGATCAATAAGATAATCGGCCCGCTTGAGTACTTCAAGATTATGCTCAATTACAATTACTGTATTACCGTTCTCAACGAGCCTTTCAAGAATTTTAAGTAGCTTTTTGATGTCATCCAGGTGAAGTCCGGTCGTCGGCTCATCAAGAATGTAAAGGCTGCGCCCGTTGCTGCGCCTGGAGAGCTCCGTGGCCAGCTTGACTCGCTGAGCTTCACCACCGGAAAGGGTAGTCGCCGGCTGGCCGAGGCGAATATACCCGAGTCCTACATCATACAGCACCTGTAGTTTACGCTGCAGTTTCGGGATAGGGGCAAAAAATTCAAGGGCTTTTTCAACTGTCATATCCAGGATATCGGCAATATTTTTCCCCTTGTAGCGTACTTCCAGGGTTTCACGATTATACCGTTTACCGCGGCAAACCTCGCAGGGGATATAAACATCCGGTAAAAAATGCATTTCGATTCGGAGAATGCCGTCCCCCCGGCATGCCTCGCAGCGGCCTCCCTTTACATTGAAGCTAAAACGGCCGGGCCGGTAACCACGGCGGCGGGATTCCGGTGTTTTGGCATAAATTTCGCGGATGCCGTCAAACAAACCGGTATAGGTAGCCGGATTGGAACGAGGGGTACGGCCAATTGGCGACTGGTCAATTTCAATCACCTTGTCCAGGTGTTCTACTCCCTCCAGGCCATCATGTTCGCCAGCCAGCTGACGGGAATGATGCAAAATGCGGGATAGAGAACGGGCCAGGATTTCATTGATTAATGTACTCTTACCTGATCCTGACACTCCGGCCACACAGACAAAGAGCCCCAGGGGAATACCAACGTCAATATTTTTCAGGTTGTGCTCGCGGGCACCGCGGATCCAGAGCCAGCGGTCGTTAACCCGGCGCCTCTTTTCCGGAAGGGGCACGCTGCGCCTGCCTGCCAGATAATCACCGGTTATGGAAGAAGGCTCAGCGATGATATCATCGATGGTTCCCTGGGCTACAATTTTGCCACCGTTTTCCCCCGCCCCCGGACCGATATCGACAATCTCATCGGCACTGCGGATGGTTTCCTCATCGTGTTCCACTACCAGTACTGTGTTACCCAGATCACGCAGAGCTTTCAATGTTCCGATCAGCCTGGCATTATCGCGCTGGTGCAGCCCTATGCTCGGCTCGTCAAGAATATAAATCACACCGGTCAATCCGGATCCGATCTGGGTTGCCAGCCTGATCCGCTGTGCTTCGCCTCCGGAAAGAGTTGTCGCCGCTCGATCAAGGGTCAAGTATTGCAGTCCCACATTACACAAGAATTGCAGCCGCTCGGTAATCTCTTTGAGCACCTGTCTGGCAATTTGTGTTTCTCGCGGCGTGATTTTGAGCTGTTCGAAAAAAACTGAGACTTCTTCGACGGTCATGGCGGTTAAATCAGCGATATTGGTATCATTCACCAGAACAGCCAGGCTCGAAGGTTTCAACCGCTTCCCTTCACAGGCCGGGCAGATTTTTACCTCCATATAGCGCTCAAGCTCGTTGCGCATATCCTCGGAGGAAGTTTCCGCATAACGTCTTTCCATCAATTTTAAAATACCGGGAAAAGCCTTGCGATAAAAGCGTACTCTTTTAAAGAAGTTAACATAACGAAAATTAATTACCTCCGGGGATCCATAAAGCAGCTTGTTCTTTTCCTCCTGGTTAAGATCTTTAAACGGTTTTTTCAGATCAATATCCCAGGCTTTCGCTGCTGCTTCAAGAAACTGCTGGTAATAATTACGGCCTGACCAGGGCTGTACCGCTCCTTCCGCCAGTGACAACTCGGGATTGGGGATGACCAGCTCGGCAGAAAATTCCGCTTTTGTTCCAAGGCCGCTGCATTCGGGGCAGGCCCCGTAAGGGGTGTTAAATGAAAAAATTCGCGGGCTGATCTCTTCAAAGCTGAAACCGCATTCGGGACAGGCAAAGTTTTCACTGAATATCAGTTCCTTTCCGCCGGCTTCTTCAACCAGGACCAGTCCCCCACTTAATTTGAGGGCTGTCTCCAGAGAATCGGCAAGGCGGGACTGGATCCCTTCACGAATTACCAGGCGGTCAACTACGACTTCAATGCTGTGCTTCTTTTGTTTATTGAGGGTGATCTCTTCCTCGAGATCGCGAACCTCACCGTCAACTCTCACCCTGACATAACCTTTGCGGCACATCTCTTCAAACAAAGTTGAATATTCACCTTTGCGGCTCCGCACAAGCGGTGCAAGCACCTGGATTCGTGTATCCTGCGGCATGGCGACAATTTGATCGACCATCTGCTGAACAGTCTGCTGGCTGATAGGCTTGCGGCAATTCGGGCAGTAAGGATGGCCAATTCGGGCATAAAGCAGGCGGATATAATCATATATTTCGGTAACGGTCCCCACCGTGGAACGGGGATTGCGGGATGCGGTTTTTTGATCGATGGAAATAGCCGGTGACAATCCTTCAATCTGGTCGACATCCGGCTTGTCCATCTGGCCAAGGAACTGGCGGGCATAGGCTGATAATGATTCCACATAGCGCCGCTGCCCCTCGGCATAAATAGTATCAAAAGCAAGAGATGATTTACCCGAACCACTGAGTCCGGTAAAAACAATTAATTTGTTACGGGGAAGGGTAAGATTAATATTTTTAAGATTGTGTTCTCTCGCCCCGCGGATGACAATGTTTCCGGCTGTCAAGTCTGTCAGCTCCTCCTGTTATTGGCCCTGTTCCAGCTCAAAGATCATATCACGCAGCTCTGCAGCCCGTTCAAAGGCCAGCTCCCGTGAAGCACTGAGCATCTCTTTGCGCAGCTTGTTGACTGCTTTGCGCCTTTCGGCTGCCGGCATACTTTTTAATTCTTCTTCCATGTACCGCCCTTCCTCTTCGGCGGCGGCAGTCGCTTCGATCAGGGAATGAATCGGTTTGACAATGGTTTGGGGAATAATGCCGTGCTTTCTGTTAAAAAGGATCTGTTTGCGACGGCGCCTTTCGGTTTCATCAATCGCCCGGCGCATCGATGGAGTTATTCCTTCGGCATACATGATCACACATCCTTCGGTGTTGCGGGCGGTACGGCCAATTGTCTGGATCAACGATCGCTCCGATCGCAGGAAACCTTCTTTGTCGGCGTCAAGAATAGCCACCAGGGTAACCTCGGGCAGGTCAAGCCCTTCCCGCAGCAAATTGATGCCGATCAAAACATCAAACTCGCCAAGCCGCAGTCCCCTGATGATAGACATTCTTTCCAGAGCATCTATATCAGAATGCATGTAGCGCACTTTTACACCCATATTGCGATAATAATCTGTTAAATCTTCGGCCATCCTTTTAGTCATCGTCGTCACCAGGACCCGCTGCCCGGCCTCGGCCCTGCGCCTGATTTCACCGTAGAGATCATCCACCTGCCCCTCCACCGGCCTGACTTCGACGATCGGGTCAACAAGACCTGTGGGGCGAATAATTTGTTCAACCACTGCTTCACTGTGTTCCAGCTCCCATGGCCCGGGGGTAGCTGATACAAAAATCGCCTGATTGATCAATTTTTCAAATTCAGCAAACCGCAGCGGGCGGTTGTCCAGCGCTGATGGCAGCCTGAATCCGTGTTCCACCAGGGTTGTCTTGCGCGACAAATCACCGTGATACATCCCGTTGATCTGGGGAATGGTGATGTGAGATTCATCAATGACCACCAGCATGTCATCAGGAAAATAATCCAGCAGGGTAAAGGGACGGCTGCCGGCCGGTCTTCCATCAAGGTGACGTGAATAGTTTTCGATACCGCTGCAGTACCCCATCTCCTGCAGCATTTCCAGATCAAAGAGGGTTCGCTGCTCAATGCGCTGGGCTTCGAGCAGTTTATCCCGGCTCTTGAAATAGGCCAGCCTCTCTGCCAGTTCCGATTCGATGGCAGCAATGGCCCGCTTTAACTGGTCAGGCGCTGTTACGTAATGGGTCGCCGGAAAGATCGCAACATGAGTCCGTTCTCCAGTCACCTTGCCGCTGACAAGGTCGATTTCCCGCAACCTTTCAATTTCGTCTCCGAAGAGCTCTACCCTCAGGGCAGCTTCCGAAAATGAAGCCGGTATTATCTCAAGAACATCACCCCGGACCCGGAAAGTCCCTCGATGAAAGTCAATCTCGTTTCTTTCATAGTGTATATCCACCAGGCGCTCGATGATCTGATCACGACTGATCAGTGCTCCCGGCCTCAGCGATAGGACCTGCTCCCTGTATTCCTGCGGAGAACCAAGACCGTAAATACAGGATACAGAAGCAACAATGATAACATCCGATCGTTCCAGCAGGGCGCTTGTTGCGGAATGCCGCAGTTTATCTATTTCATCGTTGATGGATGAATCTTTTTCGATGTAAGTATCACTCGAAGGCAAATACGCCTCCGGCTGATAATAATCATAATAACTGATAAAGTATTCAACCGCATTATCCGGAAAAAGCTCCTTAAACTCGCTGCAAAGCTGAGCAGCCAGAATCTTGTTCGGAGCCACCACCAGGGTCGGACGCTGCACCCGTTCAATAACATTAGCAATAGTGAAAGTTTTTCCTGAGCCGGTTACTCCCAGGAGGGTCTGGTAACGGGAGCCCCGGTGCAAACCTTGCTCCAGGGCTCCGATTGCTTCCGGCTGGTCCCCGGAAGGACGGTGATCAGCTTTAATTTTAAAAATGCCGCTGTTGCTCAAAATAAAACCTCCCACCAGCAGCGTTTTAGCAATGAACAAGACCGCATGTTCGCCTTTGCATTAAAGTTTATTATAACACAATCAGGGGGAAGGAAAAATCTCTGCAATGATAATAATAAGACCTATTATTATAAAAAGTGCGGAGGAAGCAATGCGAATATAACGGGGGTTGATTCGGGCCAAAAAACGGCTGCCCACAAAAACAGCCAGGAGATGATTTAGAAGCATGGCCGCCATAGCCCCGCCAAAGACCGCCAGGGGGTAACCGAAACCGGCAACAAGGAAAACGGCGGCCAGCTGAGTTTTATCACCAAACTCGGCGACAAAAACCATAATCATGGTCTGGAAAAATCCTTCCCTGCCGCGACACTCCGCCGGCCTTTCATCTCTGGATCGGTAATTGTATAGACCCATTACTATAAAAACGAGTCCTGCTATTACCGCAATCAGAGTATGAGGAACAGCGGAAGATATGTAATCACCTACCATAACAGCCAGGCCGAGAACTGCAGCCAGGGCTACCATTGCCCCCGTCAGAACCTGCAGGGAAGGGTAACAGGATGCCATGGTCAGGGAAATCAACTGTGATTTGTCGCCCATTTCAGCAACAAACATTGTCACAAATGCAGCAGAGGCGGCGGTGAGCAATCATTACACCTCCATCAGTAAGGTCAGGCGGCAGGTGCAGAATCGGCCAAATGATATCAATAAGCTTATTTGAAAATTCTTTTTTTCCATTTCCGCAGCCATTTGGAAGAACTACCCTGTTTCATTACAAGAAATACTTTTGAATCGGCAGGAGGTACTGGGATCAAGCCCAGGGCAGCACAACGGTGCAGCAGTGGATGTTTAAAGGGCTCCCGGTTTCTTTCTGAATTGCCGGTTAGAAGGCCACCCCTGGCCGGAGAAGGACGTTTTTTCAGGACAACCGAAAAGGGCTCCCCTTTCCTTTCCCCTTCAATAAAAATCATAAAATAGCTGTCGTCAATTTTCTGCAGCATATCAAGATTTCCGGTAACCTGCTGCCCGTTGATTTTCACAATAAGATCTCCTTCCTGAAGGCCTGCATCGTCGGCAGCGCTGGCAGGCAGGACCATCATCACTGCCACACCATTTGGCCGCTCCCTGTAAAGAAGAGGCCGGTTTTTTTCCTTCCTGTTCCCATAGAGGATTAAAAGTTCATGTCCAAGGGGAGCAAAAATCACTCCCGGTAAAACAAGAAAGGAATAATATTCTGAGCCGACTGCCAGAAATAAAAGAATAATACTGTAAAGAGCAAGCCACACTGCAGATGAAGATGTTTTCTCCCTCGGTGTTGAAGATAGGGCTACATCAGCATAACCGAGACCGGCTGCCACAGGAATGATCATATACTGCAGGCTCTCTCCCGTTCCAGGCTGCAGTGTTGATTGAATGATTGGCCACCAATCCGGCATGCTCACGCCAACAATATCAACCTCCGGAACAACGGCAACCAGCAGGGCAACCAGGGGCACAGGCCAGAGACGCTGCAACATGTGCCCACCAACCACTTTCCCATCACTCTGTTTGAGATAAACCGGGCTGCTCCCCTTGTGTCCACTGACATAAATCAGCAAAGCTTCAACCAGGTGAAGAAGGCCAATTAAAACCAGCAGAGCGGGGATGTGGATCATGAGTAGATTGTCAATGATAAAATTTTCCGCCACTGCAGGGAAAAGAGGAACCAGGATATGCCGGAACAAAAGCACAAAAGCAGCCACTATTCCACCGGCGTAAGAAAAGCACAGGTAGCGGGGGTTAATCAGCAGTAAAAGCAGGGCAACAGGCCAGAGGAAATAAAGACCGATCTGTTCCAGGGAAAGCCCGAGTAAAACCAGGGTGATACTGGCTGCAAAACCACCCAGAGATCCAAAACCCAGAGAGGTAATCATCTGCCTTCCAATGGGGTTGATCGTTCTGCCAAATAATTTTTCTTCCATGCTGGCCAACCGCCTGTACTGCAGGTAGACCAGGAGCAGAACAAGCCAGAAGATGGGCATAACCAGTGCCAGCGCAAAAGTCGTCAGGAAGATGCGGCCCAGTTCAAGCAACGATTCCATCATCAATCATTTCCCTCGGTTATATTCCAGAGACCCGGCTTGTGGATCAGATCAAGGGCGAAATTTAACTGTTCATCCTGTTCACGAGCGGCAATATCCAGAGCTTCTCGCAGCTGAATCCAGGTCTGATCGTCAAATACACCACTTCGCTTTATTCCGGCTGCTGTTTGAAAATCAGTGAGCGCCCTCGTTGTCTGTTCATCAAAATAGCCAATCACATCAATTGTATAACCGATCTGTTCCAACATCATCTGGAGCATCTCCACATGGGGACCGTAATCACCGCGCTCAAGGCGCCCCGGTAAAAAATAACGGTAGTAGCGCAGTATTTCCGGCATGTCCACCTCAAAATCAGGCTCTATACCATGCTGGTGGATATCCCGGCCAGAAGGGGTAAAATAACGGGCCATGGTCAGTAGAATAGCCTGATCATCTGAAAGATAAACCAGCTGTTGTACAGAAGCTTTGCCAAAAGTTGTTTTGCCTACCAGGAGTGCCGCTCCTCTATCCTGCAGTGCTCCGGCCAGCAGTTCCGCGGAACTGGCCGATTCTTCGTTGATCAGCACTACAATAGGATAAGGTTTCTTCACCGCACTTGAATAGTAAATCGTTTTAACATCATCATTCCGGCCCACCAGGCGGACAATTTCTCCTTCCGGGACCAGCAGCTTGGCGATTGCAACAGCCTGATCAACCAGGCCGCCAGGATTATCTCGCATGTCCAGTATTAATCCCTTGCTTAAACCACTCTGTTCAATTGTTTTAAACTGTGAGGTAAATTCTTCGGCCGTATGACTGTCAAAGCTGCTGATTTTAATATAGCCAAGCCCGTCTTCGAGCATCTCACTGAAAACTGAGGCGACTCTGATCTCTTCTCTCTCTACCTTCAGAACAATTGGTTCATCAGCTCCGGGCCTTTTAATAACAATGTCAACAAACGTATTAGCGGGGCCGCGTAACAGTTCTACAACGTAATCAATTCCTTTACCCGAAAGATCATGGCCGTCGGCTTCGATAATTCGATCTCCCGGTGTTAGCCCCTCCCGTTCTGCAGGGGTACTGGCGAATGTTTCAAATACAACAACATCGTCCTCCACTTCAATAATTCTTACTCCAATACCACCGTACGAACCCTGTGTATTTAGTAGGAAAGCATCCAGCGCATCAGCATCGTAATACTGGACCTGGGGATCCCCCAGGCTTTCAATCATACCCTGCACCGCTCCTTCGATCAGGATATCCTCATCGACAGGAGTGTAATAATTATTCGTAATGGCATCCATGGCCTCAAAAAGAATTTCCGTGTCCTCATCATAGTTGCTTTGCGCCGGTTCAAATTTAATTACCCTGGTTGGATCCTCATCACCTGAATCGGCTGATTTGCCAGTCGCAAAATAGGTCCAGAGGTTGGTCCCCACCAGTAAAATAAGAATTACAGCAACCCATATAAATACTGCTCTTTTACGATCAGTTTCCATCGCTTTCAGCTCCCATTCAGCGCAACTCCCGCTCTATTTTTGCTCATTCAGAACACCTGTGCATAATAATATCATAAAATGATGAACCTGTATCCATTTCCAAAACAGTTCAGCCATCCCCAGGATAAATTCTGCCGGGTATGGCTGAATTATTTTACGCTACAGTCATATACTTAATCTGTCAAAAGGCCTTTTATTCCCGGACACTCATCCCACTGCTTAGAAATAACCGATAGGATTGTGTCGGTAATCTGGATTGCCACTTGGGTAATTACGAACAGGTGATTTCTCATACTCTCTTACTTCAAAATGAAGATGAACACCGGTGCTGTAACCGGTAGTCCCGGCCCGGGCAATTCGCTCGCCTCTGAGGACAACGTCCCCTTTATTAACCAGCAGGCTGCTCATGTGTGCATAGAGAGTAACTGTTCCACCGCCGTGATCGACCATCAGACAGTTACCGTAACCGCCATTCCAACCCGCATAAATTACCTGACCATCAGCGACAGCCAGAATATAATTGGCTGCCCCATGATGGGGAGCAATATCGATTCCCCCGTGCCAGGCCTTTGCGCCACTGAAAGGATCATTGCGCCATCCGTAGCCCGAGCTGACCCAGGTCGGCGGTTCAACAGGCCACAGGAGTTTGCCATTGAGGCCGGAAAATTGGTTGCTTGCCTCGGCGATCAGCTTACGGATCAGGGCATCGATCTGCTGAGCTTCATTTTCAAGATCGGCAATCGCTTTCAGGTTTAAAGCAATTTCTTCTTCCAGCTGTTTAAGGATTGCCTCCCTCTCGCCGGCCGCCCGCTCCAGTTCAGCCTCGTTCTCCGCAACCTGGCGGCGCATTGTCTCAAGATCGGCCTTTTTCAGCTCCAGCTCTTCTTTCCAGCTTTCAATCTTCTCTTTCTCAGCCTGGTACTCTTCAACCAGGCGCAGATCATTGGTAGCAATTATACTCAAATTATGAAGACGCGTTATAAAATCAGCAAAATTGCTCGATTCAAAAAGAACTTCGATGTAAGAAACAAAACCATGCTGCTGAATAGCCCGCAGCCTTAGCTTGAGCAGTTCTTCCTGGTAATTGAGCTGCTCTTCTGCTTCAGCCAGTTCGGCTTCAGCTTCCTCTATTTCTCTCTCAACAGCAGTGATTTCACGGGCCAGCTCCTCCTGTTCCAGATGCAGTTCCCGGACCCTGTTTTCAAGCTCCAGCAATTCTTCTTCTAAAGCGGTTTCACGATTCAGGCGCTGCTCAAGTGCATTTTTTTCATCGCGCCGTTTTTTCTCGATCTCCTCGAGTTCCTGTTGTTTGGCTTCAATTTCTTCCGTGAGGGCTTGAACCGGCATAGCACTGCAGAAGACAAGCAGAAGGGGCAGGATCAATAATAGTAACCAGATCTTATTTCCGGTATGCATTATTCCTTTCCTCCCTGATAATAAAAGCATTTTTCTCTATCTATGTCTATGTTTTATATTTACACCCGCAGGAAACGGCCGATCGAGAATGTGCTGCCGATTACTCCCAGGCCCGTACCCAGGGGAACAAGATACTTGGCCAGTTCACGAATCACCGGTTCTGCGGGGAGCAAACTGAGAAAATATAGATTGTTGCCTGCTACCCACTCAATGGAATACTGGTAAAGATAATAAATGATAACCAGAGGGACTACCGCCCCTACCAAACCCATCAACAAACCTTCCATTAGAAAAGGCCAGCGGATAAACCAGTTGGATGCGCCGACATATTTCATGATTGTAATTTCTTTTCTGCGCATCATTACGGTTAGTTTAATAGTATGTGATATGAGAAAAATCGCCGTTACTGCCAGCCCCAGCATCAGGGCCAGTCCCACATACTGGAGAACACCAGTTACAGCAAACAGGTTTTCCACATAACCCTGCCCGTAAAAAACTGTTGATACGGCAGGATAAGTTTCAAACTCTTTAGCCAGTTCAACTACTGATTCCGGCACGACCGTTTTAATTTCATATGAAGCAAGCAAAGGGTTGTCAAGGGCTGAATCGTAACCTTCCAGCATACCGCCGAGTTGCCTCTGGAGGCGACGCATGTGCTCTTCGCTGGAGACATAGGTTACTTCCTCCACCTGGCTGTGCTCGCTCAACCTTTTGTAAAGCTCATTAACCGCCTCCTGATCGGCCTGATCTTCTATGTAAACAACAATCTCAACCTGTTCCTTAACAGTTTCGGTGATGTGTCCAATATTAAGACTCACCAGCATAAACAGCCCCAGCATAAGGAGGGTAACCACAACCACACCGGTCGAGGTTATACACATCCAGCGATTGCGGTATAATCCTTTGAATGTTTCACTGATGACATAACCGAGACCGCTAACGAACATGGGTATAAATTCCCTTCCGTTCGTCACCAATTAACTTGCCCTGATCAAGATAAATAACCCTTTTTTTAAACTGATCAACAATCTCCCGATTATGGGTTGCTACTAAAACTGTCGTGCCCCGCAGATTAATACTGCGCAGCAGGTTCATAATATCCAGCGCTGTTCCCGGATCGAGATTGCCTGTTGGTTCATCAGCTATAATAATCGACGGCCGGTTGACCAGTGCTCTGGCCAGTCCAACCCTTTGTTGTTCTCCTCCAGATAAATCACAAACCCGCTCTTTAGTTTTTTCCTGCAGCCCAACCAAACCCAGAACGTGAGGCACTCTTTTGCGAATATCCCTGCGGGAAGCACCTGTTACCATCAGGGCAAAAGCAACATTTTCACTGGCTGTTCTATCATCGATCAGACGAAAGTCCTGAAAAACCATTCCGATACTCCGCCTCAGATCGGGAAGACGCCGCCGTGGCAGGCGGGATATATCTTTGCCAAATACTTTCATCACCCCGGCGGTAGGTTTGATTTCACGAATAATTAGTTTCAGCAGCGTCGACTTTCCGGCACCACTTGACCCAACAATAAAGACAAATTCACCACGCCCAATGGAAAAAGTGACATCTTCCAGTGCATACTGCGCACACCGGTTGTATTTCATGGAGACGTTTTCTGCTTCGACCATTCAGTCAAACCTTCCTGAGCATCGCTTGTATTATTCCGATATTTATGCATTCGACAATAGAAATTACGTTCCTGCCAGTATTCTAATATATTTTTACTTATTTTGCAAATAATTAAACTCTATGGAATGGATGGGTGAAATAAGGACAATCTGCTTCATGTTTACCAATCAATGCTGCTGCATTTTCTTGAAGCCTTCGCCATGAACCTCGGTTGCATTGCCAATAATAACAAAAGCATCTGGATCCACTTCGTGAATGATTGTCTTCAGTTGAGCTGTCTGCTGCCGCGTCACCACACAGAGCAGCACTTCCCGCGTTTCCCGGGTATAGCCTCCCGATCCTTCAAGCCAGGTTACCCCCCGTCCCAGTTCGAAAAGAAGCCTCTCGTTGATTTTTTCTCCCTTCCTGGTGATAATAATCGCTGATTTGGCCAAACCAAGCCCTTCCAAAATGGCATCAATTACTTTGACACTGACGAAAAGGGATAGTGCAGCATACATTGCCGCTTCTCCACCAAAGACAAAAACAGCAGTTGCTAAAACAGTAAGGTCTCCCCAGAGCATAGCCTGGCCGGGACTGACTCCCCATATCCTGGCCAAAATTAATGAAAGCAGACCCGTTCCTCCGGTCGAGCCTCGGTAGCGAAACACAAGACCTACACCAACGCCCATAACCAGTCCGCCATAAACTGAGGCCAGCAGAAGATCTTCAGTGGCAACCGGCAGCAGGGGTGCTGTGATTTCCACCGCCAGGGAAAAGAGAAAAGTGCCAAGGAGGCTCTGCAGGACAACCCGGGCTCCCAGGACACGGGAACCAATAATAAAGAGGGGAATATTGAGGATGATAATTGTCAACCCTACCGGAATTTTTAGCAGGTGATACACAACAACAGCCAGCCCGCTAACTCCTCCGGGAGCAAGCATATTGGGGACCATGAACATATTCATGCCTACGGCAAGAATCACTGCACCTACGAAGATACCAAAAATATCTACCAGTAGAGCTTTTAAAAATATCCTGTTTACTATTGGTTTCTGGATCATTTATCTGCTCCTATTTCTTGAGTGGTATTTTACCACGGGCTTTCCAGCTTAAAAAAGCTTCAATAAAAGGATCAATCCCGCCGTTCATCACTTCATCAACCTGTCCGATCTCGACCCCGGTTCGGTGGTCTTTGACCAGGGTAAAGGGGTGAAAGGTATAAGTACGAATCTGGCTGCCCCAGGCAATTTCTCTTTGCTGACCGCGTTCGGCATTGATCTCTTCAGCCCGTTCCCTGCGGGTTAGTTCCGCAAGCCTGGCTTGCAGGACACGCATGGCCTGCTGACGGTTACTGTGTTGAGACCGATCGTTTTGACAGGTCACGACAACACCGGTGGGGATGTGGGTAATCCGGACAGCTGAATCAGTTTTATTGACATGCTGCCCTCCGGCTCCACTGGAACGGAAAGTATCTATTTTTAAATCATCGGGATTGATCACATATTCTTCTTCCTCCACTTCCGGGATTACATCAACAGACGCAAACGAAGTATGGCGTCTTCTGGAGGTATCAAAGGGTGAAATACGGATCAGGCGGTGCACTCCTTTTTCTGCCTGCAGATAACCGTATGCGGCATGCCCCCGGACGATAAAAGTAGCACTTTTTATTCCCGCCTCATCATCGGCCAGCAGATCGACAAGCTCAACCTGATATCCTCTGCGTTCACACCACCGGTTGTACATGCGTAGCAGCATTTCAGCCCAGTCCTGCGATTCCAGCCCCCCTGCACCGGGATGAAGAGAAACGATGGCATCGCCAAAATCATAGCTACCGCTAAAAAGGGTCTCCAGCTCCATCTGGTCCAATCTTTCTTTTATCTCTTCCAGGAGGGGGCCAGCTTCTGCGATCGCTTCCGGTTCCTCGGTTTCCTCTTCACCGGCTAGCTCGAGAAATACTCCAGTTTCTTCAATTAAAGTGAACAACTCCTGCAGCGGCCTGAGCTGTTCACGCAACGCCCCCTGTTTTTTTAAATATTTCTGCGCCCTGTTACTGTCTTCCCACAGTTTTGGATCAGCTGCCTTTGCTTCAGCTTTCTGCAGTTCTTTCAGTTTGGCATCATATTCAAAGAGAAGCCCTCATCTCTTCCAGCCGCTTCTGCTGAAGGGCCAGTTCTTCACGGTACTCTTCCAACATAATCTTCACCTTCTCCGCAGCACCTTGCTGCCTGATGATCTTAATTTACTGTAGAACCTCGACGGGGGGTACCACCCATTTCTTTCAGGCACCAGCCTGACTCATTTCCCGCAGCATTTTTTATATTTTTTCCCGCTACCGCAGGGACAGGGATCATTGCGGCCCACTTTTTTCACTTTTACCGGTTCCGGCTTGCCCGGGCTGCTCTGCGGCTTGCTTCCATGGTCCACATTTGAATTGCTCCGTCTGCCTCCTACAGCAGTGACACGAGGTTTGTAACCTGTTGCCTGGCTGGCTACCGCCTGTCGACGGGGAGCGGCAGTAACCCGGACCTGGTATACAGCCCTGACTACATCGGCCTGAATCTGACGGATCATATCTTCGAACATCTCGGCGCTCTGCAGGCGGTACTGTACAAGGGGATCTCGCTGCCCGTAAGCCTGGAGATGTATTTCATAGCGCAGCTGATGCATGACATCAATGAAGTACATCCAGTGACGGTCCACAGTACGCAGGAGAACAACCCTCTCCAGTTCACGCATTATTTCAGGCGTCAGCTCCTGCTCGCGGGATTCATAAAAGTCTTTTGCCTCTGTCACGAGAAGAGCCTTGACATCAGCTGCTTCGCGATCGATTAAATCGTTTATACTGATTTTATCACGACGAGCAAATGTTTCTTTCGCCCGTTCGATCAGGGCGCGGGCACTTTCATCATCCAGGAAACCCTTTTCTGCAGTATATTCTTCGATGAGGCGATCGATTACCTCCTCGACCATATCCATGATGGGCTCTTTCATGTTTTCGCCTTCCAGGACCCGGCGGCGCTGCCCGTAGATCACTTCACGCTGCTGGTTTAGAACATCATCATACTCCAACAGGTTGCGGCGAATTTCAAAGTTCCTTGATTCCACCTTTTTCTGTGCATTTTCAATCGCCCGGCTGACCAGGGGGTGATCAATGGGAATTTCTTCATCTATCCCGAAGCGGTCCATGAGTGAAGCAATGTTATCACCGCCGAAAAGGCGCATCAAATCATCTTCCAGGGAGACAAAAAACTGTGAAGATCCCGGGTCTCCCTGACGCCCGGACCGACCGCGAAGCTGATTGTCGATACGGCGGCTTTCATGGCGTTCCGTCCCCAGGACATGCAGCCCGCCCAGGGCAACCACTTCTTCCCGCTGGCGACGGGTGTCTTCCAGGGCTCCGTCTATTAATTCATGATAAAGCCTGGTCCAGCGCTCAGCAGCTTCGTCATCGAGCTCGCTTTCCTCCATCCCGAAATCATTGAACAGTTTTTCTTTGACCAGGTATTCCGGATTACCGCCCAGTATGATATCTGTCCCCCTGCCAGCCATGTTGGTTGATATGGTCACCGCTCCACGTCGGCCGGCCTGCGCTATGATGTACGCTTCCCGGGTATGGTTGACAGCATTGAGGACTTCATGCTCTATTTCCTGCCTTCTCAACATCTTGCTGAGCATCTCCGATTTTTCCACGGAAATGGTGCCGACGAGAACAGGCTGCCCCTTTTCCTGCCGTTTTTTGATCTCTTCAACAACAGCATTAAATTTTGCCCGTTCGGTTTTATAAATTAGATCGGGCTGTTCCTTGCGGATGAGCGGTTTATTTGTCGGTACCTCCACTACATCCATTCCGTAAATTTTACGGAATTCTTCCTCTTCAGTAAGGGCAGTACCGGTCATGCCGGCGATTTTCCCATACATGCGGAAATAATTCTGAAATGTGATCGAAGCCACTGTACGGGTAGCCGCCTGGACCTGAACCCCTTCTTTTGCTTCAATTGCCTGGTGCAGGCCATCTGAGTAGCGGCGGCCAGGCATCAGCCGTCCGGTGAATTCATCAACAATAACCACTTTCTCGTTCTGCACCACGTAATCGACATCTTTTTCAAAAAGGGAATAAGCTTTAATTAACTGATCAAAATAATGCCTGTGTTCGGAAGCGGTTTCAGTTTCCTGTTCGTCAATCAACTCTTCTTCCTCTGCCCTGTCATGGCCGAGGCGCAGGAGATGTGAAAGCTGGGGATTGATTCGTTCCAGTTCCCGGTAACCTTTATCCTTGATATCGGCCAATCGGGTTGCTTCATCAATGACATAATAAAGCTCTTCATCCAGGTGAGTAAGCCGCTTTTCGGTCATCAACCGTTGTTTGGTCCGTTCCACCAGCCGTTCCAAACCGGGTTCCTTCATCATTTTCAGCAAGTTTTTGTTTTTTGGGGCCCCGCGGCGGGCCAGCAGCAGCTTTTCAGCCGCTTCATCAGCATTACCACTATCAAGATCCGATCTGGCTTCTTTAAGTAATTCTCCTACCAGGCGGCTCTGCTTGCGGATCAGGTGTTCAACTTCTTTTTTCCAGCGCCCATAATCTTCCTGTGACTCAACACGGCTGCTGATAATTAGAGGAGTACGCGCTTCGTCGATTAAAATACTGTCCACTTCATCGACAATGGCATAATGCAGATTGCGCTGCACCATGTCCTCCTTGTAAAGAACCATGTTGTCCCGCAGATAATCAAAGCCAAGCTCGTTGTTGGTAGCATAAATGACATCGGCCTGATAGGATTCCTTCCTGGCGGCCGGTTCCATACCCTGAACCACCAGGCCGACTTTCAAACCGAGAAATTCATAAATCGGCCCCATCCACTCACGGTCCCGGCGGGCCAAATAATCATTTACTGTAACTATGTGGACCCCTTTACCGGTAAGAGCATTGAGGTATGCTGGTAGAGTAGCCACCAGCGTTTTGCCCTCGCCTGTTTTCATCTCCGCGATACGACCCTGATGCAGAACAATTGCTCCCATGATCTGCACCTCAAAAGGTTTCATATCCGTCTTTCGATAAGCTGCTTCCCTGGCCAGAGCAAAAGCCTCCGGCAATATATCATCAAGGCTTTCTCCTTTCAGCAAGCGCTCCCTGAACTGCCCTGTCTGTAAGGGGAACTGATTATCATCCAGTTCTGAAGCCCATTTCTCCAAATCGCTGATCTGTTCTACAATTTTCTGCAGACGGTTTACCTCTTTTTTGTTGGGCTCACCGAATAGTTTTTTAATAAAAGAAGCCATAATAATACTCCTTTCCAACTGCACAACCGATAAAGTTCTGTTGCCGCAGCGCTACTTCAGGACCTGCGTGTGCGGATAAAAACTTATTCCGGGCTACTTTCCTGCCCGGCCAATTAATCAACAGCTCCTTCTTCAATCTCATCACAGATTGCCCAGAGACTGCCGGAGATCAGGGAGTGTCCGCCCAGGATTACCGGTATGGCACAATCTTCCGCTGCTTTGGTAAAAGCCTTCAGCCAGGGGTGGTCGATCTCTCTCCACCGTCCCAGATCTGAAAGAAATCTTTCCCGCTCCGAAAAATCATATTTAAAATGATACATCAAAACCCGACTGTCAATAAAGGCACAGCGGGCAACCCGGGCCAGGTAACCGAAGAAACTCTCTGTTCCGGCATCTTCAAGCAGCAGCCCCAGCAGGGACACTACTTCTTTATTATCTATTCGCCCAAGGGTTTTCATGCCCCGTTCCTCGGAAAAAACGCGCAGCCGAAGCTTCAGGCGGGCATTAAGCTGCGCCATGATCGGGGCTCCGACTCTGCCAATCAGGACTACTTCTTCATATTCATTACCCAGCACAGCCTTGGCTTTTGCCAATCTTCCATAATTAAGACCAAGTTCATTTAAAGCGGCTCTTATCCGTGGGCCTGCAAAAGGACCGGCTCCCAGAACAACGAGATCGGTCGGTGTATCGATGTCAAAGAGAAGTCCTCGCGTATGAGGCATTAAAGCCATTGTCAGATTAAACCGATCTCGAAGAGTTAAAGCAAGGCTGTTGTCAACTGCCGGAAGTTCAATATCATAAAAATTTACAGGTACAGTAAAGCCGATCATATCTGCTGACTGGGTATTGTTGGCGTAAACAAACCGCTGTCTTGAACGAAGCTCCTGCGCAATCATAACCAGTTCATCCACTGTGACGAGGGGACACCCTGCACCGTTCAGGCAAAACACCCGCGACAATTTATGGCTGCGAACCAGTTCCTGTAATTGATTGCCAAAATGAAAATCACCGGGATCAATGGAGTTGAGCAATACTTCCGCTCCAAGACGAGATGCCGGTTCAACCAGCTCAGGGCGGTTGGTGGACAAAAAAATCCGATCGAAACAGGCTGCCCGGTTCATTTTTTCAAGATTGTCTAGCAGGGCAGCATGTCTGACCTGCATGACCATTTCCTCGACACCACTCTGCGGCAGGGACCCTTCAAAAACAGCCGCACTGACTGGTTTATGCATCAAAAATACATCTCCCCGCCCGGGACTAACCCGGGACTTAGGAACTTCTCTATTCAGGCTCGATTAATCCATAATTCCCATCTTTCCGCCGATAAACCACATTAATGGTTTCGCTATCGGCATTGGTAAAAACAAAAAAGTTGTGCCCCAGCAAATCCATTTGCAGAATCGCTTCTTCTACGCTCATCGGCTTGAATGAAAACCGCTTTGTTTTAACAATATTTGGTTCTTCGTCTTCAGCCCTCTCTTCCGCTTCAACGGCAGCTTGTTTTTCACTAATAACCCGAGCACCTCGCTGACGCAGTGACTTGTTCATGCGGGTTTTATACTTTCTAATCTGTCTCTCCAGCTTATCTACCACCATGTCTATTGAAGCATACATGTCGCCTGTCGCTTCTTCGCCGCGCAGGATTAAACCGTTCAAACTCATGGTTACTTCAACAATGTGTTCTTCTTTGATAACGCTCAATAAAACCTGCACATCGGTAGATTTATCAAAATGCTTTTTCAGCTTACCAAGTTTCTTATGGGCATAATCAACCAGGGCCGGAGTTGCTTCAATATTTTTACCCCGTACATTAATATCCATCTTTCCAACCTCCCGTTAATTATTGTAGACTAATATATTACTACAATTAGTATTCCCCAGTCCAGTGTAAAATCCTCCCCTGTCGGGATCGGAACAAAGTCTGAAAAACAATCTGGAGGCTTTCTTTGATGCAGGGGAAAAGTAATATACATTAATATTATCTGCTCACATTAAAGCGTGTTCCAAAATTATAGGCAATCACCGCTCCGTAAACTGTTACCCCGTGCTGTTTAAGAACAGAAGCTGCTTCTTTCATCGTCGAACCGGTGGAATAAACATCGTCTATCAGCAGCAGGGTTGCTCCAGCAGGTATTAGCCCTGCACACTGGAAAGCACCATGTATATTTTCTCGCCTTTCACGACGCGATATTGTTGTCTGTGATGTGGTGTCTTTTGTACGTGCCAGAAGATTTCTGTATGGCCTGTTCAGGAAAGTAGCAGTGGAGCGGGCGATCAAAACACTCTGGTTAAAACCTCTCTCCTGTTCCCGTCGTTTATAAAGCGGTACTGCTGTAACGAGATCAGGAAAATCACAATCACATTTGCTGATTTCAAAACCAAGCCATCGGCCGAGAGGCCGAGCAAGGGAACGGCGGCCACGGTATTTTAAATCATGGATCAGATCCCGTATTCTCTTTTCATAAAATGAAAGGGCAAATAAGGCTTTCAGCATTTCTCCCTTAACATAACAGCGGCACCCTGCCTCAGATCCGAGCAGATCTCCACAGTTTGGGCAGATGAAACCTGCAGGGGAAAATTTTTCCGCGCAGCAGGCACAGAGCGGCCGCCCGGCAATTGAAGGAAGGACAGCGCCGCAAAACAAGCAGTGTTCCGGGTATAAAAGATGAAGGAAAGAATCGAACCAGCTGGGTGTAATTTTTGACGATCCTGTTTGTCTGCCACCAAACTCTTTATTCACTTGCCATTTCCCCCGGAAAGCAGTCGTCCGTCCAGATAACTGTACCGTTCTTCGGCACGATTATTATGCACCGCAATGGCCAGTGCCTTTTTACTGCCCACCAATACTGCCAGTTTACGAGCCCGGGTAATCCCGGTGTAAAGTAAATTGCGCTGTAAAAGCATGTAATGCTGGGTCAGAACAGGCATGATGATAACCGGATATTCACTGCCCTGACTTTTATGAACCGATACAGCATAAGAAAGGACCAGTTCATCAAGTTCAGTAAAATCGTAAACTACCGGGCGAGGCTGTAGTAACTCACGGAAGGTAACTACCAATTCCCCTTCCTCCCGATCAATGGCCGTTATTAAGCCAATATCTCCGTTGTAAACTTCTTTCTGGTAATTATTCCGTATCTGCATCACTTTGTCACCAAGCCGATAAACATTACCCTTGCCGGTTGTCTCGGTTTTATGGCGATCGGGAGGATTCAGCGCTTCCTGGAGCAAGATGTTCAGCCGATCAACACCGGCAGCCGTTTTGCGCATCGGTGTGATCACCTGCAGATCAAGCAGC
The DNA here is from genome assembly GCA_034189085.1 of Bacillota bacterium. Classification (GTDB taxonomy): domain Bacteria; phylum Bacillota; class Dethiobacteria; order DTU022; family DTU022; genus M55B129. The sequence continues at coordinate 75,128 of JAXHVH010000003.1, read as the reverse complement.
GGATCAAAGGGACCATAATTGGGTAATCGCTCCCGACAAAGCTGAACAACAAGCTGAGCAGCCTTTTCCGGTTCTTCTTCTTGCAGAAAGAAAAAATCACGGTTCTTAACATTTAGATAGGGCATTTGACCCTGGTTAATACGGTGGGCATTAACGATGATCAGGCTTTCCCTGGCCTGGCGAAAAATATGGCCAAGACGAAAACAGGGGATGTTACCGGCACCAATCAGATCCCGGAGAACATTTCCCGCTCCAACTGCCGGCAGCTGATCGACATCACCTACCAGGATCAGGCGGCTTCCGGATGGAATGGCTTTGAGCAGGTTATACATCAGGATCAGATCAACCATCGACGCTTCGTCAATAATGATCACTCCGGCCTCAACCGGGTTTTTTTCATTACGCTGGAAACGAAAGCCCTCACCTTCGGAATAGCTGTACTCAAGCAACCTATGGATGGTGAACGCTTCCTGCCCGGTCGCTTCAGTCACCCTCTTGGCCGCCCGGCCTGTAGGGGCAGCAAGAACTACTTTTTCTTTCAACAGCCTGAACATGGCAAGCAACGCTTTAATGGTTGTTGTTTTCCCGGTCCCAGGCCCACCGGTTACAATCAACAATCCGTTGTGCAGCGCCTTTTCTATTACCTGCAGCTGTTCTTCCGTCAGGTGGGGACTATCATATTTTATCTGACCAAGAACCTGGGCCGCTTCTATTGGTGAAACCTGCTTCACAAACCTGCTCAGGTTCATGACCAAACGGGCAGAACTCTGCTCTGCCTGAAAAAATGGAGCATAATAAATAGCCGCTATATCATCCATCTTTTCGATGTGAATGCGTTTCTTTTCCATCATTTTCAGCAGCTGTTTGTCAAAAATACTTTCCTGTAAAACTTCCCCCGATATATCGAGCAGGTCCCTTACCCGTTCGAGAAGAACCTGACGGGGTAAAAATACGTGCCCCTCTTCTGCCGCTTTGCTCAGAGAATAGGTGATGGCCGCCTGCAACCTTTCCGGGGATTCTTCCGGCATCCCAAGCTGGCGGGCAATTTTATCAGCGGTTTTAAAACCAATTCCGAAGATATCCTCAGCCATGCGATAAGGATTTTCCTGCACCCGTTCCACTGTTTCCGATCCATAATGCCGGTACAGACGCATGGCCTGGCCAACTCCGACTCCATAACCCTGTAAAAAAACGAGCACATTCTGGACATCTTTGTACTGACGGTAACTCTTAATTATCCCGGTAGCTTTGACCGCCCCGATCCCTTCAACCTCCTGCAGGCGGTGAGGGGCTTTTTCCATTACCTCCAGCGTATTGAGACCGAAGTGATCGATTATCCTGGCCGCGGTTACCGGCCCGATTCCCTTGATCAATCCCGATGAGAGATAACGTTTCAAGCCTTCTTCCGTAGCTGGCAGGATTCTCTCCCAGTGTTCTACCTCCAGTTGCTTGCCGTAACGGTTATGAACCTGCCACCTTCCCTTTATGAGAAGGTTCTCCCCTTCCTGCATGGGAGGAAAATTTCCGACAATGGTAATCGCTTTACCATCCTGGCAGCGCAGGCTGCCTACAAGATAAGCGCTTTCCTCACTGTAGAACCTGATTTTTTCCAGAACTCCTTCCAATTTTTCCAGACGCCAAACCTCCCTGCTGCAAATTATGACAATATCCACCTGCCAAAACTGATCACAGGTACTGGCACTTCAATATGTCTTTATCTACCTGTTGCGAAAAACACTTTTCTCAATGGTGCGCCTGCACCGACATTTTACCAAAATAGAAGGTCTTCTTCTCGAAAACAAAAGCCATAATGAATACTCAAAATTGAAAGCCCACAGGAAATGTTCCCTTTTTGATCATCCCTGTGAGTCGACCGGACGGAGGAAACACACGGCAAGTCCCGGTGATCCCGCCGACCCTTTCCAGATTAATCCTCTTTTTTAAATCTTACGACTCCCGGCGGCCTCTTTAAGCAAATCTACTTTATCAAGCCGTTCCCAGGGCAAATCGAGTTCTGGACGACCGAAATGGCCGTAAGCCGCCACCTGCTTATAAATGGGCCGCCTCAGGTCAAGATTTTCAATAATGGCGGCCGGCCTTAAATCAAAATGCCTGCGGATAAGTTCTTCTATCAGCTCAACCGGCACTTTTTCCGTACCAAAAGTTTCGACCATCATGGAAACAGGCCTGGCCACCCCGATGGCATAGGCAACCTGAAGCTGGCATTTCGCAGCCAGTCCGGCGGCTACTACATTTTTGGCAGCGTATCGCGCTGCATATGAAGCAGAACGATCCACCTTCGTCGGATCTTTGCCGGAAAAACAACCGCCGCCGTGCGCCGCATATCCGCCATAGGTATCTACAATGATTTTTCTTCCAGTTAAACCGGTATCACCCTGTGGTCCGCCCACTACAAAACGTCCGGTCGGATTGATTAAAAACCGCGTTTCCGGAACAATCAGTTCCGATGGAACAATTTCCCTGATCACGTATTCAATAATGTCTTTCTCTATCTGTGCCAGGGCTACCTTGTCACTGTGCTGAGCAGCTATAACAACTGTCTCCAGGTGGGAAGGGCGCCCGTTGTGATAGGCAACACTGACCTGAGTTTTGCCGTCCGGACGCAGATATTTTAGAATACCATTTTTTCGCACATTGGCCAGTTTCTGCGCCAGCTTATGCGCCAGTGAAATAGGTAAAGGCATCAGTTCAGGAGTTTCATCGCAGGCAAAACCAAACATAAGCCCCTGATCTCCCGCACCTGTCAGGTCATAATGATTTGACAGTTCATTGTCTCTCACCTCGAAGGCTTTATCCACTCCCAGGGCAATATCCGGAGATTGTTCATCAATTGCTGTTAGAACAGCACATGTATCCCCGTCAAAACCATACTTGGCCCTGGTATAACCAATTTCTTTTACCTTCTCTCTAACCAGTTTTGGAATGTCCACATAGCATTCGGTGGTAATTTCCCCGCTTACCAGTACCAGGCCGGTTGTAACCAGGGTTTCAGCAGCAACCCTGGCATGGGGATCGCACTTGATTATGTCATCAAGTATGGCATCAGAAATCTGGTCGGCCATTTTATCGGGGTGCCCTTCAGTAACTGATTCTGAAGTAAAAAGATAATTATTTTGGTGCACTGACGATTCCTCCTTACAAGCTAAATTTAGATTTTTTTGCCACCCTGTCCTGCAAACAAAAATGCAAAACAAAAAAACCTCTTTTCTCAAGAGGCCCTTCTGGCACCTCTCATCTCCCAGGGAAAAGAGTCCACCCCGCAGCAATTGGCACCGTGATCAGCAAATCCGGTTGCCGGGATTCATCGGGGCTGTCCCTCCTCCGCTCTGGATAAGAGAAAAGATTATTAAATTATAACAATGATACACCAGCATCCTGGCCAAGTCAATTCGCAATTCAATAAACAATTATTACTCATTACGTCATGAATAAACGCAGTTATCGGTAAAATATGATCAGCTCACTACTCTCCATTTGTCCAGGCTTTCTTTAATACAGCTATCACTTCAGCATCACTGACTTGATCAAAGCAGGTGTAAAACTGGCCGACAGCAGCAAAGTTGGGCGGCGCTTCGAGATAAACCAGTTCGTCAACTTCTTCTGCCAACCTGGTGAGGGTATCAGGCGGACCCACAGGAACGGCAAGGACCAGCTTCAGTGGATGTTGCTGCCGCAAGCTGCGCAGTGCAGCCAGCAGAGTATAACCGGTAGCCACTCCATCATCAACCAGAATCACCAGCCGGTTATCAATCGATGGAAGAGGGCGCTCCCCCCGGTAAAGTCGAAGGCGGCGTTTAATTTCCGCCTGTTCTTCAGCTGCTTTGTTTTCAATGTAACCCTCCGGGATATTCATCCTTGTGACAAGCTCTTCGTTGGCCATTACGAAACCGTCCCCACTCACTGCCCCGATAGCCAGCTCCGGTTGGAAAGGAGCCCCTATTTTACGAGTTATGATCAAATCGATTTCTCCCCCTAGATTTTGCCAGATCGGCTCGGCAATGGCCACCCCTCCCCGGGGGACAGCCAGAATGAGCGGCTCCTGCCCTTTGTAAGAATTAAGCCTAAAAGCCAATTGTTCACCGGCTTGCCGACGATCACTGAAAACCATCCTGTCTACCTCCAACTGGCAATCTCCATTTTACCTTCTCGCAGGACAGATATAGTTACCGTAAAAATTGGCTTCTGTAGCCCCCCAATTTCACGGTTGCTTTTCTGTTTTCTCATTACTAGAGGGAAAGAGTTTCAAAAAGCTCTCGGGAAGCCTTTACCGCCGGCGAATCTGCCGGAAGATCAATAAGCGCTTTTCCTTTCAAGTCATAATCTGAAATCAGAGGATCATCCGGCATGAAACCCAGCAGGGTGAGCCCGGTTTTTTCAATTTCTTCTTTCAGAGCTTCACCTTCATTACCCCGGCTGCGCCCGATAACCAGGCCCATCCTGGCGGCACCAATATTTACTTTCTGCACTATCTCTTTCACCCTGCCGGCAGAGCGTATTCCCCGCGCCGTGGCATCACTGGTTACAATCAGCCAGTCGACCATGGGCAAAAGGCGCCTGCTGAGATGCTCAAGGCCGGCTTCGTTATCGGTAACCAGGTACTCGTAATTTTTACTAACCTGCTCGAGATACCTCTTCAGCAGGTCATTGGGGTAACAGTAACAACCCGGCCCTTCAGGATTGCCCATGACCAATAAATCAAAAGCATCTTCTTCTACCATCGCCTGGCTGAGGCGGTATTCCACAAATACAGATTTGGTCATTCCCGTGGGCACAGCTTTTGGATTTTTTGTATCTTCAAGAATAGCACTGATGGTTTCCTTCACTTCCAGACCCAGTGCCTCATTTAGATTGGCATTGGCATCAGCATCGACAGCAAGGATACTTTTCCCCGGTCTTTCTTCCATCAGGTAACGGATCAGAAGCGCGGAAAGTGTTGTCTTCCCGGTACCTCCCTTACCAGCTACAGCAATTCTCTTAGTCATCATGATTTTTTCCTCCAGTTCATCTTGCCTCAAAAAAGACAGCTTCAGCTTTTTTTACACCGTTTAAATAGCAAAATCTGAACAATCGTTCATGAGCGGGGCAAATAGACTGTCCCCATGGGGTTGTGTCCAAAACAACAACTTTAATTTCAAGCTTTTTTCAGCCCGCAGTATTGATCAAGACCTCATTTCGACCGGTACAGGCAGGATTGCTACCTTCATGATGTTAATCCTTTTGTTTATTCTCAACTCAGGAATGATTCTTAAATCAGCTATTATGATACTACAATTGATTGGCAGGAGCAAACTCCATTGGGTCAATAAAACAGGGATCTGCAAATGGAAGATATATGGTAGAATAAAGATGATAAAAATTATCAACCTGTATAGGGAGGGTATTATGATCGGCTATAATGGACAATCAGAAACAGGCAGGATCGAATCAATCCTGATGAAGAGTCCCGCCCGAGCCTGGCTGGGCCAAAACAATGTTAACCGACAATGGCAGCAGCTCCATTACCCCGAAAAACCGGACTTTGAAAAAGCACTGCTTGAATACAACCAGTTTGCAGCGATTATCGAAAAAAACGTACCCCATGTTCACTATCTACCCGAAGACGAAATAACAGGACTGGATTCAATTTACACGCACGATCCTGTCCTGATTACTAAAAAAGGCGTTATTCTATGCAATATGGGAAAAAGGGAAAGAAAAACTGAGCCGCAGGCAATCAGCGCTTTCTTTAAGAATCTGGGCATACCAATTCTGGGGGCCATCGAGGCGCCGGGAACAATTGAAGGAGGAGACGTAGTCTGGTTCGACGACAACACAGTGGCTGTGGGTCTCAGTTACCGCACAAACAGTGACGGTGTGGCTCAACTGAGGAACTTAACCGCTGGTCTGGTCGATGAAATCATCGAAGTACCGCTACCCCACTGGAACGGACCGGAAGAATGCCTGCATTTAATGTCGTTAATCAGCCCTGTTGATCGCGACCTGGCAGTAGTTTATTCAAAACTGATGGCCGTACCTTTCCGTAACCTGCTCCTGCAAAAAGGTATCAAGATAGTGGAAGTACCGGATGAAGAATATGATACTTTCGGCTGCAATGTCCTGGCTATAGCACCAAGGGTTTGCATTATGATTGCCGGAAATACCCGGACAAAAACAGCCCTCGAAAAAGAAGGTGCTACAGTCTACGAATACCCCGGGGAAGATGTTTCAATCAAAGGGGGAGGCGGCCCGACCTGCCTGACAAGACCTATCTTAAGAGTGTGATTTTTTCAGCTTCCTGGTGACCGTGGAACGCAAGAAATGATCACAGTTAGACAGTAAGCCCCTGTCTGCAGTTAATAGCTGCGGAAGGGGCTTTTCTTTATGTCAAAAAACATATATTTCTTCTGGTGGAGTACAGTAAATTAGAAGATGTGATGTTCTCCCGGTGAAAGGACAATACATTTACTGCCGGTTTTATCTTCCACCTTCTTCTTGAATTCTTCTGGATCTACTTTAATGAGGGGCCAGGTATTGTAATGATACGGGATAACCTCTCCGGCCTGCAGGTAAGAAGCAGCCATAACGGCATCATCGATACCCATGGTGTAATTATCTCCTATGGGCAGAAGAGCCAGGTCGAGAGAATCAAGCTCCCCAATTAACTTCATATCACTGAAAAGCGCAGTGTCGCCGGCAAAATATATTTTCTTTCCGTAATAGTCGACAACAAATCCACAGGCATGCCCGCCGGGTATCCCCGAGCCGTGAAAAGCAAGGGTCAGTTTGACCGAACCAAATTGGAATCGATGTCTTCCTCCCAGATGCTGGCCATGGGCAGTCAGCCCTTTTTCACCTGCCTGACCGGCAATTTCGGCCGTTGATATGATAGTCGCTTCTTCCCTTTCGGCAATTTCATATGTATCGCCCAGATGGTCAAAATGAGCATGGGAAACTAAAATGTAATCCGCCCCGACTTCTTCAAACTTCAGAGGGGCCTGAGGATTACCGGTAATATAGGGATCGAAAAGCAGGGTTTCCCTTCCTTCTTCCCCTAACCGGAAAGCTGCATGCCCAAGGAAAGTAAGTTCAGGCATAGTAAAACCTCCTCTTTTAAAAATTTATTCATTAGCCGGGGATTTTATGCCCAGTTCTTCTTCCCTTTCCCTGATAATTGACAAAATCTTTTTATGAACCTGGTCAGGCAGCGGTTCCGGGCGGTGATTTTCCAATATTTCTCTTGCCTTTTCATCACAGGTCCGGGTAAGATCTTTGGATCCGCTGTCAGTCCAGAATTGCCGCATCCGGCGATCGATTAACCTGCTTTCCGAAAGCTCTCGCATGTGCCTGTAGGTATGCTCTTCAGCCAGGAAGTGACCCCGGGCACCCACGTTTTTAATTACATCAACCGCTAGAGACTCGTCGTTAACCGGGATCCCCTCAAGAACTTTCCTGGTCATAGCAATGATCTCATTATCCATAACCAGTTGTCCAAAGCTCATGGTCAAACCCATCTCCAGCATCCCCCCGCCGTAGATCATATTGGCACCTGCCAATGCCGGCAGCAGGGAAGTCAGGGTTTTTTCATGGCCGGACTGAGCATCTGAAACCTTGCTATCGCCCTAAGTACCGGCAACATAGCTGGGCAGCAGATAGTAACGGGCCAGTATGGCCACAGCGGCACTTATTAATCCCAGCTCGGGGCAGCCGACCGTAGCCGTCGCCTGTCTCATATCAATCATAGTCGTTGAACTGCCGTACATCACCGGCGCGCCCTTCCTGGTCAACTGGGCCAGAACAATGCCCCCGAGTACCTCTGCGTTATGGGTTACCAGCGTCCCCGCCAGGGTGACCGGCGATGTAGCCCCGGCCATGGCCATGGAAAGAATATTCTGGGGCAGATTAGCCCGGGCATATTCGATAATCGGCTCGCCGCACCCTGCAGAAATAGTCAGGGGGCTCTGGGGACAGGTACACCCGGAAACGATGGGCCTATCTTTAAGGTTTTCCTTCCCTCCGGCCACAGCTGCCGCCATTTCGATGAGCAGCTGGGCGGAGCGCCTGTCATGACAGGGCTGAGGGACGTGTTTCGTAGTATTGGAGACAGTTACTTCATAGTTATGCAGGCTTTCCATTTCCGGGTGAACATCGCGCGGCGCCACAGTGTTCTCCAGCATGTCGTACTGATCCAGAGCGTCAACCAGCCTGGCCACATTTCCCTTATCAGCCTTGGTTGACTTGCGGTATTCACCACTGTAGGGATCGATTACCATTACGCCTTCACCGAAAGGACAAAAGTTGACCCGTCCGTTTTCAAGGACCAGATCATGCTTTGGATCCCGTCCGGCAAGGAATATTTTCTTCGGTGCCGAAGTGATAGCCTCTTCGACGATGTGGGCGGGTATTTTTACATTTTTCTCTTTCTTGTCTACTATACAGCCTCCCCCGTCAAAAATATCCATTGCCTCATCGCTCTGGACATAGAGGCCGGCGTATTCCAGCACCTCCAGCGTAGCGTCATGAATCATCTCCAGATCTGAATCGCTGAATAGATTCAGACCGCAGCCCATAAAAGAGTTTCTTCCGGCTATGGGGTTCCTCTTCATTTTTCCACCTTCTTTCATAGATTAATAATGCAGTCCCGTTTTCTTCTTGAACTGTTCAACGGAGTTTATTTTTAGGCCCATGATTTCGGCTATCCGAATCTTGGCCCCGATGCCTTTGGCTGCTCCCGGATCAGGCATGGGATAGCCCAGCCCCAGGTTCTGCCTTACTTCACGCATGACTGAACAATCACTCAGCTCCGCCATTGCAACGCCCAATTTTTCAGCGACATATTTTTTGGCCGCTTCTATTTTTAAACCCCGGGACAACTGCATTCTCATGACCAGATCTCCGGCTGTGCGAATGCCACCCATCCCGGAAGCCACTTCCTGAGTCGCTTCATTGCCGAAAGGATCACCGGAACCCACCTATAAACCGTCGGCCTTGCCGATTTCAATCAAAGCCTTGGAAGCCCTGGAGACAGCATCAGCCGGCGGAACGGGTGTCATGGGGGTAGCTCCTACTCCCATACCCACATTAACATGGACCGCTATATCGGCTGCTTCACAGCACGCTTTGACAAACGTAACAGCGCGGGCCAGGTTCCAGGGAAACGAGCGATTGCTGCTGGTATTAACAACCGGCCCGAAAATGGTTACCCCTGCTTGCTCGGCTATTTTAACCTGTTTATGAGGGTATAAACCAGCCAGCCTGGTACCTTCGTACTCCAGCTGCCCGTGCATACCAAGAATGAATTCTCCGGCCATTCCCATTTCCATGCCGAAGCCCGGATATTTTCCCCTGATTATTTTTACCGCTTCAAGAGCAGCCAGAAAATCAGCATCTCCCGAAGCACCGCAGGTATCAAAATTCATCCCGTCCGCTCCAGCCTTATACATTCCTTCGGCTATGTAAACCATATCTTTGACCGCCAGCTCGACAGCTTCTTCCTGTGCCTGTCTCGCTTCAGCAATCTTTGCCCTGGGAAGCAGTTCAGACCAGTTGTCAACCGGGCCGTCAGGCTTTGTATACAAGCCCAGATTTGGCATGGCTCCATAGAGCACCGGCATGATCGTATTCATCTGGACATTTTCCATAACTTTGGCTTCATCATGGAGAATAGCCTTGACCGACTTGTAGCTGTAGTCGATGTTCCCCAGGTCAAGCGAATCAGCGGCGAGAACCTTTTCATGCACCTGGATCGAAATAGCCCGATCAAGGGAGATATCGGCCTGGTAATTGATTTTAAACGCCCCTGAATCTGAAGAAGTAACAGTTTCCTTGCCCCGGGCAACACTGACGATATTGACCGGTGTTGCTACTATTTCATAAAGATAATCCAGCTCCTCCGCAGAGAGGGGAGGAATTTTACCCCGGTCGGCGGCATCGGTTGTTCCATCTGCCAGGTCGGCACGAATCTCTTCCTTGCTCATGTAGATGCCCGACCCGTCTCCCATCCTGGTAAAGTGCTTTTCCACTGGACGACAACCCCTTTACTTTTTTATCAATGCACACCTCTCCAAATGCCATTTATAATATTATAGAATAAAAAAGCTGCAAATACACTATTTTCAATGAAATATGGCTTTTAAAAAGCAATTTTTAGCCAAATAACATTCCAAAATGTCGGATGGTGGTCACTTATTATCATAAACCTGTGACCCCTGGTACCCAACCCGTATAAGGGGAAAAACCCTTATTACAAATAAGGGTTTACTTGAGTCGGCGAGCGAGCTTGAATCCCCGGCATGTTGATTAAACTTCAACCTGGGGGCTAATGTATTTTTGTTCATAACATCCAATTTGACTTATTTTAATAAATACTAACCATCATTGGGAATTTTTTCAGTGCTGAATGAAAAGCCACTTTCGTCCTTTTTAACAACTATCCATTGTAACCAATTCTGATCATCTCTTTCATTGTAATCTTCCCTGTAATAAATAAAGGGCCTTGATTCTTTGCGCAGCATGGAGGCTCGTAAGGTCATCTCTGCAGATAGAATCATGGTTTCGGTTTCTCTAACTTTAATCAGATCATGGATGCTGCTGGCAGCCATTTTACTTTCAATATTATCCCTGATATTTTCAACATTATTAAGAGCATCCTGTAATTTATCATGAGTGATTAAAATCAGTACGTCAGCAGGGAAAATAACCTTTTGTAACTCCTCAACGACTTTGTCCGGTGTTGTGTCTCCCGCCCTGTAGAGCGGTTCTACAAAACTATCCTGCGCTGAAAGAATCTGCTGCATATCGATTTCAGGCATTTCCACATCATTGACGTATTTAGCAACAGTTTCTCCAGCCATATATCCGGACCAGGTGCTATAAGCAATGGACAAGCCGGTTAAAGTATTCGGGATAAACGCGCGAGCCATACCGGCGGCAAATAAACCTTCAATACCTGAGGCTTTTCCACCAAAATCCGTCTTCAGGCCAACCCTGTTTGTTTCGTAAGCAGCATTCCACTCAATCTTGTCCCGTAAAAAATCCACGCCTTCATTTCTTAGCTTGTTATAAATAAGCTTCATCCATCCGTGCCCCATCATCATTTCACGAAAACCGACACGCCCTTCTTCAGCAAAAGATGGTGTATCAAACCCTAAAGGGGCTTTTCCAGCTTTGGCCTCCTTGGCCATTGCAACCAGTATAGTATGATTCGGGGCATGATCTTTAAGATCGGGGTCATATTTATCCATAAAATACTCCCCATCCGCATTGGCCCAGCGAGCGCCAAATTTAGGCAATACTCCAGATCCTTCAATTTCAAACTTATTCGGACGGACATTGATGTAGTGGAATTCAGCGTTCTGAAGCTTTGCTCCTTTATTAAAAGCAGCAAATACCCCGGTGCCCTGCTGATCACTGGCTAAATGGTGCCCCCTGAAACTGCCACTATTTGTGGCTATTACCGTTGCCTTTGCTCTGAAAACATGAAAACTGCCATCATTGATATCTATACCGAGGGCTCCTCCTGCCTGCCCTTGCTCATTTACCAGTATGTCAATAATAAATATCCTGTTCTTTATGTTTATTCCCCGTTTTAACGCTTCTTTGTGAAGAGCTAAAACTATTGCTTTACCTCCACCCTCAGCAGAACCAAGCAGCTTTATCTTTTTTGCACCACGGGAACGGATGCGTTTGTACTCACCATCCCTCCGTGGGAAAGTAACTCCCATTGTTTCGTAATCTCTCATCCTGGCCTGTGAATTCTCCAGGATTGATCTTAAAACTTTCCTGTCTGCTATGCCTTCATTCGAATTTGCTATGTCTTCCACCCATTCATCCAGGTCATCATCCGGCATTAAAACAACCATTCCACCTCCTGAAAAAAATGAATGGCTGGTGGATCCACAAAACCCTTTATCGACCAAATTCACTGAAAGATCATTATTTTCCTTAACTTTCAGAGCAGCCCATAATCCCGAGAAACCCCCCCCAATTACCAGTACGTCACTGATATGGGTTATGAATTCATTATTCCTGACAATGGTTTCTTGTTCATTCATTTATTGGTTCCTCCGTTTTATGTAATTATTTATTATCCATAGTTTTTTGCTTACCATGCCAGAGGCTTTTCTTTCCTGTAGGGCCCTACATAAATGACATTAACCGGGCAGATAAGCTCACAATTGAAACAATTCCAGCAATCATCAGGGTGCTCTATATAAGGCAATCCATCTGATGGATTCATTGAGATAACATTGCCGGGGCAAAATTTGGCACATAATCCGCACTTGATACATCCAGAATGATCAATCTCTTTAATCATTGCACAAACCTCCTGCTGATTTATATATTTGAGTACTATATTTATCAATTTTGTATCTTTGCCTATTTTGGGACTTTCGTTTAAACTGATATTTACTTCTAAAAAATAAACAACAATCCTTTTTGCAAAAAGTAATACCAGTTATAACACAATTCAATAATCGACTGATTGCATGGTTTGCTGGCATTACCCGGTTTGTAAAAACCCGCCCGGCAGTAAAAATGAGTAAGTATCAGATAATCTACGTCTATACTTCATGAATTTTGTTAGCGTAGCCTCAATCCTTGATGCTGCTATACATGAATAAACAGATTAATATAAAGATAGGCAACTACTGCCAGAATCAGCGATAAAAATAGACCAAATAAAACAGGTTTAAAATCATTTAATTTAAAATCACGAAAACTAATTTCATAACCCATTCCCACAAAACAGATCATAAAAAACCACCGCGAAAGATCTTTAAACTGTGCCATCACTTCCGCTGTGAACAAACCAAATGTCGATAATAGTGACATAATTATCAAGCCAAAAATAAATTTAGGGAATTTTTCCCAGATCAATAAAGGTCGCAGCTTCACTCCAATGGGTAATCCTTTTCGTGTGTATGAATAGGCAAAATAAAGGATGGCAAATGCCATTAAAGCATTACGAGCTGTTTTGGTGATCGTTGCTATTGTTCCTGCTTCTTCACCAATAGCAAAGCCGGTAGCAATTGCCTGCGCTGTGTTGGATGATATTGCCCCGCTCCAATAGCCAGCCAGTAACTCTGGCATAGAAATCCAGTGAACCAGGATAGGAATTGTAAAAAGAAGGATGACACTGTTTAACAAAGAAGCAACAATCGCAGTTAATATGTATCTTTCTTTAGCCTTGATAACCGGGGTTAACGCAACAATTGCTGATACTCCGCATACGCCCATTCCAATGCCCAGCAGTGCTTTAGAATCTTCCGGCAGTCCAATAAACCTGCCCAACACATAAGAAAGTGTAATCATTGAAGTGACCGCTATAATTGCAAGGATTATAGCATGTGGACCGGTAGCAATAATAACTGAAATATCTATTGTCCCACCTAAAAATATAACACCCATGAATAAGAGAATCTTAGCTGAAAATCCCAGGCCTTCCTTAAAAATAACAGGAAGTTTTACAACGTTCCTCAAAACCATCCCCAGGACTATAGAATAAAGGACATAATTAACCGGCCAGCTCGGCGGCGTCACGCTTACCAGGGACCAAACGAAAACAGCTCCCACCAGTGCCAGCAAGAAACCCGGCAGTATGTTTAAAAAATACTGTGACCAACTATTGTATTTCTGTGGAGGTAATTTCGCCATAGCTGCATCTCCTTGTCTAACTCCATAAATTAGCAACTGCCAATATAGAAATATTTAATTTAGGGTAAACTTGGGAAAATTCCAATCATGCAAAGAATAACTATAATTGCTGATAGTAAACATGCAAAATAATCTTCTTCCATTGAAAACCTTGGCTTATCCATTAAATACCATCCTTTATTTAAAATATTAATGCGTAATTCTAGAATATTACCAATCCTGACCTCTTTGGATTTGACAAAGTCTACCCTGCGCCATTTATTTTATGCCTATCATAATAACAATTGGATTCATCGAGTAACGGAAATCACTCATCTTAAGTGAATCTCCCGGTATTTAATTTTCTTAAATAATAATCCCAAAAATTCTGGATCTGCTTGTGATCATATGTTTGCTCAATTTTTCTCTTGCATTCATCTTCATTGGTGTAGTTGTAGGATCCAAGCGCTTCTATGAAATACTGTGCCCTGGCTGCCTTTTCTAACCTTACAGCAAAAATTGTGGCCTCCTCTATAGTTCTCCCCGCCACAACTATCCCATGATTTTGCAACAGCAGCGCATAATTATTCCCCATCTTCTTTGCCACTGCTACACCTTGTTCAGAAGTTTGGATTAACTCTGTAGTATCTGTAAATATTGGCGTGTCTAAAAAAATGGTTCCTTCGTTACTAACCGGCTTAATGCTTATGCCAGCAGCAGAAATGATGGTACTATAAAAAGGATGAGTATGAATAACACAATTGATTTCATCCCGGAGACGGTATACTTCTGTATGAATCGGGTATTCTTTATGACACTTTTTATTTCCGTCGATTATAGTGCCCTCGAAGTCAATAGCGATAACATCATCTGGTGTAACTTCCCACAGGGCTTTCCCGCTTGATTTAATTAACGCACTTTCCGATTCGGGAATACGCGCGCTTACATGGCCCAGAATAATATCATTGTGCCCCTCCATTGAGAGTATATGGCACGACTGGACAAGTTTATTGACAAGTTCAATATTTTTTCTCAATATGATATTAACCTCCCAGTCCTGTTTAGTATTGTGGCTGGCCATCCATTATCACAATTTCAAGCTTGCTTTATTAACGGTTTTTTAACAAATAAATTGTAAAGTGGCGGCCCAACAATAAGCAAAAGGGCTATGATGGCCAGAACAATGTGAAAAGGCTTTGATACCAGGATGAAAATATCATCGCCAGCTCTTAATGATCTCCTCAAACTTACTTCAAACATAGGGCCTAACAGATAAGATATGAGAAATGGGACAATTGGTATATTGTATTTATTAAATAAATAACCGATCAACCCAAAAACAAATACTATGATCACATCATAAAGGGACCGCTGCAGCCCATAAACTCCATAAACAACAAAAACCAATAGGAATGGTACCAAGATGCTTATTTTCACCGTCGTGATTCTGGCAAAGAATCTGAGGGTTAAAATAGCAATGGGGAACAGTATAAGATTGGCAATTAAAACAGTTACAAAGGTCTGATTAACAAAATCTACATTCTCAGTAAACAAAGTAGGCCCG
The DNA here is from genome assembly GCA_034189085.1 of Bacillota bacterium. GTDB lineage: Bacteria > Bacillota > Dethiobacteria > DTU022 > DTU022 > M55B129. The sequence continues at coordinate 59,932 of JAXHVH010000003.1, read as the reverse complement.
GGCGTCAACCCGTGAATCATAAGTATACTTAAAAGAATCGCCGCTGGGATTCCACCCGGAATTCCCAGTGTAAATGTTGGGACTAAAGTTGATGCCACCGTTGCATTATTGCATGCTTCAGCAGCAATTACACCCCGAATATCACCTTTACCAAATGTATCATCCTGGTTATATTTGCTTTTAGCATTATAGTAAGCAACTAAATTAGCAGTGGCCCCTCCTATCCCCGGGAAGACACCGATTACTGCACCAATAATAATGGATCTTATGACCAGGACCCAATTAATAAGAGTTTGCTTGGCCCCTTCCCATAAACTGCCATGCATTTGCACGCTTTTCGATATGGATTCGCCCACTTCTCTTTGGGATAATGTCATGATATGGGATAATGCGTAGATTCCCAATATTAAAGGAACCATAGGTATACCATCACCCATGTAAAAACTGCCAAAATTATATCGATAATTAAAGGACATCATATCCATCCCGATCGTGCCAACCATCAGCCCGAACAAAGCTGATGCAAACCCAATGGTACGATCTTTCCCTATAGCTGTAATAAGACAGGAAAGGGCAATCATAATGATCCAAAAATAAGACGGTGAATCCATGTTATGCATAAAAAAATTGGCAATGTAGCGGCTAACAAACATCAGAAATAAAGCTCCGGCTATCCCACCTATTGAAGAAGAGGTAATCGATGCACCAAGTGCTGTCAAAGAATAACCTTTAACCGTTAAGGGATACCCATCAAACATCGTGGCTACAGATGTTGCCGATCCCGGAATATTCAATAAAATAGAAGTAATTGAACTGCCATATACTGCCCCTACAAAAACGCCCATAATAAAAGCGATAGCGATATTTGTATCCATTTTGTAGGTCAGGGGCACAAGGAGGGATAAAGCGGTGGCGGCGCCCAAACCGGGCAAAACCCCAACCAAAATACCGATTAACAGTCCAACGACAACCCAGAGAAAAATCCCTACTTCGATATACTCCATATGGCATAAATTTCCTTTCATATTAAATGTATGACAATCTTTAGCTTTTTATATAATCATACTCATGCCAGAAATACTGGTAAATCCTTTAGAACCCAACTGGCAACCTTACACTTAAAAACCTGACAAAAATAATATAGACTATTATGATCATCCCCACGGGAAGAAACACATAGGAAATAAGCGAAAACTTCTTGTCTTCCAAGACATATGCCAATAGAGGCAACGCGACAATAATGGCAAGCCAATAATTGACCAGTAATGTTAAAGCTATTAATAAGATTCCTGCTGCATAAGTACTGAATAGTTTTATTGCTTCCGGAGTAATAATTTTGAAGGATTGCCTGTCGTTTTTCGCTTGTTCCAAATATTTTTTGAATACCTCCGAGGTTAACATGATCATTAAAATATTAAAAGCCAGGCTGATGATAAAGGGATATATCCTGGCATTATAGGATATGTCCATGGTTATTGTCTCGATAAAATAATATAAACCATAAATTAACAATATTAATTTTAAAATTAATTCACCCAGAATATTTTGCTTTGTCAAATTACATTCTCCTTTGGTAAAGGATATGTGCAATACAATAATAATTTAAAGCTTTTCTCCCCATGACAGTTATAATGTAGCTGCCAAGCAATCCAGTAAAACAATATTCGCCCGCTGCCCAGGCTCATATCAAAAATTAAACGCCGGGGATGTATCTTTCACCCTTCCCCCTGTTTACACGATAATCAATTCTCTTTATTTAGATCAGCAAAACAGGTAAGAAATCCCAACCGGCAATAGATATTTCAATAAAATATTTAAGAAATAGAGGGAACAATGGATTGTTCTATATGTGCTGAATGGCTGTCTCATGCTGTATTCATTATTCCCTCTATTTTACTTGTTCAGCAACCTGTGGTTAGTTTATTCGCTTCCCATTAACAAGTCTTTATATTCAGTACAAATTTCTATAACTTCCAGGTTGCTCGCCTTCACTTCCTCCGGTGGGATATACTTAACTATTTCTTTTAAACTTGCTGCCCACTCCTGTGTTTCTTCTTTGTTGACGACATTTTCTAAGGCGCTTCTCAGGATTTCCACTACTTCATCATCCATGCCTGGAGGTCCGACATAACCCATTGTTTCAACAGGTAAAAACAAATCATATCCCAGCTCTCCAATGGTGGGGACATCAAAGTAATCTGATCTTTCCTCTGTGAATATGGCCAGGAGTCTTAAATTGTCTTTATGCGATTCAATGATAGTCCCGCTTAAGAAAGCCATATCAACTTCACCGGACAATATGGCGGCACCTACTGCAGCTAACCCATCATAAGGTATTTTCTTTAGCTCAAAGCCAAAAGTGTCGGCCAGTTGATGAGCACTTATTTCACTGATATGCCCTGAACCGGAGGTGCCTAAAACAACGGAATCTTTATTTTTTAAATCATCTAACGTCTCAATATCTGAATCTTTACTTACACATAAAACATATGGAATTTCTTTGACACCAGCGATGTAGGTAAGATCTTCCAATCTAATATCTGCACCATGAAGTGCTTGCTGCGGCGGGTGAGTAGCCCTGGCTACAAATGTCAGGGTGTAACCATCCGGTTCTGTTTTCTGCATGTCCAGCAACGGGATAATTCCACCGGATCCAGTTCTATTCTCCGTGATTACCGGAACTCCCAGGTCCTCTGTAAGGTGCTGCGCAAAATAGCGTGCTGTTGTATCAAAACCGCCGCCGGCACCAAACGGGCACAACTGGAGTATCTCCCTGCCTGATTCCGGGAAGTCAACCCCTGCTTCTTCTGTAACCTCTTCGGAAGATTCTTCTGCAGATTCTTCTGCAGATTCCTCTGCAGGTTCTTCCACACTTTCTTCAGTCCCCCCACATCCTAAAGTAAACACAAACACAGCAACTACAATAAGGATTAGGGATGTTAGCAAAAATCGTTTCTTCATAATAAATACCTCCTCAAGTTTTTTGATGCATAATAAAGCAATTTTGCTTGTAGCGGGGTGATGAACACCTCCTTACATAGATTACCTTCTAATCCCTCTTCGTTATAATGCGCATAATCAGCCTTCCAAGTCGCGACTCTAGTTACAGCTCCTTATCAGGCGGTGAAGAAAAATGATTTTCATATAACTTCTTGCCCAAAAAGAATGAAGCCATAACCGGGTCGTTAATTTTTCGAGAAGCGTTATTTCACCACGATATGCATTGGTAAAGGGATCCGTAAATTTATGGCCCTCTTTGGACAATCCATTACACAGGCATTCTCATACCAGCATTCATTTGGCCTGGCAATTAACGGCGGCTTCCCTATCTCCGTACTTTTAAAAACATCAAATGGACAGTGCTCAACACAAATCTGGTATTCCCTGCCTGTACAACCATCACATAATTTAGTATTAATAACCGGGGGCATAACAAACATCTCCTCCTAACCTTTAACACCCTGATTATCAGTATTTTTCTCTTTATACATTACGCCACTCTGTAACCGGTGTGCCATTCTTTTGTTTGATAATATGTTTCTTGCCGGTTAACAGTGGATTTGTCAGTGGGTAGTCCGGCCGTTTATGCAACGCCCTCGTCTCTTTTCTATCAAGCGCAGCAACAAATAATAATTCAGCAAGATCCATTAAGTTCAAAGCCTGCATACAATACATTAACTCATGCGCATCATTTGCTTTTAGGGTGTCTCTGGTCCGGATCTTCATTTTCTCAAGGAAATCCAATCCTGCCTCCAAAATTGATTGTGAACGCACAGAACCGCAATAATCATTGGTAATTTGTTGAAGAACAGCATAGGCTTCTTGCCAGCAGGCACCCACTTCCCGGGTTCTTATATCTTTAACCAGTCTAATGCTATCATCAATTAGAGATTCCGCTCCACTGATACCTGGTGAACTGATTGATCTAACAGATTCAGCTACATGCTCTCCCGTTTTCCAACCAATGGTTGCCGCCAAACCAAGGCCTCCACGGCTTTCATCCCCTGCGGCATAGAGACCATTAACTCCAGTTTCACCCCTGTGATTGAACTGGATCCCGTTGGATACAGCGTGTTCAAAAGTGGTAAATTCAACAGCGGCATTCCTGAGATTGACACCCGTTTGTTTAAAGTGTTCCAAAAAGGCAGTGCCGGATTGATTGCTTAAGTAATGAAGCATCTCTTCATAATCTTTATCCGTAATACCACTCATATCCATGTAAATCGGACCTTTACCCTGGTTCCTGTATTCCTCAAAAATCTCCTTATTAACTTCGACAGTCATATCACCATAACGCGCATCAGGCTTATCCAGAAAGGGTCCAACCGTGTTGCCTTCGCGATCTCTTAAAACCCCAACCCATGACGCTTGCCCGGCCTTGATTAAATATTTCGGCCCCGCGTGACGCCTGGTCAATTCTAAATCTGCCAGTTCAGCTCCCGCTCTATAAGCCATAATTCTTCCATCGCCGGAATGTAAAAAAGGATAGCAGGTGTTGAAATAACCTGCTCGAGTAGGATTGGGATACAGGCCTGTTACACAACCGGTAGATAAAATAACTGCATTAGCCTCAAAAATGACCATTATATTTTCTCTCGTGTGTAAAGCCATAGCCCCGACCACTTTATTATCTTTATTTTTCAGCAGGTCAAAAACCATCACCCGATTTACTATTTCCACACTACGGTTCAAGCTTTGCTCTGTAAGAACCGGCTTAATATTCATTCCAGAAATTTTAAGCCATCCGCCCATTTTGGGATCATCGCCCGGAAACGTGTGCCCTGCAAAATGGTACTTCCCATGATATTTAATGGGGATACCCCATTCTTCCCATTTTTTTACCAGCAATGCCGAATTTTCAAATACCGTTTTCAGATACTCGGTGCTTTTCGTTGCAAAAGAAGCAGCATCCTGGCCCTTTCCCAACGCTTTTTTAAATTCGCTAAAATCACCGTGGTATTCTGGTATATAACTGCGGAAATGATCAACTCCCATCATGGCAGAACCACTTCGAATAGTGTTCGCTTTTTCCGCAACAATAACTTTGGCTCCTCCTTCTGCAGCCCTTATGGCAGCCATCATTCCTGCTACTCCGCCGCCGACTACAAGTACATCGCATGTTTTGAATTCTTCTTTCATTAAGTTAAGTTCTCTCCTTCCAGTGTCTGAGCAATGAAACCGCTTCTAATGAGAACAAATATTTTGTGAGGCTAAATAAATGGAGAGTGCTATTTGCCGTAAATAATTTATGCAAGATAAACCCTTTCATGGGTGAACAATTTAATATATAAAATATATCAATATACATTTGTAGCTTAAAAATACACCCATTTTGGAATTAAGAGCACGTTCGGTTCGATAATTTTTGCGAACATAGCGGGTGCTTTATCTTACTGCATATTTAATTGTTTAATTCTGAACCGAAAGGAACAGTCCTTTTTGCAAAAACTAATACTATCTATAACAGAATGCAATAGATAGTGGATTTATTGGGTTTGTGGTGTGTTTTGGTAAATTAATTTGCTGGCTTTAAATTGAGGATTTTGCTCGAAGTTTTTTATTCTGTGCCACTCTGTTTCCTTTATTTAATTATGGCACAAACACATAACTTGTAAGCGTAAGCACAAGCGATCGCACCTGCTCGTTCCTCAGATTCCGCCTCGCGGCGGACATGGTTGCATTTCACCCAGTAGATACCTACTGCCAGACCTATAATTGATACTCTGCTTCAGGGAATGCTCACGCCGGGGGTAATTAATTACAAAAGTGGCCTGGATCTTAGATCCAGACCACTTTGCTCTTTAATGTGTGGAGCCGGCAAGAGGACTTGAACCCCCAACATGCTGATTACGATTCAGCTGCTCTACCAATTGAGCTATGCCGGCATTTTGCATTACGTATTATAACGCAGATCTGGTGGCAGTTCAACCATCATCGCTTTCCCTGTACTCCTGCATCAGCTTGAGATAATGCCGGTACATACCGTCGACAGCGGGAATCTGTTCATCAGTCAGCCGGCGCACTACTTTGCCCGGCGAACCTAATACCAGTGAGCGAGGTGGTATAATTGTCTCCGGCGTAATCAGGCTGCCGGCACCTACCAGGCTGTCTCTGCCGATAACTGCACCATTGAGGATTATCGCACCCATTCCGATGAGCACATCATCTTCGATTTTACAGCCGTGTAATACTGCATTATGGCCCACTGTAACCCGGTTACCGACAACAACAGGTTCATTTTCATCAACATGAATAGTTATGTTGTCCTGCAGGCTGCATTCTTCACCAATGGTAATATCCGCCAGATCACCGCGGATAACGGCTCCAAACCATACGTTGGATCGAGGTCCTATGGAAACCCTGCCTATGACACAGGCATTGAGGGCAATATAAACTTCTGCACCAAGCAAAGGCTTGTGATTTTTGTATCGTAAAACAGGCATGGCGTTAACCTTCAGGGTTGATGTGTTACTGCTTGTCGCTGGTTATTACATCACGGAATTAAGCGGAGTGGTAAAATAATTTATGCCGATCATGGTCACTATTTAATAATAGCTTGAATTGCACTGCTTTTCCTTTTTCCTTTTTTACGCTTGTTCCAGAAGCTGCAACTCCATATCTCCCCATGCTGTCATTTTATCACCACAAATCAGCAAAAGTCCGCTCACACCAGTAATTGAACGTATAAATCCTACAGCGCGGTTAAAATCAGCGGGGCTGGTAACCATATTGCCGACGGCTGTTGCTGCTGCATCGGCAAGAGGGGCTGATGCAGCTGCGATTACAGCTGCATCAGCCCGGCCAAAACTTAAGGAGGGGCCGACTTTCCCCGAGGATGTACAGATGCCAAGCGGTGTCCTGGACGGATTAATCTTCAAACCAAGTTTTCCGCTGAGGGGAGACTGTCCGGCATATATACCGACTGTAACAGGAGCATCAGCTTTAAGAAAAATATCACCGCCATTTTCGACTATCACCTCGGGTGAAAATTCGAGCAGCATAGTACCAACACTTTCCGCCACCGCTCCGGCAACAGCTGCCATTGGACCCACACCGGCTCTGTTTGCCGCTTCAGTCATCCGATGCAATATCCATGGCGCATCTTCTTTCAAAAGATACGGTTCCAGGGATTCAGCAATATCGGGATAAAAACCCAGGTAAGATTCAAGGCTGCGGCGAGTTCGCCACAGGAAGTTTTCTGTGTGCCCCGGAAGGCTCTCCTTGTAAGCAGAACTGCTCACTGCTATCCAGAGGTCGCTTTCCTTCACAACAACAGTGAAAGAGGTCAGGCGGGGGCCTGAACCTTCCTGGCGGTAAATTCTCCTGCTGCTCATCTGAAGAGGGTGTTGTCGATCGGTGTTTCCATCGCCCTGGCCGGACAGGCCCGCAGGCAAAGTTCGCAGACTATGCATTTATCCTGGTCAAAACGAACATTCATCGACGGCCGTTCGAAGTAAAGCGCTCTTGTAGGACAGATCACGGTGCAGGCACCGCAGTGGGTACAACGATCCTCCCGCCAGATTATCTGTTGTTCCAGGTTGGTAATGATCAACCCCTGCTCCTTCAGCCAGGCCATCGCCTTCTGATAATCGGCATTTTCACCATTTACCTCCATCATCAGGCGCCCTTCCTTGCGGGGATTGATGTCGGCACGTAAAATATTAACCATCAGGTCAAAATCTTTGATCATCATGTAAATGATTGGCTGTTCAACTACGTTCGGTGGGAAGCGAAGCACAATTTTTTGTTTAACCATTATTCATCCTCCCGCTTCTCCGGATCCTTCCGGGGCATCGATTTTAAAACGATATTATCTTCCGCCGAAGGGAGCTGTGCCGAAGGTTCGGTAAGCAAAAACCGACCGCTTCCAATCCATTCTTTTAAGATCAGGGCGATCTCCCGCGCCCCGGCATAACTGGATAGAGAAGCAGTGGGAATCTTTTGCCCCTGCAAATTAATTAATCCACTTTTCAACTCGGCATAATTTACATAGCCAAGATTTCCACCTTTCAGGTTGGGATAGTCCTTGTAGTAATCCATCACCGGGGCAATGATCTCTTCATCGCGGACGGCACAGTACTTCATGATCTCTTCATTCAGAATGGGAATTGGAATGCCGAGACCCACCTGCAGGGTAGCCCCGTAACCAAGGAAGCTGAGCCCCCTCAGCCAGCGAGCATTCATCTGTTTTAAATCACCAATCAGGGCGAGGGTCCCGGCTGGATCACGCGGGATTCCGTTATCAGTTCGTGCTGCGGAAGGATTATGCTGTGTTCCATGCCAGGCTATGTAACCAATACCTCCGCCCAGGAAAATGCGCGTTCCCAACCCGATTGTCTTGAGGTAGGGATCATTGAAAAGCGGGCTCAATTGACCGGCGGTGCTGTAATAGGCATTACCAAGATTGGGTTTCAACACACCCATGTAAGTATAAATCGTTTTCTTGCCCTTGTTGACGGCCACATTGTAGTTTTGATAGGCATTGCGCGGATTAAATAGTGTAGCCTCATTTATTTCATCAAGGCGGATGGTCGTATCAACTTTTCTCCGGGGATAGCAATCTGTGCCATAAGAAAAACCTTCAAAGCGGACTTCCTTCCCGGAAACCAGATCTTCAATCACATGCCCGCCTCCATACAGAAATTCTCCCGGATAATTACGATTAGCTGGATCGGCTGCCGGAAGAGCTGTTGCTCCCAGGTAGAGATCAACGGCCGCAATCCCGGCATAGGCCGGGACACCGTTTAAATAAGCTTCAGTCAGCTTAATACGGGGGCTTGAATGCCCCACATTGAGAAATACCCCGGAGGAACACATGGGCCCAAATGTTCCTGTTGTAACCACATCAACTGATGCCGCCGCTTCTGTGCTGCCTTTTTGTTCAACCAGATCTGTTACTTCTTCCGCTGTCAGGACTACTGCTTTTCCTTTCTTTATTTTTGCATTAATTTCCTCAATACTCCGGTTAACCTTCACCGGGTCACCTCCTCCGGAATAATATACCGCAAGCACCTTACAGGTTGAGAAATAGAATAACAGACTTTATAAACAGCAGCCATCGGTTGATAAAAGAGCAGCTGTTGTCAAGCCTATCAGGACAACGTCAATTTAGCCAAATAGTTTTCGAAGACAGCCCCATAATCCTCAGGGTTGGTTAAAAAGCGCAGGGCTTCTTTGTTTTCTTTAAAAATATTATACATCTGGATACTTTTGACCAGCATAAACTGGTCAACCGGTTCTACAGGGCAAATTTTTAACGGTGGGAGTGTAGAGTAATTACGATTTGGAATAAATTTTACACCGCCATCATCTTCCAGGGCGTAAAAAGCCCCTCCCTGCATCTGCCTGACAGGCTCGTAAACAGAATCAAACCCTTCGGCAACCCAGTTGCTCATGATCAGGAAATCATTGCCCGCATTGATCGTAATGTGACCGAAACCCGGGGGGATTAACACTTTATCCCCGGGGAGAGCGGAAATCAACAGGACGGCATCGACCTCGCCGGGCTGTTCCGAGCACCTGCGCTGCAGAAGGTAATGAGCCCTGCCGCTGAGTACCTCGTACACTTCCGGCCAGGTAAAACCGGTGCCCGGCTTCAATGGATGGTAATGGCCCGCTGTTTTCACAAATTCGCGTCCAAGCAGTCCCGGCCTTATGGCCGTTATATCATATCTCAACCCCGCTTCTGCAATCTCCTCACTGTCTTCAGCCAGAGATAAGCCACGGTACATATAGTATAGTTCCTCAATCCCAACAGCACTTTTGTCATAGAGTACATCGAGCATATCGGTCCGGCACCTTACATCTGGCCGGCAATCACGGGGTTGCATATCCTCCCCGCACAGGATTATCTCGTTCACCCGATCCCATCGAATGGGCAAGCCGCTCTTTTGGCTTAGAGTATTCATCAAATCGTCCTTTCTATCTTGAGGCAATCATGGCTGCCAGATCGATAAGCCGGTTGGAATATCCCCACTCATTGTCATACCAGCCGAGGACACGAGCCAGTTTGTCCTTGACTACCATTGTTGACCCGGCATCAACAGTGGAAGAATGAGGATTTCCCCGGTAATCAGCAGAAACGAGTGGTTCTTCACTGTAGGCAAGATATTTTGAATTTGAGGCAGCTTCCTTGAAGGCCTCGTTGATTACCTCTACGGTAACCTCTTTTTCCAGCTGGACGACAAAATCAACGAGTGAAACCGTCGGGGTAGGGACACGAATAGCCAGGCCATCAATACGCCCCTTCAGTTCAGGAATAACTTCTCCCACTGTTCTGGCAGCACCGGTAGTGGTGGGAATCATGGAAAGGGCTGCCGCACGAGCTCGCCGCATATCAGAATGAGGAAAATCATGCAGCCGCTGATCGTTCGTATAAGCATGGGTAGTATTCATCAGGCCTCTCTGAATACCAAAATTATCATGTAACACCTTGGCCAGGGGCGCCAGCGCATTGGTCGTGCAGGAAGCATTGGAAATGATAAAATGTTTATCGGGGTCATATAAATGATCGTTTACCCCGAGAACAATAATGATATCAACGGCAGCCGGGGCGGAAATGATAACTCTTCTTGCTCCCGCTTCAAGGTGGGCAGCAGCAGCTTCGCGCTTGGTAAAAATACCGGTTGATTCAATGACAACATCAACACCTGCTTCTTTCCAGGGAATTTTCGCCGGCTCTCTTTCCGAAAATACCCGCAACTCTTCACCATCGACAATAAATCCACGTTCATTGGCGGTAATGTCGCAGTCTGCCGGCCCATAAATAGAATCATATTTCAAGAGGTGGGCAAGGGCTTCATTGTCGGCCAGATCATTGATCGCCACTATCTTAACTTTATCCTGTTTGAGCGATGCTCGCATAGTCATCCTGCCAATTCGTCCAAATCCATTGATACCAACTTTGATCATTTTAAATCCTCCTTATAAAATCGATATTTAATCGACTTCTGCAAATTGTATCACTTTTATAGTATAACATCAGAAAGTTTCCTGCAACACATCCGAATCCGATTAACTATCATCGGGGGAATGGGACTTCACAAAAATGGGATTGGCATAAATCCACGGTCGGGGACGTCCAATTAAAGGACGATAATAAACTTCAACCCTGTACACACCAGGAACCACCGGCTTAAAAGATAGATCGTCCGTTTTTGCTTCTAAAAATAATTTACCATCGAGTATGACCCGGATTAATGAACGCCGATATGGAGATTTTATCCGCAAATCAAGATTCTTTTCATAATCTAACTCGCTGCCGGGAAGAATAATCCTGTTATTGCTTAATCCGTAAAAGAGAAATCCAGCAGCCGGATGAAGAATATCATAAGATAAAAAAGAACGTCCTTCCTGCAGAGCTTTATATATCTGGTTTTTTGCTCTTGGAAAATCACTGCTTAATTCTTCTTCCATGTAAATATAAGTGTTAATGGTCCTGAAAATATAGTTATAGGTAAATATCGTTGCTTTAAGTGGACCCAGCCTGTACAGTGAAGCATGGGCATCGCTGCCCCCAATACCAAAAATTCGATGACCGGATCGATTATAACAGTCCCACAGCTTCAGACAGTCAGGCGAAGGACCATCCATGGCTGCACTGCGATTCAAGAAAAAACAGTAAAGAGTTTTTAGAGGAAAGGGAAACCGGCCCCGCCAGTGAGAAGTATAATTCCATATTTCAAGGCCTTGAAAACGGAAAACAGGCCATTTAATCCATGGATATGCTTTCCCTTTTTCAATATAGGCTGATCCTTTTTCAAAAGGATGAGCAATCGCACCAAAACCGCCTGCCCTCGATACCTGATCGATCACTTCCTGGGGGTTATCCTCGTTAGATTCAATGGGTCGATCAATATTGAAGGCCAGGTAATGGCTGTGCTTACGGTTGATTTCCGACCCCACCAGCACCATAACTCCATTATAAACCGCTTCTTCTTTGAGGCCGGTGACGGTTTCATGATCGGTGACAATAATATAGTCCAAATCGGCGGAGGCCGCCGACTCCGCAATCTCTTTTATGCTGCCTGTGCCGTCCGAATAGCAGCTGTGTATATGAATATTCCCGCGGTAGGTATGCATTTTAATCCCGGCGATATCACATTTTCGCCCGCACGACATCCTTAATCTTCATTAACCGAACCAGGGCTCCCCTTTCATTTTCTTCCAGTTTCATGGTAATATATTTAATTGTTTCCGTCAGTTTTGGGATCAAGACATATTCGAGGGCATTCACCCGGCGGCGTGTTTTTTCAATTTCTCCAGACAGTAGTTGTACTGCTTTTTCCACTTCCGCCAGCTCCATTAACCGGGAAAGAACGCCAGAAAGTGTTTCGATGGAAGCATCAAGCTCCGCCGAAGTCTCGGCAAAACCATAAGGATAAATACTGTTTCCCTCGTCCTGGTCGGATTCTTCATGCCAGCTAAATTTAGGCGCATTCACACTCATTATATTCTGTTTATCGATGTCAAGGGTCAGCTTCCTGGTAGGGTACATGAGAGCTTCTTCAAGGTTGTCCTGAGGCATCACTGCCCGGGCCAGCAGAAACTTGGCAAAAGCACCGGAAAGCTCTTCTTCAATGTCCTCGCGCAATTCTTTGTTTTTCCTGACCAGGATCAGAAACTGGCGGATCAATTCATCTCTTTTATCTTTTAGCAATTTGTGGCCCCGCTCCGCCATTTTTAATCTTTTTTTCAGGCGGTTTAGCTCCATGCGGGTTGGATTGACCCGTATTTCCATGGCCCTAAACCTCCTCTTTCTGCGCAGGCAGGTACTTTTCGAGGTACTCATCACGAATTCTTTTCAGCTCTGTCCGTGGCAGGTAGGAAAGAAGATCCCAGCCCAGGTTTAAAGTTTCTTCAATGGAGCGGTTCTCTTCTTCTCCCTGTGAAACATAGCGGTTTTCAAATTCATCGGCAAAGTGTGAAAACTTTTTGTCAGCTTCTGACAAGGCCGCTTCACCCAGGATAGTAGCCAGTTCCTTCACTTCCTTGCCGCGGGCGTAAGCTGCGTAAAGCTGGTTCATCGTATCGGCATGATCTTCACGGGTTTTTCCTTTGCCGATCCCCTTGTCTTTTAAGCGAGAAAGCGAAGGAAGCACATCGATAGGGGGATACATACCCTTGCGGTGCATCTCCGGACTGAGGATAATCTGTCCTTCAGTGATGTACCCGGTTAAATCGGGAATGGGATGGGTAATGTCGTTTTCGGGCATTGTCAGGATCGGCAGCTGAGTAATGGACCCTTTACGGCCCTGAATCCGTCCGGCTCTTTCATAGATGGTCGAAAGGTCTGTATAAAGATAGCCGGGATAGCCTCGCCGTCCGGGAACTTCTTTACGAGCAGCCGATATTTCTCTAAGCGCTTCGGCATAGTTGGTCAAATCAGTCAGGATAACCAGCACATGCATATCCTTTTCGTAAGCCAGGTACTCGGCGGCGGTGAGAGCCATACGAGGAGTGGAAATTCTTTCAATAGCCGGGTCATCAGCCAAATTTATAAAAAGGACTGCTCTTTCAATTGCTCCGGTTTTGCGAAAATCGCTGATAAAGAAATCAGCTTCTTCAAAAGTTATGCCCATGGCGGCAAAAACCACTGCAAATTTGGCTTCAGTTCCCAGAACTTTAGCCTGTCTGGCGATCTGAGCAGCCAGCCTGGAATGGGGCAACCCGGAGCTGGAGAATATAGGTAGCTTCTGCCCGCGGACCATGGTATTCATCCCGTCAATCGCCGAAACCCCGGTCTGAATGAATTCGGAAGGATAATCACGTGCATATGGATTAATGGGATAGCCGTTGATATCAAGCCTTTTATCAGGGATAATTTTCGGCCCACCATCACGTGGTTGGCCAAGGCCGCTAAAAACTCGGCCAAGCAGATCCATTGAAACAGGTAGTTCAATAGATTTACCCAGAAACCGCACTTTTGCCAAGCCGATATTCAGGCCGGTCGACCCTTCAAAAATCTGAACCAGCGCCTTATCCCTGTCTACTTCCAAAACCTGTCCGCGCCTGACTTCTCCCGTGGGCAGCTCAATCTCGGTTAATTCTCCATATTTGATACCTTCCACTTTTTCAACCAGCATAAGCGGGCCGGCTACATCAACAATCGTTTTATATTCCTTAAGCATCTTCTTCCCCTCCTTCGCCGGCTAACGAAGCAATTTGTTCTTTAATCTCCCGGAATACCTCATCCAGTTCCTTGAGATTCTCTTCCGGAACATATCTAATCCTGGCAATTCTTTCCCTCACCGGCAGCGAAAAAAGTTTATCCAGGTCAAGATCTATCTCTCCCTTGTCCACAAATGCTTCTGCCTGGTGATGATAAAAAAGGATCAATTCAATCATTTTAAACTGTTTATCCAGGGAACTGTAAGTATCAATCTCGTGCATGGCATTCTGGTGCAGAAAGTCTTCCCGCAGTGATTTGGCCGTTTCAAGGGTCAGCCTTTCTCGTGGCGAAAGTGCATCTACGCCAACAAGCCGGACAATCTCTTCCAGTTCGGCTTCTTCCTGCAGCAGGCGCATCGCTTCACGTCTCATTTCATTCCACTGATCCCCGACTTTTTCTTTAAAATAGGCAGCAACATTATCAAGATACAAAGAATAGCTAAGCAGCCAGTTTATAGCCGGGAAGTGGCGCCGGTAAGCCAGGGATGCATCAAGGCCCCAGAAAACTTTTACTATCCTCAGGGTAGCCTGTGATACCGGTTCAGAAAGGTCCCCACCGGGAGGTGAAACCGCACCGACAACAGTAAGAGCTCCTTCCTTATCCTCATTGCCAAGGCAGACAGTCCGACCAGCTCGCTCATAGAACTCCGCCAACCGGGAACCAAGATAAGCCGGGTAACCTTCCTCGCCCGGCATCTCTTCCAATCGGCCAGACATCTCCCGCAACGCCTCTGCCCAGCGTGAAGTGGAGTCAGCCATCAAGGCAACACTGTAACCCATGTCACGGAAATACTCAGCAATTGTAATTCCCGTATAAATTGATGCCTCACGGGCCGCCACCGGCATATTCGAAGTGTTGGCAATGAGAACGGTTCTCTTCATCAACGGTTCTCCTGATTTCGGATCTTTCAACTCAGGGAACTCCAGGAGTACATCGGTCATTTCATTGCCCCGTTCTCCACAGCCGATATAGACTACAATTTCCGCATCGGCCCACTTGGCCAGCTGATGCTGAGTGACTGTTTTTCCGCTGCCGAAGGGGCCTGGGATACATGCAGTTCCACCTTTGGCCACAGGGAAAAAGGTATCAATAATGCGCTGTCCGGTAATCATGGGCTCATGTGGCCCCAATTTTTCCCTGTAAGGACGCCCTTTGCGAATCGGCCAGCGCTGCAGCATGGTCAAATCAACTATACCATTATCAGTTTCCAGGCGAGCAATAACATCGGTGATGGTGGCTTCACCGTTTTTAATTTCTTTAATGCTCCCGGGTGCTACATAGGGTGGAACCATAATCCGGTGTTCCACCAGTTTTGTCTCCTGGACCGTTCCCAGGATGTCTCCGGGAAGAACGCGGTCACCTTCTTTGGCCTTCGGAACAAATTCCCATTTGCGTTCCCTGTCAAGGGGATATACATCTACCCCGCGGGTAATATAATCGCCAACCTGCTCCCTGATCGTATCAAGAGGCCGCTGAACGCCGTCAAATATTCCCTCGATCAAGCCGGGGCCGAGTTCTACGCTCAGAGGATCGCCGGTTGTATATACAGGTTCTCCGGGGCCAAGGCCACCGGTCTCTTCATAAACCTGTATTGAAGCCGTATTGCCACGCAGCTCGATAATTTCACCCAGCAAACGTGCATCACTGACTCTGACCATATCATACATCCGGGCATCACCCATATTTTCAGCTACTACCAGGGGGCCGGAAACCTTGACAATTTTGCCAGCATCCAAGTTATCAACCTTCTTTCCTGAAAAGAATATCTGCGCCGATCGCTTTTTCCACATTTTTTTTGATTTGATCAATCCCGATACCAAGGGTCCCCTTGCTGTTGGGTATTAAAACAACCGCCGGCAGGAAACGTTTGTTCAGTTCGTTGACAACATCTGTAAGCTCGCCAGCCAGCTCTTCAGTTAAAAATATTACTCCACAGTCTGATGCGGCCAGTTTCTTCAAAACAGCCAGCGCTTCCTCACTGCTCGTTACAGGATAAGTGTCCACTCCAATAGTTTTAAAACCGAGGATTGAATCTTTATCTCCAATTACTGCTATTTTATATGTAGGCATCGCGTATTCGCTCCCTGATCGCTTCGGCAGGCAATTTATTAATTTTCCCCACCAGAATTAAGCGGATATTTTTCAATTCGATCTCTTTGGCCCACAAGTAACCGATCAGAGGCTCCGGACCAAAAGGCATCCATTTCCCTTTTTTCAGGTAAACGGTTATATAATCATCAGCCAATTTTTCAAAACGGGATGCTGTTCCCCTGTCAAGCCAATCCCTGATACCTTCATCGACAAGGGTAGCATATTCAGTCATGCCCAGTTGAACAATCAAGGATTCGAGGGGCTCATCAATAGATCCTCCCAATTGGTCAAAAGAAAGATTTCCGTTCGGTAAAAACGCCTTTTTAAAGAACTCTCGACCAAAACCCATATTTTTTACCCGGACAAGTGTTTTCAAATTAATTAAATCTATCTGCCTGATAAATAATCCTTTTAAAAACGGAATGTTGGCCTTCTCAGCCCTGTTGATCAATTCTTCGAAAAGAGCTTGATCAAGAATTAAATCTATAACCTGTGGATCATGGTTAACGAGAAAATCTTCATTTACTTTTTCCGCAGCAATGCGCAGCCTGTTAGGAAGATCACGGAAATCATCTTCAGCCACTGCCTGGACCATTTTCCCTGTCGGGCAGGTCCCTACAGGGATAAGCAGGTTGCTTTTTGTGTCCAGATATCTCGCTTTGAACAAAACTTTCAAATTATGGACATCATACCGCAATGCCATTATCGCAATAAGCTCCGGCCAGGGTGTGATTGTTTCAAGTAAATCAAAAATATGCCGCAGTTCTGAAGAAAGGACAGTCTCAAAATCATGTATATCAGACAGCTCGCCAAACGAAGATGTATATTCGGATTCGGTCAGCATCTTAAGCACTTCTTCCGCTGAAGAAGCGTCAATCATCCTTTCGAAGCGGTTTCGATCGAGAAGGCGAGCCTCAAGGGCACGTATCCGTCCGACTGCATAGGCATAAGCTGTATCATCAATGGGCATTTATTGTTTGCTCCCCTTTCCGGCAGGGGCACCATCCTGTTTAAGGAAATAGAATAGCTGCCACTTCGGGTTCGAGATCTTCTCTCTGCATTTCCAAAAGCGCTTCAAATGAACAATTTAATTCCACTCCACCTGAAAGCAGGATAAACCCTCCACGGATATCCCTTGTCTCTTCAGAAAGGGTCAACCTGCCCTGCTTGCCATGTTGGGCAAGTTTATCATTAATTTCCTGCCAGAAGGCAGCAGGAATCCTCTTCATATCCCTTGCCGAGCAGGAAACCTTTTCTGAACCTGTCTCAACCTGTTCAAGTAGCATATTGCCTATAACATCGAGGTAAGTTTCATCATCAAGATCTTCAAGTTTATTCAGCGCTTGATCAAAAGCTTCGCTGATCAGTTCCTGTTTGGATGAAAGAATCTCTTTGCGTGCCTCAAGCTGAGCGACCCCGATGATTCTTCTCTTTTGTTCTTCGGCATCTTTACGAGCCTGTTCAAGGATATGGGTTTCCTGGTTCTCGGCTTTTTGACGGGCTTCAGAAAGGATCTTTTCCTTCTCCTCCTCAGCTCCCTGCATTATTTCATCAGCTCTGGCTTTTGCATCGCCGAGAATGCGTTCGATAATTCTGTCCGCTCCTTCTTGCATGCTACTCACACTCCTTTTATACCGGAATACCGAAGAGCAGCATGATTGAAGCCAGCAGAGCCAGCACAGCATAGGTTTCAACCATTACCGCGTAGACAATTCCTTTACCCAGTTCTTCAGGACGCTTGGCAACAAGGCCCACTGCAGCAGCGGATACCCGGCCCTGGTAAATTCCTGAAAGCAGACCGACCATGGCGATAGGAATCGCAGCCATCAGGAAAGCATATCCTTCAGGTACGGTCAGCTCAAGAAGAGTGTCGCCGATAATACCTACTCTCTGCATGATGATGAATCCGGTAAGTAAACCGTAAATACCCTGCGTGCCTGGCAGTGCCTGGAGAAGCAGGGTTTGCCCAAATTTATCTGGATCTTCGGTTATCAGGCCGGCCGCACTTTGACCGACAATACCTACCCCAATTGCCGAACCGATTCCGGCCAAACCAACGGCCAGAGCAGCTCCTAAAAGCGCTATTTCAAGTCCTGTCATCCTGTATGCCTCCCTTTTATTCTAAAACTATATTATCAATCATTTTTATGAATGACTTTCTTCTGTTTCAGCCAGATCGATATATTCTCGTTTTATACCAAAGGGCTGGAAAGAACTTCCGCCACCTTCAAAAAACTTGCTGAAGAACTCAATATATTGCAACCGGCTGGTGTGCACATATGAGCTGAGAGTGCTGATAATAATGTTAAATAGATGCCCTATCAGAAGAACACCGATCATGATAATCGTCCCTACAATGCTGCCGGCAACCATATCTCCCATGGAGTTTATCGCCGTTGCAATAACCCCGGTAGCCAGCCCCAGGGCAAGTAGACGGGAATATGACAGCACATCACTAAGATAACCAGTAATATTGTAAAGGCTTACCAGTCCGCTCATCAATTTCTTGATAATACCCTGCTGGGTCCGCCCCTGGGTTAAAATCAAGGCCGCCGCTCCACCAATAGCCAGCCACTTCCCAACGGCAGAAAACTGAGGCAACAAAAGCATAATTAACCCGTTGAGGAAAATAAACCAGCTGCCCTGATCAAAAAGGGCATTCAACGGCTGCCTGGCCTTGATGTTGCGGTAAGCCTGCAGCCCCATCCCAAAATAAATATGGATCAGCCCCAGGGCAAAACAATAAATGAGCATTTGCATTGGATCTTCAAGCGGGTTAAACCATAGAGGTGGAAGTTTGAAAAAATCGCCAAAATAACCCCCGAATAGAATTCCAAAAATCACTGATGAAATGCCGCCAAAAAAAAGAAGTTGAATAAGCTGCTTACCCATACCGCCAAGCTTCAGTTTGCGGGAAATAAAAAGCGCCATTAATGCAAGAATTACACCGTAGCCTGCGTCTGACAGGCAGATACCAAAGAAAACAAAGAAAAACGGTGCCAGAAACGGTGTTGGATCCAACTCATTTTTCTTTGGTGTGCTGTAAAGTTTGGTTACTACTTCGTACGCTTCCACCGGCCCGCTGTTGTGTAACAGAATGGGAATGTCTTCTCCTGGTTCAGGATCACGGGATTTCATGACTGCCGTTTCTGTTTCCGTAGCTATTTTCTGCTCAAGTGAAGATAGGACGGGAACTGGAACCCACCCTTCAAGCAAAAAACTTTTTTCAGTGCGAACAAGATTGGACACTGCTTCATGTTTTTTTAACTCATTACTGATATGATCATGGCAGGCCATCAACATTGTGCGGTGAGCAAGGAGCTCCTCCAGTTCTTTTATAGCAGCCTGCTGTTCAGCAGACGCTTTCTCCGCTTCTGCCTGTAATATTTTAGCATTAGCTTCCGGAGTTCCTTCAAGGTCAGAAAATGTAACACTGTTTGCCGATTTATCCTTGCAAATTTCTCTGACCGCCGGCAACTCTTTTGTCAAACAGGCCAAAAAGAAATATGTGTATTCATTATTACTGGATACATCCTCGAGATAAACGGCTTCAAGATTTTCCCTTAAAGATGCCTCCAGTTCAGGATACTGTTCATTTAACACCTGGTAAAGCCCCATGGCTGCGTGAGGTCCCACCGTTAGATTTTCAAGCGGCACTTTAAGTGGTAGCCAGGGCGTCAGTTCTTCAATCAGGCTGTAGTGCTGGGTCTCTTCATTGCGGTAGTGAATCAACTTTTCTTCTACTTGCCGGCATTGATCGTGTATTAAATTGACCTGATCAAGACTGCTGATGTGACGGGAATATTCATCCGGAGTCAGTTCCATTTTGCCCCCGACAAACTGCTGAACAAAATTTTTCCGCACCGGGAAGTGACGCTGAAACAGATCAAGGCAGTAACGGATTTCACCAAGCAGGTAGTCAAGGTTGCCGGCTTCTTCACCGGCACAATCTGGTTCGAGAAGACTTTCAAAATTCTGCCAGGATTCCGAATTCTTGATGTCAAGTAGCTGGATATTGCCCATATTCTGCAATATCTCAAATATTTTATCTTTCTCCTGCTCATGCCCGAGCAGGAACACCTTTTTCATATCAATGATGGGCATCGTGCTTCACGACCTTGTCCACAAGCAGGGATACGGCTTCCGGCATCCTGTCAGCCGCCAATGACTGTAAACGGGCTATTTCCTGCTTTTGTTCAGCATTCAGGGGTTCGACTTCAGCCTTGGCTTCTTCCCTTGCTTTTCCAATTAATGCTTCCGCTTTTTCTCCCGCTTCTGCCGCGGCTTTCTCGACAATTGCTTCTCCTTCTTCTTTAGCTTCTTTTAACTTTCGGCGGGCTGCCTGTTTGGCATCCCGGACAATTCTGTCCGCTGTTGCTTCAGCTTCTTTAATTTCTTTTACCAATTCCACTGTCATCTGTTTCAATCACCCCGTTCCTCAAAAGCTTACCGTTTATTGAACCTGTAAATTTTGGCTGGAAACTCCAGTTTCATTCACTGCAACCCTTTTCTCAAAGCCGTTAATGGAAAGTAAAGATTACCAGGAAAACCGATAATAATCTTTATACTTTAAATAAATTTGTGAACTATTATACTATAAAAGATATATCAATGCCAGCTTCTTGAAAAATTTCCTTGGCCAATTTATCCGGGTAATTTTCAGCTAAAATTATTTTTTTGATCCCTGCATTAACCAGCATCTTGGCACAAACAGAACAGGGATAATGGGTGCAGTACAGGGTAGCCCCCTTGATAGCAACACCGTGGATTGCGGCCTGAATTATCGCATTTTGCTCGGCATGGAGACCACGGCACAGCTCATGCCTTTCCCCAGAAGGCACTTTAAGTTTTTCCCTGAGGCAGCCCACTTCTTCACAATGTTTCAAACCGGTCGGCGCTCCATTGTAACCAGTAGATAAAATTCTTTTGTCCAGCACCACGAGAGCACCGACATGGCGTCTCAGGCAAGTTGAACGGGAAGCAATAACTTGGGCAATCTGCATGAAATAATGATCCCAATCTGGCCTTTTCGTCAAAAGCACACTCCCTTGCTGTTAGCATGTCCCAAAAAGGCGATCACCGGCATCGCCGAGACCGGGCATGATATAAGCTTTATCATTTAGTTTTTCATCTATGGAAGCAAGATAAATTTTTACGTCGGGGTGTTCTTTTAGAATCGCCCTGACTCCTTCCGGTGCAGCAATCAAGCTCAAAATCCTGACATTGTCGACTCCGGCATTCCTTAACATGGTCAGGGCATGTGATGCCGACCCACCCGTAGCCAGCATTGGTTCCAGCAAAAAACAGTCCACCGATTCAATATTAGGGGGCAGATTGCAGTAGTATTCCACCGGAACCAGGGTGTCGTGATCGCGGTATAAACCAATATGGCCAAAGCGGGCATAAGGAAAAAGCCTGAGCGCTCCGGGGACCATCCCGAGACCGGCTCTTAGCACAGCGACAAAGACTGGTTCAGCTCTATCTATAATTTTGCCCCTGCCTTTTCCAACAGGAGTAACCAGGTCAGTGTCAGCCATTTTAAAATCGCGAACTGCTTCATAGAGCAGCAGAGCAGTAATTTCTTCTACCAGTCCCCGGAACTGCCAGGTTTCCGTTTCCACCCGGCGGCACTGGGTTAATTTGTGCTGAACAAGCGGGTGATCAACAACAAACACCTGCTCCAAAAGAATCAACTCCTTGTTTTTATTTGTAGGCGGGAAATTCCCGGCACAGCTCATTAACCCGTTGTTTTATAGCTGCCAGCCGGTTTTTATCATTTCGTTGTTCAAAAACTTCGTTGATCAAAGAAGCAATTTCCTTCATTTGTGCAGGTTGCATACTGCGCGATGTCAGCATGGGAGTGCCCAGCCTTATTCCGCTGGGGTCATTTGCTCCACTGGGATCATAGGGAATGACATTCTTATTCACAGTAATATTTACTCTTTCCAGCAATTCCACAGCTTCACTGCCGGAGATCTTTTTATTGCGCAAGTCAATCAGGACCAGGTGGGTATCTGTCCCCCCGGTCACCAGGTTGAAATCAAGTTCAATGAGGGCTTCGGCAAGAGCCCGGGCATTGGTTAAAATCATCTCCTGATAGCTCCTGTATGATGGGGCATCTGCTTCCTTGAAAGCAACCGCTTTAGCCGCTATGATATGCATAAGCGGCCCACCCTGCAGTCCCGGGAACACTGCTTTATCTATAGCCGAGGCATACTTTTCACGACAAAAAATCATCCCTCCGCGAGGGCCGCGAAAGGTTTTATGAGTGGTAGCAGTTACGATGTCGGCACATGATACCGGATTCGGGTGCACCCCGGCAGCGACCAGGCCCGCGGTATGAGCCATATCAACCATAAAAATGGCCCCCGTTTCAGCAGCAATTTCGCTAAAACCGACAAAGTCAATACGACGGGGATATGAACTGGCACCCGCAACGATGAGATGCGGTTTTATTTCCCGGGCAATTTTTCTTACCTCATCAAGCTCTATCAAACATGTATCACGATTGACCCCGTAGCTGTAAGATTTATAATAACGGCCGGAAATACTGGCCCGGCTACCATGAGTGAGATGTCCTCCATGACTGAGGTCCATCCCCAGCAAGCGATCACCGGGCTTGAGTAATGCCAGATAAACCGCCATATTGGCGGAAGCCCCCGAATGGGGTTGGACGTTGGCATGCTCGGCACAAAATAATTTTTCCGCCCTGTCAATAGCCAGTTGTTCAACCTGATCAACGTAAGTACAGCCGCCATAATAACGGCGGCCGGGGTAACCTTCGGCATATTTATTGGTCAGAACAGATCCCTGTGCTTCTAAAACTGCACGGCTGACCAAATTTTCCGAAGCGATAAGGATAAGGTTTTCCTGCTGTCTTCTTTTTTCTTCCTCCAGTGTAGCAGCTATTTCAGGATCAAGGATGTTCAGCGGTTCTTCAACCATGGCCATTTCACTTGTTTCCATGTTTTTTCCAACTCCATTTCAATTTACAGTCGTTTGCAGTAAAGATTATCAAATTGCTTGATTTGAACCTTTCATTCGCTATACGATCCGGCGGGCGCTTTTTGCTGTCCTATCTTTCCTTTTCCACCCGCATAATTTTTTCAAGGCGACGGCTGTGGCGCCCGCCTTCAAATGATGTGTTGACAAAAGTTTCAACAATATCAATCGCCAACCCGGCTCCAATTACCCGTGACCCCATTGTTAACACATTGGCATCATTGTGTTCACGGGCACAACGAGCCGAATATGCCTCGCCACAAAGAGCGGCCCTTATCCCGGTGTATTTGTTGGCAGCGATAGACATACCTATCCCGGTCCCGCAAATTAAAATTCCGAAACGGCATTCCCCCTTGCTCACCGCTTCAGCAACCGGGGCAGCGAGATCCGGATAGTCGGCGCTCTGTTCATCAAAAACACCGTAATCCACATATTCATCTTTTTTTTCTTCAAGATAAGCAATGATTTCTTTTTTTAATCTAAACCCGGCATGGTCACTGCCCAGAGCCAGCTTCATGCTGATAACCTCCCTTGAGTTTAAGCATAATCTTCTTGATCCAATTGTGAATATCCTCCAGGGACTCTTGATAATTTTCAAACTCCTTGCCATAGGGATCTTTGATATCACGAATACTTTCCCCGTTTGAAGCATAATCGGTAAGCAAATAAGTTTTCCCTTCAGCTTCGGGAAAAAGGCTGCGCAGGTGACAGAGTTGATCGGCAGTCATTACAAATATTAAATCGGATTCTTCAACCATATTTTTACTTAGTCGTACTGCCCTGTGTCCTGCGATGTCCCCTATTCCCCTGTCAGACAGCAAATCCTTAACCGGTTCAGCAACTTTTGCTCCCTCAAGAGCCGCCAGTCCTGCTGAGAATACTTCCACAGAATAAGGTAAAGGATCTAACTTAAGCTCATTCTTAAAAAGAAAGGCCGCTATCGGACTACGGCAGGTATTGCCTGTGCAAACAAACAATATTTTCAGCAAGGTGGTTCACCCCCCCCCAAACAATAACTCTACTCCTTAAACCACTGGCAAAACAAGAATTTTACCGTAAATCCCATCCTGGGCTGGCAATGAGCAAATATATCTATGAACCGGGATAAATCACACTGGCCTTTCTTTCCTGACAATTCTACCCTTAATCCTGATTACCATGGAGGAAGCCTTTTGTAAGCGGTTCATTACTGCCAATCCAAGACCCTCAGGCTCAATTTCTTCAGCCAGGATTAATTCGGTACCGCGGCGATCCATATCCCTGAGGATTTGAAAAAGTTTGGCGGCAAGCTCAGTCATTTTGTCATTGCTGCTACGGGTAAATAAAAAGTCATCAACCACTGAATTTAAAATTTCAACTTTTACCTTGCGTTTGCGGCATTGGGCATAAAGGATCTCAATCAGGCATCGCCGCTCTTCCGGAGGCCCTTTGACAAGAATGATAGAAGCATAGGGAGAATAATGCCGGTATTTCATGCCGGGTGAAGAAGGCAAATCATGTGTGCCTTCTGGACCCGCTACTAAAATCTGTTGCCCGAAGAATTCCTCAAGTTTTTCTCTGGAGACACCACCGGGCCGCAATATCACAGGCTGTTGCCCCGACAAGTCAAGAACTGTTGACTCAACTCCGATGGGACAGGCCCCGGCCCTGATTACTGCATCAATCCTGCCGGCCAAATCTTCAAGGACATGGACGAAAGATGTAGGGCTTGGCCTGCCTGAAAGATTGGCGCTCGGAGCAGCAATGGGCAATGCGGCTGACCTGATTAAGGCCAGGGCAACAGGGTGATCCGGCATCCGGACAGCTACCGTAGGCAAACCTGCGCTTACCACTGCGGGGATATTTTGAGCCCTGGGTAAAACCAGGCTCAGAGGCCCTGGCCAAAATTTTCCAGTCAGCTCAATTACCTCGTCTGTTGTAGAAGCAGCAACCATGCGCAGCTGTTCTGGCGAGGCCACATGCACAATCAGTGGATTATCAGAGGGGCGCCCTTTTGCTTTAAAGATTTTGCGTACTGCTTCCTCACTGGTCGCGTCAGCACCAAGACCGTACACCGTTTCAGTGGGAAAAGCAACCAGGCCACCTCTCTTGATGATTGCAGCCGCCCTGGCAATGGAGTTCTGATCGGGATTGAAAAGGAGTGTTCCGGAAATATTTATAATCCTGCGGGTCATCAATGCACCTCAACTCAGGCCGGGTTACCGGACACTATTAATCGGTTAAACAACCCATAGCTTTTAAAACCGGCCTGCCGGCTGCAAAAGCCGCTTAGGTACCTGTTATAAGCTGCCACATTTTAGTCTTCAACAACCAGTTCGGCAATATTGTTGGCATGATCTCCAACTCGCTCCAGGTTACTCAATAAATCCAGGTAAATAACTCCAGCCTTAGGATAGCATTTTTTTGTGTTAATTCTATCAATATGCCGTTTGCGAAGCATTTTTTCATCATCATCAACTTCATCGTCTTCCTTGACAATACGAGCCGCATTTTCTTTGTCGTCCTGCTCAAAAGCGGTGATCGCTTTATCGAGCATTGTTCTGACTTTTTGATAAAACGCCGTGATTTCTTCCAAGGCTGTTGCCGAGAAAGGTAATCGTTCCTCAGCTTTTATTTCAGATAGCTGCATAATATTTTCTGCATGGTCGCCGATCCTTTCCAGGTCATTGGCCGCCGACATAAGATTGGCTACCATTTTAGACTGTTCCTTGGACATTGAATGCTGAGAAAGCTCTGCCAGATAAACATTAATTTCTTTTTCCAAACCGTCGACCAGCTCTTCCATCTGTTCGATATGGGGGATTTTTTTCAGATCTTCAATCAAGAATACCTGCATCGATTCATCCAGCATTCCCCGGGCAATACCGGCCATACGCAGCAGCTCCTGTTTGGCTCCTCCGATAGCAACTGCCGGCGTTTTCAAAATACGGACATCAAGATACTTCGGGCCAAAATCAAGTTTTTCGTCCTCTCCTGGTACAATATGACAGATAAGGCGTGTAAAGGGAGTAAGAAAGATTAAAAATATGATGGTGTTGAAAACATTAAAAATTGTATGGGCATTGGCCACCTGACGGGGAACAGAGGAGGCAGTCTCTAAAATGATCTCTGTAAAGGGACCGAGGAATATAAATACAAGAATAACACCGATTACATTAAACAGGACATGGGCGACTGCGGCACGGCGGGCAGCCACATTTGCTCCAATGCTTGCCAAAATCGCTGTGATGCATGTCCCAATATTAGTCCCCAGTACCAAGGACACTGCAGAAGAAAAGGGGATTAAATCCTGCAGGGTCAGGGCGATGATCACCCCTGTAGCGGCGCTGCTGCTTTGAATGAGAGCGGTAAAAATAGCTCCGCACAAGATACCAAGAAGTGGATGTGCGCTGAATTGCATTAAAAGATTATGAAAGGAATCAAGTTCTCTGAGAGGTGACATTCCGGAAGACATAGTTGTCATACCGAGAAACAGAAGGCCAAACCCAAGTACTGTCTGGCCAAGATAGCGTTGGAAACGGCGACGTCCAAAAAAATTAACCAGAGAACCTATCCCGATAGCAGGTAAAGCAATAACCCCGATCTTAAAGGAGACGATTTGAGCGGTTACTGTCGTCCCTATATTGGCTCCGATAATCACGCTTATAGCCTGGGCCAGATTCATTAAACCGGCATTGGCAAAACCCACTACCATCACCGTTGAGGTGCTGCTGCTCTGCACAAGAATGGTGATCAGTATACCAGTGAGGACCCCGATCACCGGCTTGTTGGTTAAAACCTCCAGGATACGGCGGAAGCGATCTCCGGCCGCTTTTTGCATTCCCGATGCCATTATTTGGATACCAAAGAGAAAAAGACCGAGACCGCCCAGTGAGCTTAGTGCTATATCCCAGAACAATATTTAACCCTCCATGGGCATGCATTTATAGTGCCGCGAAACCTGCACGTAAATTATTATACGGTATTCCAATGCCTTTTTCAATTACTCGCGATCACTCACAGAGCTGACGCATGAGAAATTGTTAATTCCCAAAGTAAGTTCTACAGTGGACCACGGTGTAGCATTTAGTTTGGAAATTTACGTGGTATGCTATAATCAAAACAGTGACATTACGGGGGGATGTGCATTGTCTGAACTTATTCGTTTCGGCATATCTATGGAAAGGAAGCTTCTGGAACGTTTGGATAAAGAAATTGTCATGCGCGGATACCCCAACCGCTCTGAAGCAATCAGAGATTTAATCCGTAATCAACTCGTTGAACTGGACTGGTCTCATGAAGAAGAAGAGGTCGCCGGGACAATCACCATTATTTACAACCATCATATCCGCGGTTTAAGCGATCTCCTTCTCGAACTGCAGCACCAGCATCATGCTATGATTATCTCAGTGATGCATGTTCACCTTGAACACGATAACTGCCTGGAAGTAATGGTTATCAGGGGAAAAGCTGCCGAAGCCAGAGAACTTGCCGGGAGATTAATCGGCATGAAAGGGGTCAAACATGGCAAGCTGACTATCACCTCTACGGGAACTAAACTTGATTAAAATGACACAGTTGCTCCTGTTGAATCGATCTTTTTTCACAAATTTAACCAGTGAGCGCATCAATAAGATGATGTCGTAACCTGTTTGGTTTGACTGGTTTTTTTCAATCTTCTGCTCCAGCCTCTATTACCCGCGCTTTTCCGCTTAAATCACAATGCCAGTTCAGGTAAGAAAAGAGACCGCTTGCCCGAAATAGTGCTTCCACTTCATTCCTGGAGCCATCACCTATTTCCATAAAAACCAGACCGGGTTTATTTAAATATGCAGGTAGTTCTGTCAGGATTTTTCTGTAACAATCAAGGCCGTCTTCCCCTCCCCGCAGTGCCTCAAGCGGTTCGTAGTTTTTTACATCAACAGGCAGCATTGCCATGTTGTCGCGATTTAGGTAAGGAGGATTGGCTACAACCAGATCAAAAGGGGAAGGGAATCCGGAACGATGAATATTCTCAAAATAATCTCCCCGGCTAAAACATATCCTCTCCAAAACACCATGAAGGGAAGCATTCCGGCGGGCCACTATCAAAGCAGAAGCGGAAATATCTACCGCCCAGAGAAAAAGATGCTGGAACTCCAGGGCCATCGTAACTGCCAGGATCCCGCTGCCGGTCCCCAGATCGGCAGCTTTCAGTTCCTTGCTACCTGCCCTTTCTCGCTGCTCCAGGCGTTGCTTTACTGCTTCAATAATCAATTCAGTTTCAGGGCGGGGTATTAAAACACTTTTGTTGACCATGAATCGGCGGCCGTAAAAATATTTCTCACCGATGATATAAGCAGCAGGTTCACCCATACTTCTTCTTTGCACTGCATTTTCAAAACAGGCAGTCTCTTCAGGAGTGAGTACCTGATCACGTTTTAAAACAAGAGCAAGACGATCCATTTTGAGGAAGGCAGCCAGTAAAATTTCCGCTTCCAAGCGGGGTTCTGCAATCCCGGAACGGCGCAAAAAAGAAGAAGCCGTTTTTAGAACCTCTCCGATGGTTTCTTTAGCATGCATTTGATCAGTCTCCAGCAACTTTCAACTGTTCCGCACGCTCATTGGCACTGAGCTCCTCAATTATGTCATCAAGATCTCCAGCCAGGACCATGTCAAGTTTGTGGAGAGTAAGGCCAATGCGATGATCGGTAACCCTGTTCTGGGGGAAATTATATGTCCGAATACGCTCGCTGCGATCTCCTGTCCCGACCATAGTTTTTCTGGTCTGTGCCAATTCGGCGTTCTGTTCCGATATGTATTTATCAAGCAGGCGACTGCGCAGTATACGCATCGCTTTTTCTTTGTTTTGCAGCTGAGATTTTTCATCCTGACAGCTGATCACAATTCCGCTTGGATCATGCGTTATACGAACAGCCGATTGCGTGGTATTCACACTCTGTCCACCAGGACCGGTGGAACAAAAAGTATCAATCCGTAGATCCGCCGGATTAATTTCGACCTCAATTTCTTCCACTTCCGGCAGTACAGCAACAGTAGCAGCTGAAGTATGTATTCTGCCTCCCGATTCAGTAGTGGGAATGCGCTGCACACGATGAACACCACTTTCAAACTTCAAACGACTGTAAACTCCTTTGCCTTCGATGCCAAGGATCACTTCTTTATATCCGCCAATATCCGTAGGGTGGGCATCAACAATCTCAGCGCGGTAATTTTTCTGTTCAGCATATCGGGTATACATTTTCAGCAGGTCCGCAACAAAAAGAGCTGCTTCTTCACCACCTGTGCCGGCTCTTATTTCAACAAAAACATTTTTTTCATCATAAGGGTCTTTAGGCAACAGCTGCTCCTTCAGTTCTCCTTCAACCGCCTCTTTTTCCCCGGCCAATGATTCAATTTCATCCTTTAAATAATCGATCATCTCAGGATCTCCGCTATCCTGCAGCACTTCATTCGCTTCACCAAGTTCTTGCTCAATCACCTTTAAGCGTCGGAAAAGCTCTATTGTAGGTGCAAGGGCTGCCATCTCCTTAGTCATTTTCAACCATTCATCACGTTGTTCCATAACCCCAGGATCGCTTAAAAGAGTTTCCAGTTCTGTATAACGTTTTTCAAGCATATTCAGTTTTTCCAGCATGGATAATCACCTCCGGCAGGCAAAACCAGGCACCTTAGCAACCGGGTTGCAAAATTGCGGCTTCACTTCCTGCCGAGTATTATATTATTTTTGCCTTGATGAAAATCAGATTATTCATTGAAGAAGCATATAAAAAAGAGCAGGTTAAACCTGCTCCGCTATGCAATGTGCCTTACAGGCCGTACTTGCGCTTAAACCGTTCAACCCGACCGCCTGTGTCCACAAATTTCTGCTTGCCAGTAAAGAACGGATGACATTTTGAACATATTTCCACTTTAAGGTTTTCTTTAGTAGATCCGGTCTCGAAGGTTTCGCCGCAGGCACAGGTTACTGTTGTCCGATAGTATTTGGGATGTATATTTTCTTTCATCTATTACGCCCTCCTTCTTGCTTCTCGAATTATGATAATACCACAAAGATTAAAGTTCCGCAACAGGCATTTTCTTGCTACCGCTCATCTCCAACGATTATATTATCAAAGGGTATGCATATTTTCAAGAAACTCTTCATTTGATTTGGTCTTCTTCAACCTGTCTAATAGAGCTTCCAAAAATTCTACACTGGTGCTGTTGCCCATCGCTCGACGGAGAGCCCACATCAGTTCAATTTTATGTTCGTCCAGCAGCAATTCTTCTCGCCGTGTTCCGGACCTCGATATGTCAATAGCCGGGAAAATTCTCCTTTCAGATATGCGGCGGTCAAGGTGCAACTCCATATTGCCTGTTCCCTTGAATTCTTCGTACACGACATCATCCATCCGGCTTCCCGTATCAACAATAGCCGTAGCCAGAATTGTCAAACTGCCACCTTCATCTATATTGCGAGCCGCCCCAAAAAAACGTTTCGGCTTATAAAAAGCGCTGGGATCGATACCACCGGAAAGGGTTCGGCCGCTTGGCGGGATCACAAGGTTGTAACCCCTGGTTAACCTGGTAATGCTGTCAAGAAGGACAGCCACATCTTTACCCTGCTCCACAAGGCGCTGGCACCGTTCCAGAACCAGTTCAGCTATACGAATGTGGTTTTCAGGTTTCTGATCAAACGTTGAACTGACAACATCTGCATTGACGCTACGCTCCATATCGGTTACTTCTTCCGGTCTTTCATCAATCAGCAGGATGATCAATTCAATCTCCGGATGATTAATCGAAATACTGTTGGCCAGCTGCTTCAAAAGCATGGTTTTACCGGCTTTAGGTGGAGAAACGATTAACCCGCGCTGGCCTTTGCCGATGGGGATAAGCAAATCGATGATCCTTGTTGACAGGATATGCGAACTCGTTTCCATCTTAATCTGTTCCTTGGGATGGATGGGTACCAGTGAGGTAAAACCAGGCCGGCTGGCCAATATTTCCGGATCATCACCGTTAATTTCTTCTACCTGAAGGAGCGCATAATATCTTTCATTGTCTTTGGGAGGTCTTATTCTACCTGTGATAATATCACCGGTTCTCATGTTGAAACGGCGAATCTGGGAAGCGGATATGTAAATATCGTCTTCTGAAATATAGTATTTCTTGCGTCGCAAAAAGCCAAATCCGTCGGGCATTATCTCCAGCATACCCGATGCGTTATGCTGATCTCCATTTTCCGAGAACAAACGGATCAATACATCAACCAATTCCTGCTTGCGCATTGTTGATTGGCCTTTGATTTCATGTTCCTTTGCCAGACGATGAAGTTCACTTAAGGTCATCGTCTTCAATTTTTCACTGTCCAAATGAAGCACCACCTTTTATAAGTTGCCTCCTGATCGGAAAATGACAAGCAAAGCCAGCAGGTATCCGCCCAGGGCAAGCATTGTATCAAGCCCGACGCGGGCTTTCCTTTCTGACGAACGGTAGGTAAGGCCAAAAATAATTACTGTGCTGATCAAAATAACAAGAAGCGCCGAAAATAAATGAGTTTCATTGACAACATTAAGCAAAGCTCCGCTGCGATAAAAAACATCAGCAATAAAAATAATAAACAGGTTCATAAAATTTGCTCCGAAAACATTTGCTACCGCCATATCAAGATAACCCAGTCGAACTGCCGACACAGTCGTTACAGTTTCAGGCAACGACGTACTGACAGCAAGGAAAAGCGACCCCACAAAACTGTGGCCAAGACCCGTCTGCACAGCAATCGTGTCAAGGGCATCTGTAAGAAGAACCCCCGCGGCAATAATGAACAGGGCCGCTATGCTAAAATTGAGCAGAGCTCCTCCGCCGGACATTCCTCTATTTTCTGAAGGTTCCTCAGGATCATCGAGGATGGGCTGATTTTTCTTTTCATATTTAAAAAGAAGTATGCTGCCATAAAAATACAAACCGGCTATTAGCAGCGTTTCAAAGCTTACCCACCCGATTTTTAAACCCGTGATTCCGAGCATGCCAATAGCAGCAAGGCATACTGATGTTACACTGAGCGATGCAGGTATAATGTGGCCTTTACCAATTTTTGAGGTCAGTGACCCCTGCCCCTCAAGTAAATCAATCAGGGCCAGTAAAGAAAGGTTGTAAAGACAGCTGCCAAAAATATTACCCACAGCAAGATTGGGTGTGTCTATGGCAACAGCTCGCAGCGTAGTAACCAGTTCGGGTAGGGACGTGGCCAGCGGAAGCATCAGGGCTCCAACCCATGCTGTGCCTATACCGATGCGATCGGCAACAACTGCGGCATTTTTAGTCAGCTTGCTTCCAGCATAAACTATAACCGCTGCACTAATGATAAATTGCAACCAGGGATTGATCATTTTGCACCTGATATAATTGAGCCGACAAAAATTGGCCGTGTGAATAAAAATAAATGGACATATTTGCGCTCGGGTTTTAAATAGGGGGATATATGTTCAGTGCGTAAAATATTTAAGTGCCTGAAAAGCCAGCTGTTTCCAGGTGCCCACCGATACTAACATATTCACCGGTAAATCATTATTCTATGTCTATTGATAAATTCCTGCCGGATTAAAAAAATGACAGAAGAAAATAAATCTTTTACCTATAAATTTTTAAAAACCCGTCAATTAACCGGAAACACCGATATATGGATTATTTCTAATTTCATCACTAATTATAGTAGTTGGCCCATGACCGGGGAATACTTCGGTATCAGGTGATAGGGTTAGTAATTTACGTTTAATACTGCACATCAATTCCGCATGCGAACCGCCAATCAGGTCTGTTCTCCCCACTGAACCGGCAAAAAGTGTATCACCACAAAACAATTTTTTGTCTGTGAGGAAAGAAACACTTCCCGGCGTATGGCCGGGAGTTTCGAGAACAGTTAAGTTAATAGTTCCAACAGTTATCCTATCTCCATCGTTAATGAAAAAGTCGGGACGAGGCTGCTTTTTTAAAATTATTTTTAATCCGTAGCCCGGATTTTCATACAGAGGCAAATCTCGTTCATGAAGATAAATAGAAGCTGCTAATTCATCTTTCAGCTTGCCGTTGGCCCCGATATGATCAATATGCCCGTGGGTATTAAGTATATATTTTACTTTAAGCCCCAGGGAAGCAATCGTTTCAATGATTTTTTTACCCTGTGCCCCGGGATCAATGACAATTCCTTCCCCTGTTTTTGTACAGCCAATTAAATAACAGTTCGTAGCAAACATACCTACGGTCAGAGATTTAACAATCAGGCCAGTTTCCTCATTATGCATTGGCTGAAGCCTCTTTTTGATTGTGGTTACTCAGAATGTTTAATATTGCCGGCAGCACATCAGTTAGATTAAAAATATTTTTTGCCAGCCACTGCCGCACCTGGTAGCTGCCGATTAATATAGCCGGCACATCATTTAAAGTATGTGCTCCCGAAGAGAGATCTTCAAGATTTCCGTGATCACTGGTAACAATCAGGAGAGTGTGATTCGTTTCTATTTCATTGGCAAGAGCACCGATGAATCGGTCAAGCATGCCAACTACTCTCTCTGCTTCCATCCGATCTTTCTTGTGTCCGGCCAGATCGCTTAAAAAGTATTCGAAAAGGCAAAAATGATACTGCCCGGCAATTTTTATGAGCCGTGCTGCTCCTTCTTCCGGTGTAATATATGGCACCTCAAACCCCAGCTGCTTCAGCGCATTGTTTGTGATATCCATAAAAAGGGCTCGCCCTTTTTTTATGTCTTCAAGATCGTGAAAGTCCAATCCTCCATAATATGTAATTAAAGTTGAGCAGGAATAGAAGTTCCCCGGAAGCCCGCGTTGTAAATAGTCAAAAAAAGGCGGCCGGTATGCATTGGCAAAATTTGTTCTATACCCATGATTATGCAGCTGTAAGAATATACCCTTTCTGGCTAAAAGTTGCCTGATTGACTGATCAGGGAACCCACTCATATGCTGCCCCATCATTTTGGCAGCATTGACCCCGGTAAAAAGCGAAGCCTGCCCCGTTGCACTTTGCGGTAATCCAGGGACTCCTAATGTTGCGTCAAGACCGAGCAAAGAGGCCTTCGGCCCGCAATAACCACGGGACCCCTCTAATAATTTCCTTCCAGCCAGCAGATGTTCAATGGAGGACGTTTCGGTAAAAACAAAAGGATTATCCGGCTGCTGCTTCCCCAGGCCAATACCATCTATAAAAACGAGCAATACTTGCAAATAATATCCTCCAATATCTTATTGCTAACCATTGGATTATTCTTCAGTCTCTGATTGTTCCGTTTCTCCTTCAATTTCAGGTTCCTCTTCTATTTCCTGTTCATCTTCCGGCAATTCTTCCGCCGGTTCCATGGTCAGCTGGTCCGGCCGTTCTTCGAGAACAAGGTTAGCATGATTCCTGTTCCCTTCCCTGTAGTAAGTAATCCTGATTGTATCACCCGGGTAATAATCGAGCAACCGATCAAAAAGGCGGGCCAGGTAAGGAACATCTTCTCCATCAACCTGAACGATAATGTCTCCTGCTGCCAATCCCGCTTTTTCTGCCGGGCTACCCTGGACGATTTCGATAATCTGCACACCCCTCTGGGGTTCATTACCACTGTAATCAAGCCAGTCATCAATTATTACACCTATGTGCGGGCGGTTGACACGCCCATACTCCACCAGATCATCGATGACTCTTTTAACCGTATTGCTCGGAACCGAAAGGCCGATCCCCTCAACCCCAACCAGGGATACTTTGGCCGTGTTAATACCAATGATTTCTCCTTCCATATTGATCAGGGGGCCACCGCTGTTGCCGGGATTGACCAGGGCATCGGTCTGAAGATAGGTATGGGCATAATCACTGCTCGATATTCTGACCTGCCGCCCAACAGCGCTGACTATTCCGGAGGTAACTGTTTGCTGAAAGTAACCCAGAGGGTTACCGATGGCAGCTACGGTTTCGCCCACTCTGACCTGATCCGAATCGCCGAGTGGTATATGAATCATTTCCTCTTCTTCGATTTTTAAAAGAGCCAGATCGGTTAAAGCATCAGAACCGATTACTTCAACTTCATAATATCCTTTATTTGGTACAACAACTGTTATTTTTTCAGCATTTTCGATCACATGCTGATTGGTAACAATATAGCCATCAGGAGATATAACTACCCCTGATCCCGATTCCATCTCTTCAAAAAGCTGCTCTCCGAAACGGGTTACTTCCGTGTGCCTTTGTATCCCCACTACGGCAGGCATAACTTGCTCCACAATATCAGCCAGCGTCTCCTGCGTTTCTGTCTGAACAGAATCTGGTTGAGGTATCTGCTCTTCAATATCAACGGCCTCTTCTTCTTGAGGCTCATCGGCAGTTTCAGGAGTTAAGAAAAAATAACATAGTCCGTACAGTATAGCTGCTCCGATTAAAACACCCAGTACACCTAAAGCAGTATATCCTACGACGGACCAAAATTTACTTGAGCGGGGATTTTCATAATTAGGCTGGTTATCCATCTGTAAACACTCCCTTTTTCAATATATTGCCCTTTCCTCCTTAAGCTGACACGACCGACTGTTCTGCAGTATCTACAGGTCTGAATCACCGGGAAAATTTGCCGGGCATCTGCATTAAATCGCCTTCACTGATTCTTTTAATCGATGCCCCCAGGTTGATGAGCTTATCCTCCAAATTTTCATAGCCTCGATCGACATGTTCAATCGCCCCAATTTCTGTCGTCCCATCAGCCATGAGTGCAGCAATGATCAACGCTGCTCCAGAACGAAGATCTGGGGCGTTCACCGGTGCTCCAGAAAGATTGCCACCACCCTCAACGAGGGCAGTTCTCCCTTCCACTTTTATCCGGGCACCCATTCTCTTCAATTCATCAACGTGATTGAAACGACCATCAAATACATTTTCGGTTACAACACTGAGTCCTCTGGCAGCGGTGAGTAAAACCATTCCCGGAGGCTGAAGATCTGTTGGGAAACCAGGATAAGGAAATGTTTTAAGATCAGAAGCAGTCAGGTTTTCAGTACCTTTCACAGTTATCCTTTCCGGTTCGACCTGCACCTGGACCCCTACTTCTCTCAACTTAGCCGTAATCGCTTCAAGGTGTTTTGGGATAACATCTTCTACCGTCACAGTGCCGCCTGTAGCCGCTGCAGCCAGCATAAAAGTTCCTGCCTCAATACGGTCCGGGATAACAGCATGATGGACGCCTGAAAACTTTTTCACCCCATCTATTCTGATGACATCCGTCCCTGCACCCCTGATTTTTGCTCCCATAGCGTTGAGGAAATTTGCTAGATCCACTATCTCAGGTTCTTTGGCAGCATTCTCAAGAACCGTTCTGCCCTCAGCAACCACAGCAGCAAGCATCAAATTGATTGTCGCTCCGATTGTGACCACATCCAGGTAAATATTGGCCCCTTTTAATCTTTCAGCCGAGAGATTAATCATCCCATGTTCAATTTTTATATCTGCTCCAAGGGCAGAAAATCCTTTAAGGTGCTGATCAATAGGCCGTGGCCCCAGATCACATCCTCCGGGGATGGGCACTTCTGCCCGCCCAAAACGGGCCAGCAAACTGCCCATAAAATAGTAGGAAGCCCGCATCTTTTTAACCAGCTCATATGCCGGGGCAACCCTGGCCAGGTTACCCGGAATCAGCTCGACGGCATTTCTGCCGCGCCTGCGGATAGTTACCCCCAAATTTTCCAGGATGGCAACCATAGTCCGAACATCTGTAATGTCGGGCAAATTATCCACGCACACATTTTCCGACGTCAAAATAGCCGCCGGTAAAATAGCAACAGCAGCATTCTTGGAGCCGCTGATTTTTACCTTTCCAGTGAGGCTGGTCCTGCCTTCTATAACATATTTTTCCATAATTACCTCCGTCTCGGTCACAGCATAAACGCCGAGATGAATTACTGCAGTTGATCCGGGATGATCCCTTCCTGTTCAAGATTTCCTGTAAAAGCATTAATAAAATAATGTGTATGATCGTCTAAAACTATCCGCCACACCGGCGGGATTTCCCATTTTTCCGCTTCATACTCACCGCTGAAGTATCCCAGAGTTACTTCTTTGATATGCTTTGGTTCAGGGCTTGGCCCCATTTCGGTAACAAA
This sequence comes from Bacillota bacterium, assembly GCA_034189085.1. Taxonomy (GTDB): domain Bacteria; phylum Bacillota; class Dethiobacteria; order DTU022; family DTU022; genus M55B129. The sequence continues at coordinate 22,566 of JAXHVH010000003.1, read as the reverse complement.
ATTATTGAGTGCATCAGTCGCCGATATAACCTCCATCTCCCTGGATGGGATTCTTTCTACCATATCGAGCCAGTATATATCTACCGAAACGATCTTCTGCTCTTTTAAAACAACTTTCATCTGCCCGGCAAATACCGGCATTTCGTTCAAAATTTGATAGTAAAACAAATTAACCTTACCATTTTCGTTTTCTTCAATATAGTCGTAGGAAAATCCTTCTGGCATTACCGCTTTCTCCAGCAAAATGCTTTCGATGTTGCTTCTTATTTCTTGTTCGCTGACCAAAGATGAATTTGTATTGATCTCCAGACCCGGCTCATAAAATATCTGTATCAACCCGTTGGAATAAACAACTGCCCGCTCTCCCTCACAGTTAAAATAAATTGTATTATCATTATAATTAATCTGGGCTCCTTCAGCAATAAAATGCATCAAGATATGCTGCTGCAGCTCGGCTGAAGGAGTGACCGTAAGAAAATCACTTGTTTGTACCGCCCGATTAAAAGATGCTTCCAGAAAATAATTGTTTTCATTGAGCACTGCCTGGGTCATCTTCAAATCTTCGACTGTAATAGCAACCCTGGTAAGCCGGCCGAAATCCGGCCAGAATAGATAGTAAGCCAGGAAAAGATTTAGCCCTGTAAACACTATGATTAAGATCAACTTGGCCTGGCCGAGATTCACTGCATATCCTCCTCGTCAAGCAGTTTCAACTCGGCGGCTGTCAGATAAAACTTCTCTCCGTTAATCTGAACAAACCAAACCGGTTCTCCTTGCAAAGGCTGCTGTTGCCCAACAACCGCGTATCCGGGACAGATCTCCTCCAGTACTATATTTTTCACAAAATCAGTCCGGCGATTTTCAAAAGCAGTCAAAGCAGCATTTAATGCTTCCGACCATACTGCTGCAGGAATAACACCTTCTTCCTCGTCATCAAGGACACCGACAGGTATGTAAAGGGATCTTGTAAAATGGATCAATCCAAGATCATTAAATAGAGCCCGCGTAGGTATGGAAGAATAAATAGGCCGCCCATCATAATACAACCGCCAGTCAACTGAATAGTAAGAGGAAAAAGGATTTTCATTTAAAGATAATTTTTCAAGCTTCAGCCCCGGTGACCAACCTCCATGATAGCCGATTAAATTGCTGCTGTAAAGCAGCGCATCAGCGTAAGAAGATGTGGCCTGGCCACTTTCAAGCCCGGGATAAGAATATTCGAATCCTGATTTCGTCAAACGAAGACCTTTTTCACCATCTGTATAAATCAAACCTCCGTCTTTCTCTTCTATCATCCGGGCCAGGTTATAATCGACAAAAAATGATTGCAAAATCTGTTCGCGGTTGATCGCTTCAGCCTGGATGGCCAAACTCTCTGGATTGGCCCATTCTGTTGGCAGATAAAAAGGTTTTGCTACTGTAATTTCAAAATCATACATTGCAGAAAGCACTTCATCATCCACAGGACTGTAAGACCCCCTCTCATTACTATTCAGTGAGTGGTAAACCTCCCTGAAATGACTGCCCGTGTCTTTATTGAGATGCACTTCCACCTCTTCATCTTCTCTTCCCGTATAGATAAGGTCCAGCGATTCAGGGGAAAATTTTACTTTAATTTGGACAACCTCCGAATTGATTCTCTCAGGAATCCAGATCCAGTCTTCCAAAAGTGGTAAAGGGGGTTCAAAAGTGTAAATAAGCAGACCCTCAGATATGCTGCCTTCTTCATTGTTATATTCTTCTCCAGAAAGAGGGCTTTTCTCTGTTTTTAGAAAATCTATCAGTTCTGCCCAGAGCAGAGAATACTCTGATTGTCCCTCTCCATAGCGATAATACTTTTCGTTATCTACAGAAAGAATTCTGGACGGTTTAATAATTTCTTCCATTACACGCGGTTTGTCTGCGATTCCTTCCTCCAGTACATCCTCGGCAATCAATTCCGCCGGCATTTGTCCATACCACAGCTGATAAGTAAGATACAGGCTTAAAACGATCAGCAGGATTAAGATGAGTGTTTTCAGCATTTCCTTCATTGCCGCACCTCTTCCCCGGCCCCGGCACGGGGCAGGGTAAACCAGACCCTTGTTCCAACACCAAGCCTGCTGGTTATCCAAATTGAACCGCCATGCGCTTCCACCACTTTACGAGCGATAGATAGTCCCAGGCCGGTACCACCATAATCACGGCTTCTCGTCTTTTCAACCCTGTAAAATCGTTCGAATATCCTTGGCAGCTCATTATCGGGGATACCCGTGCCGTTATCTTCAATTAATATTTTAATGAAATCTCCATCTTCCTCCGCGCTAAGAGCAATCCTTCCGTCGGATGGAGTAAATTTTACCGCATTGCTCAACAAATTGGTAAAAACGCGCATCATCTTATCCCGGTCCACGAAAGCCTTTGGGAAATCATCTTTGATTGCCACTTCTATACGAGGAGAAATAGCGCCTGCTTTTTGCCGGATCTGCTCCACGGCTTCCTGGGCCAGATCTTTCAGGTTGACATCGTTCATGTGCCAATCAACACGGGCTGAATCGATCTGGGATAGCACAAGCAGATCTTTAACCATACTGACCATCCGCTCGGTCTCGGAAGCAAGGACCCCCAGGAATCGCCGCCTTGTGTCAGGTTCTTCATCCGCACCGTCAAGCAGTGTCTCAACATAACTTTTTACCGTTGCCAGAGGAGTCCTCAGTTCATGAGAAACATCAGCCACAAATTCTTCCTGGCGCCTGGTCAGCTCCCTTTCCCTGGTTACATCATGCAGCACTATGAGCGTCCCGTTGAGTTTCCCTTTCTCCACTTTGAAAGGAGCCACTTTTACCTGCATGGTGCAATCGGGATCATGGCTGGATACTTCAGCGGTGAGCGGTTTCTGCTCGTGGATAAATTGTTTGGTTGCATCCCGTCCTATAAGGCTGCGCAGCAAATTAAACCCGGCCCTGCTCTGCAAATCAACTTTTAGATTTAAATTTTTTAGCAATTGTCTGGCGGATGGATTAATCTGTATAAGATGCCCTTTGCCATCGAGTGCAACTACACCATCACTCATATTGTTGATAATAGCTTCCACTTTGCTCTTTTCCGAAGACATTTCATTAATGGTGCTGCTGAGTTGTTCAGCCAGGTAATTAAATGTTTGCCCAAGAAGCCCTATTTCATCAGACGTCTGGACATTGATTTTTCGGGTAAAATCACCTCCGGCCATGAAATTAGCCTGATCAGTAACCTCTTTGATCGGCGAAGTAATGGTCCTTGTTAAAATTATCCCCAGGACAAAACTGGTGGCAAGGGCGATACCTACCCCGCTGAGCAGAATAATTTTTACTTCGTTCAAGGTGCTGTCAACGGGTTTAAGAGAACCGCTTAAATATACAACACCAAGAGTGCTTCCTTCGTCCTGTATTGGATAAGCCAGGTAATACCGCCTTTCCTGGGCAGCCGGATCATAACGGATTGTGTCACTCAGGTGGCCGGTCAGAGCCCTTGTTATTTCATCACGAATCAGGCGGTGCCCGAGCAGCGCCTGGCGCCCGGAGGTACCGACTATATTGGCATAATTATCCAGGATAATAATTTCCATATCATGCAAATCCCTGAATTCACGAGCCAGGCGAACACTGTCCTCGCTCCAAATCTGTCCTTCGCCAAGGTCGGGTTCGACAAAAGCAGACAGCAACCTGGCCTGGTTTTCAAGACTCTCTTTGTAATTGCTCAAATAGTACTCTTCCAGTGATTGAACCAGGTAAACACTGATCAACTGCAGGGAAAAAAGAATAAGCATTAGGTAGATGAAAATGATTTTCCACTGGAGGCTGTTAAATATTTTCCCTCCGCCTGAAATAATAGCCCACACCTCTTTTAGTATGTATATAGTCAGGTTTTGCCGGGTTGGTTTCTAATTTTTCACGCAGCCGGCGAATGGTAACATCCACAGTTCTTTCATCGCCGATATAATCATACCCCCAGACCTGATCTAAAAGCTGCTCACGGCTGAATACATAACCCGGTTTCTTCATCAGGTGGACAAGCAAATTATATTCTCTAAGGGTCAGCTCAACCGGTTCTCCCTGGTTATAAACCTGAATTTCTCCCTGATCTACAATTATCGCGTCGGAAACAAGCCTGCTATTTTCTGTATCAGCTTTTTTCTCCTTGGTTTGGGTCCGCCGTAAAATCGCCTTAACCCTGGCCATTACCTCACGTGCACTAAACGGTTTGGTAACATAATCATCTGCTCCCAGTTCCAGCCCGATAATCTTGTCCATCTCGAGCTCCTTCGCAGTAAGCATTATAATGGGGATATCATGCCGGGCACGAATTTCTTTGCAAACAGTAAAACCGTCTTTACGGGGTAACATAATGTCAAGAATAATTAAATCAGGTTTTTCTGCTTCTACCTGTAGGAGAGCATCTTCCCCGTTAAAAGCAGTTACTATCCTGTAACCTTCCTTTTCAAGATTGTACTGCAGAATATCAACGATCGGTTTTTCATCATCCACAACTAAAATTTTATCCGTCAATTTTTACAACCCCGTTTAATAAATTAAAATAAAGCATTCGCTCTTACTCGAGTTAATCCCTGCCCGCACAGGAAGGCTGCCGTACAGACAGAAAAATAAAACAGCCCTTCTTCAATAATAGAAGAAGGGCCCGTTCGAGACAATACTTTTTACGGGCGGAAAAATTGCAGGGGATCTATTGGTTCATGCTGATAATAGGCATGCCATTCACCAGTTCCATCATCTACGCGAACTTCAAAATGCAAGTGAGGTCCGGTGGATCGGCCGGTTGAACCAAGCAGGGCAATCACATCTCCCTGATTAACCTGATCTCCCTTTTGGACTAAATTCTCACTGTTATGCAGGTAAAGTGTCCAGAAGGCCCCGTGGTACAAAATAATATAGTTGCCCTGAGAACCTCCGTAGCCCGAGAACCATACTACACCGTTATCAGCTGCGAGCACGCCGGTACCCATGGGAGCATTAATGTCAATCCCCGTATGCCAGGAACTAAACCCCCTGCCGGGGGTCACTTCACCACGGCTGGCAACCGGCCAGATGAACTGTCCTTCCCCGATAGATGGCACTTTAGCCATTCCCTGGGTTATTACCTGGGGTACAGGTTCCTTGATAATCTTTTCTTCAAGCTTGGTCCGATTTACTTCAGTACCATTTTCTAAAGTAACATGATAGATAATTTCTTTTAAGCCATCTTCGCCAGGTGTGGTTACCTCGCTCTGAACAACCCACATTTCATCATCATAAATATATTCCACTGAAAATGGAATCGGTTCATATACTGTCACTTCTTCAATTACCTTAACATGGACACCATCAGTTTCGATTGTTTTTTGCTCCTGCATCTCAGCATCCATACGTTCAATCTTGGGAATATTATTGAAAGAAGCCAGCTCGGGTGATGGATTCTCGCTGGATGGTGTTTCGTCAGAAGGTGTCTCGTCGGAAGGCGTTTCGTCAGATGTTTCTTCGCCCGCTTCACTTTCTCTTTCCGCATAGCGGCTATTGAGGACAGTCCTATCCTCAGCCCTGGCTGCTAAATAAACACCGGACAAAGTATTATCTTTACTGTTTTCCACCAGCAAATCAACTACCTCATCGGCACTGCAGATACTATCGGGAGCAGCCGTACAATTTTCCAGGCCCAACTCTTCAACGACAAAAGCTTCAAGGACACGACCGCTTCCGATCGTTCGAGTAAAAGAAGCTTCCAAAGAATCGACAATCAAATCAAGCTCTTTCTCAGAGGAAACAGGAGCAACAGGTTTGCCGTCCACGGTGATCATATAAGCATCAGCAGCCAGGTTGAGGTGGCGTCGAATAAATTCACGGGCTGCTTCTGAATCAGGTTCATTTTCAGGCCTGAATTCTCGAATTAAAGAAATATTGTCTTCCACCTCTATGGGCATGCCGTATAACTCACCACAGCGAAATATTATTTCTTCTATGTAACTTTCTATTTCCTCTGCATTCCTGACCACTCCCACTTCGACAAAACCCGCTTCCTGATCATCAAGAACAACTACATATACATAGTTCTCCAAATAAACATGAATCCCCAGCATAAAAATCACCGCGATAGCAGCGACAGCAATGAAATGATAACTCTTCATTGCAAAAGCAAAAGGCATCTCCCGTAAGTAATTATAAAACTGCCTGAATCGGACAGTTTTCTTTAGGTTTGGTTGTTTCCCAGATGGTACTCTATGAACAGTATTTGAATTCATTGCAATAGATTCCTTTCCTGAATAAAACCGGCAGTTTAGTATACCGGCTTTCCAGAATTGAATCAAGTCTTTAAAAAATGCTACAACCATTAATGAAAACTATAACGTTTTATTATTCGCCAAAAAACAAAAAAATCCTTCTTGAGTGCCGTTGCCAGAGGTAATGCAGTCATACCATAGAACTTCCGTGTTGAAGAACCTTAGTTATAAACTGAAATGCGCTGCGCTATTTCCCTTGCTGCTATAAGACCGGTAGCAGAAGATTGAATAAGGCCCCGGGTAATCCCGGCCCCATCACCAACAGCGAAAAGATTGTTGATTTCGGTTTCAAGATTATCCGTTAGCCGGAGGCGATAAGAATAAAATTTAACTTCCACGCCATAAAGAAGTGTGTGCCGTGAATTAACCCCGGGCACTAGCCTCTCCAGGGCTTCAAGCATTTCAATTATCGCTACCAGGTAACGATAAGGTAAAACCAAACTTAAATCACCTGGAGTAGCTTCTTCAAGGGTGGGACGCACCAGACCACGATTAATACGCTCATGTGTTGAGCGTCGGCCTTTCAACAAGTCTCCCAGGCGCTGGACAATTACTCCATCACCAAGCATATTGGCAAGACTGGCAATGTAACGACCGTAACGGATGGGTTCCTTAAATGGATGAGTAAAAGATTTACTGACCAGCAAAGCAAAGTTAGTATTGTCTGTCTTCATTTCAGCATAGCTGTGACCGTTTACTGTAATTAAGCCTTCGTTATTTTCGGTGACCACCACTCCGTAAGGATTCATACAAAAAGTACGAATGCGATCATCGAACTGGCTGGTAAAATAAATCAATTTTGATTCATATATTTTATCGGTAAGCGTTTCCATTATTACCGAGGGTACTTCCACTCTTACTCCTATGTCTACAGGATTATTTGAGCTGTTCAAACCAAGTCTGGCGGATTCACTCTGCATCCATTCTGAACCAGCCCTGCCGGGGCCACATATTACATAATCGGCAGCAATGAACTCACCACCGGTAAGACGAACCCCTTGAATCACACCATTTTCAGCACTCAGTTCTGCAACAGCTGAATCCATCATTATATCAATTTTATCAACCAGTGTCTCATACATATTCTTGAGAACCCGGTAGCAGTTTTCCGTTCCCAGGTGTCGGATTCTTGCCGGAATAAGGCTGAGTCCGGCAGCAGCCGAGCGTCGTTCAATATCTTTGATTGCTTCTTTGTTGGTGCCGTAAACCTTTGGGGGTGCACCAAATGACAGGTAAATACCGTCTACCTCTTCAATCAGCTGACTGACAATTTTCTGATCGATGAGATCGTTTAAAAATCCGCCAAAATCTGCAGTGAGAGTCAGTTTGCCATCACTAAATGCACCGGCGCCACCCCACCCGCAGGTGATGGTACATGGTTCACAGCGCAGGCAGCGACCGTACTCTCCCTGTGTTTGACAGTCGCGATTCTCAAGAGCAGGACCTTTATCAACAATTAAAATGCTGGCCTCAGTTTTTGCCGACAGCTCAAGTGCTGCAAATATGCCGGACGGCCCTGCCCCTACAATAACAACATTATATTTTTGCTTTAAAGACAAAGTTAGCCTTCTTCCTTGATTGATTCTCGGGCAACATTAGCAAATTTTGTGAACCTGTCGAGGAAATACAGCTCCACCAAACCGGTCGGGCCATTACGCTGCTTGGCAATGCTGATCTCGGCAATATTGCCTTTTTCAGTATCTCTATTGTAATAAGATTCACGGTAAATAAACATTACTACATCGGCATTGGCCTCAATGCCACCCGATTCCATCAAGTCACTGAGAATGGGACGTCGATCGGGTCGTTTTTCCACAGCACGACTCAGCTGAGAAAGAGCCACCACAGGAACTTCCAGTTCCTTGGCCAGTGCTTTAAGAGCCCTGGAAATTTCTGATAATTCCTGCTGCCTGCTTTCAGCTCTGCTGAAACCGCGCATAAGCTGGAGATAGTCGACAAATATAGCATCCAGACTCTTTTCTGCTTTTAGACGGCGGGCTTTGGCCCTTACTTCCATAACCGACAGTGATGCCGTATCATCGATATAAAGGGGGGACTCGCTGAGTGGCCCCACAGCCCTTGTCAGTTTGTGCCATTCATCCTGGCTCAGGAAACCCCGTCTCATATTCTGTGCATCAATCTGTGCTTCTGCACAGAGCAATCGCTGGGCCAGCTGTTCCTTTGACATCTCCATGCTGAAAAATGCTGTTGCCTTTTTTTCCCGCACGGCTATCTGCTGAGCCATATTCAAGGCCAGAGTAGTTTTACCCATACTCGGACGGGCGGCTATAACGACCAGATCAGAATTCTGCAGTCCTGAAGTTATCCTGTCAAGATCCGTAAAACCTGTTGAAAGTCCGGTAACTCCTTTCTTTTCGTCGTACAATTTCTCAATCCGATCAAACGCCTGCACCAGAACATCTTTCAGTGAGGCAAAACCCTGGTGTTTACCGCGACGCCCTATTTCAAATATCAGCTGTTCCGCTTCATCAAGAAATTCATCAACGTTGGGCGGCGAATCAAAGCTACGAGTTACTATACCTGTTGCCGCCTGGATTAGTGAACGCAAAATTGCTTTTTCGCGGACTATCTGGGAGTGATAGCGCACATTGGCGGCAGTAGGAACACTATTGGCAAGACTGACCAGGTATGTTCTTCCTCCGATTTCCTCCAGGCATTGCCTGCGCTGAAGCTCTTCCGATAAAGTTACTATATCTACCGGTTCCCCTCTCTCACTTAAACCAATTATCCCGGCAAAAATTTTCTGATGGGCGGTAGAGTAAAAGTCCTCGTCAGTCAAAAGCTCTGCAGCAGCGAATATTGCCTCTTTATCAATAATCATCGATCCGAGGACTGATTGTTCAGCATCCTTACTCTGAGGAGGTACTCTGTCGCTGATTACAACCACTGCAAATCCGCCCCTTCCCGAATTATGATTCGTCTTTCTCCACTACAATTTTCAGTTCTGCCGTGATCCCCTGATGCAGCCTGACATTGGCAGTGTGCGGGCCGATACTTTTTATCGGTTCCGAGAATTCAATTTTTTTCTTGTCTACTTCAACACCAATATCTGCCAGTTTTCCGGCAACATCGGCGGAAGTAACGGAACCAAACAACCGTCCCCCTTCGCCGGAAGGCATTTTAAAAATTATGACCTGGTCGGATACCTTTTCAGCCTGGCGGCTGGCTTCTTCTTGCAATTGTTGATTAACGGCTTCTTCCCTTTGCTTCTGTTTTTCCCATTCACGTAATTTTTGCGGGGTAGCTTCAACAGCCATTTTCCGGGGGAGAAGGTGATTTCGGGCATAACCGGGGGCTACATCTTTAATATCTCCTTTTCCCCCGAGGTTGGGTACATCCTGTTGAAGGATTATCTTCATAAACTGAATCACTCCTTTTGGTCAATCTTGATTGGATAGCAGTGTCGTAGTTCAAACCTGTCTTACACTCAGATAGTTCTCTTCCGGCTCCCTGCACTCCTGCAAAAAAAGAGCGGCTACCGGCATATTAAAAACCGGCACCGCCACTTTTCTGATTACACAATTTCATTGCTCTCACTCCGAGGTAAAAGGAAGCAGGGCCATTATCCTGGCTCTTTTGATTGCCCTGGTCACCTGGCGCTGATGACGGGCACAATTTCCAGAAATGCGACGCGGCAGAACTTTACCTCGTTCCGTAATAAAACGTTTTAATTTTTCATACTGTTTGTAATCAACATTGTCAATTTTTTCAACACAAAAACTGCAAATTTTCTTTTTGGGTTTTCTACCCTTGTCTCTTCTCATTATATCACCCTCCTTTCATTAGAAAGGAACATCATCCTCGCTGATGTCAATGTTTTCATTACCGCTCTCGCCAAAGTCGTCATTTTTAACTTCGTCGGTTCCCCGGCCCTTGTCTAAAAACCGCACATCATTGGCTACTACTTCAGCCACTTTTCGCCTAACACCCTGGCTGTCGTCATAAGATCTTATTTGCAGGCGGCCGGTAACCGCTGACAGACTGCCTTTTTTTAAATACTTGGCGCAATTTTCTGCCAGTTTACGCCAGGTTACAATATTTATGAAATCGGTATCTCTTTCACCCTGCTGATTGGTAAAAGGACGGTTAACAGCAAGGGTAAACGTAGACACCGGGACTCCATTACCCGGAGTATAACGAAGCTCTGGATCCTGTGTTAAGCGGCCGATTAAAACCACCATGTTAAGCATGATAAAATCACCCTCACTTAAAATATTATTCAATCAACCTGCTTAGTCAGTCTTTTCCTCTTCTTCCAACTGGTCAGCCTTTTCCTCAACTGGCTGCTCGGTTGTTTCCGAAGTTGCCTGTTCGTCTGCATTTATGTCTGTTTCTTCACCGATCGGTTTTTCTTCTTCTGCAGCAACATCTGCGACCTCGGAGCTCGGCACAGGTTCTTCTCCACTGACAGCTTCCAGATCACTCTCATTGGCGGACACAATCATGAAACGCATTATGGCATCTGTTACCCGAAAATAATGTTCAACCTCCGGGATTATTGTTCCCGGCGCATCGAAATAAACGAGGTAGTAGTGTCCTTCTTTGTGCTTGTTGATTTCGTAAGCAAGTTTTCGTTTGTGCCAGTCTACAACTTTAACAATCGAACCATCATTTTTTGTGATGGTTTCCTGTAAATTTCTTAATACTACAGCTTCTTCTTCCGATTCCATATCGGGTTGTAAGATCAGCATGTTTTCGTATAGTCCCACTCTTATCACCTCCCTCTGGACTGATGGCCCCTTTAAGGAGCAGGGATTGACCTGCAACATGATAGCATATTTATTCCAGCGGGGCAAGCTGTCGAAAACAAAGAATCAAGAGCCAGTATTTATCCAGGTTATTTACCCTTAGTTAAGCTCTAAAACGAAAAATCAACACGTCCCCGTCTTCAACCGGATAATCGCGTCCTTCTGTGCGACAAAGCCCTTTCTCTCTGGCTTGCGCAAGATTGCCTGCTGAAAGCAAGACATCCCATGGAACTACTTCTACATTGATAAATCCCCGTTCCATGTCGGTATGAACCTTGCCGGCAGCTTTAAGGGCATGCATCCCTGATGGAACAATCCAGGCTCTTGTTTCACTTCCCTTGATCGTATAAAAAGCAGCCAGATCGAGCAGCTTAAAACAACGGGCAAGAAGTTCCTCGATTCGGCTGGCTTGCATACCGTAAGCATCCAAAAATATTTTTTTTTCTTCCGCCGGCAATTCGGCCAGTTCCGCCTCCAGAGAAGCGCAGATAGGAATTATCTCGTTCTTTTCAGGAATGCCGGACAGGTCCGGATTGAAAAGTTCCTCCTCCCCTGTATTGTATACATAAATCATTTTCTTCCTGGTCAATAAAGATAGATTGGCCAGGAAACCTGCTTCTTCATCAGTAAATATAATCTGTGAAAGCATCAAGCCTCGATTCAAATAATCAAGCGTTTTTGCAAGCATAGTCAGTTCAGCCCGGGCATTTTTATCGCCACTTTTTGCTTTCGGCTCCAGTTTATCCCGTCTTCGCTCAACAACTTCAATGTCTGCTAGACATAACTCAAGGTTTACTGTTTCCACTTTAGTCGCAATGCTTTCACTGTTTTCTTCCAGCCGGTTGTAATCCCCAACAACATGAATTAGTAGATCAACATCACGAAGATACCCAAGAAACTGGTTGCCAAGGCCTTCGCCCTTGCTGGCACCCTTAACCAGACCGGCCACATCGGTTATTTCAATTGTAGCTGGAGTGATCTTATCAGCACCGCTTAACTCAGCCAGCGCAGGGAGTCTCCGGTCAGGTAAAGGGACTACCGCTTTGTTGGGATCGATTGTGGAAAAAGGATAGCTTTCTATAGCAACGTCAAGTGAAGTAATCGCTTTAAAAAGAGTCGACTTCCCGGCATTCGGTAAGCCGACGATTCCACAGCTCCAGGACATAATCAACTCTCCCGTTTACTCTTTCTGCTGTTCCCCCTCGGAAATAATTTTTTTCAACCTGCGCTCAAATCGGGAACGGGGGATCAAAACACTTCGCCCGCAATTGAGACACTTGATCCGGACATCCATTCCGACCCTGATAATCCGCCAACAATTCGCCCCGCAGGGATGCCCTTTCTTCATTTCTACCAGTTGACCAACAGAGTATTTGGCCACTTCCCGGATCACCGTTCCTCAATATCTTTAATCACAGCAACAATTTGTTTAAATACCTCTTCAATATCCTTATTACCATCAATAGCGCTGAGGAGATCTTTATCACGGTAAAAATCAATTAAAGGCTCTGTTTGTTTTTTATATACCTCGAGCCTTTCTTTAACCGTTTCCAAAGTATCATCATCGCGCTGGAATAGATCACCGCCGCATTGATCGCAGACATTGCGCACCTTTGGTGGATTAAATTTCATGTGATAGTTGGCCCCGCAGTTCGAGCATACTCGTCTGCCAGTAAGTCTGTCTATCAGCTCGCTCTCGTCAACTTCCAGCAGTACGACTGTGTCGATTTTTGTTCCAATAAGCGGGAGCATTTTATCAAGAGCAACTGCCTGGGCAACAGTCCTTGGGAAACCGTCCAGAAGAGCGCCTTTTTGGCAATCAGGTTCCTGCAAGCGTTCTTTGACAATATCAATTACAAGATCATCAGGGACAAGCTGTCCGCTGTCCATATAATCCTGGGCTTTACGGCCTAAAACTGTTTTTTCTTTGACAGCTTTCCTGAGTATATCACCGGTTGAAATATAAGCAAGGCCAAATTCTTTAACCAATTGTTCAGCCTGCGTGCCTTTACCTGCACCAGGCGGTCCCAGTAAGATAATAAGCATTTCAATACCTCACTTTACAATTCTGGCACATAAATTTAATCTAATGGCGTCTTTAGCTCAATTGCCAGATCATCTAAAAACTTCTCTAACTCCACCTCACACATCCTGGCTACAAGAAAGAACCAACTTAACCGACATGAATACGATCTACTGCCTGCAAAACCGCAAACTCCTATGTAATAATAATAAAAACACATCTTAAATTACTTGAGTTTTGCCCGTCAAGTAATATGTGCGATATTTTTTACCGTGTTTCTGAATTATTCTCTCTTTGATCATCTTGATTGTGGAGAACCTTGTTGTCTTTGTCCTTTAATGTCATTTCCATGCCGCCGGATATAATTGCCCCTTCTTCAATGAGCAAGCCATTTACTTTAAACTTGCCAACGGCTGTCGAGGTTTTTTTAAGCTCCAACCTGCCCTCCGCTTCGATACTTCCCTCGAAGTGACCGGCTATCGTGACATTTCGCGCCTTCAAATCGACAGCAACCGTACCGCTTTCTCCAATGATTACGTCTCCTTTGTTCGTAATATCTCCCTTCGCTTCTCCATCTATACGAATTAAACCGTTCCCAACCATCGTACCCTGGAAACTGGTCCCTTTGCCAATTACAGTATTCACCTTATCCGAAGATAAATCAAAGCTGTCTTTTTTTAACAAGTGATTTGCCTCCTAATTTACAATTGCTTCAAATAATTAGTCGGGTTGACCGGTGATCCCGAATGATGGACCTCATAATGCAGATGGGTCCCTGTTGTTCTGCCGGAACTGCCCATATGAGCAATGATCTGACCTCTTTCTACCTGCTCCCCCACAGTGACAACAAAATCAGTAAGATGGGCATAATAAGTTTCATAACCATAGCCGTGATCGATAATAACCAGGTTGCCGAGGCTACCCCTGTATCCAGTAAAAGTGACAGTTCCGGGGGCAGAGGCATATATGGATGATCCATATGAACCGGTTATGTCGATACCGGTATGAAACTGGTAACCACTTTTAGCATAGGGCTTTCTCCTTGTTCCAAAACCTGAAGAGATACGTCCACGAGCCGGCCAAAGCGAAGGGATCGCGTCGATCCTGTCAATATACTGATCAATGACATCAAGGGTTTCCGTTCGTTCCGGCACACTGTCCTGCAGAAGAGCAATATTATCGGCTGCCCTATCCAGGACCCCGCCTGCCGATGAACGACTGGCATATAGACGATCATGCCCGTTCTCTTCTGTTCCCTTGAGAGCGTCGAGAACCGGCATCGCTTGAGGCTGAAGATCAATGTTTTCATCACTCTCAAGTTCCAGTTTATCGGTCATTTTATCGACAAGAGCATCAACTTCATCAAGCTGTTCCATCATTTTTTGCGTTTCCACGGCCAGAGTGTCAATTTCTTCCTGCTGTGCCCTGTTAATTTCTCGTAGCGATTGAGCCTCCTTCGCTTCAGAACTTGCCCTGAGGTAGGCAAATCCCATCAGTCCAAAACCGATGATAAATAGCACTACCACTGCTGCCGCTAATTTAACCACGTACAGGGGCAGTTTGAGGCTAAAAGTATCCTCTTCCGAGTGAGGGACAATCATAATCGTAAAGCATCTATTTTTATTGTTATCTGCCATTTATCGTATCTACCTTTCAATCTTAAAAAAAATCGGGATATACCAAAATAACTATTTCTGTTATTCGCCCCCGATAGAAATGTGGTACTTATTATAACACAAACCAAAAATCACAGCTAAGCCAGGGCATTTTCATTAACAAATTAAGGAAAACCGTGACTGCCATGAAAGCAGCCGGCAATACAGGTCATGTTTCACATGAAACATTTTACGCCAGGTAACCGGGGCTATGTTTCACGTGAAACATAGCTAATCCAGCCCTTCTGGAAGTAATCTGGTTGTAAGCCTTTCTAAATCATCATCCCCGTAATAATATATTTCAATTGTCCCGCCTTCTCTGCTGCTTTTTATTTTTACTTTTGTCCCCAGGGCTCGCTGTATTCTTTGCTGCAGCTCTTCGATTAGCGGATCCGAATTTTTCATGTCTGTATCTTTTTTAGTTCCCGGCCTGCTTTTTTTTGTAGCTAATTTTTCTGCAGCCCTGGCCGATAATCCCTTTTCTACTATCATCATCGCCGCTTCATGTTGCCTTTCCGGTTCCTCTATTGACAGCAATGGTCTAGCCTGGCCGGCAGTAATAGTTCTGCTTGCCAGAAGATCACGGACTGGCTCAGTCAATGACAGCAAACGCAAACTGTTTGCCACTGCAGGCCTGCTTTTCCCCAGCCTTCCGGCTAATTCCTCCTGCGTATATTTAAAGTCATCGATCAGTCTGCGATAAGCTGCCGCCTCTTCCAAAGGGTTTAAATCTTCCCGCTGCAGGTTTTCAATCAGGGCTATTTCTAGCATCGTTTTCTGATCCATCTTTTTGATCACAGCCGGCACTTTTTTTAATCCGGCCATTCTTGCCGCCCGGCATCGCCTTTCTCCCGCTACCAGTATGTACCCCTCTCCTTCCGGGTCGGGGGAAACAACCACAGCTTGCAATATACCGTGTTCTTTTATTGATGATGCCAGTTCCTTCATTTTATCTTCTTCGAAATCCCTGCGCGGCTGGAAAGGGTTTACTTTGATTAAATCAAGAGCAATTTCATTACTTTCTTCTTTATCGTTCATAACCTCGGGTATCAATGCGCCCAGACCTTTACCCAGTCTCCGTTTTTCACTCATTCTTCTTTAACCTCCCGGGCAAGCTCGCGATAAAGTTCTGCTCCCTTGCTCTTTGGATCATAATCAAATATGTTCTTTCCATAACTTGGCGCTTCACTCAAACGAACATTCCTCGGTATTACTGTTTTATACACGTAGTGCTTAAAATAATTTCTGACTTCTTCTGCTACCTGTTCTGATAAATTTGTCCTGCTGTCATACATGGTCAGCAAGACTCCTTCTATGCGCAGAGCATTGTTCAGGTGTTTGCGGACAAGAGCAATGGTATTCATTAATTGCCCGAGCCCTTCCAGGGCGTAATATTCGCACTGAATCGGGATAATGACACTGTCTGCAGCATTAAGCGAATTAACAGTTAACAGGCCAAGCGACGGTGGGCAGTCAATAAAGATATAATCGTAATCTTCTTTTACTTCTTGCAGTGCTCGCTTTAATTTTGCTTCTCTCGAAACCATTGAAACCAGTTCAATTTCTGCCCCCGCCAGCTGAATAGTAGCCGGGACGGTATAAAGATTGTTCCACCCGGTCTTGATGATTGTTTCTTTAATGGGTCTTTCATTGATTAGCACATCATAGATACAGAATTCTATGTCTTTTTTTGACAACCCGGTCCCACTGGTAGTATTCCCCTGCGGATCTATATCCACAAGGAGCACCTTGCCACCCATGTCTGCAAGAGCAGCCCCCAGGTTTACGGCAGTCGTTGTTTTTCCCACACCGCCTTTTTGATTGGTTATTGCCACAACCTTGTTCATTAAATCGTTCTCTCCTACTCTGGAACCGTCGTAAACCTCTTACCGGCTTATATCCTTGTCTGCTATCATTACACCGTCATTTTCTTTCTACCATTTCTTTTGTTAATCTTATAGTCACTTCAATGCAATCTTCATCTACTTTTTCTGTTACATCGGGTGTTAAACCCGATTTTTTAATCATTTCCACCGCTTCGCGTATTGTATTTAGAAATATCCTCATATCTCTAATCACTGGTATTGAATTTATTTTTCGTT
Source organism: Bacillota bacterium (assembly GCA_034189085.1). Classification (GTDB taxonomy): domain Bacteria; phylum Bacillota; class Dethiobacteria; order DTU022; family DTU022; genus M55B129. The sequence continues at coordinate 5,731 of JAXHVH010000003.1, read as the reverse complement.
TTTTCCCCTTTTTCTGCGGCACCCGCGCTATGATCCTTTTTTCAGCTTCTTTAACTGTCAGTTCCTGATTCGCTATTTCAGTAATCATTTTTATTTGCTCTTCTTCGGAATGCAGTTTTAACAGAGCTCTCGCATGTCTTTCACTCAATCCTTTGGCCAGTATCTCTTTTCTAACACCTGTGCTCAATTTCAAAAGCCTGATTTTGTTGGCTATGGTAGACTGTTTTTTACCAATATTATTGGCCAGCTGCTCCTGGGTCATACTAAATTGATCAATTATAGAACTGTAACCCATCGCTTCTTCAAAGCAATTTAGATTTACTCTCTGTAGATTTTCAATTAAAGCCAGCACGGCCATTTCGCTGTCTGAAAAGTATTTGACAACGGCCGATATTTTTTGCCATCCCAGGCTCCTGCAGGCCAGATATCTCCTTGCACCGACAACCAGCTCGTAATTGTTTCCATCTCTACGCACCACCACAGGCTGAATCAAACCGTTCTCTTTTATCGAATTTGCCAGTTCCATGATCTTTTCTTGATCTATATTTCTTCTTGGTTGAAATTGATTTGGCCTGATTTTATTAATGTCAATTGCTACTACTTTTTCAGTAGTAGGCTCGAATACTGCTTCAGGAATATTTGTCACCACCAATTTTTATAATTTCCCCTCCTCAAAATAAATTTGACAATAAAACATTCTTTCCTTCATGTTACTCAAAATATAATCCCCTTCCATCACTTACTGTCAAAATTATTTATAATTTTTCCCTTTTCCCTCAATGTTATGTGATAGGGTTTTTAAAAGGTTTTCCTGTTGCTCTCGGGTAAATACTGGACGTTTTCTTATCTTTGATAATATGGTAAATTGTTCTTGATTCTCCCCCCGGTAGCACATAAAACCATTTTTCTGCTATTTGTCCTCCACATAGTTCAATAGCTTTTTTTGCTTTTTCAATTTCTTTTTCTCCTGCCGGCCCCTTGTAGAAATAGGCATCCCCACCAACTTTAAGAAAGGGGAGGCATATTTCCGCCAGAACATTTATCTCCGCCAGTGCTTTGCACATTACTGCATCATATTGCTCTCGATGTTCTTGTTTGTGGCCAGTTTTTTCCGCCCTTTCCCAGCATACCTCAGCTTTTGGCAAACCAAGGTCATAAATAACCTTCTTGATGAAGACTGCCTTTTTCCGATTTGCCTCGATCATGCAGATATATACATCCGGCAGCATTATTTTTACAGGTATCCCCGGTATGCCACCGCCGCTGCCCACATCTGCTATCCTGCCTTCCCGCCTTAACTGTTTTATTTTTATCAAATATAGTGAATCATATAGCTGTTTTAAAACTATGCCTTCGATTGTCTTTTCTCCTGTTAACCTTTTGCTGCGTAATCCTTCATAAAGCATGTTAGTATAAATAATCAGCTGCTCAGTTTGTTTGCTCTCAACCGGAAGTTCCAGGAGCTCAAGCATATTTTTCACTGCTTCAGCCTTTTTGTTATTCAAACTCATCATCCATTCCGGAAACAATTATTTGCCCAGGCAAAATTCGCTGAATATCTTATCCAGCAATTCCTCTTGAATCGTTTCCCCTGTTATTTCCCCCATTTTCAACCATGCATTCTGCAATTCAAGGCTAATTAATTCCGGTGGCTCCTTGATTAACATTTTCTGTGCTTCCTCAATGCATAGCAAGGTTTCTTTCATTATTTGCTCATGGCGCAACGAAATCACCGCTGGCCCTTCACTAATTCCCTTAAAAAACAAATCCATCTGCTCCGCAGCTGCTTCTTCTAAATCACTCATACCCTCTCCCCTGATGGCAGCTGTTTGCACAATAGGGGCATCTTTATAACAGCGTTTTACTTTTTCCAGCGATATCTTCATCCCAAGATCCTTTTTATTGATCACTATAACTTTCCCCTGGCCCGGTTTTACCATAGCGGCGATTTCTCCATCTTCATCTTCCCATTTTCGTGAACCATCATGAACAGTTATGATCATTTTGGCCTGTTCCGCCGCCTTTCTCGAACGGGCTATACCCTCTTTCTCAACCGGATCATCAGTACCCTGTATACCTGCTGTATCAATGAGTTTTATGGGATATCCACCCAGGTTCATATATCCTTCCAGAAGGTCTCTCGTTGTCCCTGGTATTTCATGGACGATAGCCCTTTGCTGTTTGAGCATGGCGTTGAGAAGTGATGATTTCCCTACATTTGGCTTTCCAATAATGGCAATACTGACTCCTTCCTGGAAAGCCCTGTTTCTATCAACATCTTTCAACATGCTGTTTATTTCTTCTTTTATATACTTAATTATCGTTTCTATCTTTTTAAGATCCCCATCGTCCATTTCGTACTCTTCCGGGTAGTCAAAAGATGCTTCCAGTGGTGCCCTTGCTTCAATCATTTTGTCCCTTAATTCCTTTATTTTTTCTGCCAGGTCACCCCGTATATTGCTTGCCGCTGCTTTTACTGCTTCTTCTGAACGTGCCTTAATCATATTGATAACCGCTTCCGCACGGCTTAAATCAATTCTTCCATTAACAAAAGCTCTTTTTGTGAATTCGCCAGGCTCAGCTAATCTTGCACCACTTTCCATGGTTATTTTTAAAATTGTCCGCAGGGCAAACACACCACTGTGGCAATTGATCTCCACAACATCTTCTCTTGTATATGTATGTGGTGCCGGCATAAATGAAATTAATACTTCATCTACTATTTCACCTTCTTTATTTAATACATGTCCATGATAAAGATGCCTTGCTTCAGGGTAACCGCGGGTCATTTTAACTGAAGGGATAAAGATTGCCCGGCCGATATCAAACGCTTTCGTACCGCTCATACGTACAATGCCGATGCCACCTTCTCCAAGAGGTGTGCTGATTGCAGCAATTGTATCATTTTCCTGCATACATCGCGCTTCCCCTCTTTCATAAATTTGCCTCATTCGGCATCTCATAAAAAAACCGCCCCATTTCCGGGGCGGCGCCGTCAACTTTATATCAACGGGGCGATAACCACTTTTCTGTACGGTTCCTCCCCTTCGCTGTAGGTTTGGACCCCTGGGAAATTCTGCAGAGCTATGTGAATAATCCTTCTTTCCTGAGGTGTCATCGGTTCAAGAACCTGTTCATGTCCTTCATTGTTAACTTTCCTGGCAACATTCCTTGCCAGTTGAGTTAGTGTTTTTTCCCTTTTCACCCGGTAGTTTTCAACATCCAGAATGACCATTTTATTAAGGTTGTTGAACTGCCTTCGGGTTATCACATTGAGCAGGTACTGTAATTCACTTAAAGTCCGGCCTCTTCTTCCAATTAAAGCACTTACATCCTCTCCATATACATCAGCTTCCAGTTTTTCATCGTCTTCCTGAATCTCAATTTTCCCTTTGATATTCATCATGTCTATAGTTTTTTCAAGATAATCCGCCAGGTATTCTCCCGCCTGTCTGGCGGGGCGCACCCTTACCTTGGCATCTTTGCTACCCAATAAGCCAAGAATCCCCTGAGATGGTTCCTCCATGACCTCAACAATAGCATTATCCTTTCTTATCCCCATTGCTGATAATGCTTTTTCGGTAGCCTCGTCCACATTACGTCCTGAAGCTTCATATTCATTCATTTCTTACCCTTCCCTTTGGTGGACTTTTTTTTCGAACTCTTTCCCTGCAATTTATCTGCTTTTTTCTGGTTGTCCTGCTTGCTACCGCCATCCGAGTCCTTCAGGACTTTTGTTTCCTTTTTCTTAAATGCTTTTCTACCGCCTTTTCCATCACTGCCTTCGTCTTTTGTACTGCTATTGTCCATTTTGCTGATAAACAAATGCTGTCCTATTGAAAATAGATTGTTCATTATCCAGTAGATAACAAGGCCAATGGGAAAGCTAAAGCTAAATACTGTAATCATGATCGGCATCATGTAGAGCATCATTTTTTGGCTGCCTTCAGCTGGAGTGGACATTTTTGAATAAAGATAGGTCGTTGCTCCGGCAATTAAAGGGAAGAGGTATAGAACTCCTAACTGGCCAATGATTCCTTCCAGGCTAAATCCTTCACTCCCCGGTGCATACGGCAGTTCCAGTAAATTGATTTTTAAACTTTCTGCAGCTATGTTTGGAAATAAAAACGGGTTAATTTTACTCATGTCCAGGAAGGCATTTGCTTCTCTCAGCAGTCGAAAAATGCCAATCAGGATGGGAAACTGGACCAGCAGCGGTAAACATCCGGCCAGCGGATTAATATTGTTTTCCTGCATGAATTCAGTCATTGCTTTATTCTGTTTTTCTTTATCGTCCTTATATTTTTCTTGAATTTTTTTCATTTCAGGCTGCATTAACTGCATCCTCTTGGCCGATTGAATCTGTTTATTGTTCAATGGGAAAGTGACCAGTTTAACAAGGACTGTCATAATAATAATGGCTGCCCCAAAATTTGGTATATATTCATATATAAAACTTAGCACGACCCCGAAAAATTGAGCTATGGCATCGATCATCTCATATCCTCCTACCGTATTCCTTTTATGACTGATCCATTATTCAACAGGATCGTATCCGCCCGGATTAAATGGATGGCAGCGTAAAATTCTTTTCAGCCCCATGTACAAACCATGGACAATTCCATATCGTTCCACTGCTTCATAAGTATATTGTGAACAAGAAGGGTAAAACCGGCATACACGAGGTTTTAAGGGAGAAATATACAACCTGTAAAACTTTATTAACAGGAGACATATTTTTTTAAAAATCTGTCCGGTTATTATTATTCCGTTGGTAAAATAATTTTCCCTTTCCGGCAAAGATAATACAACTCCTTAAGCGCATTGTTGAATTTAATATCCACTGCCGGCTTTCTGGCAATAATAACTAAATCATAACCTTGCTTCAGTTCCCCTTCGAGTCTTTTAAGCGCTTCCCGGTAAACCCTTTTGATTCTATTACGAATTACACTTTTACCTACTTTTTTACTAATTGCAAAACCTATTCTGTTGTATACCAAACCATTGGGACAGTAATAAAGGACGATGTTTTTCGTCACAACCGTCCTGCCGTGTCGGTATACCCGCCTGAAATCCCAGTTTTTTTTCAACCTGTAAAGCGTCATCTGATTTGATCAGGCACTGATTCTTTTGCGCATTTTTTGTCTTCTTCTTTTAATAACCTGTCTACCGGCCTGGGTACTCATTCTTTTAAGAAAACCGTGGACACGTTTTCTTTGCCTCTTTTTCGGCTGATATGTTCTTTTCATAAACTTACCCCTTTATTATTCTTTTATATTGTTAAAAAATTATACAGTAACCATGGTAATCATGTCAAGAAACCGAATTGCATCATGCATCAGCAGCAGGCATTCCGTAAATGCCCCTTTAATATAGCCCCAAATATTGCCAAAGGGCAATTTTAGGGCAAAAAATGGGTAAAGGTAAAGAAGAGTGCAATACCCTGGCCACGGGCACCGGGTGCCTGCGGCTAAAACGAACCTTATAGCAGGCGTCAACTACATCCTCGTGGTAATGGATCTTGTTGGGGCCATCTTCTTTGGTGAGTGCGGTAATCCGGCACTTCTCACAGCTCCAGCTTTCAGATTTCGGGCGAAAGACTTCACTGCAGTCTAAGGCCGTTACTGTAAACCCGTCAATGGTTCCGCCCCGGTAAACCTTGCCCTAACGGGCTTTGGTAATGATCGATGTGAAGCTTCAGCACCATGGCGCAGAAAAGCACTTTTACGAT